>NZ_JBHZRZ010000001.1:0-379673 GCF_043642145.1 Alteromonas gracilis
TCTGTACTCTCCATTAAATGATTCTTCGCAAAATCAGTTTAATGAATGCGGATGTCCCCCGTTAATGATGAAGAGCCCGATAACACCTTCCCTAATCCTTTGCCAATTGCCCTTTTTAAGGTTAAGTTGATTTTCAAATGTTTGGCATAAAGCTAATACAAAAAAGGCGCTATCTTTATGTAGCGCCTAAATATTATTACCAATTAATTTCAGTTATGACTTAAACAACGCAAACTCAACGCCTTCTTCCTCAAATGCACTTGAGAAATAGGGGGCTTGAATGACTTGTTTAATCATCCTATCCACGTTCGGGCCACGCTTTATGTCAACGTTAAAGAATGTACCCCAATTGGCATAGATGCACAGCAGGTAATCGATAATTGTCACTTTCTCACCGCTCACAAAAGGGCGTGACTTAAGTTGATCATCAACATTTTTCCACAGGGAATTAATGGGTTGCGCTGCTGCCTCATAAGCCTCTTGTTGTGTCTTACCCTTTAAATTATTCATAGCAAAAAATAATCGGTTATATGCAGGGTGCATCGTCGCGTAATTGAACATTAGCTTTTGTATAAACGAACTCTTTTCTACAACGTCAGTAGGCATCATTTCGCTCTTGTGTTTTTCTAGCAGATAAAGAACAATTGCAGCCCCTTCGCAAATGATCATTCCGCCGTCATCAAGCGCTGGAACGGCGCCTACTGGGTTTATTGTGTTGTAATTATCGACAGTGTTTTTGGGTATCACTTCAAAGTCTTGTTCAAGAGCTTTTAGTAATATATGAATACCTGTAGAACAGGAACCTGGCAAACCGTATAGCTTGTACATCTAGATCTCTCCAATATTGAGTTGCGTGTTAATCCATGTCAGCCACAATGGCTTCTATCAGTGCTCTTGCCTTTTTATGCTTCAAAAGTGGCGCACCCTGACCAGCATAAAAAGAAGCGAAATTTCGATTTCCTTGTTCATGTGCAGATTTTTTAATAGTGGAAGTATAAAAGCTTTGAATAGGAAACGGCAGTGGCAGCTCCTTTGATTGCTCAATAGCGTCAATGAATTCATTGGGTATAAATCGTGCCAACCGTCCCGTAAAAGCTCGGCTTAAGACAGTTTTGTAAGAGGCGTCGCTAAAGAGAACATCACGATGCATTGTGCTCGTGCCAGATTCTTCACAGGCCAAGAACGCCGTGCCTATTTGAACACCTTGTGCACCTAATGCTAACGCAGCCTTAACGCCTCTAGAATCAACAATACCTCCGGCGCAAATGACAGGAATTTTTACGCGGTCAACGATTTGTGGAACTAACGCTAAACCGCCGTACAGTGAGTTTTCGGGTTTATCCATAAATGACACGCGGTGTCCACCTGCTTCAAGACCTGTTGCTAAAATGATGTCCACTCCGGCTTCTCCCATAGCTAGCGCTTCTTCTAATGTCGTTACAGCACCAATTGTGGTTATTTTCTTTCTGCGACATCGTTCCAAAACGTCATGGCTAGGAATACCATAAACAAAGCTAAATACTGGTGGTGCTGCTTCAATAACAGCCTCGACTTGTTCTTCATAGTTTTCAGTGTACTTATCGGGAAACTCGGGGAGTTTTATATTCAGGGCATCGTAATAGGGTTTGAAATACCCGACGTAATCGTTAAATGCTTCTCGTTGCATATTTAAACCACCTTCATCGTGATCAGATATCCAAAGATTGATAGCGTAAGGTCTGTCAGTTTCTTTGCGAATGTCGTTTATTAATTCGCTAATTCCTGACGGAGAAAGGATGTGAGCACCAAACGATCCCATTCCTCCAGCATTTGAAACAGCAGCGAGAAGTTTTACAGTGGATAACCCTCCGCCAAATGGACCTTGAATAACGGGGTACTCAATACCAAGCTTTTTGGTTAGCTCATTTTGGTTCCACATACGTCTTTCCTTTTAATAATATGGCTTAATTTTTAATTTAGTTTTTAATAGTTACCAATGTATATCAAGTAATATCTTGATACTTGCTCAATTTTTGAGTTACCGTATGGTAAGCTCATAACCAAATAGTAAGTTGAATAATCAGTGCTTAAACAACGAAAAAACAACGTGGAACCGCCACCTGAAGAATGTCCAATCAATGAGTGTCTAAGTGTTATTGGCGGTGCATGGACGCCCAATATCATCTGGTATTTAAGTGCCCAGCCAAGAAGGTTTAGCGAACTCAGAAATGATATTCATGGCATCTCACCAAAAGTTTTAACTGACAGATTAAAGAAGCTTGAGTCTGACGGAGTAGTTCATAGGGAAGTTATGTCTACATCCCCCCCGTCCGTGGAATATTCGCTGACTGAACTCGGCAAGGAACTAAAACCCGCAATTGATGCTATTGTCGATGTGGGAAAAAGGTTGAAGGATATTAAAGAGTAGTGTTTGCTGCGCTTTTTCTATTAAGTTGTCCGCTTACTGTTTTTAATTTGGCTTAATCAGCGGCAAAGTTGTCAGTGATAACTTTGCCGCCACAGTTAACAGAAATCGCTTTGGACCTTTGGATTTACATCAACGGTTTATCTTAACGTGACGAAAAGTTATAAATCGTTATGAGGGCCGAACATTTCATAGTAGATTTGCTCGCTTTTTACGCCAAGGTCCATCAAAGCGTGCTTGCAAAAACGCATAAATGGAACTGGACCGCATAGATAAAAATCACCGTCTTCTATCGGCAACTTTATTTCAGGATGAGACAAATCTATAAAACCAGATTTTGCTTTTGCATCATCAGCATTGGTTTCATACCAGTAATGGTAGTGCAATTGACTATATACCGTTTCTAATTCGCGGAGGTGTTGATGAAAAGCATGTTGCCCCGCGTTTTTACATGCATGAATAAAGGTTACCTCTGCACTGTTGGCTTTGTTTTCTAAAATCGCCTGGAGCATAGTAAACATGGGGGTAATGCCTACGCCCGCCGAAATCAAAACGTTGTGCTTCGCAGCGTCTCTTAGTACAAAATCACCTGCAGGAGCGATGAGCTCGATTTGGCTTCCAATTTTAACTTCATCATGTAAGTAATTAGAAATAAGGCCGTGGTACTCTCCCGTTTCGCGCTTTACTGAAATACGGTAAAAATTTTTATATTCGAACTGTGACAATGAATACTGGCGCTTTTGTTGATAATCAGAAGCGCCATTAATATTCACTGTAATGTATTGGCCTGGCTTAAACTGTCTAATAGGCTGTTGATCTACGGGGCTGAAATAAAAGCTCGTGATTTGCTCTGACTCCTGAACTTTGTCGATAACCTTAAACAACCGCTTGCCATTCCAGCCACCGTTAGTAACCCGTTGAGATGCATACATCGTCGATTCTACATCGATAAAGGCGTTGGCCAAATAAGCATAAGCTTCCTCCCATGCCTTTAAAGTGGGTTCATTGAATGTTTCAGGAGCTAGCTCTGCTAATGTCGCTAACAAGTGTTTGCCAACAATGGGGTAGTGTTCTGCTTGAATGTCTAGGCTTACATGTTTATTTGCAATTCGCGACACCATTGTATTTAGCTGATCTAAGTCATCGATGTAAGTTGCATAAGCCGCAAGTGCGTTAAACAACGCAAAAGGTTGAGCACCACCTGCTTGATTTGACATATTGAATATGTGTTTTAACTCGGGGTTTAGGGAAAACATTCTTTGATAAAAATGCTCAGTAATGGCTACACCAGCATTGGCAAGAACAGGTATTGTTGACTTAACAGCTGTAATCGTTTGTTTTGACAGCATATAGAACCTCTAAGTAAAGTTAGTCGCGCGCTTTAGCGCAGGGTGATAAATATTGGTGGGTTAATTAGCGATGGAACAACATCAATAAAATTTGTGAGAAAGCACGGCGTATCACTAGTCGATTGAACAGTTTTAATGCAACGCATCGAGCGTCAAAAGGTGACTTAATAAACGCAGAAGTTACACCCATTGTCATATGGCCTGCTTCAAGCCGTGGTATAAAGAGATAAGACTCAAACCGATAGAGCACCAATTCAGATGTACATAAAGTTACTGAGAGTCCAGTTAAACCTACGTTTGCTTTTTTTAATTGCGTCAAAGCCACATCGAACGCATAGGAAGTGGCGTTGGTTTTTACATTCATACCCTATCTCTCGTAAATTATGGACGTTGTGATCAAATCTTGTTCTTTGCGTTTCCTTTTACAGATTACATGCCAATTAGTATGTTGTTGATAGTATTGCGTATTTTGTGGGGTTGGTTGATTGATGTGTCATTTTGACTTCTTTATAATGGTGTCATATTGACACGATGGAGTGGGGTATGACCTCAGAGAATTTCGCGCTCGAAATCGAAATGGCAATGGATTTTTCAAAAAGCACACAGGCTTCAGATGTAGAAGTGCAATTGATTAGTGCTATTCGAAAGCTGATTCCATGTGATGCGATAGCCCTTTTAAGAGAGAATTCGGGCTGGCTGACACCCATAGCAACTCAAGGGTTGTCATTTGACACTTTGGGTCGTCGCTTTAAAGTTAAAGATCACCCAAGATTTAGCACGCTATGTAGCATGCGCAGCCCGTATGTATTCCCTTCTAATTGTAATTTACCCGATCCATATGATGGACTGTTGCTGACAAAAAGTGGCGATTTACCGGTACATTCCTGTTTAGGCATTCCATTAGTTGAAGAGAACAATCTGCTGGGTTTAATAACTATTGATAGTTTGAACGTTGGTGCGTTTGAAAAAATATCATCCAAAACGTTAGAGGTTGTTGCTTGCTTAGGTGCACAAACCCTCAGTAACGCCAACGCGATCAAGCGTTTAAAAAATGAGGCAAAGCAGGCTCGAACTTTAGTACAGGAACTAAATGATGAAGCGTTAATGAGTGGTGGCGGCGAAATTATTGGCAGAAGCCAGGTTATTGAAAAGCTCCGTAAAGATATTTCTTTAGTCGCCACCTCAGACTTCAATGTTCTTATCACGGGAGAGACTGGTGTAGGTAAAGAGCTTGTTGCAAGAACCTTGCATCATGAGTCGGCAAGAAAACACATGCCTCTTGTTCATGTTAATTGTGCTGCACTGACCGAAACGCTAGCGGAGGCGGAATTATTTGGTCACATTAAAGGCGCGTTTACGGGGGCCGATAAGAATCGGGAAGGAAAATTCAAACTCGCTAATAAAGGTACACTATTCTTAGACGAGGTTGGAGAGTTGCCCTTTAGTGTTCAAAGTAAATTGCTACGCGCTATACAAAGTGGAGAGATCCAGCGAGTAGGTGAAGACAAGGTAACTTACGTGAACGTTAGAGTGATAGCTGCGACTAATCGCGATTTAGAGAACGAAGTTAACAATGGTTACTTTAGAGCAGATTTGTTTCACCGCCTTTCTGTATACCCAATACGCGTTCCTGCGCTTAAAGAGCGAGACAAAGACGTTTTACTCATAGCAGGCTTTTTTATTGAGCGGACGCGCAGAAAGTTGGGGCTACGCCAGCTCAAATTGTCTTCTGAGGCGGCATCTAGCCTTATGTCATATCATTGGCCCGGAAATGTTAGAGAGTTAGAGCATTTAATAAGTAGGGCATCGTTATACGCCAAAGCCAACTCAGCAAACCACGATATGGTGGTGATCGATGCGAATTGTTTAGATATACACCATCAAATAGAAGGTACAACTAAAGAAGCGTTGGTTTCTCGTGACGAAGCACCACTTTGGGGAGACAGTCTTAAAGAAATGACAGAGTCTTTTCAGCGCCAAAAAATTGTTCAGGCGCTTTTTGAAACGGATGGCAACTGGGCTAAGGCTTCGGCGTTACTTCGTCACGACCGAGCCAATTTCATGCGATTGGCTAAGAGACTGGGTGTATCCATTGACAAAAATGTTTCGGTCAAACCTTAAACCGCTAAAGAATACTGAGGTTTAAACAGTTCATGAAAAGGGCGCATAAAAACTTAACAATTTATTGTGAGCATTTTCAAATAGTTAGTTGTAAAATTACTTTAACTACCTTTAACCACAAAGTTGCGCAGAACCCACACACATAGAAACTTTTTGATTGAGTAGCTCAAAGTCAACGGGTTTAAGGAAAAAGTCGGAGAATCCTTTGCTCAAGAGCTCTTGAGCTTCCAGCTCGGTTGCTGCAGTAACAGCAATAATGGGAGTTGAAATGCCTGACTGACGGATCCGCCGCGTAGCCTCTATGCCATCGCAAATGGGCATTTGTATATCCATCAAAATGACATCGTAGGTAATCTCTTTCGTTTTTTCGAAAGCCTCAAGGCCATTATTTGCCTTGCTCACATTCGCTCCTTCACTTTCAAAAATGAAAGACAACATTTCCAATGTTTGCATTGAATCGTCGGCAATTAGAATACTGAGACCATCAAACATACAATCAATCCATTAACGTTTTGTTGTAACAAATCGTAGTTGCTGCTCGCTTTATGTCCAATAATGGCCGCTATTTATATACTAAAGTATATGTTTTTAAAGTTTCGGAAAACAAAGTATTAACCTATTTTGAAATGTAAACATCGCTAGGAGAAAGCAATGACAACACAAAAAAATGGGATTTCAGATAGCCAAAAAATACAGCATCAAGGCGCTACGATTGCAAGCCAAAACAGCAAAATAGACGCACAACGGGTCGAGATTGATGACCTTCAGGAGCAAATTGTTGCTAGTCGGTTCGACTTACCACTTTTAAAAATAGCAGAAAACGTATTGATGGTGCCGCTAGTAGGTTCAATGGATTCGGTTAAATCACAAAAAGTGATGGAAGACATACTGCTTAACATTAAAGAACAAGCAACACGCGTTGCCGTTATTGATATTGCTGGTATTAATATTGTAGACAGTTCTGTTGCGGCTCATCTTATTAAGATTGCAAAAGCTACTCGTTTAATGGGCTGTCGTGCCATTATCTCTGGCATCTCTCCTCTTATTGCGCAAAATATTGTTAATTTGGGTATGGACGTGTCAGAACTTATCACAACAAATACTCTGAAAGATGCTATGGCAGAGGCTTATAAACTAATCGGTTTTGAACTGGTAAAACGAACATGATAATGCTGCAAAGTAAATTGTCTCAAATGCAAGGCGTAACTGTGGTTGACCTTAACTCCGAAGACCTAAATATAGACAAGCTGTGCTATGTATTTTGTAAAGAGTTAGATGTAATTGGAAGTCAGAAAATCGTTATCGATCTTAGCTTGGTAGATGTGATTATAAGAGCCGAATTACACAAGCTGGCGGCATTAAATGTCGGTTTGAAGATGATGGGGAGGAAGGTGATTTTTTGTGGACTTAATCCTTTCACCGCGTCCGTATTGCTTACCTTTGACGCAGACATTCCATTTGATACTGAACTGGACGTAAACCATGCAATCAAAACGATATCACATTCAAGTTAACACAGATGTTCACGCATTACTCAATAGTGTGGCTTATTTTGCACGGCATTTTGTTCCTGACGATA
The DNA here is from genome assembly GCF_043642145.1 of Alteromonas gracilis. Lineage (GTDB taxonomy): Bacteria > Pseudomonadota > Gammaproteobacteria > Enterobacterales > Alteromonadaceae > Alteromonas > Alteromonas gracilis_B. The sequence goes on from NZ_JBHZRZ010000001.1 coordinate 7,454, forward strand.
TCACGTTAACCGAAATTTCTACGGTTACATCAGAATTAGCTTACAACATCATTAAATATGCAGGAAACGGTACAATCACTTTATCTTGTTCAGACAGTAAATGTGTAATAGAGGCGATAGACAGTGGCACTGGCATGCAAATGGGTATCGAACACGCATTTGTAGAAGGGAGAAGCTCATCTGGGAGTTTGGGGTTAGGTATGTCATCGATTGTCAGGATGTCAGACGAATTCAATTTATCTACCTCTGACAGTGGCACCTGTATAACATGCGTAAAAGGATACTAGCATGGTGTCGCATGTATTTCAGATAAAACCTTTTACAACATCAAACGGATGTGGTGATTTTGTTTATACAATTGAACGCGAAAACGATTTTTTGTTTGTGTTAGGCGATGTTGGGGGGCATGGAAATTTAGAGGTGGGAACACTAGCGAAGAGGATGAGAGAATGGATAAACGATAATCACCTCTTGTCGATTAAAGCGTTGTTCGAAGGTTTGAATAAAATCGAGGGTGTAGAAACATTTGGTGCATCTATATTTTTAGGGCGAGTAGACACTTCTCACCCTGGACAACCGCTTTTACACTATATTTGTATTGGCGATATAAGAGCGATGAAATTAGGCCAGTCGTCAGTTAAATCGCTCCCCTCGCAGCAAGGAATAATGGGCGTTGCCTTTTCCAGCTCCGTGAAAGAATTTGTTACTAACCTGAATGCTGGAGAGGGAGTGATAGTGGCGTCGGACGGCGTAAGCCTAAGTGAAAAAGCGTTTTCTGGTTTTCCAAAAGAGCCTATCGACAAAGCTTGTGAACGTATCATGTCACAGTCTGCTAAAAAAGATGATGACGCCAGCTGCATTCTGCTAAAGATGGAAGGAGGAAGACAGTTAGGCGAAAAGAAAGCGCACTTTCAAACACAGATTTTAAGTAAGCCAAATATCGACCTCGAGTCAGCCTCCAATCATGTTTTAAATCGCAGTGTAGAAAAAGAAAAACTAACACAGCATAGCTCTACATCGCTTATGTCTGAAACTTATGAGCCGGTTGTAGTACCCCTGCCAGCAGAAGATAGCTTTTTTTGCGTTTTTGATGCACTCACTACCGCACGACAAAAAATAGACGAGCTGAATAATTACTTTTTGTTGAACAATAAACAGGGTATAGCTTTAAAGAGCCTCGCATTAGAAGCTATCTCTGAACTCGGTGCGGACATTCATGTGAATGTTAGCAAGGAAAAACTATTTTTCTCATTTCCCTACCAAAAAGTGTTCGAGAAGCGTGCGTATCTGTTGATGAGCAAAGCGCAAGTTGGAATTTCCCCTTGCGGTGAATGGCTTATCATTTGTATGGGGTTACCAAGCTCTGTCGACATAACTTCTATCGCTTTTGCTGAATTCAGAGAACGAGTGCAATTGGGAATTAGTCAAGAAAATTACGAGCAATATCAGCAAGACCAAAAACGAGATGTGGTACTTACGCAACAAGCAAAATTGGCATCTATGGGCGAAATGATAGGCGCGATTGCACATCAATGGAGACAGCCCTTAAACGAACTCGCCTTGCGTATTCAAACGTTGAGATATAGAGCTAAACAGGGCTTAACCGATGAAGATATTAGTACTTTTATAAAGGAGAATTTGGTAACGATCGACTTTATGAGTAAAACGGTAGATGATTTTAGAAATTTCTTTCGCATTGATAAGAGCAAAGAAATCTTTGATGTTTCAGAAACAATAGAGTCGGTTGTTGAGCTGCAAAAAGCGCAGTTATTAAATAATGGCATTAAGGTACTGATTTCTGGCGAAACGTGTGACGTGGAAGGGTTTAAATCTGAGTTTCAACAGGTCATTTTGAATGTAATTGGTAACGCGAGAGATGCGTTAAACACAATAACAATGCAGGAAAAAGTTATTGATATCGTTTTTGAATTGAACAAGATAAGCATTACAGACAACGCAGGAGGCGTACCTATTGATGTGATGCAACGAATATTTGAGCCCTATTTTACAACCAAGGCGCATGGAGAAGGCACTGGAATGGGTTTGTATATGTCGAAAATGATTATAGAAGACCACATGCAAGGTACTATTGATGTTAAAAATGTGACTACGCACAACGGCAAAGGGGCTGAATTTACGATAACCCTACCTTTAATTGATACGCCGAGAAACACGATGTCGACTGTCGCCTACGAAATGCAATCCTAAAAAGTGAGTCCGAAACGTAATTTATAGCTTATTCTTTTCAACCAAATACGTTTAAATAGCTAGTAATGTGCTGCCCCACGTATTGATAACGCACGTTGTAGGGTTTAGGTAAAGCGGTGTCGAGTGGTTTTTAAACTACTTTGGTGTGTTACCATTGTGACCTTTTCGACAATCTAGATATACCATTGATAAAAAGTAACGCAATTATGCGCTTAAGGGCTGAAGAACTCACAAAAGCTGAACGCCCATTTCACGCCCGTGGAAGCAAGGTTACACGCTGTGACGCTTGTTTACTTCCAATTCAAAATTGTATTTGTGAATTTAAGCCTGAAGCTGGCACAGATGTGGCGGTTTTATTTTTGATGTACAAAGGCGAATATTACAAGCCAACAAATACAGGCCGATTGATTGCTGATGTGGTTAAAGACAATCATGCTTTTCTATGGAAACGAACCGAGCCAGACGAAGCATTGCTGTCGTTGCTACGCGACGAAAAGTACTATCCAATTGTGGTCTTTCCGCATGAATATGCTGCCCAAGAGCGTTGTATTGATACTCCACCATTGAATACAGGCAAAACGTTACTATTTATTTTTTTGGATGGCACGTGGCGGGAAGCAAAGAAAATGTTTGCTAAAAGCCCTTACTTACATAATTTGCCAGTTTTAGGTGTAAACATGAGCATGGCTTCAGACTATTTACTCAGGGAGTCTTGCCATGATTTTCAGCATTGTACCGCTGAGGTTGGCGTTAGCGTTCTGGCGCTCGCTGGTCAGAATCAAAGCGCACACACGTTGGCTCATTATTTTAGCGTGTTTAGACGTGAATATTTAAAAGGTAAACCGCATTTACAACACAAACTTGCATTTGCCGAATCACAGGTTAAAGAAGACGTTTAGAAAACATCATTTTTATTTGCGAACACGTTGTTTTACATCCATTATTTTACATTAACAATACACGGAGAAAGCGAATGGCATCAGTTACTTTTCAAGGCAACACGGTTACAACAAAAGGTCAGCTACCAGAAGTGGGTGCAAAAGCGCCTGGCTTCACCCTTGTGAAAGCAGATTTGGGTGAGGTAACGCTGTCTGAGCTTGCAGGGAAAAACGTCGTATTAAATATATTTCCTTCAATTGATACTGGCACTTGTGCAACCTCGGTACGTAAATTTAATGAAAAAGCTGCGAAGCTTGATAACACAACGGTAATCTGCGTGTCAGCCGATCTTCCGTTTGCTGCGGGTCGTTTTTGTGGTGCTGAAGGTATTGAAAACGTGCTGACTGGCTCAACGTTCCGCTCAAGCTTTGGCGATGACTACGGCGTTACCTTTGAGTCTGCACCGCTAACAGGTTTGATGTCGCGCTCGGTAGTGGTGATTGATACTGAAGGTAAAGTGGTTTACACCGAGCAAGTTGCTGAAACAACAGAAGAGCCAAATTATGACGCCGCAATTGCTGCACTAAGCTAAACGTAAAGTGCTGATAGAGTTAATGCAATTGATTATGGCGTGATATAACTAAGGCATTCACGTCAGTGAATGCCTTGTAGGAGAATGTAATGGCACCAGTGTTGCTTTCAGTTGGTGAATTAGCTAATGCAATGCAACAAAAGCCGATAACGCTGATAAGAGCGTTAATGGATGATCCGATTTCTAAAACACCAGATGCGCGAACGACAATGGTTTTGCCTGCATCTGTCGATTTCGACTTAGATACTGACGGAAGTGATCACACCACAAGCCTTCCTCATAGCATGCCCAGTGCAGAAAACCTCGCTATTTATCTTGGCAACCTAGGCATTACAGCTAATACGCCGATTGCAGTGTATGACACCCGCGGCATTTATTCTGCACCAAGAGTGTGGTGGATGTTAAAATCATTAGGTCATCAAGATGTTGGTATTTTAAATGGCGGGCAACCAGCATGGGAAAAAGCAGGCTTACCAGTGTCTGAACAACAGCAATACGGTAAATTAACTTATCAAACTACGCCTAGGTCAGGCTGGTTTGTAAATTCACGTGCTGTACTTCAAGCCATTAATACAGATACGCAACTTGTTGATGCGCGAAGTGCGCCGCGTTTTAAAGGAGAGGTGTCTGAACCACGCAAGGGTGTTAGGTCCGGGCACATGCCAGGTGCATTTAATATTCCTTTTGATGCACTATTAAAAGACAGACACTTCTTAAGTGTCGAGAAGCTGTATGCAGTATTTGACCGCGCCAATGTTGATTTACAAAAACCTATTATTTGCACCTGTGGCTCGGGTGTAACCGCTTGTATCGTTGGCATTGCTGCTCTGATGTGCGGCGCTACTCAGGTTTCAGTCTATGATGGCTCGTGGTCAGAGTGGGGCGCAGATACCCAATACCCAGTAGTTAAAGGTAATTAAAGTCAATTTAATGAATGGAAATAAAACAAAACCCAAAATTGTTGTCCTTACCGGGGCAGGAATTTCTGCCGAGTCTGGTTTAAAAACATTTCGCGACAATGACGGCTTATGGGAAAATCACCGTGTAGAGGATGTTGCTACACCAGAAGCCTTTGAACAAAACCCTAGTTTGGTTTACCGCTTCTATAACGCTCGACGTGCACAGCTTCAAGAAGATGTGGTTAAGCCAAATGCGGCGCACATAGCACTGGCTAAGCTTGAAAAGGCGCTAGGCGAGCGCTTAATGCTAGTGACACAGAATGTGGATGATTTGCATGAGCGCGGCGGCAGCAGCTCGGTTTATCATATGCATGGTGAACTCTTATCAGCACGCTGTGCTATTTCACAGCAGTCATTTCATTGGCGTGATAGCTTTGATCACACTACCAAATGTCCGTGCTGCAGCAGAGTCACATTACGGCCTGATATTGTTTGGTTTGGTGAAATGCCTATGTACATGGATGAAATATACAATGCGCTTTCCCAATCCGATGTGTTTATCGCTATTGGCACGTCGGGCAATGTTTACCCCGCCGCTGGCTTTGTTCAAATTGCTAAAGAGTGTGGTGCGCACACCATTGAGGCAAATTTGGCCCCTGGCGCTACCAATGCCTTATTTGATGAGTCGTTAACTGGTCCCGCGTCACACATTGTTCCCCAGTGGGTTGATGAGATTATTTCAAAATATGCGCTGTAGGAGGCGCAAAACATGCAGTATATGAATGAATTCCTAACCATCGCACTAATACATCTTGTTGCAGTGGCAAGCCCAGGGCCTGATTTTGCTGTGGTTGTACGCAACAGCATAGCCTATGGAAGACGCATAGCTATGTTTACAAGTGTTGGCATAGGGCTGGCTATACTGTTGCATGTTGCCTATTCGCTAGTGGGCCTGAGTGTGGTTATTGCCACTACACCTTGGCTGTTTACCACTTTTAGTTATGTTGCAGCGGCATATTTACTTTATCTCGCATTTGGCGCGTTAAGAAGTGGCCCGGTAAAGCAAGATGAGAAGGTTAACGCAGAACCTAAAGCGGCTCAAATTTCAGCGAAAAAAGCCTTATGGATGGGATTTCTTACGAATGGCCTAAACCCCAAAGCAACACTTTTCTTTCTTTCACTTTTTACTGCCATAATCAGTATTGATACTCCGTTTACAGTAAGACTTGGCTACGGCATTTACTTGGCGATCGCAACAGGTGTATGGTTTTGTTTTCTCTCTTACTTGCTAAGCACTAGTAAAGTAGCTGAACTTATTGGCAAAAAAGGCTATTGGTTAGACCGCGCTATGGGCGTGATGCTGGTGGGTTTAGCCGCGAAACTGGTACTGGGTTAATATTTGTTTAGCATACAAACAGGCATTTGTTTTTGTGAATTGGTATAATCGCGTCGATTTTATAAAACTATAAGAGAGTTGTGTGAAAGACGTAAATCCAGATCGCCTGAACAATACGCTATCTAAACAGTACCAATTTGATATTAAAGGTCTATTACGCCGCGCCGCAGGCTTGACTAAAGCTAACTTTTCTTCCTTGTTGCAAGGTAGCGTAGTACTGTTTTTAACGTTTGTTGTTTTAGGTGTGGTTGCACAGCAATACATCACGGTTAACAACGATGGCACCTATGTATTCGAGCATCAGTCCATTATTGAAATTGTGGCAATTTGTATTGTCGCACCTTTAATAACAGGTTTGTATATGATGGGGGTTTTTGTAGCGCGTGGAGTTAAAACCTCAGTATTTACAGTGTTTCAGTTTTTTCCTGTTATATTTCTTCTTGCATTAACCCAATTAGTTAACAGCATATTAGTTCAGTTAGGCCTTATGCTATTGGTTGTTCCCGGCATCTATTTTTACTTAGCATCGTCTTTTTCTCTCATGTTAGTGGCTGACAGAAAGCTAACGCCTATTAGCGCAATTATTCTATCTTGCCGTGTATTCAATGCATACTGGGCACAAATCGCCAGTGTTTTTGGTGTGTTCTTTTTGTTATTCGCAACGGTACCACTTACATTGGGCTTTTCTCTTATTTGGGTCTTACCTTTTTATTTTAGTATGATGGGCTTGCTCTATCAGGAACTCATTGGCGAGCAAGGCGGTAGCACGGAAGCATCGGAAACCGGTGTGAATGAGTCTAGCTTCGATGCATAAACGCGAAACCTTTAAAATTGTTCTTATAACGCTAGGTGTGTTGGCAGTCATTGTCATTAACGCTGTAATCTTTACTGAGGACGAACCCGATATATTAGAGATCCCTCAAACGGTAGAGGCTACAAAACCTGTGCCCAATTTCGCAGCGTACACGAATGTAAAAGAGAAAAAAGAAGCGTTTTTTAACTACTTACGCCCCGAGGTTGAGAAGCAAAATGCCTATTTACTAACACTTAGGCATTATATTCAAACACTTTATAGAAAAGCGCTCGCTGATAGCTCACTCTCTGATGAAGACATGGCAAGGTTGGAATGGCTTGAAGAAGAATACCGCGTTAAGCCTACGCAGCCTCTGAAAACTAAGCTATTAGCGCTGCTTCAAAAGATTGATGTGTTACCCTCAGAACTTGTATTGGTGCAAGCTGCTAACGAGTCAGCTTGGGGGACCAGCCGTTTCGCTAGAAAAGGCTACAACTTTTTTGGCTTGTGGTGCTTTTCTAAAGGCTGTGGTTTTGTTCCAAGTCGTCGAAATGATGGGGCTTCGCATGAGGTTGCTAAGTTCGACAGCTTGTCTAGCGCCACCTATACCTACATGCGAAACTTAAACCGTCACGATGCTTATGCCGACTTAAGAGAGATACGCAGCCGTTTGCGTGCTAATCAAATTCCTATTACTGGTGTAGCATTAGCAGAAGGGCTAATGAACTATTCTGAGCGTGGAGCCGCTTATGTAGAAGAGCTTCAAACAATGATCCTATTTAACGAGGAGTTTTTATCCGAATGATACGCGCGGCCTTATTTTTTGCTTCATCTCTATTTATGGGAGCAAACAGTGCTTTGGTAGTAGCAGAAACGATAGATGTTGAGTACAGCCGTTTTTACAGCCATGTTAAGAAACTAGATAACGAAGACACTCAAGCGCTTCAATTTGCTTTTGGTTTTGTTCGAGTAGGAGAGGGGCGTTTATGCGAAGTGAATAACGCAACTATCGTAACCGATAAGAAAACCATGGCGCTTGAAGTGAGCGATGAAGGGCGCTTCACTGTGCCGACAGAAAAAGCACTAAAACTGGCGAATGCGCTTGTTAGCATTGACTTAAATGAGCGAGCCAACGTGTGCGATATGTCGGTGCAACTTGAAACAAAACCCGAATACCTAAAGCAGCATTACACGAAAGAAGACCTGACTTTTTTGTATGGTCAATATGAAGCCTTCTTCAATGAGATGGGCAGCTTTTTGTCTTTCATGATGCCTTCGGTAAAAGGGCTAATGATTCAATTTGATGACAAGAATTTAGACTTTGTTACGCCGCAAGGTGTGCATATAAATAACGGCGTACTGCATCTTGAACAAGAGTGGATTGACAACGCTAAAGGCTTAACGCTGCCTCATGCGCCATTGCGTGTTACCGCAATGGCGTCAAGCTAAAGCTAGCCGCTTATTGTGGAATCAGTTAAGTTAGTAACTGATATCTAATTTGTTCAGCTAAACGCGCGATAGTTTCTTCACCTTTCGCGCATAGCTCTTCCGCTCTGTGAAATTCCATAATCCCGACATCTGTTAGCTGTGGTTCAATTAAGATGTCTGGCGGATCGCCTGCTAAACGTGAACGCGTTACGCGGGCTTGAAGTATTTCTAGTGAACTGCTCATTACGCTCATAATGCCAGGCGGATTGCGTTTGTTCACTTTCGCAGGCACTTCAGTAAGCTTTTCTTCAACTTTCTCAATAACTTCAGCAGCAACGCCTTCTTCAGTTTCTACCGCATTAGATGCATCGCTATTAACTGTTTCGTCTTTTTTCTCGATTGCCTTGTCTTCTTTACTGTCAGGCGAGAACCATTGACGTAAAACGTTTTGGCTTTTTGTGAAGAAGTCTTCGGTTTTACGTTGGTTCTCTTCGTGATCTTGACGTAGTTTTTCAAGGCGAAGCGGGCGGAAATCGGCGTTAAGGTTTACCGCAATAACAAAGTCTGCGCCTAATTGACGACAAAGGTTGACGGGAACCGGATTTACAACCGCACCGTCGACCAGCCAGCGGTCGCCATGTGCTACGGGCGCGAACAGCGCAGGAATTGCACAAGATGCTTGAATAGTACTACCGATAGGACCAGAGCTAAATACGACTTCTCGCCCTGTGTAAAGATCGGTTGCTACTGAAGCGAAAGGCTTTTGCATGGATTCGTAAGACGTTTCACAAAACTCACTTGCTAGCTTATCAAAGACTTTCTGACCACTGGCGATACCGCCGCGCCTAAGGCCAACACCCATCAGCGCTAGTACTTGCCAGTCGCTTAGCGAGCACGCCCATTCTTTCAAACCGTCTAACTTTCCACTTGCGTAGGCGGCGCCAACGTAAGCACCTATTGAGCAGCCTGCAACTACATCAATTTTAACGCCTAGCTTTTCTAACGCCTGGATTATTCCTATGTGAGTCCAGCCGCGCGCTGCACCTGCACCTAACGCAAGTCCTATTTTCATTTACTTCGGTTCCATTATATTTACTACTTCAATTGCGTTGTCTTCATCGCTAAAACTTACGCTAGTGTCTGCAGTAAAAGAAGGTTGATCAAATCCGATATCCCCATCTTCTACAGGGCCGTCTTGAGTCGTTATGGCTTTGAAGTCGTATAAATTGCTGTCGACTAAATGCGACGGCGCTACATTTTGAAGCGCTCTGAACATCGACTCAATACGACCTGGGAATCGGCGGTTCCAGTCTTGAAGCATCGCTTTTATATTTTGACGTTGCAAGTTTTCTTGAGAGCCACAAAGGTTACATGGAATGATAGGAAACTCAGCGGCTTGCGAATATTTTTCTATGTCCTTTTCGGTACAGTAGGCCAACGGACGAATAACAATATGCTCGCCGTTATCGCTCACCAACTTGGGTGGCATAGATTTGAGCTTGCCTCCATGGAACATATTTAAGAAAAACGTTTCAAGCATGTCGTCGCGATGGTGGCCTAACGCAATTTTAGTTGCCCCGAGTTCTTTCGCTGTTCGGTACAAAATACCTCGGCGTAGACGAGAGCACAACGAGCAAGTTGTTTTGCCTTCGGGAATTTTGTCTTTAACAATAGAGTACGTGTCTTCCTCTACAATTTTGTAATCAACGCCGATGCTGTCTAAATACTCTGGTAAAATATGTTCAGGAAAGCCAGGCTGCTTTTGATCAAGGTTTACGGCAACAATGTCGAAGTGAATAGGCGCAATCTTCTTTAAAAACAAAAGTATATCTAACATAGTGTAGCTATCTTTACCGCCCGATAGACACACCATTACTTTGTCGTTGTTTTCAATCATACCGAAATCGCCTATGGCTTTACCCACATTGCGACGAAGACGTTTCTGAAGTTTGTTGAAGTTGTATTTCTGCTTACTTTGCGCTGCATTCAAAGGCGACGCATCAGCACTGCTTGTGCCTAAACTCATAATTAACTAGCTTGGTTCGTGATAAAGCGTGCATTATACAATAAACCGCCTTTTCTAGACCATGCTTGTCTTGTTAAATTTATGGTCACACAGCCGTTGCTTTCCCGTCAGCCAATCGTTTTGTCTCATTTTTTCACAGTACAGTTAATTAGATAACGGCGATACGAATCCATCTGGCTTAATAGCCAACACATCACAGTTGAGTTCGTCGATCACGTGCTCAGCGGTGTTGCCAATGAGGGCTGCAGATAACCCCACACGTCCAACTGTGCCAATGATCACAAGCTCAGCATCTATATTCTTTGCGACCTGAGGAATAACTTTTTCGGGTAGCCCTTCTTTAACAACACATTTTTCATCAGGAATGCCGTACTTCAAAGCGTGACTTTTCATTTCTTTTTTATGGTGGTTTTTAACAGCATCGTGGTAAGTATCAGGATCAAACTCTGGTACTTCTATCGCAATATTCAATGGTGTAGATGGAAAACTATTAACCAAGTTAACGCTGCCATGTAATAAGGCAGCGTAATCATTGGCAATAATAGTGAGTTTATCGTTAAGAGCAGAGTGTTCATCATCTTCGCTGCCCACGTTTACTGCCGCAATAATTTCACCACCCTCTGGCCAACCGTGTTCTTTCACTAAAAGTACCGGGCGAGGGCACTTACGCATCAAATGCCAGTCTGTTGGGGTGAAAATAACCGACGCAAGGTCATCGTGCTTCTTCGTTGCTTTTACTACCAGGTCTATTTGGTTGTTAAGCGTGTAATAGATGATTGACTCGTAAGCCCGGTTATTCCACTCAACGACAATGTCGGTTTCACCAAAACCTTGTTCTTTCAAATGAGTTGCAAGCCATTTTGCGTACTCTTTCGTTACCGCATCGCGCATGGCTTCTCGTTCATCGGGGCTTAACATGGTTGTCATATCATAGGATAAGTCGTATACCACCATGATGGCGGTCACTGTCGCCCCCGTTTTTGAAGCGAGTTCATAGGCACGACTCAGTGCGGGTTGGTTATCACGCTCGGCATCGACCACAGCGAGAATTCGTTTACATTCAATCATAACTTCCCCTTAAGCTTTACGCTTGTTAGTGGCAGTCAAAAATTCTGAATTTCAATGATGTCTTATAATAACTATAAACGACAAAAGTAAAAACGTAAGTTGTTTTAGATCATGTTTTTTACAAACGTTTATTTGTTTATAAGAATTTACGAGAGAATTTGGTCTGAGAGTGTTTGAAAATAGATGATCACCCTTCTAAACCAAAAAGCGCGCATGGAGCGCGCTTATTTCATTTTAAATGTGAAATAGACCAGGGTTAGCCGTTGCAGACTACGCTTGGACCATTCATCGCCGATAATTTAGAGTTTAAGCGTTCAAAGTCTAAGATTGTAATCAGCTTTCCATCTACTTTAAGAATATTGTCTTTTTGAAAGCGGCTTAAAAGACGGCTTATGGTCTCAATAGTTAAGCCTAAGTAGTTGCCAATTTCGTTTCGCGTCATAGTGAGGTGAAATTCTCGGTGAGAAAAACCTCGCTCTTCAAAACGCTGAGATAAGTGAGAAATAAAATACAGCAAACGCTCTTCTGCAGTGCGTTTATTTAACAGCATAATCATATCGTGATCTTGTTTTATTTCTGCACTCATAAAGCTCATGATTTGATGGCGTAATTTTGGAAACTGCACCGACATTTCATCAAGTGTTTCGTAGGGAAGTTCGCAAACCATGGCAGTTTCTAGGGCAGAAGTATAACTTTGATGCTTGTTTTCACGTAGGGCATCGAAGCCAATGATGTCACCAGGGAAATGAAAGCCTGTGATTTGCTCTTCACCTTCGGTGTTAGTTACAAAAGACTTAAACGAACCCGTTCTTACAGCGAAAAGTGAACGGAATTGATCGCCCGTTTGAATAAGCGTGTCGCCTTTGTGTAGGGGCTTTTTACGTTCGATTATATCGTCAAGTGATTCTATTTCAGTTTTATTCAGTGCAACTGGTAAGCACAGATGGCTGAAACTGCAGTTTTGACAATGAATTGAAAATTGGCTTCCTTTGCTCATAATGCACGCTCGCTTGATGAATTCCCGACAATAATACACATATTTCTAAACGATTGCGCTATGAATGAGATAAGTCGCGTATATGGCCATTATAGCCGCAATTACTTGTCTAAAATAGGTATGTTGAAAGCTTCGAATTAAGTATTGGCTACCGGCGCTTGCTGCAAGTAGTGTGGGTAGTGTTCCTAGGCCGAAGAAAAACATAACAGCAGCACCTTGAGTGGCGTTACCCGCTGCCAATGACCACGTAAGCGTTGAGTAAACTAAGCCGCAAGGCAACCAACCCCAGATGAAGCCATAGGGAATAGCGCTTAATGGTGTTTTAAACGGAAGAAATCTTTTCGACAGAGGCTGTAGCTTCGAAAATAAGCCTTTTCCTGCATTTTCAAGCAGAGCTAAACCTGTCCACCACTTACCTAAATAACACGCTAACAAAAGCAGCATGATGCCGCTAAGTAAGGACAGTGCATAGTTGGCTAAAGGCACATAGTTGGCCGCTATTTTCCCCAACGCACCAGTAATAGCGCCAGCTAGGGTATAACTTGCTATTCGCCCCATGTTGTACGCAAGAGTATAGGGCACAGCAGAAGCACCTTTTGGTGACACCATTCTTAATGCGGCAACAATTCCGCCACACATGCCTACGCAGTGTACTCCGCCAGCTAGGCCAATTAAGAACGCAGAGAAGTAATTAATTCCTTCCATGCTTAGCTTGGCTACTCTTTTGGTTGTTTTTAGTTAAATCGGGAGCTTCTTCGTTGCTTTCCTGAAACTGCTTGCGCTGCTCTGCCAACTTTTTCTCTTCTGGCGGTAGGTCATCGTCAAAAAGGATACTGTAGCCTTGTCTGTCCAAGTCTTCGAATTGGTTGGTTTTGACTGCCCAAAAGAAAATCACAATAGCGACAGCAACGATGATAACGGCGATAGGGATTAATACGTAAATAATACTCATGCTATTTGCTCAGTAGTCGCGTTGAGTTTGTGACAACGATGATACTGCTTAATGACATACCTACAACAGCCATCCACGGTGAAAGTAGCCCAGACACAGCGAAAGGCAGTATCAATAAATTGTAGCCGACAGACCAGCTGATATTCTGTCTTATTTTTTGCTTCACTTGATGCGCTGTTTCAATAAGTGAAGGAACCGATAGCAGCTGATCGCCCAGCAAAATAACGTCAGCGGCGGTCTTGGCAACATCGGTGGCATTTCCAACCGCAATGGCCACATCGGCGCTAGCAAGAACCGGCGCGTCATTGATACCGTCTCCCATCATCATTACTTTTGCGCCAGATTGCTGCATGGTCTGCACCAACTCGTACTTTTGTTCAGGTGTCAGACCGCCTTTAGTTGTGGTAATGGGTAAAGGTGCAGTCAACGAATCTACGTTTTGCTGAGTGTCGCCACTTAATACCGCGAGCGTGTGGTTTTTCGCCAAAATATTAAGGGTTTCTTTGGTGTCGGTACGTAGCGTATCGCGCACTTCAAACGCAGCCATTATGCGCCCTTTTACAGTAAGGAATATGTTCGCATTAGGGAAATTTTCAATTGATTTCAGGTGAGATTCGTTAACGCAATAAGCGGCTGAACCCATTGAAAACAGCGTATCGTTGATTTCACCGCTTATTCCACCTCCCGGTGTGACGGTAAAATTAGCCACGTTGTGTATAATCTCTGTGCTGAATGCCTTGGCGATAGGATGTTCTGAGCGAGACTCTAGCGCGCGGGCTATGGCCATGGCACTTTCATTATCAACACCATCGGCATACCAGGCATTTGAAATGGTAAACTTACCTTGGGTAAGCGTGCCTGTTTTATCAAGCGCTATAGTGTCGATATCAGTAATTTGTTCAAGCGCATCGGCGCGTTTTAATAAAATGCCTTGTCGATTTAGCTTTGCCATCGCGCAGGTTAGTGCCGAAGGCGTGGCCAAACCCAATGCGCAAGGGCAGGTTGCTACAAGGACTGAAATGGTTATCCAAAAAGCGTCTTCACTGCCATTGTAATACCAAAAGCTATAAGTAAGCGCGGAAATAAGCAACACCGCGCTTACAAAGTAACGTGAGAAATTATCCGCCAATTGCGCCGCTTTTGGCTTGTTTGCCATTGCGCTAGCTTGCAACCTTACAATTTGATTCACCAGGGCATTTTTTAGCGTTTGCGTAACGGTTACTGTAAGCGTACCGTCTTGGCACACTGTGCCGCCATAAACTGCACTGTTTTTCGCTTTAGCAACAGGATTAAATTCGCCGGTCAGCATAGACTCATCAACAGCGGCTTCGCCATCAGAAACGGTACCATCAATAGGAATGGTTTCACCCGGCTTGACAAGCACTACGTCGTCTATTTTTAATTGTTTTGCTAAGCACTCTGTTACGCTGCCATCTGGCATCAGTTTCGTGGCTGAAACGGGCACGTACTGCATCATGTTAGCTGAAATCTGTGCTGCGCGATGGCGGCTTCGGTGTTCAAGGAATCGACTTAGCAATAGCAGAAAAATGAACATACAAATCGATTCGAAATACACTTCGCCTTGCTCTAATACTGTAGAGCGAATACCTGCAATGTAAGTACCGAATATGGCAAGTGTAACGGGTACATCCATATTAACTGTGCGTGCACTTAACGCTTTGGCCGCGCCTACATAAAACGTGCTACCTGAGTAAAGCACTACTGGTGTAGTTAGAGTAAGGGCAACCCAATAAAAGTACTGGCGGGTTTCTAGCTCTATAGCACCAAACCAGTCAAAATAAAGGCCTGTCATTAGCATCATGACTTGCATGGTCATAATGCCGGCCAGCCCTAACTTTTTCAGAAAGGTCTTTTGTTCGCGTTTGTAGCTGGCTTCATGTTCGTCTGGGTGAAAAGGCGAGCCCACATACCCAATGCGCTTAAGCGTTGAGAGGATTTGACTAAGCTTTATTTGAAAAGGCGACCAAGTAACCAGTGCGCGGCGTTCTTGAACATTTACTGCAACCTGCTTAATACCTTCTACCTTAGACAGCTGCTTTTCAATAAGCCAACCACACGCTGCACAGGTAATACCCTCAAGGGTAAGCTGAATTTGCTTGTCTTGGCCTTCATCAAATACGAACTCTTCTTGAAGGGATGGGTCGTCATAAACTTTAAGCTTATCGAGTGTCTCAAGAATGCCATCGTCAGACTTTTGAGCTGGCTCTGTTCTAAACTGATAATAGTCTTCAAGCCCGTTGCCCACGATCGCTTCCGCAACCGCCAAACAACCAGGGCAACACATTTCGCGCTGCTGTCCTAAAATTACTGTGTTGAATTTTCCATGGTCGTGGCTCGCAACGGGCAAACCACAGTGATAACAGTCGTACTTAGCCATTATGGATTGAATTTCATTTTACCAGAGTGGGGCAGATAGACCGTATTTTGAATTTTCCAGCTATCGTCAATAGGTGTTAGCGAAATGCGCCATTTTCCATCTAGGTTCTCTTCTACGAAGCCACGGTAAATACCATTGGCATCGCGGCTTAATAAAATGCTTACATCTCGCTCTTCAAGAGTTACATGGTAAAAACTCAGTTTTACCGCGTTACCTTCTTGTGGAATGCCCGAATGAAACTGCAATGCAATACTGCCGTCCTTGATAGTTAAATCGGTAGTGATGTTCATTCGCCGTGCCACCGCTTCTTTATCTAAACGGGCGTTAATGGCTTTACCTTCTTTGTAATAATCGTCAACCACTAAGCTATCTTCGGTTGAAATAGCAAGGTTCAACAACACGCCGCCCATAATAAGGGTGACAATGGGAACGGCAATCAAAAACCAGGGCCAGAACTCTTTATACCAGGGTCTATTCATCGAAATTTTTACTCGTGGTTACTACACAACAACATATTTATTTTTACTGCGTTCAAAGTGACGTATAAGGCAATAACCATAAATATGGCGTTGATGAGTTGGCAATTTTTACGCGGCTTTTAATGCCCGCAACTGACTACTTAGATGGCTGTATTTTCTCATAAAAAAAGCCCCGTGATAACGAGGCTTTTTAAGATATTTAATGATTTACATCATTAATCATTTGAAAGGCTGTAAACATACGCAGCAACAACGTGAATTTTGTCATCACCCAAGGTATTCTTGAATGAAGGCATTACACCGTTACGACCATAAGTCAGCGTTTCTGTTACCGCTCTGTGGCTGCCGCCATAAAGCCAGATGTTGTCAGTTAGGTTTGGAGCACCTAGTGCTTGGTTACCTTTACCGTCCATACCGTGACACGCCGCACACGCTGCGAAACGCGCTTTACCCGCTTCAGCAAGTTGTGGGTCTACATCGCGACCGCTAAGACTTAGTACATAGTTAACCACTTCCTCGATACCGTCTTCACCCATTGCATCTAGCCAAGCAGGCATTGCCGCTCTTCTACCAAGTTGAAGGGTTTCAACAATTTTCGCACCTGAACCACCGTACAACCAATCGTCGTCAGTTAGGTTAGGGAAGCCACCATTTTGACCTCGAGCATCAGAACCGTGACACTGAGAGCAATTTTGTAGGAACAAACGCTGTCCTACTTTATTTGCTTCAGGGTCTTTAGCCAGTTCTTCTACTGGAACTTTGGCATACGCTTCGAAGATCGGATCGAACTTCTCAGCGGCAAAATCCAATTCACGGTCATACTCAACTAAATAGCCTTGCTCTTTCGCGTCAATTCGCGCTTGCATAGACTCTTCCAGCGATTGAATATTTTGGTTAGAGCTTCTCCAGCCCAAAATACCTTCATATGCACCTAGGCCTGGATAAAGCGCCAGATATAAAAAGCCCCAAACGATGGTCATGTAGAACATAATTGTCCACCAACGAGGAAGCTGGTTGTTCAGTTCCTCGATACCATCGAATTTGTGACCCATAGACTCACCTTCAGCTACGCCGGTCTTATTAGAAAGGCACCAGCGAAGAAGGAAGTAGCAACCAATGATCAACCCTAGGGTTATCACTGAAATCCAAATTGTCCAAAACATACTCATGAGTTCAAGACTCCTGCTAATCTTCTTTTGATTTTTCTTTTTCTTCGTCTGCAAACGGCAAGTTTGCGGCTTCATCGAACTTTTTCTTGTTGCGGCTGCTAAATGCCCACCAAACAACGCCGATGAAGCTTACAAAGACGATGACAGTAAAAATGCTGCCTACAATACCTTGGTCCATATTATTTCAAATGTGTGCCAAGAGACTGTAGGTAAGCAATAAGGGCTTGCATTTCCGTTTTACCCTGTACTGCCGCTTTCGCACCCGCGATATCTTCGTCGGTATACGGAACGCCGAAGCCACGGAACACTTCCATTTTTTCAGCTGTTAACTCGCCGTCAAGCGTGTTTTCCGCAAGCCAAGGGAACCCTGGCATGTTCGACTCTGGAACCACGTTACGAGGATTAATCAGGTGAACTCGGTGCCATTCGTCACTGTAGCGACCACCAACACGCGCCAAGTCTGGGCCAGTACGTTTAGAACCCCAAAGGAAAGGGTGCTCCCATACTGACTCACCAGCAACGCTGTAGTGACCATAACGCTCTGTTTCTGCACGGAATGGACGGATCATCTGGCTGTGACAGCCTACGCAACCTTCACGAATGTAAATGTCACGGCCTTCTAGCTCAAGCGCGGTATATGGACGTAAGCCTGTTACCGGTTCCATGGTTTGCTGTTGAAACATCAACGGCGTAATTTGAACCATGGCACCGAAGCTGATAGCGATAAGGATTAATACCGTTAACAGACCGACGTTCTTTTCAATTAACTCATGTGCGTTTTTCATTATTCGTCTCCTTTACTACGCTGGCTGAGTCGCTGGGTCTGCAGCGATACTGCCTTTAGGTGCACGAACGGTTTTCCATGTGTTGTATGCCATAACCAGCATACCAGCAACAACGAAAACACCACCAATGAAACGAACTACATAGAAAGGCTTAGACGCTTCTAATGACTCAACAAAACTGTAGGTCAAGGTACCGTCAGCATTAACTGCGCGCCACATTAGACCTTGAAGTACACCAGACATCCACATTGCAACTATGTATAGAACAACACCAATTGTTGCGAACCAGAAGTGCACATTAACCAGTTTAGTGCTGTACATTGCGCGTTGGCCAAATAGCACTGGAATTAAGTGGTAAATTGAACCAATTGAAACCATTGCAACCCAACCTAGTGCACCAGAGTGTACGTGACCAATTGTCCAGTCAGTATAGTGAGATAGTGCATTAACGGTCTTAATTGCCATCATTGGGCCTTCGAAGGTAGACATACCGTAGAAAGACAATGAAACAATAAGGAAACGCAATACAGGGTCGGTACGTAGTTTATGCCACGCGCCTGAAAGCGTCATAATACCGTTTATCATACCACCCCAAGATGGAACGAACAGGATAACAGACATTACCATACCCAATGACTGCGTCCAGTCTGGTAGGGCAGTGTAGTGTAGGTGGTGAGGACCCGCCCAGATATACAGAGAGATAAGTGCCCAGAAGTGAACAATTGACAGTCTGTATGAATAAACCGGGCGACCAGCTTGCTTAGGTACGAAGTAGTACATCATACCAAGGAAGCCCGCAGTTAGGAAAAAGCCTACCGCGTTGTGGCCGTACCACCACTGCATCATAGCGTCTACAGCGCCTGCATACAGTGAATACGATTTAGTGAAAGATACCGGAATAGCCATGCTGTTACCAATATGAAGAATTGCAACAGTTAGCATGAACGCGCCCAAGAACCAGTTCGCAACATATATGTGCGATACTTTACGGATAACTAAGGTTCCGAAGAAGTTAATGATATAAGCGACCCACACCAGTGCCAAAAGAATATCAATTGGCCATTCCAGTTCAGCGTATTCCTTCGAGCTAGTTAAACCCAAAGGAAGGGTGATAACAGCTAAAACGATAACGGCTTGCCAACCCCAAAAGGTAAATGCGGCAAGTTTGTCACTGAACAGTCTTACCTGGCAGGTACGCTGAACGATGTAGTACGACGTTGCAAAAAGCGCACAGCCGCCGAAGGCAAAAATAACGGCGTTAGTGTGCAACGGACGCAAACGTGAGAATGTTAGCCATGGTGTGTCAAAGTTAAGCATAGGTGCAAACAATTGCGCAGCAATGAATACCCCCAGGCCCATACCAATGATACCCCAGACTATGGTCATGATGGTAAATTGCCTAACTACTTTATAATTGTAATTAGGTTGTGCTTGGCTTATTTCACTCATTTTAATGAATCTTCCACTTCAAATGAACTATGGTCTCCAACTGCCAAAATAGTGCGGCCGAGACGTGTACCGAAAAAGGAATAACGCTTCACACCGAGCTCGGAAAGAGTAATAATTATTGTCTCCAAGCCAGTTGGTACGCGGATGATAAGGTTTTTAATTACAAAAAGATACCATAAACTACCTTAGCTTGATCTCCGTCAATGAAGAAATACATAAAATTTAAGATATGCTAAATAGCGATAACAATAAACGATCAAAAATTTTACATTCCCAGCTGCCATTGGTCGCTATTATTGTGGTAGCAGTGTGTGTTTATTTAGCGCATAAATTCCAATCAACGGCGTTTAAAGAAACAAGCGTAGTTAATGGAATAGGAAACAGCTGCAATTTTGTCAATGAAACTTGCGAATTCTTAATTGATGGCAAGATAGCCATTGCTACATTTTCAACCGCCCCAATACCTGAAGAGTCAGTGACTCTTAAGCTTTTTATTCCGCAAAATCAAAGTATTGAAAGTGCCTGGATAGAGGGCGTTAATATGTATATGGGTAAAATTCCTGTTTTGTTGAATGATAACGGAGAAGGGAAGTGGTCGGGATGGTTTATGCTTGGCAGTTGTAGTGAGCCAGTTATGAAATGGCAGCTGCGTTTAAATATAGAAGGGAAGGAAAGCCCAAGCTATTTGTATTTTGTGACGCAGTAATATAGCACCACTTTACTGTGGTAAATAAGCTTCAATTTGCTAGCAGTAAATGTTAACAATACGCGTATTTAACTAAAACTATCGCGTAAACACGGTAAATCTTAAAGAGATAGCGAAATTGTTTTCAAAAAGAAACACATAATAAATAGCCGCCTAAGAAGGCGGCTATTTTCGTTTTATATGATTCAGCTACATTTGAGATTGTAAGTAATTTTGCAGACCAATGCGCTTTATAAGCCCAAGCTGTTGCTCAAGCCAATGTGCATGATCCATTTCTGTGTCATCAAGCAGGACAATAAGCATGTCGCGCGTCACATAATCATTTTCTTTTTCGCACAATGCAATGACTTCGCGCAACTTTGCGTCTACTTCATACTCAACGCGTAAGTCACTCTCTAGCATTTCTGGCACATCCTTACCTACCTTGAAGCCAGTGCGCTTCGTCATGTCCGGTGTGCCTTCTAAAAACAGCATTCTCTCAATCAGTTTAGTTGCGTGACCACGTTCGTCGTCGAACTCGTGATCGATTCGCTCGTAAAGTTTATTCAAGCCCCAATCAAGATACATTTGAGAGTGAATAAAATATTGGTCCATGGCCGCTAACTCATAAGAGAGCAGCTCATTCAAACCGTTGTTAATTGACTTATTACCTTTCATTAGTCATCTCCCATTACTTGTGCCTGCAGGTAGTTCTCTATACCCATAGCGTCAATCTGATATTCTTGCGTTTCAATCCAGTCTAAATGCTCTTCTTCGTATTCAAGAAGTTCTTCTAACAGGTCACGAGAAACGTAATCCTGCTTTTCTTCGCACAATGCAATGGCTTCACGTAATAGAGGAAGCTGTTCTTTCTGGAATCGTGCATCGCATGACAGCATTTCAACCGTATCCTCGCCAATGTAAAGCTTACCTAGCGCCTGAAGATTCGGAAGCCCTTCAAGAAAAAGAATGCGTTCGATGAGATCATCGGCTTGCTTCATATCCTTAATGGATTTTTTATAATTCTTTTCGTTAAGTTCAGAAAAACCCCAGTTCTTGAACATACGAGCGTGCAGAAAGTATTGATTTATAGAAGTAAGTTCGCAAGTAAGTACTTCGTTCAACTTGGCAACAACTTGTCTATCACCTTGCATTGTGAAAACCCTATTAACGTATTTTCAGAAAGTATAGTAGATCTTTGTGCAAATGTCAAAAAAGTCTTTGTAAAACAGTTGTTTACAAACGATAACGTTTCTCAATTTATCCATTGTTCGTATTTAGAACAGCGTTACTGTTGCTCTTGAGCGTACGCAAGGCTTTCTTCAGCAAAACCAAGCCCGGCCTCAGTAAAGAAGTTGAACACCTTGTCGACACCATTCTCTAGCAGATAAGGCACTTCATCTTCATAACGTGCAATTGCTGCCACCTTCCCAGCATACCCGGCGTTTTTGAGCTGACGTGTAATGTTTATTGAATCTTGTATCGACGGTAGCGCAAGCAATACCAACTCTACTTGCTTTATATCAAGGTTATCCCATAAATCGACATCTTCGCCGTCACCACATATTACATTTAAACCTTCTTCGGCTAATTCCTTAACTTTGACCCTATCGGCGTCCATTCCCCAAACATTTACATCGGTTAGTTTTGAAAGCGCATTGAATGCACCTCGACCAACTCGACCCATCCCTAATACCAAGAACTCTGCTTTATAGAGTGTTGGGTAAATATCTTCTTTAAGGCGCCTTTCTTTTTCAAAACGCTTAATAGTGTGTTTGTACTGGTGATACTGAGAATGAGAGTTGCGGTACAGCACACTGGTAAAAACAAACGAGATAGAGACTGCAAGTGCGATTACTACAAGCCAAGTGTCTGCTATTAATCCAAGAGAAACCGCGAGCGCGCCAACAATTAGTCCAAATTCGCTGTAGTTAGAAAGCACCAAACTACTTAAGTAAGCGGTGCGCCCACGTAGCCTAAGAGAAGTGAATAACCCAAAGAACAATGCGGCTTTTAGTGGAATGAATAAGCAAAACACAAGTGCGAGTAGGAACATACTGAGACTTGGAAGTGCAGTAAGACCAATAGTTAAGAAAAAACCGATTAAGAATAAGTCTTTAAAACTGAGTAGCGACTTTGCAAGCTCTGAAGCTTTCTCATGTTGAGCAATCATAATACCGAATATGAGTGCGCCTAGATCGCCCTTAATATTAACTAACTCAAAAACGTGATAACCCCCAAGCGCCAAAATGAACCCCGTAAGCGGTAGGAGTTCGCCGTGCCCTGATTTGTTTATCATTTTGTTAATAATGGGCATTGCTGGGAAAAGAGCAAATAGCGCAAGTGCCCATACGGAAGGCAATTTTCCAGTGGCGGCTACCAAAAAAATTACCGCGAAAACATCCTGCATTACTAAAATGCCGATAGCCAGTCGGCCGTGACGTGTTTTGCTTTCTCCGCTTTCTTCTAATACTTTAACCACGCATACTGTGCTGCTAAAGCTAAGCGCGAAAGCGATTAATGCGGCACTTTTCCAAGTCAGTTCATCAACATAACTAGCGGCTATTGCGCCCAACAAAAAAACACAACAAGTAATTAGACCGACCCATATCAACGTGTGAGAAATGCTTCCCGCCCACACTTCTCGACGACTTAAATCTCTAATATTTAGCTTTAAACCTATGGTAAAAAGCATAATAGTGATACCCAAGTTGGCAATTTGCGTTAAATCTTCAGTAAGCGTATAGCCTACGAAATTTAATAAAAAGCCAGCCACAAGATAGCCAACTAATGGAGGGATGCCGATAAGTTTTACCGTTAAACCGCAGACAAATGCGAAGAGAAGAAATGCATACTCCATGAATTACCTTTCATTAATTGTTGAACGTAAATTCCGTTACCTAAAAAGGTCAAACTACCTTTATACACCAAAATAGTTGGCCCCCATTAAATAAAAAAGAGTAAATTGCACTGACTATTTTGGAAAAAACGAAGCAATAAGACTAGCATGTAATGAGTTGTTTTCGCAGTATAAAAAGACAATTTTGAAGTGAAAATGGTAACGCGTAACCAATAATTTGGTTGTTATCTGTTTTCTCATTCATTTATAAATCAGCAGATTACTTGGGATATGAATCTAGTTGATGTATTTGAGTGTATTGAAATGAGTGTGGCTTCATTCTTTAAGCAAAGCCGCCAGTAATAAGGAATTTAAATGCGTTTAACACTCCTCACTATATTATGCCTATTGGTGGCCATAAACGTGGTAATTGGTTTTGTGTGGTCTCCGATGTGGTGGTTTCTTTTGCTTTCAGCTCTTCTGTTAGCGCTTGGTCTTTATGATGCCGTTCAAACCAAGCACGCCATATTAAGAAACTTTCCCCTTGTTGGCCGAGCCCGCTGGATCATAGAAAGCTTAAGACCTTATATTCAACAATACATCATTGAAACTGATACCGGGGGCACGCCAATCTCTCGTATGTTTCGTTCAATCGTTTATCAACGGGCGAAAAACAGTAGAGAAACGGTTCCTTTCGGTACACAACTTGATACGTATAAAGATGGTTACGAGTGGATTGGTCATTCTTTATCTGCGCGTGAGGTTGAAGATATGGATGAAGATCCGCGAGTGCAAATAGGCGGCCCGCACTGCAAAAAGCCTTATCATGCCAGCGTGTTAAATATCAGTGCAATGAGCTTTGGTAGCTTATCTAAAAATGCCATTCTTGCTTTGAATAAAGGCGCAGCCAAAGGTGGCTTTTATCACAACACGGGTGAGGGCGGGTTGACACCTTACCACCTTGAGAATGGTGGCGATGTGGTGTGGCAGATAGGAACGGGATATTTTGGATGCCGTAACAAAGACGGTGGCTTTGACGCTGAACAGTTCAAAGAAAAAGCGCGTTTAGAAAACGTTAAAATGATTGAAATCAAGCTTAGCCAGGGTGCAAAACCGGGCCATGGGGGCATACTGCCAGCTTATAAAAATACACCGGAAATTGCTAAAATCAGAGGTGTAGAGCCTGGTGTACAAGTTGATTCACCGCCAAGGCATAAAGCATTTTCAACACCTTTAGAAATGATCGATTTCATATCTGAATTGCGTAGCTTAAGCGGATTTAAGCCAGTCGGTATTAAGCTTGCGCTAGGGCGAAAAAGTGAGTTTATAGCCATGTGTAAAGCCATGGTAGAAAAGGGGGTGACACCCGATTTCATTACAGTTGATGGCGGAGAGGGCGGCACGGGTGCGGCGCCGTTGGAATATACTAACTCTATCGGTTTTCCGCTACGCGAGGCATTAGCATTTGTTGATGACTGCTTAACTGGTTTTGCACTTCGCGACAAAATTAAAATCATTGCTTCTGGTAAGATTATCACAGCATTTCAAATCGCTAAAAACCTAAGCTTAGGCGCAGATGTTTGCAACAGTGCTAGAGGTATGATGTTGGCATTGGGCTGTGTTCAATCACTTTCATGTAATACAAATAAATGTCCCACTGGCGTTGCAACTCAAGATCCGAAACTTGCTAGGGGTTTAAATGTAGAAGATAAATATGAACGTGTTTTTCGTTTTCACAAGAAGACAGTACATGCATTGATGGATATCTTGTCTTCAACCGGGCATGTAAAAACGAGCGAGTTAAACCGAACGCACATTTTTAGACGAGTAGACCAGTGTCACGTTGCGCGCTACGATGAAATATTTCCACTAGTGAAGACGGGCAGTTTCTTGGTCGACGAGGCACCAGAAAGATATAAGCTACACTTGAAAGAAGGTAACGCAGATAGTTTTATGCCGTGCAGTTTACTAGCGGAAATTGAGAAGGAAACAAAAGCAGTATCGTAAGTGATGCTCGCGATACTGCGATTAGTCTTGTTTATGTTCTATAACCATTTTCTATGCGCATTTCAAAATAGAACGCGCATGTAAAGTTTAAGAGCCCCTATATTGCTAACCTTCATTTTTGTCAGGAATACGCAATTGATAAAGGCGATAATCGCTTGTTCTATATGGCGTGACTTTATATTTAGGCTGTAGATAAGCAACCAAATCAATCAACTCCGATACGGTAAGTTCGTCATTTACAATGCGCATAAATGACACGCCGTCTTCGCTTGTAAAACTTGCTGGTTGACGAGGCGTAAGTTTATGAGAAGGGTTAATGATACTCGTCACTAATTCAGCGTAAGTTTTAATTCTTCCGCTACTTCCACCCAATGGAATAGGTTTAGCCACCAAATATTGCGCATCCTCCGGTGCTTTCTCGCCAGCTATTCTGTGGCAGTCTTGGCACTGGTACTTTTTAAATACCTTAAGCCCTTTTTCCATGTCACCTTCAGGTAAGCTGAAACCTCTAGGGGAGTCTGCACCTTGATCACATGCAAAGAGCAACAGCGATATTAGTACTATTAACGTCGATCTCATAATTTGTTCCTTATTAAAGGTTACCTGACAATTTTGTTAGTTGCTTGGTATAAAGTAAGTATGAATTACTTGTCGAATCAAATATTGACCTAGCGCAAGGTATAAGCACTTGGACCGTACTATTATTTTGTAAGCATAAATAGCGGTACGCCTAAACGCAATGAATGTTCTTCTACCGCCCTTGATTTTGGAGAAAAACGATGCAAAGTTACGACACTATTTTAGTTCCAATTGATGTGTATTCAGACTATGAGTTAGTTGTGGAAAAAGCGTTGGCTATTGCAGGTGACAGCCATAAAATTCATTTACTTTATGTAGCGTATCCGCAAGCTAACATGGAACCATACGGCTTATTTTTAGATAGAGACTTTTCTGAAGAAGTAAGAGAGCAGGCGCTTAAACAACTAAAAGATGTAGCATCGAAGCATGATATACCTTATAGCCACGTAAATGTAGAAATAGGTTCACCTGCTGATGAAATTCATCATATGGCCGAAAAAATCAACGCTGATCTTATTGTTGTTGGTACACATGGACAAAGTGGTTTGCGTTTACTGCTAGGCTCTACTGCCAATGCGGTGCTACATGGTGTGAAAACTGACGTGCTAGCGGTAAAAGTCTGATCTTATTGAATATAAGATATATTTGGCATGTTTAAAACGCGTGAAAAAACTAACGTAGCGTCATTTAGGTGTAATGAATATTAGATAGCGTAGTGGTTTTTGCGAGTTTGAATCATGATGACCAAACGAACGGGCCTAAGTAGGCTTTTTTACGCTACCTACTATTCGATGAAAGGATTAAAAGCTGCGTTTTTAAGTGAGGCCGCAATAAGACAGGAACTAATCGCAATGATTATCTTAATTCCTGTGGCATTCTACGTTGAAGTCTCGCAGATAGAGCGGCTTTTTCTAATTACATCACTATTCATAGTTTTAGTTACAGAGCTTCTCAATACTGCAGTTGAAAAGCTCTGCGACCACGTTAGTACAGATATTCACCTATTAATTGGGCGAGCGAAAGACATCGGCTCAGCGGCCGTATTTGTTAGTTTAGTGCTTGCATGCTTAATCTGGATAACCGTTTTATGGTAACTACAAGAGCATGCTTCAAAACATTGGCTGCTATAGTGGCCTAATCTTTTCTTGGCAACTCTCGTCTACCAATGTTCTTATGGTACTGTCTAAGTTTTTTAGGTGAGAGTAGTGCAGCGAGGTCTCACCGCCCTTGTTTAAATCTTTAATTGTGAACACTACGTCGTCAGCTCTTGAGGTAACGCAAATTCGAACTTGCTTGTCAGATTGAGCAAACGGCACATGTAAATACAAGGGTTCATTGTGTTCATTTAAGTACTCGACGGCCGACTCCTGAGACTTAAACGGGTCTTGTTTTTCGGGCTGAAGGCGCCAAGACGAAGATGGAACAACCATTTCCGCTAACAATTTTCCATGCTTTGTGTCGATTCCACTGCTCATATAAAGCTCCTTTATTTTACGCTTTGGTCGTATCTAATGAATAACAATGCGCATTCAAGTTTTGATCGTGCCATATGAATACAACCACTTAATACGCACACTTAGCGTTTTAAGATTGATAGCAGATTTAGGTAAAGTAAAGGGAGAGAAGGGGAAATAACCCGCATTTGGTTAGGCGTAACCTATGGCTCGGTGCATGACCGATATATTCTGTCTTATCTATTTCGTTTTGCCGAAAGTTTTGCCATACCTCCGCGTTTTACATTGGCTTGCTTGGTATAATGACCTGGCATCTCTGGAGATTGCCATCCTCCGGCAAGTTGCAACTCTGGTAACGACGCACCATCTTCGGCTAGTGAAACAGCGCCGCCAACTCTTCCACTATGTGGCGTAATATTTTCTCTAATTCCTGCTCTTTTGGCGATGCGCTGCCAAATTCTATAAATGCTTGAGTAATTCAGAACATTAGCCTTATAACTTGGAACATGCTCATTGAATGGAAGCAGAGCAGTTTTATGATTTGTAAGGCGCCTGAACAAAATGCCGCTGTGTAATCCACGTAAATCAGAAGTATGCCTTGGAAGTTTCGTCTTTGGATCTAAATTTGCCTCATTGATATATTCTTGCACCATGGAAATAGTACTTGAAGAAACAAACCTGTATTGGCCTTGGCCCGACTGGTCGTTTTTTGATGAAACAACAAGCAAAGAATTATTTCTTGCAGAGATATCTTCTACGCATACTCGCACAAGTTCATCTGCACGAAGTAAAGCATCAAACATTAAGTTAATTATTGCCACGTCTCTTAACTCTAATAGAGAATCGGGAATGATGGCGTTATTTATTTGCTCTAACATTTCGATGGTCAAAGGCACGGCTTGTTTTTGTGAGAAGCGAAACTTTCTATTTTCTATAAGAGACAAACGAATAAAGTCACGTAGGTAAGCTGATTGAATAATTGGATTGGGTAATTTAGCCACACCTAAGAACTTGCTCAGCGCAGATAATCTTCGTTTAATTGTTCTATAGGCGAGGGGAGAACGACACAACACTTCTACATATTTCTTAACACAGTATTCGTTGTGTTCAAATGTAGCGGAAAAACCACCCAGGCCATTTTGCCTACAAAACAGTGCGAATTCGTTGTAGTCACTAATGTAAGCACGTTGCGTGTTGTAAGGTAATTTAGTAAAAATGTCACGAAAATAATGCTCAACTCTATGAGCAGACGTGCTATCTGCTATGGGCGTAAAACTTCCTTGGAATTCGTCATTCGACTTTATGTTGTCACTCTCCGTTTGAAATAAACTACGATTATTCGTTGGTTTCGTATTATCCTTATACGATGGCAACGTCGTAGATTTGAAATTTGAAGACATAGGAAGACCTAATTTTGAAGCGCTTTTAAACGGTTGTAAAAGGATTATGTAGACTTAACAGTGTTTTGTATGTCATTGATATTTATAGATATTCACGCATGATAACTGTAATTATCATGCGTGAAGTTGTGTGAAAACACGATAAATAACCCTTTTAAGCATTTACTAAAACCAACTACTTGTGCAAGTGACACTAGCTAAAGTTCTTTAAGATGTAACTCTATCACAATACTGTTTTTATATACAGCTTAGTGCCGCTTGCCATCACATTATGTGGTTGCTCTTAAACTTTCTCGCCATATTAACAGGCAAATTCGGCATTAGCTGCTTAAATTTAAGGCTGCTTTGGCCGTGCGCTACGTGAAATCTATAAGGTAATACCCCTAAAATCTTCTCAGATTTTACGTAGCGACGCCTGAAAAATAGGCTATAAATGTCGAGCTAACATCCCAGAAAAGATAAAAAGTTTTTTATGTGTAGTGTGGAATTAATGCTTTCTTCTTTCACTTAACGTGCAGTCAGCTTTACGAACTTTTACAGCGGCGGAAATAGGTAACACTAAATGTTAGTAGTCCCGAAGTTAAAACGTGCGCATGTAATTTCAAAGCTATTTTAAATAGGCTCTTTTATCCATAAATAATTAATTCAACTGCCGTGTGCCTTGTAATTACATTTATTGTTAATCAACCAAAAGCAGCCATATTTTTCTTTTTTGTCGCTAACGTATTTTATGGTTACCCATACTAAGTCAGTCCGCAGAATTAAGGCCTGAGCTTCTACTGTAGATGCCAATTAACTTTGTATAACCTCAAATAATTGTATTAAACACAGATATATCAAACATAGATTAAAAGTAAAAAAGACAAACACATTGTCTTTAAAAACTAGCAACTATTAGAAATATAAAACCAAAGCCGCTAAAAAAATATAGGCTTTTATACTGAAAATATTTTTATATTTAATAAAGTTCATGTGATGTAAAAACAATATTTATCAGTTCGCAAATTATCGATTTCTTTTAACTTAAAGAAAGGAAGGTATAGGTTTGAGCATTCCTTTGATCTACAGCTATGCATTAGAAACATTTACGATACTCTATTTAACATAATATACATTATGCGTAATTATATATATGGACGATTAGGGCGTTGATGCCGCTCTATTCGGATGCTTTGTTGGCTGTGATTACTTACGAACTTTTATGCGTGGCTGCTGTGTTGGTGTTTACGCTTGTGCGTGAACATCGCACTTGCGTTGGTGTTTTTAATTTAAAAGCGCTCAGATGATTTGATTTAGACGTAATAAATTGAATCGTGCGCTACGTAAAATGTGCAGCATGATTACCCTGATTATTTAATTTCATTCACGTAGAACGCGGCTAATTATTTAGGCTATTTTAACGACGAAGATCCCCATGCCAGTCATGATGACTTTCCACGGGGATTTAACTATTTCGCCTGTGCTTTTCAGCACGATTCCTCCACCTTTAGCGCGACGTGGTTTATCGTCGATGTCGGCAATTTCTTTTACCCACGTTGGCATTAACCACCAACAACGTTCATTTCTACCTGATTCAGATAATCCACCGAACGCATGAATTCGACAGCCTTTAGGAATTTTTTATCTTCACCTTTAGACACATATTTTGCTAAATAAGCCACGGGTCTTTTTACCCATTCAATACGTGTCATTCCATGCGGCCACCAACCTTGTTTATCAGGTTTTGGCAACGTCACTCCGATCGGCAACCAGAATATTATGTGGTAATGAACGGCACCGCGTTTTTGTAATTCAGCCACCCATACATAACGCACATCGATGCGCCTACGTTTGCACCACTGACGAACCAAGCGCATGAAGTAACTCACATCATCGGCTCTCCAGTCATCGGTGTTTCGATATGTCAGCGTAACCATAGCACGTCGATAACGCGCTTTACGTTGCTGTAAATCTTCCTCATGGAGTCTGGCTGAAGTTAATACACCGTGTTTCATTCTGCGTAATCTGGATTGGTCACGGTCTATTTTGTGTATTTCAGTGGGCGTTCCAGTTGTTGATAAAGAGATAAACCCAGGCGCAGTCCGCTTGGTAATTTGCGTTTCGAGGTCGTTTTGGGGTGTTTTTTCGTCAGCTTTTCGGTTCGTGCTAAACTTTTCACATGAAATATTTTCATGCGAACTGTATGCTAGACGAACTGATTCACTGACAGAATCAGTTTGAGTTAGTAACATTGCCGTGTTACTCCATTTCTGTGGGTATGTAACAACGCGCAAGAGAGTTGCCGCTCTCGAACGCATCCTAGAAGCCTGACTTTGCCGAGTCGGGCTTCTTACTTTCTGCTTATTAATATCAGAATCCAGAACACCATAAGCGATAGTTCTTCACATTGGAAGTACCTAGCTGCGCCCTGCAAATAGCTGAATTAGCTGGAATAATGTATACCTGCTGCACACACCATGTATGCACCGTGTATATGTAAAATCAAACTTTGAGCCTTAATTTATAACCGTAGAATCAATCCAGCTTTTGGCTTCTGATTACTTCGTTCATAAACAATTTAATTTCACGACTTGGTGTACTGTGGTTCTTTTTGCAGACTCTGGTGAATTCGTCTTTGAGTGCTTTGTTTACTCTAAACGTAATTGTTGCGTCGGCTTGAGTACCTACGGCATCAAATTTCTCTTCACCATCGAGCGCTCTTTTACGTTCAACAGACTGTTTAGCTAAACTCTCTAAATTACTTATAAAATCATTCTCACTCATAACTAATCACACCATTTTGTAATGCATTTGTACTAACAATAGCATTGTTTAAAGTAAATGTACTAACAAAAGTAATACAATGGTAGTACAAATGTGCAATTCGCAGATAAATTTAAGTTGCTGATATATATGATAATATTGGAAGTTAATACGAATATCGGACAAGGGTAGACTGTTATAGTATGTCTACCCTACTCTGTTGGGAACCCTTCCCCGCAAGCGGGGCCCCTTCCCAACATCGTAGAGAGGTTTAGCAGGGTGGCAATTAGCTAATCTGCTCATGCTAACTTCTGCTGGCCGTTGGGGTGAAGAGGATTTGGCGTTTATACCAAGGAATACCCGTTCACTTCGTTCACTGCATGCCCTTCGGGCATTTTGTTTATAAGGAAATTGTTATGACAACTAAAAAGAAAGAACAACCTCTAGAAAATGACAAGAAAAAGTCTTGTTTCGTGATGATGCCGATTTCAGATATGGAAGGCTATGATAAAGGACATTTTAAGCGTGTATATGAATACCTAATAAAGCCGGCATGTTTAGATAGTGGTTATGAACCAATTAGAGCTGATGACGTGAGCTCTAGTAATTTTATTGTAATTGATATTCTAAAAAGGATAGTTGAAAGCGAGCTTGTTATTTGTGATATGAGTGGTAGAAACCCAAACGTGCTCTATGAGTTAGGAGTGAGACAAGCCTTTAACTTACCTACCGTATTATTGAAAGATAATACTACAGATGCAATTTTTGATATTAGCGGACTAAGACATGTTGAATATGATTTTTCTCTAAGAGTGGATGTAGCAAAAGATAGCATTGCTAAGATTAGATCGATGATTATGGAAACAGTTAATGGTCAAGGCGATGAGATAAATTCTCTCATACAACTTTTAGGTATCAAGGCTGCATCCTTACCGACTGGTAAAGAGCTATCGGCTGAAACAGGTATGATTTTGTCTGCAATAGACGGACTAGCTTCGAGGGTAAGAAGGATTGAAGGGCAAAATGCTCCCTTAAATTCAACAGAGAAGCTCATACAATTGAGAAGAGCACTCAAAAACAAAGCTGATGGAAAAGAGATAATAGTAAACGGTATTAAAACTAAAATAGGTGAAGAAATGTATTTAGCCGGTGAATGCATTGGTCAATTGGTAAGTATTG
Source organism: Alteromonas gracilis (assembly GCF_043642145.1). Taxonomy (GTDB): domain Bacteria; phylum Pseudomonadota; class Gammaproteobacteria; order Enterobacterales; family Alteromonadaceae; genus Alteromonas; species Alteromonas gracilis_B. Next base: position 39,857 of record NZ_JBHZRZ010000001.1, read on the forward strand.
AAGATGGCGTAATCACTATCGAAAATAGCGGGGAAAAAAGAAATTTTTATCCATTTGATAAAGAATTTTCTAATATATCTCCGATACCTTTTTGATGAACAATAAGCCAGTCACTTTGACGACAGAACAACAGCTACTTTTGGTACGCATGCCGTGCAGGCTTCGTGGTACGTACATTACATGGTTACTAGGGTTCGATCCATATTTCCTCATGAGCCGCGAAACTTACTACCGCCATGCCGAAGAACTGGCAACAAAATACGGTATTGAGATACGCAAAAAAAGTCCGTATTATCAGTCAGATAGCCAGACTATTTAATATACATTATGCGTAATTATATATATGGAAGATTAGGGCGTTGATGTCTCTCTATTTGGTTGGTTTGTTGGCTGTGATTACTTACAGACTTTTATGCGTGGCTGCTGTGTTGGATTGTTTTAGAGATTGGCGCTTGTGCGTGAACATCTCACTTACGCCAGTACTTTTAATTTAAAACCGCTCAGATGATTTGTTTTAGGCGTAATAAATTGAATCGTGCGCTACGTGAAATGTGCAACATGATTGCCCTAGTTTTTTAATTTCATTCACGTAGCGTCACGTAAAATAGGATGTGAAATGTACAGGCTATTTTGAGTATTGTTGGTTAGTGTTTTAGATTTACAGGCTGATATAACTTTGCGTAATTAGCTTGGTAGTTTCTCTGAAACAGATTCAGTGAGACCTATTATGAAAAGATTGGTTAAAACCGTATGTATCGATTTTTTTGTGGAAGAAGTTTAGCGCATTTGAATTATAGCTTTAGTTTAACGTCTAAAAACTGTCTTAATTAATAATGTCTTGTAGCTTCTATTCAAATACACACAGCGCAATTAGTTTGAGAAAAATTCTTAATGACTTTCTAGTCAGGCTGATAAATAAAAAACATAATCTAACTACTATAAATATTCTCAACTCGCTCTTTATCAACGTCATAAGTTAACGCTAGTTTGCTTCTTTCGTAGCTTTGTTCTGCCAATTCAGTAGCAGCATCAACAAAGTTTTTATCTATATCTTTGAAACAGGCTTTTAATGTTTTAAGCGACTTCTGAATGCTTATGGCAACTTCAACGTTAGCTGCACCGTCACGGGCAATGCTTGTATACGCATCATCAAACATGTCGCTTACTGTAAGCGCTGGAACTGATACGCGGTCGTAAGCAACATCGTCATTTGGCTGGCAATCTTCCTTGCAGCTGCTTTTTTGCTCGCTTTTATTTAGGTGCGGTTTTCGCCATAACAACATTAATCGTGTAATACTGCTAATTGCATTTATGGCTGTACCGTGGTCATTTACCGATGGGGACAATGCTCGAGAGGCAATTTCCGCCATAACGATAAAACCAAATCGTGGGTCTGCTTCAAATGAGCGCGCTTCATCAATGGAAAATGCGCTTGTAATTTCACCATGGTCAACATCGATGTTGGTATACGCTAACGGCTGTTCGGGGGTAACGAAGTCGCCAGGTAACATGGCTACATTAATGAAGCAATCTTCTTTGTCGGCCCAGCGTTGTAGTCTCGCTATATCTATCAACTGAATGTAACCGACTTGCTCACTAAATATGGCACAAGTCCCCTGCTCTTTTATTTTTTCTTGTGAGATAGCGCCTAAGAACGGCTTGTCAATTCGATGTTTAATGGCACGCTCAGTAGCACGTTCAACTTTCAACAATGTAGAGCCCACGCGTCCAAGCCGTGCCACGCTGTCTACCCAGTGAATAAACGTAATAATTACTATGGCGAAGGCCAAGCACGTTAAACAAAACAGTATGAATACTCCTGCTTTGTTAAAAAAAGCATTAGACATTGTAGTCAGCGCAACAGCGCTATAAATAAATGCCCCAATGAATGCAGAAAGAGCGTTTTGTGAGACATCATCGGAGATAATCAGACTTAATGAACGAGGTGTCGATGATTGGCCTGCTGAAGCATAAGCGCTTACCATAGTTCCAGCGGAAAACGTGGCTATAACCATCATGCTAGAAGCCATGATAGACAGTAGGGTCTTTACTGAGTCTGCTTTTATTTCCGGAAGATGTTCGGCAATAGATGTGCCGTCAGCTACTTTCGCGGTGAAGACTACGAAAATAGATAGCAGGCAAAACCCTAAGGGTTTTACCCACAACTTTTCTTTAAAGCTGTAGAGAAGAAAACGCAGTCTATCAACAGTAATAGGTGCTTGCACAACACGCTCCTTGTATTTCCTGTAGTATTTTTACGGTCTACCTTCGATAAATGATTAATAGGGCTTTAGTTATGTGGGGCTGCCCTGTAGGAAAAGCATTTGTAAAGGCTTGTAAGTATCATATTTCGCTGTCAACTGCCCGCGGCGCTGCGTTTGTTACCTGCGCAACGCTTCGAGCAGTAGCGAACGTGTTCCCAGTTTTTTTCCCATTTTTTACGCCATGTAAATGGCCTTTGGCAGACGGGACACATTTTAGTGGGTAAATCAGACTTCTTCATTTTTTGTCAGTTTAGTTAAAAATGTTGCTGCATCTTGCTTCATTGCTTCAATATTTTCTTCTTTCATTCGTCCGTAAGTTTTGTAGATCATAGCCATACGATGATTATTGCTCAGTTTTTCTCTATTTTTGTCAATAAAGTGCCAGTACAAATAATTGAAAGGACACGCCTTCGGGCCTGTCTTTTTAGATACTTGATACCCACAGTTTTTGCAGTAATTCGACATCTTATTTATATAACTGCCGCTAGCCACATAAGGCTTGCTGGCCAAATTTCCACCATCACTGTACAAAATCATGCCCGCGACGTTGGGAAGCTCTACCCACTCATAGGCATCGGCATAGACGAGTAGATACCATGCTTGTACTTCTTCAGGGCTTAGTTCTGTCAAAAGGCTAAAGTTGCCAATGACCATAAGTCGCTGGATATGATGCGCATAGGCGTTTTGTTGTGTTTCTTTAATGCACTGGCGCATACAATTCATATTTGTTTGTGCATCCCAGAAAAACGAAGGGAGGGCTCGGCTGTTGTTAAAGTAATTGTCGGTTTTTAAATTAGGCATAAAATGCCAGTAAAACCCCCTAACGTATTCACGCCAACCTAAAATTTGTCTGATAAATCCTTCGGCTGAATTTAGAGGAACTTGCCCTGCATGGTAAGCTTGCTCAGCTGCTTGAATCGCTTCTTTAGGTGTTAAAAGGCCACAATTTAAATAGAACGCGATGTGCGAGTGATATAGCCAAGGTTTTCCTTGTACCATAGCGTCTTGGTACTGCCCAAAATTTGGCAAGCGCTCTTCAATAAAGGTGTTGAGTACCTTAAGTGCATCTTCACGAGTAACCGCAAAATGAAACTCATCGACCGAGCCAAAGTGACCTTCGAACTCTGATTTTACCAGTTCAATAACATCATTCGTTACATCGTCAGTTTCAAACGTGGTGTGTTTCGGCACTTTGTGTGTTTCTGGCATGGGTTCGCGGTTTTGCGCATCGTAATTCCATTTACCGCCTATGGGATTTTTACCGTCCATCAGTACATTGTGTTTACGACGCATTTCTCGGTAAAAAAACTCCATCCGCAACTGCTTTTTACCCTCTGCCCATTGGCTAAATTCTTCTGGCGTTGATAAAAAGCGATTGTCTTCGCAAATAGTAACCGGCAGGCCAATTACATTTTCCCATTGTTGCATACTTTTCCAAAGACGATACTCTCCGGGCATGGTCACCTTAACTTCGTCAAAGTTACCGTCGCTTACCGCGTTTTTCACCTGAGCAAGTAAGTCACCTTTATTATTGCTGTCGTTATAATGCACGTAGTCAACATGAAAGTTTTCGTTGCGCAAGTACTCCGCAAAATGGCGCATGGCACTGAACAAAAAAGCAATTTTCTTTTTATGATGCTTAACATACGTGGCTTCTTCTTTAACCTCAGCCATTAACACCGTATCTTTGCTTTTTACTGCATTTGTTATTGCAGGTAAGGTGTCGGTTAGTTGGTCACCCAGAACTAAAATAAGTGCAGCCATACCCTACTCTTTAATCTCTTGAAATGCGTCTAGTGCGCGTTGTCTAGATGCTTTTAAGTCAACAATGGGTTTTGGGTAGTTTTTACCTAAGTCGATGCCCGCATCTTTTAATATAGCGTTAGGCGCCTCCCATGGCTTGTGAATGTACTTGTCAGATAAATCTTTTAGTTCAGGGCAAAACCTGCGTACATAGCTTCCTTTTTTATCAAACTTTTCACCTTGTAAGATGGGATTGAAAATCCTGAAATATGGGGCTGCATCAGCGCCAGAGCCTGCAACCCATTGCCAACTGGCACTATTGCTTGCTAAATCGGCATCTAACAGGGTATCCCAAAACCAGCGTTCACCCTCGTGCCAGCTAAGCAATAAATTTTTTACTAAAAACGAACCAACAATCATGCGAACGCGGTTGTGCATGTAACCCGTTTGCCATAGCTCTCTCATTCCAGCATCTACAATGGGAATACCCGTATCGCCGGTTTGCCATGCTTTAAGGGCCTTGCCGTCAGTGCGCCAGGGGAACTTGTCAAATTTATCATTAAAGTTCTTGTTTGGTAGTGTTGGAAAGTGAAACAGCAAATAATAACTAAACTCGCGCCAACCTAATTCACTTAAGTAGGTATCAATGCTTTTGTCTTCAGTATTTCCGAATTTATCTTTGATGGCATACCAAACTTGATTGGGCGAAACTTCACCAAAATGCAAGTGCGGCGATAAGCGAGATGTGCCTCTTGCCGATGGAATGTCTCTGCCGTCTTTGTATTTTCTTGCTGAGTTTTCAATAAAATCTGAAAGGTTATCAGCGGCGCCATCCTCACCGGGTGCCCACTCTTTGGCAATGGTGCTATCCCAGCTAATCGTTGGAAGCAATTCAAGAGATGCTAGACCATCACTTTTGTCCGCTACATCGGCGTAAGTTATGCGTGCTGGCGGTGCTTTTGGATAGCGTGGCTCTTCAACTTGCAAACAACCTTTTCTGTAATAAGGCGTAAATACTCGGTAAGGTGTGCCGTCTTTTTTGAGCACTTTCATTGGCTCCCAGAGCAAGCTACCGTTACAGCTGTGGGCATCAAAGCCGTCTTCTGTCAGAGACTTTTTGAGTGCCTTATCACGGTTGATCTGCCACGGCTCGTAGCAGCGATTCCAGAAAATTGCTTCAGCGCCGAACGATGACATTAACTTTGGAATTAGTGACTGAGGGTCGCCTTTAAATACTTGCAAGTGACCATTCAGCCTTTTGTTTAGAGATTCCAATGAGTGATGCAGCCACCATTTACTGGCCCCTCCAGGTTCTCTGCCATTTGGCGCTGAATTATCGTAAATGTAAATGGGCACAATCTTGCCCATGTCGCAGGCAGCGTTTAATGCCGGGTTATCTTTTACTCGAAGGTCCTGCCTGAACCACATGATACTAACGGGAACGGTCACTTTATTTCCTTTGGCATTGCACTAAATTTCAATATCGATCGTATTGCACATATTACGGTAGTAAACGGGTTCAGGATCCGTTAAGAGTTGGAAAGTTCTAAAAATAAGTATGATAAATCAACACATTGATGTTGGGCGTTCAAATAACACCCAAAGAGGTTTGTTTTGGTTTCGCCATGACCTTCGCCTCCATGACCAGCCGGCCATTTCTGCGCTATGCGAAAAAGTCAGTGAAGTAACGTTCGTTTTTATTTTAGACGATAAAAACTTTGAAACTACGTCACTTGGTTTGACGCCCATGGGCAAACACCGCCGTACCTTCTTGCTTCAAACTCTTGAAGACTTAAAGCGACAGTTGAAAGCGCAAGGGCACGAATTGCTCGCTTTACAAGGCAACACTGCTGAATGCTTAGTTGAATTACTTAGCGTAGGAAAATACTCTCATTTGGGGGTTAGTGCCCATTGTGGTTATGATGAGTCTGCGCAAGTTAATGTTGTAAGACGTTTCTTCCCTTCACTTCATGTCGTTGAGACTCCTTCATTTGGCTTATTCGATGAAAATACGCTCCCGTTTGATATTCAAGATATGCCTGATGTATTTAGTCCGTTTCGCAGAAAGGTTGAAAAGCACTGCTCTGCGCTACCTGTTCATGTACGAAACGAGAACTTACCGAAACCTTACCAGCCTAAAATAGATGCCGCGCATATATTAGGTTTTGATATAACGCTTCCTGAGCCATCTTTATCCACTTTTGTGGGGGGAGAAACCGCTGGATTGTCTCATTTAAATACTTATCTTTTTACATGGCAAGCTGCAGCAACGTACAAAGAAACACGCAACGCGTTAAACACATGGAAGGATAGTACGAAGTTGTCGGCATGGCTTGCAAATGGCTCATTGTCCGCACGCGAAGTTATGCGGCAAGTTCAGCGGTTTGAAAAAGATGTTGAGAAAAATGATTCTACTTATTGGATATACTTTGAACTGTTGTGGAGAGAGTTTTTTCATTGGCTACAGCTAAAATACGGCACAAAATGGTTTCGCTTTAGCGGGATTCAGGGTAAATCCCCTTCAACACAGCACGACCCAGAAACCTTTGAGCAGTGGTGCGCAGGTAAAACCGGCTATCCCATCGTAGATGCCTGTATGAGGCAACTTGCCCAAACAGGTTATATGTCTAACAGAGGACGACAATTAGTAGCCAGTTGCTTTGTACATGAACTACGTCAAGACTGGCGTTATGGGGCTGCATGGTTTGAGCATCAACTTATTGATTACGATGTGGGGAGTAACTGGGGAAATTGGCTTTATCTTGCGGGAGTGGGCAATGATCCTCGAGGCCACCGTCAGTTTAATTTACATAAACAAACGGAAACATACGACCCCAAGGGAAGTTTTCGCAACAAGTGGCTATAGTTTTAAACCCATATGCCTCAAGAAAAATCAAAAATACCGATTACAATAATATGGCTCAAACGCGACTTTCGCTTGCGTGATCATGAGCCACTTTATCGAGCAGCGGTCTCTCATGAAAACATTCTGCTTTTGTACTGCTGGGAACCCTCATTGATAAAAGACCCGCATATGGATAAAAGACATTGGCGGTTTGTCCAGCAAAGTATTGATGATCTAAATGACCAACTTCCCAAATCTATTCAGGTGCTTGCGCTACACTCAGAAGTCACTGACGCAATAGACCAAATAGCACGATTTTACACCATCTCTGTGGTTAGGAGTTACCAGGAAGTTGGCTTAAAGGTTACGCATAACCGCGATCTAGCTTTATCTAAGCATCTGAAAATAAAAGGCATCCCCTTTATTGAGGCAGCTAATGGTGCTGTAATCCGAGGGTTACCCCATCGCGCCCATTGGCAAGCCAATTGGGAAAGCCATTTTACGACTCATACGTTTGATTTTGACATAAAAAACGTAAATTGGGCAGATTGGCACAATTACAAAGCGCTTAACACCGCACTTGTAAGTCTAGAAGAAATTGAACTTGAGTATGCCTCACTGTGGGAACAAAATCACACGTCGAGCTGCAATCTAAACCGCCGTTTGCTGGCCCAAAATCAACATGAAAAAAGTGAGATGCAACCAGGTGGAGAAAGGCGTGCTTGGCAAGTACTAAAAGACTTCTTCAATTCAAGAGGAAAGTTCTACCATCAACATATTTCTAAACCAGAATGTGCACGCCGTGCCTGTTCTCGTTTAAGCCCCTATCTTGCTTGGGGTAATATCTCAATTAAGCAAGTTTATCAAACCGTGCAGCTTGAAAAGCAAAAGAAGAAGGCGTTACCTTTAGGCGAAAGAAAACAGTGGAGCCGTGCGCTAAACGCTTTGACATCAAGGCTACATTGGCACTGTCACTTCATACAAAAATTCGAAAGTGAGCACAGTATAGAATGGAAACCAGTGAACAGTGCTTATGAGAGCTTTCCGTATATAGACGGCCCTGAAGCTGAGCGGCGCTTCTATTTCTGGAGTATTGGGCGAACAGGATACCCACTCGTGGACGCTTGCATGCGAGCGCTTAAGGCAACGGGGTACATAAATTTTCGAATGCGCGCCATGGTTACCAGTTTTCTTTGCCATCATTTAAACGCTCACTGGCTTAAAGCGGCTCATTATTTGGCAACCCAGTTTTTAGATTTTGAGCCGGGCATTCACTACCCACAAATTCAAATGCAGGCTAGCGTCACTGGTATTCATACAGTACGCCTATACAACCCGGCTACTCAGTCGAAGAAATTAGACCCCGACGGCATATTTATAAAAAAATGGGTGCCTGAACTTTCTGGTTTACCATGCGACGCGGTTCACACACCCTACTCACTTCCTCCGCTAGAAGCGCAAATGCTTGGCTTTGATCTTGAGCGAGACTACGTTGCTCCCATTATTGATATTGACCAATACAATCGTTCAACAGCCAAACGGCTATGGGATTATCGAGAACGTGACGATGTAATTAAAGAAGCGAAACGTATTGTTCACCGCCATACAATGCAAAATAGCCCTAGCCGCTCATGGTTAAAAGCTAAGACTAAAACGTGATACTTAACGGTTATTTTTTCTAAGCCACTCGTTAAGCAATTTAATTTGTCCGCATTTATACGCCGCATACATTAATCTCATGGCGTTGGACATAGCTTCACTGTCAGTCCAACCCGTTTTGTCACGAATTTCGTCGTAGCAGGCTTTGGCTTCAGGACTCACGTATCCCCTGACCAGCTTTTTTCCAGCATCTTTTTGCCGCTCTCTGAAACGGCGCTGCTTGTCAGCATTCGCTTTAGCTCTTTCTTCAGGACTTTTCTTGATTGTTTTTTTTGTTGTTTGTTCTGTCATAGTTTTCACACAAAGTTACTTTATTGTAGAGCTTAGGGTAAAGGCTGTTTAAATATCGTTCCTGCGAATAATATTTAGACGAATAGAAGTAAGAGAAGCTATAGTAGCACGCGTTTTTCTTCAGAAAAATGACTGTTCAGAGTTGTTTGGCGTACAAGTGTTCGCTAAATTAGTTATGTCACTTTAACAACAACAATGAGTTGGGAATGTCAGAGAAGAAAAATAGTTTTACCAAAGAAGATTTATTGGCGTGTAGCCGCGGTGAAATGTTTGGTCCAGGTAACAGCCAGTTGCCCGCGCCGAACATGCTAATGATGGATAGGGTCGTCTCAATTACCGAAGATGGTGGCGAACACGGTAAAGGTGAGATAATTGCCGAATTGGATATAACGCCTGATTTATGGTTCTTTGATTGCCATTTCCCTGGTGATCCAGTTATGCCCGGTTGCCTTGGGTTAGACGCAATGTGGCAGCTGGTCGGCTTCTTCTTAGGTTGGAGCGGTGGCCCGGGTAAAGGCCGAGCATTAGGCGTAGGCGAAGTTAAGTTTACGGGTCAAATTCTGCCGACAGCGAAAAAAGTTACCTATAAAATTACGATGAAACGCGTAATAAAACGTAAACTTTTCATGGGCATGGCTGATGGTTCAGTTGAAGTTGATGGTCGTGAGATCTACGTTGCGAAAGATCTTAAGGTTGGCTTATTTCAAGACACATCAAACTTCTAACATTCAGTTGCATCGTGTACTAGCAGCTTGAATTCAAGCCACGAAAAAGCCCCTTTTCAGGGGCTTTCCTTTTGCTTAATCAGTTCATAAAAGAGAAGTGTTATTTAACACTTAAACCTAAGTGTCTATCTTCTACCGCTTCACGCCATCCACCTAACCACTGTGAACGTGCATCGTTTTGCTGAAATGGACAATTTTCCTTTGAACGACCGCTAATACCAGCTTGATAGCCTTTCGAATGTGCGCGAGTCAGTTTATCTCTTTTTTGTCTTTTCATTGATTAGCCTCTTTTGTTTGTTGAAAGTACAACAAATCATTTTCTCGAGCGCTCTACATCATTTCGGTTGATAGTGCCGGAAAAGTGATTGCGTACATTACTTTGATAGTGCATTTAACTAAATGGTTCAAGAAAAATATAAAGCAAAAGGGGTTGACAATGTTTAAATAAATGAAGTTTATATGAAATTTATGTTACATTTTTTATGCATAAAGAATGTGATTTTTACATTATTTGGGCATAAAAAAAGCCACATGATCGTGGCTTCTTTTTCTTTGCTTAAGTATTGACCAGCTAGTCAGTTATTTCTTAATCTTTCTGCGAATAAATGCTGCAGAAAAAAGGCTTAGCAAAGCTAGCCATCCTGTTGAAGCGCCCTCACGCTCGTACGGACGTTCATCTTCTGGTATTTCACATTCATCAACAGCGCCGTTTGCTAAAGGTGAAAGCTTAACGGCAATGATAGAGTCGATTTCTTCGGTTTCGCCATTATCGTCGATAATTTCATTGCCCGTTATGTACTTATTGGTTGTCTTAACCCTTGCGTTCGCAATAATTTCATTGTCGTCGTTTATATCAACGGCTTCAATCAATTCGTAGGGGCTATCACACGCAACTAAATCATTTAAGTCAGTAAATTCTTCAGTATTAATGTTGTACATGAAAGCTGCTGTTTCACGCAATGCATCGCTTGTAGCAGTCACATCGCCCTTTCCAACAACGATATTATTGTTGTTAATCGCATTAGCCGTTACGCCAGCGCTGACAAAGAAGCCATCAGGGTATTGCGCTTCTTGTGTGTCTAGGTTGTAAACAAACATTCTAGAGCGAGCGATATCACTCTGCGAGCGTAGAATCGCACCAGTTACCCAATTCTCATCATTTATTGCGATGGCTTGACTAAGAATATTTTCGTCTCTAGGAAGAAGCTCAATTGTCTCACCGTCTCTAAACACGGTTGCAACGCGCTCACTTTCCGTTCGGCCAGATGTACCTGGGCGAGTGATTACAACGCGCTCACCCGTTAACCCTTCACCTACTGCCATACCTTGTGAGTTAATATCGTAAGCGTATGTATAATAATGCTGCACATCATCTTCAGCAGGCTCAAACAATAATGGATAGGTGTCAGTGCTTATCACATCGCCATTCACGTCAAGTTGCCATACTGTTGCATTCACTTCAGAGAAAAGCACGAATCGAGGCAAGAAGTCTGTTGATGAGTTAATAAACGCCCTAGATATACGCGGAACATTGAAAGCGCCATTATAAATAGCGAATAAACAACGGCCTTCTGGAATATCAGCGCGTTCTTCATCATCTGCACAAGCTTCTACAGAATCAGTTATGTCGCTTTGAAAGCTGACGGTACTGAACCCTGCAACTTGCAGATTTGCGTTTATTGCTCGAGCAGAGGAAAAACCTCCCGCTGTTGTATCAATTGCAGGTAGAACTTTTGTTTCGCTTGAAACTTGAACAAAACCCTGTTCAGCCGATTCTGGGTATGTGTAGTTTAACGTGTCACCGTTTTGATTTTCATAAGAATCGAGAACGACAAAAGCGGTAGAGTCACCCACAATATAATCACCATTTAGGCTGTCACGGCCTATCGTCTCAACTGATTGAGTGTAATCGTTAAACTTGTCGGTAACTCTGTCTAAACCTGGCACTAAGGAAAAGTCTTGTGTATCAGTTTCATACGTTCTAAATGTCGCCAGTCTCTGCCCAGCAAAACGAGCTGGGGTAGTAACAAGATAATTGACGATGGCGTTGTAATCTCTGTCGGTAAAAACCCCTTGGCGAACGTCATCTTCGCTGTCCAAATTTTCACCAAATTGTTCAAAGAAGCTTGTGTCATCCTCAAGTTGCTGTATATCAACAGGTGGATTAAATTCAAGTTGAGCGACAGACAACATTTTGCCTGCGTTATCAATAGAACGACCGAAATTGTTTCTTGCGGTATCCTGTAAAGGAAGAGGCGTCACTGAATAGGTCGCGGCAAATGCCGAAACACTTCCTGTTGCCAACAGAACGGCGGCGGCAAGCTGAGTTCGTTTCATTTAAAATCCTATTTACTGCTGATTATCTTCCAGCATACTTTCTAGTTCATCCCAGCGCGCATATTTCTGGGAAAGTAATTCTTCTTTTTCTGCCAGTTCGGCTAAAGCCTTGGCAGTCACGTCGCTGTCTTGTTTGAAAAAGTCTGGGTTGTTGACCTTCTCTTGCATAGCTTCAAGTTCTTCCTCAAGCGCTTCAAGCTCTTTCGGTAAGGACTCAAGTTCACGCTGATCTTTGTATGATAGCTTTTTCGTCTTACGGGGAGAAGACTTAGCACTAGGACTGTCTGAAGTTAGATTAGTTTCATTCTTTACCTTGGCTTTTTCTTCTTTTTCAATTTGCTGACGTTTTTCTTGTTGCTCTTTATACCAGTTTTCTACGTCAGTGAAACCCCCAATGAATTCTCTCAGTAACCCATTACCTTCGAATACCACGCTGCTATTTGCTACGTTATCAACAAATTCCCTGTCATGGCTCACTAGAAGCACAGTGCCCGTGTACTCATTAAGCAAGGTTTCAAGCATTTCTAGGGTTTCAACATCAAGGTCGTTGGTGGGCTCATCCAGTACCAAAACATTGCTTGGCTTAAGCATGAGTTTGGCCAACATTAGACGGTTCTTTTCGCCACCTGATAACGACTTAACCGGTGCGTTCACGCGTTCTGGGGTAAACAAATAATCTTGCAAGTAACTAATGACATGGCGCGGGTGGCCATTAACCATAAGGTCGCGTTTACCATCACCAACGGCATCAATGACTGTTTTTTCTAAATCTAAGCCGTGACGGTGTTGATCAAAGTAGGCAACTTCTAAATTAGTCCCTTGTTTACAATTGCCATTATCAGGCTGAAGTTCGCCTAGCAATAGCTTTATAAGGGTACTCTTACCGCTTCCGTTAGGGCCAATTAACGCAAGTTTGTCGCCGCGTAAAACATTTAGGTTCAAACCTTTCACAATTGGTTTGCCTTCAATGCTGTAGCTTAAATCTTTAACTTCAAATACCATCTTCCCAGAGCGCGCGCCCTGATGCTGGCTTACCACTGCATTACCTTGAACCGCTCGACGGGCTTTACGCTCTTCGCGTAATTTCTTAAGTGCTCGCACACGGCCTTCATTACGAGTACGACGTGCCTTAATTCCTTGTCGAATCCACACTTCTTCTTGTGCGAGCTTTTTATCGAACTCAGCGTTTTGTGACGCTTCAACTTCTAGGTCGTGTTGCTTCTTCTCAAGGTAGGTTTCGTAGTTCCCTGGGTAGCTTGTAACTGTGCCTCTATCAAGATCAACAATACGCGTAGCCATTTCACGTATAAACGCACGGTCGTGGCTCACAAACACTATGGCGCCTTGATAATTGCTTAAACTTGATTCAAGCCAACGGATCATTTCGATATCAAGGTGGTTTGTCGGTTCGTCTAACAATAGCAAATCAGGCTGGCGTACGAGCGCACGTGCCAAGGCTGCTTTTCTCCGCCAGCCCCCAGATAAAGTAGATAGCGATATCTCAGGGTCTAACTTCAGCATGGTAAGCGTTTGCTCAATTTGTTGCTCAAATTGCCACGCATCTCTGGCTTCTAATTGTTCTTGCAAGCGCTGGAGCTTATTGAGATTTGCCTCGCTTGGATCCTCTCCAACAATCCGGGTTTGATGAAAATAAGCTTTCAGTGTTTCACCAACATCGGATAACCCTTCTGCAACATAGTCGAAAAGCGTCACGTCGGTAGTTTGCGGAGGATCCTGCTCTAAGCGCGCGATTACGGTATTATTTTCGATAATTCGCTGACCGTCATCGGCAATAATATCGCCAGCAATGACTTTCATTAGCGTTGATTTACCGCTTCCGTTTCGCCCCACTAAACATACGCGTTCTTTAGGTTGAACAACCAATTCAACGCCGTCTAAAAGCGGCGGATTTCCGTAAATAACAGTGATGTTTTTTAACTGCAAAATGCTCACTGAAGAAACTCCTCTAAATCGGCAGTACTAAAAGGCCAACCAATTTCTTTATTATTGTCTGCGCGTTTAAGCACAGGTATTCGTGCGCCGTACAAATGGTAAAGCTCTGTACTTGTGCGAATGTTCACTTTTTCGATATCAAGTAACGAGAACATAGACGTTTGCTGAAGCTCGATATCAGCTAAATCACAAAGGCTACATTGGGGGCCGGTATAGAAGTAGATTTTCATGAACGCAGTATCCAGCATTGGTGAATGTTGCCTTTACGGGCAAAATCCTCTGGAATTGTGTCTTTAGTAATATTATCTACTGACAGTCCAAGCGCTGTTATGGCTGACTCGTCTAGTTTAAAGCCACGCTTGTTGTTTGAGAACACAATAATGCCCTGCTCTTTTAAACATGCTTTAGCGTCGGTGAGCATTTTTACGTGATCCCGTTGGACATCCCATGTATTTTGCATGCGCTTAGAGTTTGAAAACGACGGCGGGTCGATAAAAATTAAGTCATACTTACCTTTATGCGTACCTAACCATGTGGTGCAGTCGGCCTGAATAAATGCGTGAGGACCATTTAATTTATTTAGTGCGACATTTTTCTTTGCCCACTCAAGATAGGTGTTAGACATATCTACCGTGGTCACTGATTTAGCCCCACCTTTTGCTGCGAATACCGATACGCTTCCTGTGTAAGAAAACAAGTTCAGTACATCTTTGTCTTTCGATAACGCTTTAACCTTTTGGCGGGTATTACGATGGTCTAAGAACAGACCTGTATCTAAATAATCTGTTAGGTTAACAAGGAACCGTGCATCGTTTTCGAACACTTCCATCATGTCGCCAGATTGATTAATTTTCTCGTACTGCTTGGTGCCTTTTTGTTGGCTACGTACTTTTAGTGCAATGTGTTTGGGCGACACGCCAGTAACGGCAGGTAAGTGCAGCAGTACTTCTTGCAAGCGTTTACGCGCTTTATCTTCTGATACGGTTTTAGGTGGTGCGTACTCATGAACAACTAGCCAGTCACCGTATCTGTCTACTGCCACGTTATAATCTGGCAGGTCGGCGTCGTAAATACGGTAACAATTGGTGTTAGCGTTCTTTATCCAGCCTTTCATACGTTTGAGGTTTTTCTTCAAACGGTTTGCAAACTCATGATTACCAGCATCTTCGGTGAATTGTACTGTGTTTTGTTCATCTAACACGTAGTTGGCTAAACGACACTCTAACTTACCGTTATTCATCGCATAGTCTTTGGTAGCGCGAAGCTTTAACACGCGCAGCAAATCACGATTGCTGCTTAGCAGCGATACATGCCAGCCTTTCCACGCTTCTTTAAAGCGTTTACCCCAGTCGCTAAATAGCGGAATTAGCGACGTAAGTTCTCCTAGTCGTTCACCGTACGGAGGATTTGATACCACATACCCAGGTGTAGCTACAGGTGGAGAAGATTTAGTGGCGTCTTGCTGAGAAAAAGAAATATCGTTAAATACACCGGCAAAATCGGCGTTTGCTTTTGCAATGGCTACCATTTTGCGGCTAAAGTCACCGGCGTAAATACCGCCACAGCTTGGTTTTTGCACAGAAATAGCGTGTTCAACAAGACTGTCCCATACTGTCTCTTCATGGCCTAGCCATTTGCTAAAACCCCAGTATGAACGTTTGATCCCAGGGGCGATGTTTCGGGCGATGTATGCCGCTTCAATAGCGATAGTGCCTGAGCCACACATTAAATCAACCAACGGCGCATCGGTGTTTTCAGTCCAGCCGCTTCGCATTAACATGGCACTTGCAATATGCTCTTTAAGTGGTGCATCGCCAGTTTCTTGTCTGTAGGCACGCTGGTGCAAGCTCGCGCCGGCTAAATCGATACCTAAAATCACGTTGTCGCGATGCAACCTTGCGTACACCGAAACATCAGGGTTCTTACGTTCAACAGATGGACGCGCTAACCCTTGCTCAACGAAAGAATCGACAATAGCATCTTTAACGCGTACTGCGCCAAACTGGGTATTTTTAATAGCAAAGTTGGTTCCAATAAACTGTACAGATAACGTATGACGTGAATCCATCTGCATCTGCCAGTCAACGCCCATTGCGGTATTGTAAAGCGCGTCAGCATCACCTGCTTTGCCCGATGCTAGCACCCAAATAACGCGGTTTGCCAAGCGAGACCATAAACAAAGTTTATATGCGTCTTCCTTAGTGCCTTCAAACGTTATGGTACCGGGCCCTTGCTTAATCTGTGCATCAGGGCATAAGTCTAGCACTTCTTGCTTAAGTAGTTCGTCAAGACCGCGACTGGTCGTAACCAGAATAGTATTCATTCATTTACCTGTTTTTTATGTGCATGCTTTACGTTGATAAAACATGCACACGAGAGAATTCTTTGTGGAGTATTATAACGCGTTTACGATGCGTTTAACGAGCGATGGGCCTTGATATATAAACGCGGAATAAACCTGAACCAGCGATGCTCCCGCATCTAGTCGCGCTTGCGCCGCTTCTGGTGAATCAATGCCCCCTACGCCAATAATAGGAATAGCGCGATCGAGCGCTTTGTTGAGCTTACGCGTTACCTCTAAGCTCATGTCAGTCATTACAGAACCGCTCAAGCCCCCCATTTCATCGGCATGCTTTAATCCTTCTACGGCATCACGAGAGAGCGTGGTGTTTGTGGCGATAACACCGTCCATTTTGCTTGTAATAAGTGAGGCAGCAATACTTTCAATTTCAACATCACCCAAGTCAGGCGCTATTTTAATAAATAGTGGTACATATTTACCGTGGGTTTGCGTTAAGGTTTCCTGAGCTGCTTTTAAGCCCGCAAGTAATTTATCTAACGCTTCACCATACTGAAGGTTTCTTAGGCCTGGCGTATTGGGTGATGAGATATTGATAGTGACATAACTGGCATAAGGATAAACTTTATTAAGGCATATCAGGTAATCTTCTAGCGCTCTTGCCTCTTCGGTATCTTTGTTTTTACCTATATTTATTCCAATCGGCCCTTTGAATTGCGCTTGCTTAACTTGCTCAACAAGATGGTCGACGCCTTTATTATTAAAGCCCATGCGATTAATGATGGCGTGTTTTTCAGGAATTCTAAATAACCGAGGCTTTGGATTTCCTGGTTGAGGGCGCGGCGTTACCGTACCTATTTCAACAAAACCGAATCCCATGTTAGCAAACGCGTCAATGCAGTCTCCGTTTTTATCGAGACCTGCCGCAAGGCCAACTGGATTATCAAAGGTCATGCCGGCAACGGTTACGGGTTTTTGGATGGTGGGCGTGCTGTACATCCATTTCAGCGGAGTATGTTGGGTCTTGTTTAACCAGTTAATGGTGAAATCGTGACTTTTTTCAGGTTCACACTGAAGTAAGAGTTTTTGCACTAGAGATTGCATGGTCGTTGTAAACGCTCGCTGATTGCTAATATATAAAAAAGCCCTGATGAACAGGGCTTAAATAATTAAGGTGCGTATATTCTAATGGTTAGACTTCACGCTTAAAAGCATCAATTCACGTAAAGCGACAGAAAATTTCGCAAATTCGTGCGTTGTACTAGTCTTAAACTCAGACATCATGTGATACCAGCGCTTAAGTAAAAGCTGATTGCTTTCAATCCACTCGTCTAGAATTTGATCGGCATCATTCACATCGTCACGGGACGCTAATAAGTTTGCCGCAATTGAGCGCTGTTGCCAATCAAGCTCCTCACGATATGAAGCGCGAGCCAGCGCTTGCCAATGGTTACTCACAGCTTGATTGTTAATCTGATCTAAGAACCAGTGTAGCTCGAGTCTTGATCCTAGCTGGTAGTAGAGCTTAGCCACAACGTCTGTTTTGTGTTTGTCAGATTCTACAATTTGCGCTAGGTCGAAACTAGAGAACATGTTAGAGAAACTTGCAACTTGATAGGCGATATCCTGAGGTACGCCTTTGTCTATGTACTTCTGAGTGGCTGCTTCGAGCTGTGCATACTCACTTTCTACAAGGTAGTTTTGCAGATTCTTCGCCAAATCATCAAATGTGCCACGATAGCTCGCAATGGCTTCTTCAATAGTCTGTGCCTTGTTGCCGTGACGAATGTACCAACGAGATGCACGGCGCATGATTCTGCGTGCTTCCTCTAGCATTTTCAGCTGAAGCGTAGCCGGTATTACGTTGTCAAGCTCTTCAATTTTAGCCCAAAGCGTCTTCATGTTGAAGATACCGTGAACAATGGCATAAGCGTCAGCTATTTCACTCACACTAGCGCCAGTTTCTTCCTGCATTCTAAACACGAAGTTAAGCCCCATATCGTTAACCATGTTGTTGGTTAACTTAGTTGCGATAATTTCGCTTCTTAGCGGATGCTGCTGCATGTGTGTTGCAAACTTTTCGCGCAGTACTTGCGGGAACGCTTCTACCAATAACTTTCCGTGATACGGGTTGTCAGTAATTTCTGGAATATTTAGCGCGTCTTTAAGCACCATTTTGCCGTAGGCTATTAGAACGCTTAATTCAGGACGGGTTAAACCTTGGTCAGTAGCCACCCGATCTGAAATTTCGTCATCACTTGGAATGAACTCTAGCTCGCGATTAAGTTTGCCCTCTCGCTCAAGACCGTGAATGAAGCGAAGTTGTTCTTTTAACAGTTTCACACCAGACAGTTCTGTGATTGAAATGGACTGGGTTTGACGATAACAGTCTTTTAATACAATGCGACTTACATCGTCGGTCATGTCGTAAAGAAGCTTGTTGCGCTGCTTAAGGGTTAGTTCACCGTCGTTCACTAAGCTGTTAAGTAGAATCTTAATGTTCACTTCGTTATCTGAACAGTCAACACCACCTACGTTGTCAATGAAGTCAGTGTTAACACGGCCGCCGTGAGAGGCATATTCGATACGACCTAACTGAGTTAAACCTAAGTTACCACCCTCGCCCACAATTTTCGCTTGAACGTCGCGGCCATTAACACGCAAGTCGTCGTTAGCACGATCGCCAACGTCTGCGTGAGACTCTTTCTTACTCTTGATATAGGTACCGATACCGCCATTCCAAAGAAGGTCGACAGGCATTTTCAAAATGTTATGAATAAGCTCGTTTGGCGTCATGGTTAACTGACGCGTGCCTAACCACTTTTTCATTTCTGGCGTCAGCTTGATAGATTTAGACGCACGACTGAATATACCGCCGCCTTTTGAAATCAGCTTACTGTTGTAGTCTTCCCAGCTAAGGCTTGGGTTTTCAAACAAGCGCTTGCGCTCTTTATAGCTTTCAGCAGCATCTGGATTTGGGTCGAAGAAAATATGTAAATGGTTAAACGCTGCGATTAATCGCGTGTGCTCTGAAAGCAGCATGCCGTTACCAAATACGTCACCGGCCATATCACCTACACCAACGCACGAGAAATCAGTAGTCTGACAGTCAACGCCAATTTCTCTAAAGTGGCGTTTTACCGACTCCCATCCACCGCGAGCAGTAATCCCCATCTTCTTGTGGTCGTATCCAATACTGCCGCCAGAAGCAAATGCATCACCTAGCCAAAAGCCAAAATCTTCCGCAATACCATTAGCGATATCAGAGAACGTGGCGGTACCTTTATCTGCCGCAACAACTAAGTAAGGGTCGTCATCATCTAGGCGAACCACATCTTTTGGCGGTACGATTTCACCGTTAACGATGTTGTCGGTAATGTCTAACAAACTTGTGATGAACGTGCGATAACACGCCTGGCCTTCCGCTTGAATAGCTGCACGGCCTTCACCAACAGGCAGGTTTTTACAAACGAAACCACCTTTTGCCCCTACAGGCACTATCACGGTGTTTTTCACCTGCTGCGCTTTAACCAGGCCAAGCACTTCCGTTCTGAAGTCTTCTTGGCGGTCAGACCAACGAAGCCCACCACGTGCTACTTTGCCACCTCGAAGGTGTACACCTTCAACCCGCGGGCTGTAAACGAAGATCTCGAATTTAGGTAGTGGCAGCGGCATTTCTGGAATCAGTTCAGGCATCATCTTAAATGAAACATAAGACTTTTCGTTGCCTGCTTCGTCCGTTTGATAGAAGTTTGTACGCAATGTTGCCGACATCATGTCTAAATAACGACGAATAATACGGTCGTCATCAAGATTACTTACGTTATCTAATTGAGCCTTAATGGTCTCTAGTAACGTGTCTTCTTTCTTTTCGTTGCGTTTTTTCTTTGGATTAAAACGTTGGTCAAAGAAATCAACCAATAGACGAGCAATGTCAGGGTAATTGGCAAGGGTGTTAGCAATGTAGTTTATGCTAAACGAGCTTCCAGTTTGGCGCATGTATTTTGCATAAGCTCGCAGCACTGTAACTTTGCGGCCTGTCATGTTTGCACCAAGAATAAGGCGGTTAAACGCATCGTCTTCTAGTGTTTTGTACCACACTTTGGCAAACGCATCTTGGAAGAGTATTTGTGCATTTTCCATGTCAAAATGCTGGCCGCTTTTATGTAACATGGTGAAGTCCATCACCCAGTTACGTTCACCCTCTGAACACGTTATTCTATAAGGGCTTTCGTCGATTACGCGTAACCCAAAATTTTCTAGCATAGGTAACACGTCTGACAAGTGAATCGGCTCAGCGCGATGGAAAAGTTTTAGCTTAACTACTTGGCTGTCAGCGTCTTCTTCTTGAGGACGATAGAACAACATATCTAATGTATGGTTGTCATCTAGCATCTCTAATTTATCAATATCGACTAGCGCAGCTGAAGGAAGGTTGTGTTCCATATAGCTACGAGAGAATGCATTGTTATATTTACGTTCGAGTGCTTTACCTGATGCTTCACCGTGCGCAGCTGTGATTGCCGACGCCAGTCTGTCATTCCAAGTTTTAGTCAACTCAATAATATTTTGCTCTATTTCCTTCACATCGAATTCCGCGTTGTTTTCGTTGACTCTAGCAATGTAATGCGTTCGGGCATATACAGACTCAGAAAAGAAAGTAGTAAATTCCACTTCTTCTGCTGCGCCTAACGACGCTTTAAGAAGCGCTTGGGTTTCTTTACGTAACTGGGTGTTATAGCGCTCTCTTGGCACAAATACCATGCATGAGAAGAAACGACCAAATACATCTTTGCGAATAAACAAACGAGAGATGCCGCGTTCCTGCATTTGGAAAATACCCATAACAATTTGTGCAAGTTCCTCTGCAGGCGTTTGCAGCAATTCGTCACGCGGGTACGTTTCAATGATATTCGTAAATGCTTTAAAGGCATGAGTACCCGGCTCGAAACCAGACAACTCACAAATGCGCGTAATTTTTTCTCGTAAAAGAGGAAGCTGAGTTACGCTGTTGTTGTAGAACGACGCTGAGTACAAGCCCAAGAAGCGGTGTTCACCAACAACTTGACCTTCTTTATTGAAGACTTTTACGCCAACGTAGTCCATGTATGCAGGACGATGTACGCGTGCGCGTGAATTTGTTTTCGTTAAAATTAGTGGATTTTTGCTGAGTGCTTCTGCTCTTGCAGACGCTGGCAATCGTGACAATAAGCGCTCACGATCGTTAATCGAATTCTTTAATAAGCCAAGGCTAGTGTCATTTTGCGGAATCCATCTATGGTCGCCTTCTATAGCCTTCACATCGTAATAACGGTACCCCATCATGGTAAAGTTATGGTCACTCAACCATTCTAGGTAAGCTTTGGTCTGCTTTTCCGTTTCTTCATCTACAGGCCAGTTGTATTTAGCGTTGTTTTTGATGACGTCTTGCAAGGTGTTTGTCATACCCTGCCAATCTTGTACTGCCAGAGATACTTCATCTACGACAGAATGAAGTTCTTTAGTTAAGGCATCAATATCTTTTTTCGACGTTTGTCTGTCGATTTCAATAAAGATAACGGTCTCTTTTTTAGCGCCTTCAATCGTTTTTCCTGGTTCAGCAAACGCTTCAACTTTGTTTGCACTGTTGCGCTTAATGCCAATCGGACTGTGAAGAAAAAGATGAGCGGTAATGTTTAATCTGTTAAGTAACATGCGCACAGAGTCAACCAAAAATGGCATGTCAGACACAATGATTTCAACAATAGTGTGACTTGAGTTCCAACCGTGTTTAGCTATTTCTGGATTGAATACGCGAATGTAAGGCGTGGTATTTTCAAACTTCGCCAAACCATTCCATAAACTTAGTGTTGCACCATAAAGGTCGCTGTCGTTGCGATTTTCTAAATCATCGCTTGAAATGTTTTTATACAACAGACGTCCGAATTGCTGCACAAGAGACTTCTGCTTGGTATCTACTTTTTTGTCGATAAGTGCAAATACATTGTCTAGCAGTACTGAGTGTCGCTGTGAGGTGACTGTCATTTGTTAACCTTTTTTGAATGTCGTAATACCAAGGTGACTTGGTATAAGTGTCGAGTACCTAACTATTTTCTCTAATAAATGACGCTAATGAAAGCCCAATTTTAACCTTATATTAACAGCATAGATAAGTATGCAAAAAACACCCAAAAAAAAGGGCCTAAAGGCCCTTTTTTATGCGTAGCTATGCAAAAATATTTTATGCATCAGGGTCATTCTTGTTCCACCATAGGAACCTTGCTAATGCAGGCAGTACAATTATTGCCCCAAGCATGTTCACAACGAACATGAAGGTTAGCAATATACCCATGTCCATTTGGAACTTAAGTGAAGAGAACACCCAGGTACTTACGCCAATGGCAAGCGTTATACCCGTAAATAGCACAGCGCTTCCACGTTCTTTAAGGGCTGCAAAATAAGCCTCTTGAACAGTTGCACCTTTCTTCAACATTAAGCTCTTAGTAGAAAGAATATAAATACCATAATCCACACCTATACCCACACCTAGTGCGATAACTGGCAACGTAGAAACGGTGAGACCAATTTGCAGGTATGTCATTAGGGCTTGGGCTAGTACTGATACCACGTACAGCGGGATAACCACAACCAAAGTGGCACGTAGTGACCGGAAGCTAATAAGACAAAGTGCAATCACCGCGCCGAATACATAAAGCATCATTGGGTCTTGTGCAGCACTTACTGCTTCGTTTGTTGCAGCCATAACACCTACAGGGCCTGATGCAAGACTAAACTTCATATCGTCTGTTTGGTATTCATCACGGTAAGCCTTAACGGCATCTACAACACGAGAAATCGTTTCGGCTTTGTGATCTTCCATAAACAGGATGATAGGCATTACTGAGCAATCACCGTTTAGCAATCCAGACGATGTCGGTACGCGAGAAATGGCCTGTACCAGCGTTTGCTGATTACGTGGAAGTACTTGCCATTTTACATTGCCCTCGTTGTACCCAGCGTTAACGATTTTAGCTACCGACGCAAGTGACACTGCTGATTGAACACCTTGAACATTTTCCATTTTCCATTGGAAGTCATCCATAGCCTTCATCACGCTGTGTGACGTACAAGCTTCTGGTGTAGTTTCAACCAGAATAGAAATGTAATCGACCGTTACTTCGTACTTGTCGGTAATCAGAAAAGTATCTTGGTTGTAGCGTGACGTCTCATGAAGCGCTGGTGCACCGGCATGCAAGTCACCTATTTTCATATTCTGAGCTTGGTAATGACCAAACACGAACAAAATCGCAGTTATAACAAGAATAACTGCAGCAGGCTTTTTACGTGAGCAAGCCGCTATAACTTCCCAGAACTTAGAATTAGCATTTTCCTTACCTGCAAACTTCTCAACGTACTTTTTATCTAGTTTTAAGAAGCTCATAAGAACCGGAAGTAACAATAAGTTGGTAAGAATGATTACTGCAACACCCATACTTGCTGTAATAGCGAGTTCGCGGATTATGCCAATATCAATGACCAACAGGGTCATAAAACCAACAGTATCTGACAGTAACGCGATACCTCCAGGGACCAGTAGGTTTCTAAACGCAGCCATCGAAGCACGCTTTGCACCAATTCCTGTTACTGCTTGTTTTTCAACTGCGTTGATCATTTGTACGCCATGGCTAACACCAATGGCAAAAACAAGGAACGGCACCAAAATTGACATAGGGTCCATACCGAAGCCAATTGATGTTAGTAAACCTAGCTGCCAGATAACGGCAATGATAGAACAAACCAGCGGAAGAAACGTAAGCATGATACTTCTAGAGAAGAAGTACACCATGATTGCCGTAATGGCGATAGCAATGGCGAAAAAGATCAATACGTCTTTCGCACCGTCAGCCACGTCACCAATCATTTTCGCGAAACCGATGATATGAATTGATGTGTTTTCGTCTTCATACTGCCCGCGAAGCTGCTCCTCCAGTTCGGCAGCTAACGCTAACGTATTTAGCGGCTCACCAGTTTGAGGGTCAATATCGAGCAGTTGAGCCGTGACCATTGCACAGCTGTAGTCACTTGATACCTGTCTACCAACAATATTCGCTTTTTCAACATTGGCAGCCACTAATTCAAGTGCTTCAGGGCTAGCAGAGTTGAAATCTGCTGGGATCACCGGACCGCCAGCGAAACCACCTTCTACAATTTCGGTAAAACGGGTTGAAGGAGAGAAAAGCGAAATTACCAATGAACGGTTCACGCCGTTGATGAAAAACAACTGGTCGTGAACGTTTTTAAGTGTGTCGAAAAAGTTTTGATTATATATATTGTCGTTTTTGTCACATACTGAAACTAAAATATTGTTAGCGCCACCGAAGTCTTGACGATGCTCAATATAGGTTTTCATGTATTCGTGGTTTAACGGAATATTTTTTTCGAAACCTGCGTCTAGGCGCATTTGTGA
Source organism: Alteromonas gracilis (assembly GCF_043642145.1). Taxonomy (GTDB): domain Bacteria; phylum Pseudomonadota; class Gammaproteobacteria; order Enterobacterales; family Alteromonadaceae; genus Alteromonas; species Alteromonas gracilis_B. The sequence goes on from NZ_JBHZRZ010000001.1 coordinate 64,419, forward strand.
GGCTTGGTAACCCAGAAACACAGTAGCAATAGCGAACAAAGCCACTACTATTTTTCGATTGCCAAACACTAATTTTTCAAGAAAATGGGTCATTGTTCTTATACTGCCCTATTTTAGATTCAACGTTTTAATGCCATTTGCTGTAACAGCAATACTTTGGCCATTAAACTGAGTTGCATTTAAAAGCGCTGCTTTGTCTTTAATTTGTGAAACGACTATTCCCTCGTCTGCCTCGCAATCTGATGGAGTGGCATAAGGGTCGCGCATACTGGTTGGCAATGGACGCATTGCACTAACCAACATACCGTTGTTACCCAATGCGTAAACTTTAGACTCAGAGCCAATAAGAATAGAGTTGAGTGTGCTGGTTGAACATGTTTGCACATACTCCCACTCACTTTCGTTTCTATTAACAAAAATGTTTCCACGCAGACCCACTGCTAACACCGTATTTTCGTCTAATGGTTTTATGTCAAAAAATGAACCCGTATAGTCAACATAGTAACGCTCCCAAGATTCACCTAAATTGGTACTCTTGGCTAACAGGCCAGCTTCACCCGCTAGGTAAAGCGTATCACCATCGAGTGTGACTCGATTTAAATGTGGCAAAATAGATTCAAGTTCTTGTTGATAGAAGTCTTCGTCTTCTTTGCGAATCTCTTCTAAATACTCTTGATCCATGGGATCTAATAGACTGGCGTGACGTTCGGCTGTCCAAGTCTTGCCACCATCTAACGTGCGATAAAAAAGACCGTAGGCGCCAGCAGCTATACCTTGCTGCTCATTAAAAAATAAAACATCTAAAAACGGACGCTCGAGCTCGGGTTGGTAATTTTGTATTTCCCAAGTCTCGCCTTTATCTGAAGAATGAAGAATGACAGCATCGTGACCCACTGCCCAAATATTGTCGCCCACAACCGTGGTTGCTGTAAGCGTTGATTGCGTAGGTACGCGTTTTTGATTAAACGCCTTACCATCTTCTGAAACTAACACGTGACCGCGTTCACCGACAATAACGACAAATGAATCAGCGTCTATGTCCAACAGAACAGATTGCTCAACCAATGGTGCCATGAATGCGTCTTCGGCAAGTGCAGTAGTAGAATAATTCACTGCGAATGTGGCGGCAATGCACGCTGCAATGGTTTTTTTCATAATTAACCATTCCCCCTATTTATAATTGTCTGCATACAAAAACGGTTGGCATTTGCCAACCGTTTGTTGTGTAAGGTGATTAGCGCATACCTTCTCGTCGTAACGCTTGAGGTGTGAATTCCACATCTCGAGGACGAACTGTGAAGTCGTACATCTCTTCTTCGTTGTCTAAACCAATGGCTAGATAACGACGTGAGTTTAGGTCGTGGTAAACATCAAGCGTTGACCACTGTGTAGGAACTTCATAGTAGTTAACGCCATAAGCTACACCAACGCGATAAAGTTCGCCACGATTATCATACATATCAGCAACTTGAATTTGCCAGCTATCCTCATCAATGAAGAAAACACGCTTTTGATAAATATGGCGGTAGCCATCTTTCAATGTTGCTTCAACTTCCCAAACACGGTGTTTTTCCCAACGTGTTAAATCTGGATTTATGTGGTTTGGCTGAAGAATATCGTCGTACTTCGCGTTATCTGAATGAAGCGCATAGTTGTTATACGCCACATACATTTCTTTCTTACCCACTAGCTTCCAGTCATAACGGTTAGGAGAGCCGTTAAACATATCGAAATCGTCGGTGGTACGAAGGCCGTCAGCTGCTGTTCCTGGTGTATCGTAAGCGATGTTAGGCGCTAGACGTACACGACGCTGTCCGGTGTTGTATGTCCATGCTTTACGTGGCTCTTTTACTTGGTCAACGGTTTCATGTACAAGTAGTGCAGTACCAGCCAAACGCGCAGGCTTTGTCACTTTTTGTTTAAACATGAACAGAACGTTTTCTTCGGTTAGCTTTTCAGGTGTAGCACCTTCTTCAGCGTACTTGATTAAGAGCTGCTCATCAAAGCCGATTACGTTGTAATCACCACCAGTGGTAACCGCAGCTTGACCGCCGTTACGCTGAACCGCTTCACCGCGATAGCGAAGAATGTGGTTCCAAATTGCCTCTAGGCCATCTTGTGGAATCGGGAATGGAATACCTAAAACCGCACCCTTAATTCCGTTACCGTCATCTAAAAGCTCTGCGCGCGTCGCGTTTACCTTCGTTGCATCATAAATTGCTTGCGGGTTAGACGCTGAACGACGTGTTTGGTATACCGGCATGCGGAACGTGTCAGGATACGCTTCAAAAAGCTTTTTCTGACCTTCAGATAAAAACTCTGCATATTCTTTATAGTTTTGAGCTGTGATCTCAAAAAGCATTTTGTCATCTGGGTACGGATCTGGGTGGTGGTCGCCTACCGTGTACCCTGCAGGTGCAGAAGTGATACCACCGGTCCATGCTGGAATGGAGCCATCAGCATTACCCGCTTTTTCAGCGCCCAGTGGCGTTAGCTCATTACCAAGTTTATTCGCATCTGCTTCAGATACTTTTGCCATCGCGCCTGCACCTGACAAAGCAAGTGACAAGGCTGCGGCGATAATTCCTACTTTTCTAATCATAAATACCACTCTTTAGATTGCATATCGGATGTTGAACGAGACGAAGTCACGGTCAGCTAGTGCATTGGTAGTACCGATACCCCCCCAGAAAGCACTATACGACGCAGTAGCTTCAAATTTACTTAAATAATCAAACGTAAATGAAAGCGCTGCCGACTTAACATCCTCTGTGAAAAGGAACAATGGATCAGGCGTTGTACCATCAACATCGTGTGAAAACGTTCCGCGAACACGTAAATTCATACCCGCAAAAATTGAATTGTAATCTGCTACGGCAAGTAAACGATAACCCCACGCGTCATCAGTTGCAAATGGGTTTGTTTCTGGACCGTCTGATAGCCCCTGATGTAGACCCGTGCGAGGGTTGCCATTAATAGGCTCTAGTGAAGGAGTACGCGCAGTACCTGGTGCATTAAGGCGAACAACATCAGGGTCTGGCATATCAACGATATTCACATAACCTACTTCACCTAGAAGAACGAAGTTGTCTGTACCAAATTTAGGACCGAAAACGTGTGACGCTGTAAACTGCATCTGCCATGTGTCTGTGAAAACGAAACCTTGAGCGGTCTCACCCGGTCCAACCGTACGGCCGATATTGTTCAGCTGTGAGATGCCCTGTAGGTCGGGACGTCTAAGATCAGGTATATCTGAGTTTGCTAGCTGCTCAGGCATGCCCATATAAAGAAGTTCTACATCATCTATTTGAAGAGGCTCGTCTACACGGTAAGCGAATTCACCAGCAAACGCTGTTGTACCTATATTGGTGTTGAAGCTCATACCATATAGCTTTATGTCTTCAGGGTAGAAAAACTGTGATTGAGTAAATACACCTAGTTCAGTGATATTGTCTCGCGTAATTTCGTTATTTTGAATATAAGCAAGGTCTTGTGAAATTCCTGCAAATGTGAAATCTGAAGTTACACCAGAGATCAGAGGACGTTGGCTGTGATAATTAATGTGATAGAAACTGAATTCAGTTTCGTTTAACTCTTCTGCAAACCAGGTCAAACGCAAACCGTATTGTCCTTGGTCATCCGCATAATTATGCGCAGCATCAGAAAAGCCTCGAACAGCGACCTTTGTACCATAAAGAGCATAAGCACCAATAAGGTCTGTAGCTGGCGTGCCAGCTTCCATTAGATCACCGTATTGATTTAACACACTTAGAAGATGATCTAGATCGATATCAGGGTTACCACTGAAACCTAATTGAACATTTTGACGTTGACCGCCCTCACCTGCAAAATCGTTCCCTGCAAAGTAACTACCAGAAACGGGCAACCAACTTTCTTGCCATTCATATTGGTAGTAACCAGAAACACTTACCGTGTCAGTTAAACCCAATGAAGCGTAAACCATACCAACAGGTAAGAAAACTTCACGTAACTCGGCGCCCGGTGCACGTGCACGGGTTACGTCAACAGGGTTAGTTGTATTGATACCGTGCTGGATAAATGTACTTTCACCCCAGCTTATTACTTGACGACCAATACGCACTGTTAGCGGCTTTTCGCCTAACCACCAATCGCCGTAGAAGAATGCATCGTATAAACGCACGTCAGTACATAGTAAGTCTTCTGCTTCTGGGTCTTGGCACAAATCGTATTGGTTGCCCGTTATTGGATTTGAGTATGGGCGATCACCGTCCATTTGTTCAAAATCATAAAACCAAAATCCGCGAGCGAAAAAGCCATAATCGCCAAAGTTTACATCGAGTTCGTGAGTACCAGATAATTGCGTAGCAAAAGCACTACCCGGGTCGTGAGCAAGGTTACCCAAGTCACCATTCGTCGAGTAGCCGCCATCGGCCAACGCCCAAACATCTGCACTTGGGTATAAAGGATTGAAAGCCGCGTGGTAGCCGCTCCAGTCAAATTGAGGGTGATTACTGTTACCAATGAGGTCGTAATCACGTGCTTCCGTTCTAATACTTGTGGCTAATGTAAATGTAGAATCTAAAGTAATACTTACATCACCAACTTGCCAATTTGCTGCGTGAGCAGGTACTGCAGCTGCACCGAGCAGTGATAATACCCCTGCTGCTATCGGTGAGATTTTAAAAGCGCTAGGCCCATTTTTCATATTTTTATACTCCCAAGTCGATGTGACTTAATGCGTGACATCATGACCAACCATAACGATTAACAAAATCATTACATCATTTTGCCATAACCGCAAGAACTAATCCTACCAGTTAACAAAATTTACAACGTTAATCGTATCAAATAGTTAAAGATTTATTGTGAGTATAAAAAGCATTTATAACGTTGCAGATAATTTGTGCAAAATAATCGCAATTTTAGGCTTGAAGAAGCTGGGTAGCTAATTTGACAAATGTAGGCAAGCTGAGATAGAAAATTCACAAGAGAACATTGTGAAAAATAAGGCGTAAAACCCGTTAATTCAAATGTAAACGTTACTTTGTGTGTTCACCCTACCTTTTCAAAAGATTTTATCTTTTTGTCAGCGTTAACAATCATTCTGAAACGCCCTTTAATACCATTTGAAGTGACAAACTGACGCAGCCTATTAGTGGGTACTTGTACACTAAGCCCTGACTCACTCACCATGACGACGTCAGGCTTTGAAGGAGCGTAAAGCACCTCACATTGACTGTAAGATGCATTAATTGAAAAGTAAAAGACCGAGTCTGATGGGCTAATGCTTGTCATAAGCAAGGCTTTTACTTACTTTCTCAAACACGTCTTTACTTAGCCCTTTATGATTCAACAAGCGTCCAAGCTGCTGTTTCATTAGTACCTGATGTTTACTCGCAAAGCCTTGCCATTGAGTTAATGGCGTGACAATACGTGCCGCTACTTGAGGGTTCACTGCATCGAGTTTAAGTAAATAATCAGTAACAAATTTATAGCCGCTACCATCAAGTGCGTGAAACCTTTCACTGTTATAAAAAGCAAAACTTCCAATTACAGAACGCACACGGTTAGGGTTACTCATTGCAAATTGTGGATGCTCACACAGCATAGTAATGGTTGCGAAAATATCATCACGATTTTGCGTGGCGTGTAAAGCAAACCATTTGTCTAACACCAGCGGGTCGTGATTCCACGTTTCTTCAAATCTAGCCATTAAACTATCAAAGGTAGATTGAGTGCTATACTGAGCGCTTCTCAGAGCGCCTAACGTGTCGGTCATGTTGTCTGCGTTATCGAACTGCGAAACGACGCGCTCTTCATATTGTGGAAGCCTTGCTAAGTGTGTTAGCACCACGTTTTTACATCGGCGTTGATTTACGGCGTTTTGCGTGTAGGTGTAAGCGTTTCTTTCAATGTTATCAAATACACCAAGCAATTCGAGTTCTAGCGCGTGTGCGAACTGATCGCAAAACGCTTTTCTCGCTTTTGAAAGGGCCGATACATCGATATTGTTTCGGTTTTGGCACAATGTTTCAAACGAAGGTATAACAAGACACTCACCTAAAAGTTCAAGGTTACTTTGTTCTTGTGCTATGGCTTGTTTAATACCTTGCCAAATCTCATTACTCACCCCTGAGCCAGGTGCCTCTTCAATTTGCTTAATGCAGCGGTCGTAAAGCGTTTGCATTGCGTCCCAACGATTAAATGGATCCTTGGCATATTTGAAGATAGTCAGTAAAGAAGCCGTATCTAATGGATTATCTACTTTTGCGGGCGCAGAGAAATTGCCTAAAACGACAGGTGTTAGCTTGGCGTCACCTGCACTAACAGTGAAGCTGACGCTGGTTTCTTTCAGTATAACCATACCATCGTTAATTACTGATTCGTTGTCGCTGTATACATTGCCTTTGTCATCAATAATTTCGATATTAACAGGTATGTACAAAGGTTGCTTTTCGCTTTGATCAGACGTTGCTGGTGTATGTTGTGAAAGGGTGAAAACGTTAAGTACCTCTCCGCTTTCTGAAGTCTTAGTGCTGTGATTCACTTTTATTACGGGGGTTCCAGATTGACTGTACCAGCGCGCAAACTGAGTCAAGTCTAAATCTGTTGCCGACTGCATTGCGGAAATAAAGTCATCGCACGTCACCGCTTGGCCGTCGTGACGTTTAAAGTATTCATCCATGCCGCGTCTGAAGCCTTGGGGCCCAAGAAGGGTATGGAACATACGGATCACTTCAGCACCTTTGTCGTAAACCGTTACCGTATAGAAGTTGTTCATTTCAATGACTTCTTCGGGACGTATCGGATGACTCATTGCGCTAGCATCTTCAGCAAACTGATGCTCACGCATTACACGAACATGTTTTATTCGATTGCTTAATGCTGAAGTCATGTCTGCGCTAAATTGCTGGTCTCTAAATACAGTTAATCCTTCTTTTAGGCTTAGCTGGAACCAGTCTCTACAAGTAACTCTGTTTCCCGTCCAGTTGTGAAAATACTCATGAGCAATTACAGACTCAACGTTAAAAAAGTCATCGTCCGTCGCGCTTTTCTGGTCGGCTAAAACAAATTTACTGTTAAAGACATTAAGGCCTTTATTCTCCATCGCTCCCATGTTGAAGAAGTCTACGGCAACTATCATGTAGATGTCTAAATCGTATTCAAGGCCAAATACATCCTCATCCCACTTCATTGCGCGTTTAAGTGACTCTAATGCAAAGATGCCCTGAGATTTTTTACCCTTATCAACGTAAAGTTCAAGCGCAACTTCTTTTCCGCTCGTTGTAGTATAAGTATCGGTGAGAAGGTCGAAGTCCCCTGCAACTAAAGCAAATAAATAGCACGGTTTTGGGTGGGGATCGTGCCATTTCACAAAGTGCATTTTTGCATCAATATCCCCTTTGTCTACCGGATTGCCATTGGCAAGTAGCATAGGAATTGACTTATCGGCAACGACGGTAACAGTGTATACAGACAGAACATCCGGCCTATCCATAAAATACGTAATTCGACGGAAGCCTTCGGCTTCACACTGGGTACAATATGCTCCTCCAGAAAGATAAAGCCCTTCAAGCGCTTTATTTTGCTCGGGTGCAGTTGTTGTGGAAATTTCCAACTCGAATTGTTCAAGTTCAGTATTTACGCTAAGCGTACTTTCATCTACTGAATATAAACTTGGAGGTAAAGGTTCGCCATTTATGGCAACGGCATCGAGAATTAAATTATCACCGTCTAGTATCAAAGCTTGTGTATGAACACCGTTTCGTTTTACGGCTAATTTGCTTACAACCTTTGTTTGTGTCGGGTGAAGCGTGATGTGTAGGTCAACTGTCGCTATCGAGAAAGCGGGCGGTTGATAGTCCGCCCGGCGCTTAGCTTTAACTGACATAGATCCTCCTAAAAGAAAGCCTACGTGAATTGAATTGAAACGTTTATTTAAACTTAGCCTTTGCTGCTTACTTCAACCGTTGGTGGCGTAATGCGCAATATCTTAATACCTAAGTACGCGTAGACAACGGCTAGGATCGGGTTAAGTACATTAAAGAATGCGTAAAACACATAATCGAATGGATTAACTAGCAACACACTATGCATGTAAGCGCCGCACGTGTTCCACGGAATTAGTGGCGAAGTAAGCGTACCGCCATCTTCGAGGCTGCGTGATAAGTTCAGCTGATCTAGACCTCGTTTTTTGTACTCTTCTTTGTACATACGACCAGGCATAACGATAGAGATGTATTGGTCTGCTGTTACTAAGTTAGTGCCCAAACACGTAAGAATGGTTCGACTAACCATGTCACCGGCAGATTTAGCGCCTATTAAGATAGCAGAAACAGCACGCTTCAATAGACCAACGCGCTCAAGCACCGCGCCAAACGACATTGCACAGATGATTAACCATATGGTGTTAAGCATTGAAGACATTCCGCCACGAGAGAGTAAGCTGTTTAGGTTTTCATCAGGAGTAGAGAAGCTAACGCCATCAAACAAGGCAGTCCACACTACTTTAAGTGCGCCAATATTAACGGAATCATCGCTACTCGCCATCGCAGTAACTACGTCCCACTGGAATACCACAGCCCAAACGCCGCCTAATAACGCACCAATGAATACAGCAGGAAATGCTGGCATTTTTTTAATAGCAAGCGTAAGCAGAATTACCAATGGAATAAGTAAGTGCCATCCCAAATCAAAAGACTCATTTAGAAGCATCTGCATTTGCTCAATGCGCTCAGCTTTGGCCTCACCAACTTCACTGAAACCAAGCACTGTGAAAAGAATTAAGGCTATAACAAAGCTTGGGATAGTGGTCCACAGCATGTAACGGATATGCTCAAACAGGTCTGTGCCCGCAACGGCTGGCGCTAGGTTAGTCGTTTCTGACAGGGGGGAAATTTTATCACCGAAATACGCGCCAGAGACCACTGCACCTGCGGTGATAGCAGCAGACATCTCCATGCCGGCCGACACGCCCATTAATGCCACACCGACAGTAGCTGCGGTAGTCCACGAACTACCTATGCTCATTGCTACCACGGCACAGATAAGACAAGCAGCTGCGTAGAAAAATGAAGGGTTTAGCAGTTCTAAACCAAAGTAGATTAGTGTGGGAACAGTACCTGCTAACATCCAGGTGCCTATTAAAGAACCTACCGCTAACAAAATTAAGCATGCACCAAGTGACATTGATATGCCATCAACAATACCCTTTTCGATAGTTTTCCAGCTGTAACCATTCTTCATACCAATGATTGCAGCTAAACTCATGGCTAAAAGTAGCGCTATTTGGTTAGGCCCGTAAGATGAGTTATCTGCAAACAGATAAACAGCGCTTCCCATCATTATGACAAGCGCAACAATAGGAAAAAGCGCATCGAGTAGTGACGGCGTTTTTGTTTCGTTATTCGTCATTGTCGTTTTTTTAAACCTTATTATTGTATTTATAACGCGTTATGCGAGCTGTTTTTGTAATTCTGTATATAAAGAAATGAAGTGTAATAACACTATGCGTTAAAACACCGAACGATAGAACATCAAAGCAATGATGACTGGGCAAACAAAACGGACGTACCAAGGCCAAATTTTCCAGAAGATACTGTGCTCAGCAAACTCATCACCTTGTTTTAGTTCTTCAAGAATTGCATCTCTTCGCCAAACCCAACCTGCAAAGATACACAAAGCAAACCCTAGTAATGGCTGGCTGTACTCTGTAGTTACCTTAATCACTAAACCAAACAGCGTTTCAAAGTTTAGAATAATCGTACAGCTTAAGATAAAGATTATTGAGGCCATTAACAGCACGGCTTTCTTGCGTTCAAGCCCTTTGCTTTCAACCATAAATGCAACGGGTACTTCTAACATTGAGATAGAAGATGTCACCGCTGCAATTGCCATGAGCGCGAAGAACGTGAATGCCACGAATAGCCCGACCGTCCCAATAGTATCGAACAGCGCTGGCAGTACTTTGAATATAAGAGTATCGCCCTGAATTAACGCGCCCTCTGGTGTGAAAATTTCAACACCGTTGTTAAGTGCAACATACATTGCAGGAATAATTAACATACCGGCTATAACCGCTACGCCAATATCGACTAAAGCGACCGAAGCGCCGATGCTTGGAAGGTTTTCTTTTTTGCTTAGGTACGAGCCGTAAACGAGCATAGTACCTACACCTAGCGACATAGAGAAAAATGCTTGGCCCATTGCATTAATCAGTAAGTCTGGATCTAAGACACGTGAGAAATCAGGTACCAAGTACGCTGACCAGCCTTCTACCGCACCTGGTTGTAGGCTTACATATACAATCAACGCAAGGATAAGAATAACTAACGTTGGCATAAGTCGTACCGACCACTTTTCAATTCCCGACTTCACACCACCAACAACGATGAACGCTGTTAAACCCATGAATAAAAAGCAAAAAATAACGTTACGCGTAACCGATGAAGTAAGTAACCAATCGCTAGCGGCCGTTAAGCCAACCAAGTTTACTGCTGCATCTGCGAAGTAAACCAGCATCCATCCGCCTACAATGGCATAGAAGGCAAGAATAAGAGACACTGTGATACAGCCCCAGATACCTGTAGCTTTGCCAATGAAATTACCTGATATCTTGCCTAAGGCATCGACCATATTGGAACGTGAACTGCGCCCTATTATTAGTTCAGCCATTAATACCGGGTAAGCAAGGACGAATGCAAGAAGTAAATAGACAAGTACAAAAGCGGCGCCACCGTTGCTAGCTACTTTTGTGGGAAAGCCCCAGATATTGCCAAGTCCGACTGCTGAGCCAGCGGCTGCTAGCACGAACCCTATTCGAGAGGAAAATTCGCCTCTGATAGCCATAAAGTTTCCCTTTATTATTGTTTTAATAATTTATAGACACAAAAAAAGGGCTGGCCCTAGACCAGCCCTTTCTTCTAATCACTTAATTTCTTGTGATAGCGTAACGGCCTGTTTCGATCATATCGAAAGTTATGTTGGCAGCCTCATCCAAGAATGGATCTAATTCTTCCATATCTTCAGGTAGGTCGTCCAATGTTGCGACTGTTTCCATTCCCATTCGCTGTAAACGTTCGTTAGCACGAGCAAGCGACTTTTCTTCCGCCTCTTTTTTCTCTGCTTCACGCACAGACTTCACCAATGAGATGTAGTTCTTATCTTTGTTCTCTTTATATTCTTTAATATCGTCGTAAATATAAGAAAACTCAGCATCTTGTAGAATTCGTTTATTGTGCTTCGCTGTAAGAACGTCTAATGCCGCCGTTCCGTCAGCAAATGTGGTGTAATTAGCACGATTAATGCTATCCCAAGGTAGAGCATTCTCCGCTTGGCTCTCGCCCCACTCTGCTGGCTCTATGGCTGATGGGTAAAGAATATCAGGTATAACACCTTTGTGCTGTGTACTTCCGCCATCGATACGATAAAACTTAGCAATGGTAAACTGAACGCTACCTAATGGATTATCGTAAAGATCATAAATTTTACCTAAGCCTCTGTGTTGTTGAACTGTACCTTTACCGAAAGTTTGTTCACCTACAATCAGAGCTCGGTTGTAGTCTTGCATAGCTGCTGCGAAAATTTCCGAAGCAGATGCGCTATAACGGTCTACAAGAACAGTTAACGGGCCATCGTAAGCGACTTCACCGTCAGTATCGCGGTTTACGCTAACCTTGCTTTGACCATAACGAATTTGTACAACCGGGCCTTTTTCAATGAACAAGCCCGTTAGCAACGTTGCTTCAGTAAGTGAACCACCACCGTTGCCACGTAAATCTACAATTACGCCTTTTACGTTTTGAGACTTTAGGCTCTCAATTTCTTTGGCCACATCCATGCTTAAATTGTTATAAAAGCTTGGAATCGTAATAACGCCTAGCGGCTGGCCTTCGTGAGGCCCTGCTTCTGGAACGTAGATTTCAGATTTAGCAGCGCGATCTTCAAGTTTAATCTTATCGCGAGTTAAACTCACCACTGATGTGGTTTTAGCGTCGGTTGCCCCTTTTTCAACTTGAAGGCGAACGGTGCTTCCTTTAGGGCCTTTAATAAGTTCAACTACTTCGTCTAATCGCCAACCAATGACATCAACGAATTCTTCATCGTCTTGCGCAACACCAACAATCTTATCTTCAGGCTTGATAGCGCCTGATTCATCTGCCGGGCCACCAGGTACTACACTTTTAATAATTGTGTAGTCATCTTCACTCTGTAGTACCGCGCCGATCCCTTCAAATGACAAATTCATGTCCATTTGAAAGCGCTCAGCGTTTCGCGGTGACAAATAACTGGTGTGTGCTTCGATGGTTCTTGCAAAAGCGTTCATCGCGGTTTGGAAAACATCTTCGCTTTTCGCTTGCTTCGTGCGTTTAATAGCACGAGTATACCGCTTGGTAAGAAGCTCTTTTGCTTCTTCCCACGTTTTGTCAGCAAGAATCAGATTTAGTGCGTCGTATTTAACGCGTTGACGCCAGATTTCGTCTAACTCGGCTTTGTTTGCAGGCCATTTGGCGTCTTCTCTATCATAAAAGAACTTATCTCCTTCTTTTTCAAAGTCGAACGGCCCTTTGTCTAACAGTTCCAACGCAAACTCATAGCGTTCAACGCGGCGTTTAGCACTTACGTTGTACATATCATAAGCAACAGACAAGTTACCTTTACTCAACGCGTCATCGAACAAGGTTCTATATTTCTCAAAACCTACCACATCAGATAGCAGCAATACTTGCTTATTATGATCTAATGATTCGATAAAGCGCTGGTAAACTCTGGCCGAAAGCACATCATCCAACGATATTTCCTTGTAATGTGCTCTTGTAAAGAGCGCACTTACTCGCTTTGCTGCCACACTGTGCTGAGATTCCTGCTGTAAAATTGGAAGCTCGTCTACTTCAGGTGTTGACGTAACTGCGCCTGCTCCTACCCCAACGGTAAGAAAAGCACTGGCGATGGAAATTCGAAGGATGTCTTTCATATTTACGACCTCTTGGAGCGTGCCAAACGTAAAGCGTCTGCGTTTACTTTAACTACCATGCCTGAGTCTAATTGAACGTGAACGCCATCTTTAGCAACTTCGGTAATTACTGCTGGCATAGGTGCTTTACCTAACTTAACGGTAACCAACGTACCTTGCTGTAAATCGCTGTCTGTCAATTTTGCAGGCGGTGTATTGTTTGGTCTGCTATTTTTCGGTTTAGTTCCGCGCTTTGTTTCAGCATGGTCCGAATTTGCAGATTTTTCACCTTTTGGACGATTAAATTGACGCTTATCTTTACGCTTTGGCTGTTGGGCGAGCTTAGCTTTGCGTTTTTCTGCCGCTTTTGCCTTGCTTTCCTCTAGCTGCTGCTGCGCATGATCAGCATGTTCTTTTTCGATGGCTTCGCCTTCAACGCCATCTAAATCAACGCGATTAGCACCTTCTTTGATGCTATAAAGATAGCGCCAACTGTTAGTGTAATGACGAAGCGTTGAGCGTAGCAGTGTTTTACTTACGCGTTCTTCTTCTTCTAATCGTTCGGCAAGATCTTGAAAAATGCCGATCTTAAGTGGGCGGGCCTCGCCTTCAATGCTAAAGCATTTCGGAAAGGTCTCTGCAAGGAAAGCTATTACTTCCTTACTGTTATTAAACTTCTCTGGTGATTCCATTAACTTTCTAAATTATTCAGGAGATTTCATCGTTACTTGCATCATCCCAAGTTGCCAGCGTGTGGTCAACCCAATCAAGCAATTCGTCGTCATCTATTTCTAATAAATGCTTATCTTGTTGCCAAGATTCCCATGCGTAGTGCAAAATTTGCTCTAATCGCTGTGTTTCTATATCTTCCTCAGCGTTGTCGTAAACAGCATGAAGAATAAAGTTTAAACGTTCAGACGCCTCATCTGGGTCATCGTGAAAGTCTTCCATATCTTCAAACGTAGATAAAACAACGTGAATATCAACACTGGATTTCATAATTATTTCTGTGAATCCATAAGAATTTGTGCAATTTCCACAAGCCCTTTTTCGTCATCTTCGGTGAAACGTTCAAACGCAGGACTGTCGATATCAAGTACACCAACAAGTTTATCATCAAGTACAAGAGGAATAACGATCTCAGAATTCGATGCAGCGTCACAAGCAATGTGACCTTCAAACTGATGAACATCTGCTATGCGCTGAACTGTTCTAGTGCTTGCACTGGTTCCACATACACCCTTTCCTAGTGGAATTCGGATGCATGCGGGTTGACCTTGAAAAGGACCAAGCACTAACTGGTCTTCTTTAAACAAATAAAAGCCTGCCCAGTTCACCTCTTCTAAATGGTTGAATAAAAGTGCACTGATATTTGCCATATTGGCAATAAGGTCATGTTCGCCAGAAACCAAGCTTTTGGCTTGGCTGATTAACTGAACGTACTGTTGTTCTTTCAAACGAATATCCTGCTATTGAACAATTTTAAATGAAACATTAATTCGCGCTTCTACACGCTCTTGTCCGGGAAGAGACATTGACATGTCTTTGGAAAAGGCCTCTGCGCGCATTACTGGAATCGGCATATTGCCACCAGTTTCAGATATTGCAACAACTTCCCCTACTTCTATCTGTAATTCTTTAGCTAATAACTGTGCACGTTGCTTTGCATCTTTAACCGCAGCAACTAACGCTTGTTGATAAGCGCTGCCTTCGCTAAGAGAAATAAAGTTAAACTGCTGTATTCGGTCGACGCCACGCTTTAAAACGCCATCGAGTACTTTGTCGAAACTATCTAGGTCGGTTGACGTAATGGAAATGTCACGCGAAAGCGTAAAGCCTTGTTGCTGACGGCCTTGCGGGGTATTAACGTAGCGCGGCTGTAATCGCACTTGCATACTTTGTATGTGCTTTTCTTCTAAACCTTGATTAAGCAAAAACTTAACAACAGAGCGTAAATCTGAATCAAGTTGTGTATTGAGTTTTCCGACAGTATCTCCCTCTTCCTCAACGACGAGCGTGACTGAATATGCATTGGGTGTTACTTCAACAGCGCCCACACCTTGCACATTTATCACTGCCTCTTGTGCTGCTTGCACAGATAACCATGGCGCGGACAAAGCAATACCGACTGAAACTAAAAGGCTGCTTCTGGATAAAGCTTTTTTAGTACGTGTAAACCAATTCATAGGGTTTCCTTATTAATGGCATTCTTAAATAACGTTATATCAAGAATAGACGTATATAACTGAATAATTTATGAATATACACAATGCTTTTACTCTAACATTGAACGCACGGCGCTACTGTCGTAGTGTCGGTGAAATCCAGTAATTTTGAGGCAAGCTCGATGTGGAAATGTGCTTTGAGGCAGCGATGAAAATGAAAAAGAGTCAAAGTGCTCCCCCTCATCGTTGCTGTATGAGGGAGAGTTGAGAACTGGCTAACACATGAATAAACCAATTCACTCAAATGAGCTTTAGCTACTTCCTATTTTAACACTGCACGCAGCGCTGCAAGGCAGTGATCAATGTTACGTGGTTTACACGCATAGCCCATTAAACCTATACGCCACACTTTGCCAGCGTGCTCTCCCAATCCAGCGCCAATCTCCAGATTGAAATCTTCAAGTAGCTGTTTTCGTACTGCCGCGTCATCTACGCCTTGGGGAATTTTCACGACATTAAGCTGCGGCAAGCGATATGAGCCGTCTACGGTGAGTTCTAGCCCAAGTTCTTGTAAACCTTGTGCAAGTTTCTCATGGCCTTGAGCATGACGTGCCCACGCATTTTCCAAGCCCTCTTCTTTTAAAATAAGAAGCGCTTCGTACATCGCATACATGCTGTTAACTGGTGCGGTATGATGATAAGCGCGTTTGGCTCCCTGGCCCCAATAGCCAACAATTAAATTCATGTCTAAAAACCAGCTTTGTACTTTTGTTTTTCGATTTTGAATAACGCTTACTGCTTTGTCGCTAAATGAAACGGGCGAAATGCCAGGTACACAACTTAAGCATTTTTGCGAACCTGAATAGATAGCATCAATTCCCCAACCATCAACATCCAACTCAATGCCACCTAGCGACGTAACTGCATCAACAATGCTCAAACAATCGTATTTCTTGGCCAATTCGCAAAGGGCTTTGGCTTCATTACGAACGCCCGTTGACGTTTCTGCATGCACAAAGGCAAGTATCTTAATCTCTGGGTTGGCCTTAAGGGCATCTTCCACTGCATTAAGGTCGGTCTGCTCCCCCCATGTATTATTGATGGTTACTGCTTCACCGCCGCAACGTTCTACATTTTCAACCATGCGCATACCAAATACACCGTTTATGCAAACAAGTACTTTGTCACCCGGTTCTACAAGATTTACAAAGCAAGCTTCCATGCCCGCTGAGCCTGGCGCCGAAATCGGCATGGTGAGCGCGTTCTCGGTTCTAAACGCGTATTGTAAAAGTTGCTTCGTATTGTCCATCAAGTCAATGAACAGAGGGTCAAGGTGGCCCAGCGTAGGCCTCGCCATGGCGTTTAGTATTCTTGGGTTAACATCGGATGGTCCTGGACCCATTAAGGTGCGTTCAGGGGGAATAAAAGTAGAAAACGATTGCATAATCCATCCTCGTATCAATGTAAGGGCTATTGTTATAATCATCATCACGCGTATTAGGCATGATATGCATCGACATACTACAAGGATACGAAAAAGGCACAACAGTCTGTTTTCAACATAAATAATATGAATGAAAGCGTCTTTGAATATTATTGAAATTGTATATTTGGTGAAATGTAGTGCGGTGGATAAAATGTGATCAAATGGTGGATATGCTCTGCACAAATATGCCCTTAAAAGTTATCACATCCGACCAGTTCTTAGTTTATTGATAACTAACGAATTAGTTCTACAATTTAATTAGAATTTTGAGTGTAAGATAAAATTCACACAGAAACTGTTTATAAATTGTACAAATGTATTCTATAATCATTGTCCGTTTGATAGATTTTACTTAAACTCTCCCTGTAAAAGTTAGCGCACGGCTCAGCAATGAGCCATTCCCCTAGGCCCGGAACGCATGTTCTGGGCATTTTTTATGGGCAGTCGAAAATCATGGCTTAATGAGTGCGCCCTACTCACGAATCACTTGAAGCGACGACTTATACGCTTTGCCATTTTCTACGTAGTGGTTTGCTGATGCTTTCAGTTTTGGCTCAACATTTTTATCGAGGGTTCTAATCACCTTCCCTGGCGAGCCAACAACCATACTGTAATCGGGTATTTCCATATTTTCCGTGACAAGTGCGTTAGCACCAATGATGCAGTATTTTCCAATTTTGGCGCCATTGAGAACTACTGCATTAATACCTACCAACGAGTAGTCACCTATTTCACAGCCGTGCAGCATAACTTTGTGCCCAACAGTCACACCGGTTCCAAGCGTTAAAGGAATACCAGCATCGGTGTGCAATACACTGCCATCTTGGATATTAGAGTTCTCTCCTATGGTTATTTTGTCCATATCGCCGCGAATAACGGCGTTAAACCAAACACTGGCACCAGCTTTAAGTTCTGTGTTGCCAATAACGTGTGCGCCTGGCGCAATAAAAACACTATCGTGAATATGTGGCACTTTAGCGCCTAAACTGTAGCGCATACTCCTCTCCTTATTCTTCTACTTTTCTCATTAAGCCTTCTTGCATTGTCGATGCGACAAGTTCGCCGTTTTGATTGAAAATTTGACCTCGAACTAGGCCTCTCGAACCACCACTAAAAGGGCTTTCCATAGCATACAGCAACCATTCATTCATGTTTATTGGGCGGTGGAACCACATTGCGTGATCGATGGTTGCTATTCGCAGCGACTTATCGGTCACAGCAACGCCGTGTGGTTGTAGAGACGTACTAAGAAAATGATAATCTGACGCATAGGCAAGCGCAGCCTGTTGCACAGAAAGCGATGCATCTAACGTATCACGCGCTTTCATCCATATATATCGAGTAGGTTCACGCTTGTAAGGTTGATAAGAGTTGGCCGCATCAACGGTGCGAATATCTACAGGCTTGTGGTAGCTCAATGCTTCTCGCATTGGTTTTGCTATTTTATCAAAATGTTCCTGATAGAAATCTATGTCAGATTGCACGTCTTCTGGTGGGGGCACATCGGGCATAGTTGGGTTCTGATGTTCCATGCCATCCTGTGGTACTTGGAAAGACGCTGTCATATAAAAAATGTTTCTGCCGTCTTGAATAGCTTTTACCCGACGCGCAGAGAAACTTCTGCCGTCTCGAACTATTTCAACGTCGTACACCACAGGCTTTTTTGCATCGCCCGGTAGCAAAAAGTAAGTGTGAAATGAATGCGCTACTCTATCTTTGTCTACTGTTTCATAAGCGGCGGCTAAAGCTTGGCCTAAAACTTGACCGCCGAATAGAGCTCGAAAGCCTAAGTCCCAGCTTTGTCCTCGATAAATGCCAGCTTCCACTGTTTCAAGTTCAAATAGTGATGATAATTTAATCTCAGACATACTGTTCTTTCTCTTCAATAACTGCTTTTGGGTTACGCGGGTAGTACTTCTCTGGCAATTTTGCTTTATGCTCAAAAAAACGCGTGTCTTTATAGGGTAACTTCATAAAGCCTGAAATGCCTAGCCCTTTTATCTTAGGTATTTGTTCAACTAGTCTTGCTAATAACGCTTTAAAGCGCTCTTCTAGACTGTGATCGAGCAAGGTATAGTAATTGTGAATTTTTAAGTGTGTGGGGAGCGCTTCAAAAATAATACAGCCGGTATGATGTATTGAATTAAGTTGAATAATTGTGTCAATAATTTCTTGCGGCAATTTTAATAGCTCGTCTGGGTCATCTCCATCTTCAAAATAAGAGTGTGTGCGACTCTCATCTTTTTGCGCAGATACACGCGAAAGCTCATAAGGAATAAACACACCATCGGTCGCGACAAATTCCATCTCTTCATTTTCACGTTCAATATGAAGCGTATTCTTAGCATTGAACATACAGCATTTGAATACTGCGGGTTTATGTATTGCTCTTGCCAAGTTAATTACGTTATTCACGGCTAGTTCAAATGCGACTTTAAGCGTTTCATCATACAGGTTTAAACTAGAGTCAACATAAATACCCTCCGGCTCCCAACGGACCGCCATTCCCCCAACAACCGGGTATCTTCCAAGCCTACTAATAGCAGAAACGAAAGCTTTTTCAGTATCGCCCATACCTTGTAAATAATTTTTATAGTAGCGGTCAAATTGCGCATCATCGATATAGCGTAATTCTTCTGCCACATCTTTTTCATCTAACGTGTCAGATAATCTAGCCTGTTGTCGTAAATAAGATTTCCGTGAACTGTAAACAACAGTCTCAATATCTGCATGAGTGTGGGTAAGCCATGTTGGGATGAGTGGTGTATATTGAATGGGAGTATCGTGAGTGAACACCATATTTCTCAAAACGTGAAGGTGATTAAAGAGATAGTCTCCTCCTTGCCTTCTTTTAACCGGGTCTTCACTCAGCATATACTCTAAAATATTAGCGAGCATCTTTGGTAGTCCGAGTGACGATGGTGTAATTACCTTACTTCCGTAACGGCACGACTGCCCAGATGCCAAGGCGTAAAGTGTGCTTGCCAAGCCTTGTTCATCAAAGCGCGGGCTTGATAATGCGCCGTTTAATTGCTCTTCACCAATAAAATAAACATCACCAAGACGAGCGTTTGTCTGATGTAACTCACCTGACATCAAGTCCATAACATTGTTACCGACATATTGTCCCGATATGTCAGTTTGGGCAAATACTGAAGAGCCCCAGTCTATTAACCCGACTGTTTCATTAGCTTCATCCCACACTAAGTTGGAAGGTTTTATATCTCCATGCACAATTGGCTTTATTTCGCCGTTTTCACTGTACTGACGAAAGCTTGATAATAGCTCTCCAACCTGAACAGCTATTTTCACAATTGCTCTCGGCGATAAAGGGCCTGTTTTAAGACTAACTTTTTCTAAATCTTCACCCGGCGCGCGGCCCATAACCAAAATCGACTGTTTGCGTATTTGTTGATATTCAATGAACCGAGGAACAAACTCGTGATTGACGTGAGAAAGCATGAACGCTTCTTCTTCTAACCTGTCCTGAACATGCTGTGGTAACGTTATGCGAGAAAATTTAAACACTCTTGACTCACCATTAGGTGCATTTCCAGCAAACGCAAATCCGAATGCCCCTTTACCTAGCAGTTCTATTTCGTTGTAGCCTAAACTTTCTAACTGAGATATACACAAATTCACCCAGTCTTTTAGCTTCTTTGCGTCCGCATGAGACAGCAGATATATCGACTGCTCATCGGGTATATAGAAATGTCTGAGGCCTTTGAGTTGAGTCATTATGTTTTTTCAAGCTTCTGAGGTTGCATTGTCACAATTAACTGCAGCAGTGCTTTAACGATTATCGGCACGCACGACCATTAATTGTCTTCGTTAACCCATGTTAGGTTCGCTTTTGCGTTATACCCCATTTCATTTTTGCCTAGCTGTGACACAACATTTATTAACGCAACGTCTAGCTGGGTATCTAATTGCCATGGTGGGTTTAAAACAAAAACACCAGAGCCGTACATTCCAGCATCAGGGGTGTTTTCTGCGATGCAAATTTGTGCATTAAAACAAGGCTTACCTAATTCGGCCAGTTTATCGCACATAGCTTCACTTGCACCGTGTTTAGCGCCTGCACGTTCTGACAACAGTGGATACCACACAACAATTTGTGCTTGCTGCCAGCGTTTCAAAACCTGCTCAACCCCTTTTACAACATCGCTATACTCATTCACGCGCTCATAAGGTGGGTCAATCAGAATAGCGCCACGATTAGGTTTTGGGGGAGTAAGCGCGCGAAGCCCTTCATAGCCATCTCTTTTGTGTACATGAGTATTTTGTTCGCGCAACCGTGCAACGTTTGTTTCTAACTTATCAAACTCGGCTGGATGAAGCTCCATTAAGTGCAAGTTATCATAGTCGCGTTTTGCTTTAACACTTATTGCGGGCGAACCTGGGTATTGCTTTTGAGCTAAAAAGGGTTCACACAAAGACAAGTATTCATCTAACAAGCTAGGTAGCGGTGGCGCATTATTTTTTGATGCTTCGGTGTCTTTAGTTGCGAGGCGGGAGATGCCAGTCTCGTATTCTTTGTTTTTAGCTGACATAGCGTCAGTCAAATCGTAGGAGCCTGCCCCTGCATGCGTGTCAAAAAGCGTAAAGGGTTTATCTTTTTTCTTAAGTGAGTTGATTACACCAATCCAGCACAAATGTTTAATAACATCAGCATGGTTACCCGCATGAAAAGCGTGTTGATAACTAAGCACAAAACCTCAGTAAAATTCTTGTTCGTTTATTGAGGTATATGATAACGCCAACGCGCAACGAGGTACACTAAACAAAAAAAGGGCCAATATCTTAATATATTGGCCCTTTGCCGTTTTAATATAAGTGTTTGCCTAACGGAACATTTGGTAATTTCTAAACGCAACAAACGCGGGCTACCTATAGATAACCCACGAACGCGACGCTATTTCAAATGCATCAACATTTTTTCTGGCTGTGTTAAATAACTCATCCATAGGTTATTAAAGCGAACCATGGTTGCTCCATCAATAATGCGGTGATCACCAGACCAATTGACCGCCATGATGTGTTGAGCGCTAACATTACCTTGGTCATCGAAGCGAGGAAGTTTTTGCGTTTTACCTAATGCAACAATAGCCGCTTCCGGTTTGTTAATCACTGGCGTTGCAGTTATTCCACCAATTGCTCCTATATTAGATATGCTTATTGTCCCACCTTTTAGGTGTTCGCCAGCAACGCGCCCCGCTCTTGCCTGCTCAATAATATCTTGCATTTGTTTAGCTATGTCTAAAAGCGAAAGGTCTTGTACCCGTTTGATGTTTGGTACAAGCAGACCAATTTTAGAATCAACCGCAAAACCGATATTGTGATCAGAGAAATAGCTAATCTCGCTTGCATCGTCATTAAGTTGGCTATTAATAACGGGGAATTCATTAAGCGCCAATGACATTGCTTTTACGAAAAATGGCATAAAGCTGAGCTTGATTTCTTGCGCTTCAAATTCTGGTTTTAGCAGTTTTCGCAGTGACATCAAGTTGTCCATCACCAGCTCATCGGTAACGGTAAAGTGAGGGATAGTATAAACCGACGCCGACATTTGCTTGGCCATAGCAGCCTGAATACCGCGAACTTTTTCCGTACGGACGCTGCCTTTGGCAACCTGACTGCTTGTGTTAACAGCATTTTGTTGCATGTTATTGCTAGAGCCAGACGTGCCTGCTGATTTTGATTCAACGTGTGTCGCTAAATTACGTGTTTTAGACTTCTCAAGGCTTAGTACATCAGACTTAAGAATTCGTCCTTTCTTTCCAGAGCCTTGAACTGATGAAAGGTCGATGTTCTTTTCTCTAGCTATGCGCCTAACCGCTGGGCTAGCTAACACTTTACCCTCAATAGCGATGGGTGGTTCAAATTCACCATCATGAAACTTTGAAGCTTCGGAAGTTTGCGAGCGTTGCTTATCAGTCTGTGGGTTAGTTTCTTGAGAAACATTTGCGTTTACAGATTGTGATTTTGAATTTAAATCATCTGTATTGGTGTCGCCGTCGACTTCAAGTGCGAACAAGGCGCTGTGTACTTTAGCGATATCTCCTTGTGCGTAATAAAGTCGATGTACCGTTCCAGCATTTTTAGCGGGTATCTCTACCACTGCTTTATCGGTCATAACTTCTACGACGGCTTGATCTTCTTCAATTTCATCGCCCTCAGCAACATTCCACTTAACGATTTCACACTCTACAATACCTTCACCTATATCTGGTAAAATAAAGTCTTCAATATGTTTACCACTGTTGTCCTGTGAAGCAGTTGACGATGAAACTGAAGTTTTTTCAGTAGATGTATTATTCTCTTCTTGTGCTTGATGAGTAACACTTTCTAATGCGCTGTCATTCTGAGCGCCTTGATTTGCTTCCCCATCATCTGGGGTCATAGAAAAAAGCGGTGCATGCACTTTTGCAATATCGCCAACAGCATAGTGCAACTTGTTCACTACGCCCGCATGCATAGCGGGTATTTGCACTGTGGCTTTGTCTGTCATTACTTCTGCGACAGGCTGATCTTCTTCAATGTGCTCGCCTTCAGCAACTAACCATTCCAAAAGCTCACATTCAACAATACCTTCACCAATATCCGGTAAGATAAATTCAATTGTCATATTATCGTCTCCCGGGCTTAATAATGAAGCGTGCGTTTAATGGCTTCGTAGGTTTTTGTTTCATCTGGCATGTATTCTTTTTCATGAGCCAAAGGATAAGGCGTATCTAGACCGCACACTCGCGCTATGGGAGCCTCCAAATACAGGAAACAACGCTCTTGAATAGACGCCGCTATTTCACTGGCAAACCCGCCAGTTAACGGTGCTTCATGGTTAATTAAGAGTCGTCCAGTCTTCATTACAGACTGCATTACAGTTTCAACGTCCCATGGCAAAATGCTGCGTAAATCGATGATTTCACACGACACGCCATCTTCAAGGGCCATTTCCGCTGCTTTTTGTAGAATCTCAATCTGTGCACCCCAGCCAAGTAATGTAATATCGCTGCCCTCTTGAACGATATCCGCCTTGCCTAGCGGTAATTCGTAATCTTCCTCGGGGACTTCTGAAACTGAAGCGCGATATAAGCGCTTTGGCTCCATAAATAACACGGGGTTTTTGTCGCGAATTGAAGCAAGCAATAAGCCCTTAGCCTGGTACGGATCGCGAGGGATAACAATCTTCATACCTGGGCAATGTGCAAAAAATGCTTCTGGTGATTGGCTGTGGTAGTGGCCGCCGGCAATACCACCGCCATATGGTGTACGAATTGTCAGTGTACCAACGTCAAATTGACCACCTGAACGGTATCGCCATTTCGCCGTTTCATTTACAATTTGGTCGAACGCAGGAAAGATGTAATCACCAAACTGAATTTCAGCGACAGGAACCGAGCCTTGCGAGGCTAATCCGTTTGCAAAGCCAATGATGCCTTGTTCGGTCAGCGGCGTATTAAAGCAACGTGCTTTACCAAATTTATCTTGAAGATGACTAGTTGCACGGAATACGCCACCAAAATGACCAACATCTTCACCGAAGACCATCACCTTTTCGTCTTCGGTCATGGCTGTGATGAGTGCATTATTGATTGCTTGTAGTAAGTTCATCTTAGCCATTATTTTACTCTCCCTGCTGTTTTAGGGTACATCTTCGGGTATTTTTTGATGTGCGCTTTAAGTTCACTGAGCTGTTCTTTTAAATGCCATGGTGGCGTGTCGTAAACGTCTTCAACAATATCTTCAATGGCGCATACTTCTGTTTTCTCACAGCTCTTCATTGCTGCAAGTACATCTTGTCGAGCTTTATCAACACGTTTTTGGTTTTCAGCTTCATCAAACCAACCTTTACTTTCCAACCATTTCGCCATACGTGCGATGGGGTCTTTTGCGCGCCATTTATCTTCTTCTTCTCTAGAACGATAACCCGTTGGGTCGTCTGATGTAGAGTGCGCGGCTAAACGATAGGTCATTGCCTCAATTAGCACTGGACATTTTTCTTCTATGGCAATACTTCGCGCTTCCTTTGTCGCAGCATAAATCGCCAGAACATCGTTGCCATCTACACGTATTGTTTTTATGCCATAACCCAGACCACGGGAGGCTATACCGTCACCCGCAAATTGTTCCTCTGCAGGAGTAGAGATAGCGTAACCATTATTTCGACAAAAGAAGATGACTGGGCAGTTCAATACGGCTGCCATGTTTAAACCTGCGTGGAAGTCACCTTCTGATGCGGCGCCTTCACCAAAATAACAGATAGTAACAACATCTTTGCCTGACATTTTCTGACCATAAGCGTAACCAGACGCTTGTGGAATTTGCGTGCCAAGAGGCGATGATATCGTCATGAAGTTCAGCGGTTTATCACCATAATGAATTGGCATTTGGCGGCCTTTATTGGGGTCGTCCTTATTGCTGAACATTTGGTTCATGAACTGCTCTGTTGTGTAGCCGCGATATGCAAGTGCACCTTGCTCACGATATTGCGACATAATCATATCATCGCTTGATAATGCTGCGGCGCTAGCGACTGAAGCCGCTTCTTCACCTGTACTTGCAAGATAGAAACTTATGCGTCCTTGACGTTGTGCCCCCACCATACGTTCGTCTAACACTCGAATGAAATGCATAGTGTTAAAAATTTTTAATGCATCGTCTTTACTGATATCTGGCTCTGCAGACTTGTCAATTAACTCTCCTTCTGCAGAGAGAACTTGCAACATTGGGATATCGACAACCCCTTTTGAGATTATTTCGACCTTATTTGTTGTTTTTACTTCGGCCAAATGGTTTCTGTCTTTCACGTTTGATCCCCTTAAATATGAGGGTTAATAGCGACTTGTAGAGATTACAATATGCTAGTTGAGAAAATGCAGGAGCGTCCTTTTTATTCGAGGGGGTTTTTCAAAACGGTTGAAATAGACATACTCAATTAGGCAAAGATTAAAGGATATTCGTCCTAAATAAGTAAAGGCAATGTAAATATTATGATAACGCGATAGGATAAATATTTCGTAAAAGTCTGGCATTGCAAAAAACACGCGAAGCTCAGTATGAATAAGTATGTAATTAAATTTCAATAAATTGCAAAAGGCACTCATTGAACAATCGTTTTGTCTAGTTTTATTTCATAAATCTAACGCATTACAAATGTAACAAAATGTGTAAGTTGTGTATTTCTGAAATACACATTACATATCAAATTTATTTGTGCTAACAATAGATGGGTCACAGCGATAAGTTGCATTTAAATAAAGGCGAATGACCTTTAAAAGCAAACAGAATAAATCGTTGGGCTCCAGGGAACTATTCACACGAGAATAATTATGAAAAAAACCATTATAAGTACGGTAGTGGCGACAGCACTAGCAGGCTCAGCCTTTGGTGCCTTCGCATCACCTAATCAAATTTCCGGTTACAGCGTTGAGCAACGCAATGCTATTGAAGCGTCATTTGATAAGAAGAATATTCTTGCAAATGCCGTTCAAGTAAATAGCGATAGCGTACGAGTTATCGTTCAGCTAAACGATGTACCAATGGCACAATTCAGTGCTGTAAACCCAAGTGTTAGTAGCATGGCCGCTCACAAAGGCCAAAAGGTTAACTTTAATTCAAATGCTGCAAAAGAATATAAATCATTCTTAGAAACACAGCAGAAGTCTGTTATTCAATCAATTAAGTCATTCGACAAGTCTTTCAAAGCCGACTTGTCATATACCGCTGCATTTAATGGTTTCGCGGGTATTATTTCAAAAGACGCATTGGATAAGCTTTCAAGCCTTTCTTCAGTGAAAGCGGTATACCCAGACTTAATTCACCACGCACAAATGGACGCGAGTTTGGATCTTATCGGTGCAATTGAAACGTGGGAACAGTTTGGTGGTAAGGAAACTGCAGGTGCTGGCGTGAAAGTAGCTATCATCGATAGTGGTATTCGCCCTGAAAACCCATTGTTCAGCGGCGAGAACTTTACTGCGCCTGCAGCAGAGACCCTACCTACTGACGACTATTGCTCAGAAGTAGAAGACTTCTGTAATAACAAGCTTATTGTTGCTCGTGCGGCTGAAATTGTTGAGGGTTTTAATGTTGTTGAGGAAGAGTACGAAAGCCCGCTTGGATTCAATGGTCACGGTACTCACGTCGCCGGTACTGCGGTAGGTAACTACGGCGTAATGGCAGAGCGTGATGGCGCAGAAGCAGAAATTTCTGGCGTCGCTCCTGCTGCATACCTAATGGTGTATAAGGGCCTTTATGCAACACCTTCAGACCCGACTTCTTCTAGCGGTATGTCCTCAATGTTGCTTTCTATGCTTGAAGCTGCACTTACTGACGGCGCGGACGTTGTAAATAACTCTTGGGGTGGCGGCGCTGGCGGTAATCCGAATGGTTCAGTCTATGAAGATGTTCTCGCGGCAATGCACGATGCGGGCGTAGTTACTGTTTTCGCTGCAGGAAATAGCGGTCCTGGCGAAAAAACGATCGGCTGCCCTGGCTGTTCAGATGACGTTATTACTGTAGCCAATACGACAACAAATCGACTGTTTGCGAATGAGGTAACGGTTGAGGGTGACTCGACGTTAGGCGCTATTCCTGCCCTTTACACCGTTGGAAATCCTGATATTGTTTTCGACAGTCCAATTACTGCACCTGTCATTTATGCTGGTGAGCTTAGTGAGACTAACGTTGAAGGTTGTGACCCATTTACTGAAGGCGCATTTGACGGAGCGATTGCTCTTATCAGCCGTGGGACTTGTGGCTTTGTAACTAAAATCGAAAATGCCGAGGCAGCTGGTGCAGAAGCGGTTCTTATTCACAACGTAGACGGCCGTGGTGAAGCGCCAATTCAAATGGGCGGTTTGAGTGAAGAGCAAACAATTCCTTCACTAATGCTTCCTGCAACATCAGGTCAGGCGTTAGCAACTTTAGTGGTAGATACCGAATCAGAGTTAAATATAACCATTGGTAGCGATATCGTTCGCACAGTATCAGACAGCCTTGCTGATATCATGAACGAAAGCAGTTCACGCGGGCCAAATGGTGACCCAACGTTCCTTAAGCCAAATATTGCAGCTCCTGGTACGCGTATTTTCTCAGGTGAGTCTCCAGACGCCCCTGGACATGTTGGTGAGAACTTCTCATTCAAAGGTGGCACATCAATGGCGTCGCCACATGTGGCAGGTGCGGCTGCGTTGCTTAAGCAGATGCACCCAGACTGGACGGCTCAACAAATAAAGAGCGCGCTTGTTACGTCCTCCATTCGTGACATACTCAAAGAAGACGCAGCAACTCCGGCAGACAACTTCGACATGGGTGCTGGACGTTTAGACCTTCCACGTGCAACTTCAGTTGAGCTTACCTATAGCGACTTAAGCCTAGTTGACGGTAGCTGCTACCTTAATTGCGAAATGTCTATCACAGTTACAAACACCAGCGACGCGGAAGTCACAGTTGACGCAAATGTAATGTTCAACGACCCTGCGATTGTTGCTACCGTAACGCCAGCAATGGCAACGCTTGAAGCAGGTGCTTCTGCTGAAATTATGTTAACGCTTGATGTCACGACAGCGTCAACAGGTGAATGGTCATTCGGTGGTATTAATTGGGCGGATACCGACGATACAACCACAGACTACTTCATTCCGGTCGCAATCTATCCAATCAGCAGTGATGAGCCTTCACTCTTTAACAGTGATGTAAGTAGCCAAGTTGCTGAAGAAGGTGAAATTGTAGTTACCGAGGCGTTTGCTACAAACACTGAAGTTACTGGCATGATAAGCATTACAGGTGAAATTGATCCTAAATACGCGATCAACCCTTCAACTATTTCAGCCGTCAAGGACGGAAACCAAGAGCCCGTTTCTTACGATGCAGAGAGCAGAACCGTGTACTGGGAAGGTGCGTTAAACACAGCATCTTTCTCAATGACTCAAGATACGTCTATTGCCGATATACTTGAAGGCTTTGGTATTACTGGTTACCTTTCTATGCAGTTCGTAGGTGGCACTTCCCCACTAGAATGCTCTACAGAGTGTGACGATACGTCTATTGAAGTTGCTCTACCGCGCGCTATTACGTATCTTGGAAGTGAATACACTACGATGCAAATATCATCAAATGGTTTTGTTTCATTGGGTACGAGTTCGGGTAACATTTCTTCTCGCGATCCTGAAGTGCTTCCTAATCTGAACGAACCTAATAATGTGATTGCGCCTTTCTGGACTGACCTTGATCTAGAGGGTGGAGCAACTGGTACTGGACGTATCTGGACAGCTAACCTTGCAGGCGCAACAGGTCACTTTGTTGTTGAGTGGGAAAATGCACAGATTTGGAATAACCCAGATTCAAGCGTAAACTTCCAGTTGTGGTTTGAGTATGCTACCGGAAATGTGAGTTTCGTGTATGGTTCGATGGACGCACCAGTTCACGACACAGTTGTTGGAGCTGAAAATATCTCGGGAACCGTGGGTACTACTCTAGCTTCTTACATGAATAGAGAAGAGCAAGGAGTATTTCCTGTAGAGGGCGAAGAGTACTTGCTCACTACAAGCGCTGGTGGTGAAGTGACTATTAGTTACGGCGGAACGGTCATCCCTTCTAGTGAATACATGGATGACACGTTGAATGTAAACGAAGATGCTTCAATTACCGCTAACATTCTTGCTAACGAAATGGATGAAGTTATTCTAAACACGTTCACAATGGAATCTCTTTCTGGGGACTTCCGTACTTTCTCACCAATCACAATTGACAAGGCACCGCTTGACCCGTCAACCGTTGAAGTAACTACTGAGCCTGCAAACGGTACAGTAACTGTAAATGACGACGGTACGGTGACTTATGCGCCAAACGCGGACT
The DNA here is from genome assembly GCF_043642145.1 of Alteromonas gracilis. Taxonomy (GTDB): domain Bacteria; phylum Pseudomonadota; class Gammaproteobacteria; order Enterobacterales; family Alteromonadaceae; genus Alteromonas; species Alteromonas gracilis_B. Next base: position 93,865 of record NZ_JBHZRZ010000001.1, read on the forward strand.
TCTTCGGTGAAGACTCATTCACGTACACTGTACGCGAAGAGGGCACAACGAACGACGATGAAGAACCAGTTGAAGGTGAAATTGTTGGTGAAGGTACAGTAACTGTAGCTGTTGCTGGCATGCAAGATGCGCCAGTAATTAATGTAACTGCTCCGTCAAGTGTTACCGAAGGAGAAACGTTCACTATATCTGCAACTGCTACTGATGCCGACGGTGATGACGTAACCATATCTATTAACGGTATGGAAACCACTTCAATTACTGTTAAAGCACCTAGCCATGAACAGTCAAGTAGTGTAACTGTTGAAGTAACTGCTACTGATGGCATTGATACTACGACTGAAAACGTAACTATTCAGGTTAACGATAAGTCAGGTGGTTCAATGGGTTGGATTGCGTTACTACTAGCACCAGCAGTCTACCTACGTAGACGCATGAAACGTTCATAACGTTTTATTACTTAATAAAAAGGCCGCTTTATAAAGCGGCCTTTTTTAATCGTCTTGAGAAAGTTGTTGTAAATGCTGTGACATCCGTTTACTTGGCTGAACGCCAAGTTCTCTAAACTTCTCTATCTGCCTAACTATGTTGCCTCTTCCACTGGTTAATTTATTCATTGCTTGTTCGTAACTGCTGTGGGCGGTGTCCATTGATTTGCCGACTTTTTCCATGTCAGCGACAAAACCTACAAATTTGTCATAAAGCTTGGCGGCTTGGTCTGCAATAAGCTGTGCGTTTTGATTTTGATATTCATACTGCCAAATGTTGTTAATGGTACGCAGCGCTACGAGCAAATTGGTTGGGCTTACTAACATGATGTTATGGTTAAGTGCCATGGTTACCAGTTCTGGTTCTTGTTCGACGGCAATCAAAAATGCGGGTTCTATGGGAATGAATAACAGCACGTAGTCTAACGTTTTAATCCCCTTCAATGCTTGATAATCTTTAGCGCCAAGACCTTTGATATGCCCTTTAATTGAAGCTACGTGCTGACTTAAAAATTGCGCTTTTTCCGCTTCATCATTACAGTTGTAATATCGCTCATACGCCGCCAAACTTACTTTTGAATCAATAATGACGTCTTTGTCATTTGGTAAGTGAACTACCACGTCAGGCTGAAATCGCTTGCCTGTTTCTGATGTTGCTGACATTTGTGTTTCGAATTCATGTCCTTCTCTTAAGCCAGACTCTTTAAGAATTCGCTCTAAAACCACTTCTCCCCAATTACCCTGCTTTTTATTGTCGCCTTTCAACGCATTTGTAAGCGCTGCAGCTTCTTCGGTTATTTTTTGATTGAGGGCTTTTAGGCCTAAGATTTCAGTTTTAAGTGAAGCTCTCTCTTGCCCTTCCCTTATATGTTGCTCTGAAATTTGACGCTTAAAACCGTCTAATTCATTTTTAAATGGCGCAAGAACGGCCTCGATATTGTGTTTAGTTTGTTGGGAATAACGCTGCTGTTTTTCCTCAAATATACGATTTGCTAAATTCTCAAACTGCGTTTGCAAGCGCTGTTCCGACGCATTCATAGAAGCCAGTTTGTCTTCATGCGCTGCATGTAAAGCGTGAATTCTATTTTGATGCGCTTCATTTTGAGTTTGTAGCTTTGCGTTGGCAATGCGCTCGCTATTCAATTCATTTTGAAGTTGTTCACATTGAATTGTGACTTGCTCAATGCGCGCAAAATTCGATCTGCTTCTAAGAAGCGAGAAAAGTGCCAAGATAAAGACACTGATAAAAGCGGATAAAAAGGCAATGGGTTCGTTAGAAATGAGGTTGATTAACATAGTGCACTTTCATACTGTTATTTTGTACAGCACTATAAACAAAAATGACAAATTATACCAATGCGTGAAGTATTTATAGCAACGCACTTTTTGTTAGCTATGTAGACGGAATGATATTTGAGCAGTTTAGATTGGCTTATAAAACGGGCGCAAATGCGCCCGATTACTTATTTAAATTTGAAATCGTTACTTATTTAGAAAGCGATGAGTCTAGCTCTTCAATTTTTGCTTTCCAAATAGCAGGGCCATTTTTATGCGCATTTGCACCGCTGCTGTCTACCGCAACGGTAACTGGCATATCTTCCACATCAAATTCATATATGGCTTCCATACCCAAGTCTTCAAATGCAACTACGCGTGATTTTTTGATAGCTTTAGATACAAGGTATGCTGCACCGCCCACTGCCATAAGGTATACCGCTTTATGCTTGGCAATTGAGTCTACGGTTGCTGGACCACGTTCTGCTTTACCAATCATGCCAATCAGGCCAGTTTTTTCAAGCATCATGTCGGTGAATTTGTCCATGCGCGTTGCCGTTGTAGGGCCTGCCGGGCCAACAACTTCATCACCCACGGCGTCAACCGGGCCTACGTAATAGATAAAACGGTTGGTAAGGTCAACGCCATCTGGCAAGCCTTCGCCATTTTCCATCATAGTCTGAATACGCTTGTGCGCGGCATCACGGCCAGTAAGCATTTTACCTGACAGTAGTACCGTTTCGCCTACTTTCCACTCTTGAATGTCTTCTTTCGTTACTTCATCAAGATTAACGCGACGCGTGTTTTCACTGACTTCCCACGTTACTTCAGGCCAGTCTTCTAATTTAGGTGGTGTTAATTCAGCCGGACCTGAACCATCAAGATAGAAGTGCGCGTGGCGGGTCGCCGCGCAGTTAGGGATCATTGCCACTGGCTTAGACGCTGCGTGCGTTGGTAATGATTTAATTTTTACATCAACAACTGTCGTTAAACCGCCTAACCCTTGTGCACCAATACCAAGTTTGTTAACACGGTCGAAAATTTCCAAACGAAGCTTTTCGTCAGTAGTTTGCGGGCCACGTTCAATCAATTCTTGAATGTCAACTGGGTCCATCAGGCTTTCTTTTGCCAATACCGCTGCTTTTTCTGCGGTTCCGCCAATACCTATACCCAGCATACCAGGCGGGCACCAGCCAGCGCCCATCGCTGGCAACGTTTTCACCACCCAATCTGCAATATCGTCGCTTGGGTTTAGCATTACCATTTTAGATTTGTTTTCAGAACCGCCACCTTTGGCTGCGATCATCACTTCAATTTTTTCGCCAGCAACCATGTCAATGTGTACTACTGATGGCGTGTTATCTTTGGTATTTTTACGTGCGCCAGCAGGGTCTGCAACAATTGACGCTCGAAGCGGGTTATCTGGGTTTAAATAAGCGCGACGTGTCCCTTCATCAACCATTTCTTGAACGGTCATGTCGGTTTTGTCCCACGTGACACCCATTCCAACCTTAACGAAACAAGTTACAATACCTGTGTCCTGACACAGAGGGCGCTTGCCTTCCGCTGACATACGTGAATTGATAAGAATTTGTGCCATCGCGTCTTTAGCAGCTTGGCTCTTCTCTTTGTTATAGGCCTCTTCTACCGCTTTGACGTAATCAATTGGGTGATAGTAGGAAATAAATTGCAGGGCATCTTCAATGCTGTCAATGAAGTCTTGTTGACGGATAACGGTCATGACATCCTCTTTTTATTTGGCTTTCGTGGTCTTAGCTAGCTAAAAAAGCGTATACTAGCGCATCTGAAGACAACGCACCATGTAAAACCATAAGCATGGTGCGAATTCCAGTCATTTTTAAAACCTATGTTAGGGAAACAGGTTTGAACTCATTTTTTAACTAGGTTGATAATGCTTCAATCACATAGCCACAGTGAGAGTAATAAACTATTTCGTTGCGCATTTATGTGTTTGCACAGCATGATTTATCAATCGATAATAAGTCGTTTTATTATATGTAGGATCAGACAGGAGCCTTTCGTTTAACTTTAAATGACTGTTTCTGCAATAAAAAGAAGTACCGAAAAACCTATGTCACATGAAGATACTATTCACGTTTACGTGTCCCGCTTTACCTCAAAAGAGATAATTGATGCGTTATCCATAGCCAGTGCAGAGCAACAATCAGTCTTCAATTCGCTATTCAAAAGAGTATCCTCGTTGCCCTACTCTATTTTGCTTGATACCTCAGGCTCATCAAAAAGCGAAGGCCGATTCAATATTATGGCCTTTTCGCCAGCTGCTGTCGTTGAAGCTAAGGGCGAAAACGTAGAACTTTTAGATGTTGACAGCGCTACACGCAAACCTCTCACCTCAAAGCCTTTTGAAGCGGTGGAAGAACACTTACATGCTCGGGTCAAGTTTGTAGAAGTGCATGCCGATTTCGACACTGAACACCTACCCTTTATCGTTGGCGTGGCAGGAATGGCAGGTTACGACACCGGGCGTTTTTACGAAACGTTGCCTAGCCTCGCAAAAGACGACTACATTACTCCTGATTTCACTGTAGGTCTTTATATGCGCTCGTTAATTGAAGACACACAATCGGGATACATCTACTATTGCTCAGTTGACAATGCTCCGTTATCTGAAATTTTCTTCGATAGCGAAGATACTGGAACTTCTCCAGACTTCAGGCTTACCTCTCGTTTTGAATCAAACTTGTCGCAGCAAGATTATGAAAAGTGTCTCGATAAAATTCTCCACTACTTGCGAGCGGGCGATTGCTATCAAGTAAATATGGCACAACGTTTTAGCGCTTCGTTTGAAGGAAGTATATGGCAAGCCTATTGTGAGCTACGCCATCAAAATCAGGCGCCGTTTTCTGCGTACTTTAACCTAGCCCAAGGTTGTATTGCTTCCATTTCTCCAGAACGCTTTCTACGTGTGAGAAACGGCTTGGTAGAAACCAAACCAATTAAAGGAACACGTCCTCGCTTTAAAGACACAGAAAAAGATTTGGCAAGTGCAACGAGCTTGCTTAACGCTGAGAAAGACCGCGCTGAAAACCTCATGATTGTTGATCTTCTTCGCAATGATATCTCTAAACACTGTAAGCCTCACTCAGTCAAAGTGCCGGCCCTTTTTGCTCTTGAAAGCTATGAAGCCGTTCATCATTTGGTGAGTACAGTAACGGGGGAACTGAATGATGGAGCGTCTCCTTTAGAATTATTAGCGTCTGCGTTCCCAGGAGGTTCGATTACAGGCGCGCCCAAAATACGCGCAATGGAAGTTATTGATGAACTTGAGCCACACCGTCGAAATATTTATTGCGGCAGCGTGTTTTATATGGGTTTTCGCGAAGACATGGATTCGAGTATATGTATTAGAACTGTATTGGCCGAGAATAACCGATTACATTGTTGGGCTGGCGGTGGTATTGTCTTAGATTCGGTCCCATGCGAAGAGTATCAAGAAACCCTTGATAAGGTGTCTAAAATTTTGCCGGTGCTTGCATTGTTAAACTAATAAAAGGTGTTTTGGCTCGCTTCGCGAGTCCTTTGAGTAGCGAGAGTAAGTGCGTTGTAGACATATATTATGACAAAAAACGAATTTCTATCACAATTTCACCACTTAAGGCAGACACATTCAGAGCCTGATTTTCCACTTAGTAAAACAGGTCGACCTGCAGCAGTGCTGATTCCTTTGATAGATTACAAAGACTCGCTTCAATTGTTACTTACCGAGCGTGCTCATCACCTTAAGCATCACCCAGGCCAGATTAGTTTTCCCGGTGGGGCCGTGGAAGATAATGACAAAACCTTATTTCACGCCGCACTTCGCGAAGCGGAAGAAGAAGTAGGCCTGCCTTCTACTCACGTAGAGGTGGTGGGTATGCTGCCTAGATACCGCACGATAAGTGGCTATGAAATTGCTCCCGTTGTAGGCTTTGTCAATCCAGACTTTACGCCTGTCATCGACAAAAACGAGGTTGAGAGTGCTTTTGAAGTTCCTCTGGCACATGTGCTGGATAGAAAAAATCACCTTGTCCACACCACTCACCGAGGTAATAAAGCATTTCCGATATACTTCATTCCTTGGAAAAACCGCATGATCTGGGGGGCAACAGCGGCCATGTTAAGAAACCTCTCTCATCATATTCATCCTTAATGATACAAGTTTAACCTGTACTATAAATTTAACTTTACAGGTTATTAGCAAAACTAATCTCTTTATTAGCTTTTCTGTATTGTGGTTTTTACGTGGCGGATGCATGATCTAAGTATTACTTCGTTTTAATTTTGAATGTTTATGATCAGTGTATTTGATATGTTCAGCGTGGGTATAGGCCCATCAAGTTCACATACGGTCGGCCCTATGAAGGCAGGCGCAGAATTTGTTAGTGAGCTTGCGCAAGATTCCTCACTTTTTGAGTCTGTAGACAGCGTAAAAGTGGAACTGTTTGGTTCACTCGGCCAAACCGGTATCGGACACGGTACTGGTAAAGCAGTTATCTTAGGACTTTTAGGCGAACTGCCAGATGTGGTTGATGTTGACAGCATAGAAGCGAAGCTTGAAGAGATAAGAAACAGTGAAAAGCTTTGTCTTAACGGCCAAAGGTTAGTGCGATTCCCCAATAAAAACGCCATTGTTTTTCATCGTCGAAAAACATTACCCAAACATGCAAATGCGTTGACGTTTTATGCTTACGCAAAAGACGAACTGGTGAAGGAGCAAACGTATTATAGCATTGGTGGCGGCTTTATTATTAAAGACGAAGACTTTGACGCTACAAAAGCGCACGCGGCAAGTCTTCAGGAATCAGTGCCCTTTCCTTTCAAAACCGCTGGCGATTTGCTTGCCCTTTGTAAAACTAATGGTTTAAGCATTAGTTCTTTAATGTTGCGTAATGAATCGACTTTTAGGCCAAAGCACGAAGTTAAACAACAGCTTCACAATATTTGGCTGGTAATGAAAGCGTGTATTCAGCGCGGTATCGAGAGCGAAGGTATTCTTCCAGGCGGCCTTAAGGTGGTACGCCGTGCTCCGGGTCTTTATCGCCGTCTTCAAACAGAGCATACCAACGACCCTATGCAAACTATGGACTGGGTCAATTTGTTTGCCCTGGCGGTGAATGAAGAAAATGCCGCTGGAGGGCGAGTAGTGACTGCTCCTACCAACGGTGCTGCAGGCATTATTCCAGCTGTACTTCAATACGTTGATAAGTTCATTAGACCTGTCGATGAAGAGGTTGCAAGCCGGTTCTTATTGACTGCCGGCGCGATTGGTATTCTGTATAAAGAAAACGCTTCAATTTCTGGTGCAGAAGTGGGTTGCCAAGGCGAAGTTGGCGTGGCGTGTTCAATGGCAGCTGGCGCCCTTGCTGAGATTATGGGTGGAACTGCTGCATCAGTAGAAAACGCCGCAGAAATTGGTATGGAACATAATTTAGGCTTAACTTGTGACCCTGTGGGTGGTTTAGTTCAAGTACCTTGTATTGAACGAAACGCGATGGGCGCGATTAAAGCGATTAACGCTTCACGCCTCGCATTACGAGGTACGGGCGACCAAAAAGTATCGTTAGATAAGGTGATTAAAACCATGCGCGATACAGGTAATGACATGAAAACAAAATACAAAGAAACCGCTAGGGGCGGGCTTGCTGTAAATATTATTGAGTGTTAATTACCGACAAGTCATTGAGGTTTCATCGCTGAAGAGTACTCCAAGAAATACTCTTCAGCGTGAAAGTCTAAAAGATTTAATTTTGGGCTGCGAGTATCGACAACTTTGTCTTTACACTTTAATTGCTTGCTTTACTGTTAAATCGAAGACGATAGCGGCAATCGCTAAAAAAGCCGACTTGCCTTACTTAACTGGAAGCGTTACACCCTTAAACATCTTCTCCACTTCTTCGTTGTTTTTAAGCATCATCGCCTTTTCTACTTTGTCTTTAGTTAGGTGAGGAGCAAAGCGCTCTATAAAGTCGTACATATAACTTCTTAAGAACGAGCCCTTTCTAAAGCCAATTTTTGTGGTGCTGTAATCGAACAAATGGCTAGCGTCAATTTTTACCAAGTCGTCGTCTAATTCTTCACTAACCGCCATCGAAGCAATAACCCCAATACCTACACCCAATCTAACATAGGTTTTAATGACGTCTGCATCGGTTGCAGTAAACACAATTTTAGGTGTTAGCCCTGCTCTTTCGAATGCTTGGTCTAATTCAGACCGCCCAGTAAAACCAAATACATAAGTTACCAGTGGGTATTTCGCAATATCCGAAATATCTATTGTGCCTTTTTTCGACAGCGGATGATCTTTGTTCACTATGACGCTACGGTTCCAGTGATAGCATGGCAGCATTACTAAATCGTTGTATAAATGAAGTGCCTCGGTGGCAATGGCAAAGTCAGCCTCCCCTTTTGCCGCTAAATCACTAATTTGAGACGGCGTGCCTTGATGCATATGAAGCGACACTTTCGGGTATTTAGTCATGAACCCTTGGATTACATCGGGCAGTGCATAGCGGGCTTGTGTATGCGTGGTAGCAATGTTGAGTTTTCCTTGGTCTGGTAACGTGTGTTCTCTGGCTACGGCTTTAATGCTTTCTACTTTCGCCAAGATTTCGCGGGCAATGTTTATAACGTCGTTACCAGCGTCTGTGACATGAGTAAGGTGCTTTCCACTTCGGCCAAAAATTTGAACGCCTAACTCATCCTCTAGCATGCGTACCTGCTTACTGATACCAGGTTGTGAGGTGTACAAACTTTCAGCAGTTGCTGATACATTCAAATTGTTGTTTAAGACTTCTACGATATACCGTAGTTGCTGTAGCTTCATTTTTTACACCATTTCATGCGATAGACTAACACTGTACTTTCTCCGTTATAACCAAAACTACCTTTTTTTACTAGTTGCTATTACAAAATTGGCATTATAAAGTTGAAAATAATCCAATTTTTTCATTTTCGAGTGGGATTTATTCGCCTTTACCCATTTTCTTCTACATTATGGATAGGTGATTAAAAAGCACGGTGTTAAATAGATAATGAATAGCAGTAAACAAGTAACCTCCACAATAGACTTTTCTTCTGTACTGGCAGCGGCTGTACACGATATGAAGAACTCCCTTTTTCTACTAATTCAGTCTATTGAAACGTTGAGCGATTCCTTGTCACCTCAAGACGAAGAAGCGAGAGAGCAAGTTGCGAGCGTTCACTATGAAGCTTCTCGTTTGAACACTAACCTCGTTCAAATTCTTTCTTTGTATCGAGCTGAGTTAGAACGCCTCCCCATCACTGTCGATGAATGCTTTATTAGAGATTTGGTTGAAGACGTCGTCGGCTCCAATGCTTTGTATGTTTCTCAGAAAAATATTGATATTTCTATCTCCATTGAAGATGACCTAAATTGGTACTTAGACAGCGAACTAATTTACTTACTGCTAAATGATGTAATCATCAATGCTATGCGTTATGGCACTTCAAAAATACAAGTCAGCGCTCGCATAGATGACACAGAATCTTTGATCATCAAAATAGAGGACGATGGCCACGGCTACCCTCAGTCAATGCTAACAAAGAGCCATGAAGCCTTGTGCGATTTTGAGTTGAGTCAAGGGCGAACAGGGCTAGGGTTATTTTTTGCAAAACTTATTGCAAACGCACATTCACAGGGAGAAAAAGTAGGGTCAATAACACTTTCTAACGGTGGGAGTTTCGGTGGAAGTGTATTTGAAGTAAAAATACCGTAGTATGGGCCGATAACTTTAGGTAATTCAGAAATTAACGCTCGTACGTAGTAATACGTTGACGCTTTAAAAAATAAAAACAGACGGAAGCACACGCATGTACGTGATTATTATAATATCAATTGTTATTTTGCTCATCGCCGCCATTTTCATTAATGCGGTACAACAGCATCGTGAAAAGCAGGAAGCTGAGCGTAGAACCGAGCTTGCAAAGCAACGAACAATTGTAGACGAAACAGAAAACGTTATTGCTGCAAGCGTAAACATGCCAGTCTCGTCCCGCATAATAGGCATTTTACATAATAGAATTTTAAACGCGTTAAAAACAATGAACGAGCTGTCTGGCACAGCAGAGCTAAAACAAAGAATTTCAAGCACAGAGCAAGCTACAGCGGCAGCATTGTCAGATAATAGTGGCGCGGCCACTGAGTTTTCGCTACCTGATAACGATAAAATGATTATTCAGTATATTCAGGCCGTTAAAAAGCTTCGCATCATCTTGCGTTCAGAACACAGTAAAGGACAAATAGACTCAAAAGTTTTTATGGATGAAGATAAGCAGCTTGAACGTCTGCAGGTTAAAGTTAACGTCGAAACTTTGATAAAACGAGGCCGTGCTGCACTTCAATCAAATATGCTTGGTTCAGCGAGGCAGTATTTTGAAAAGGCCAAAAACGCGCTAGAAAACCAAACCCCACAAGATGAATATTCAACGACTAAACTAGCAACACTCAATGAATGGCTTCACGAAATTCAAAGTAACCTCAAAAGTGTTAACGAAAAAGACCGCGCAAAAAAACAAGAAGAAGAGCGTGACGAGTTGGATGAGTTATTTGCGCCTAAGAAGAAATGGTAACGCAAGTTTTATTTAGCATTAAGCCATAAACGATGAGTAGCGCATTAACGCTAACCGTAATGCGCTACGGTTAATTCCCATAATGATTGAGCAGGTAAAGAGAGCTCTTTTCTCGCATTTTTTATTAATCCTATATTCTTCACCAATGGTTCACCGTAAATTTCTCGAACAACTAGACCTAACCCTTCCATTTGCGATCGGCAAATAGCCGGCATTATTGAAATGCCAAGTCCGTTTTGGATAAGTTTGCCAAGTGTTGAAAGCTGACCAGTTTCCGCAATAATGTTCAAATCACCATACTGTTCAAGCTTAGTCTGAGTCCAATGCCTAACTGCTGAGCCCCTGTTCATCATAACAAGAGGGAAATCTAAGCAATCTTTCCAGCTTAGTTTGCAGTTAAAGTTTCTCGCTGCGTTTTTATTTGCAACAACAACAAACTGGTCGGCAAATAAACTTGTAAACACTAAACCATCTTTTCTTTCTGGCTCAAACGAGAAGCCTACTTCGCATCGGCCTTTAGCAACCTCATGTATTACTTGCTCCATTACAACGTCGACTATACGCAGGTTTACATTGGGTATACGTTGATGGAAAACCGAAAGAATGTTGGGTAGATGTGATTCGGCAAAAGAAGGCATCGCACAAATAGTAAGTTGTCCTTTAGCCATTGCAAACAAGTTTTGAATATCTGAAAACGTATTATCCCAGTCGTGGATTAGCCGCACAGCATTCGGGAACAGCACTTCTCCTTCAGGCGTTAAGCTTACATTTCTTGTGTTACGCTGAAACAATCTGCCACCCAACTGCTCTTCCATTTTTTTTATAGCCGAAGACAAAGCTGGCTGTGTAACATGTAAATTTACTGCCGCTTCTGCAAACGTCGAAGACTTTGCCACTTCCACGAAGGCTTTTATTTGGCGATATGACACATCCATAGACGAACTCAACACCCCTCAATTAATAAATATTATTTATTAATTGAAAGATTAATTCGATTTTACAAATCACGCAACAATGTTGATACTTATTTTTAACAAATCGCATTGGAGATAGTGAATGGCAGGATTTAACAAGGTTGTTTCGTCGTATGAAGAGGCAATGGCAGGGCTTGAAGATGGTATGACAGTTATTGCCGGAGGTTTTGGCTTATGCGGAATACCAGAGGGCCTTATTGCACAAATAAAAAAATTAGGCGTTAAAGGCCTTACCGTAGTTTCAAATAACTGTGGCGTAGATGGCTTTGGGCTTGGTCTCTTGTTAGAAGACAAACAAATAGCCAAGATGGTGTCTTCTTATGTGGGCGAAAATGCGTTATTTGAAAAGCAACTTCTAAATGGTGAACTTGAGGTAGAGTTAACCCCTCAAGGTACGCTTGCAGAAAAAATGCGTGCTGGTGGTGCGGGTATCCCGGCATTTTACACCGCAACAGGCTACGGTACGCCGGTGGGCGAAGGAAAAGAAGTCAAAGAATTCAACGGTCGCCCCTATATCCTTGAACACGCCATTACTGGTGACTTTGCCATAGTGAAAGCGTGGAAAGCAGATACTTATGGTAACTGTATTTATCGCCATACTGCACAAAACTTCAACCCAATGGCAGCGACGGCAGGCAAAATTACCGTTGTAGAAGCTGAAGAAATTGTGGAACCGGGTGAGCTTAATCCGAGTGAGATTCATACGCCAGGAATCTACGTAAACCGTGTAATTCAAGGGGCATTTGAAAAACGTATTGAGCGTCGTGTAGTTAGTAAGGAGACAGTGTAATGCTTAGTAGAGAACAAATTGCAATGCGCGTCGCCCAAGAATTTAAAGATGGTGATTACGTTAACTTGGGAATTGGCATCCCTACCCTAGCCGCAAACTATGTACCCGATGACATTAGTGTAATGCTGCAGTCAGAAAACGGCCTTTTAGGAATGGGTCGTTACCCTACCGAAGATGAGGTGGACGCTGATATGATTAATGCTGGCAAGGAGACAGTTACCGCCATAACGGGGGCATCTATATTTAGCAGTGCTGAAAGCTTTGCCATGATCCGTGGAGGTCATGTCGACTTTACCGTACTTGGTGCGTTTGAAGTTGACGTATCGGGTAACATTGCGTCGTGGATGATCCCAGGCAAGTTAGTTAAAGGCATGGGCGGAGCTATGGACCTTGTGGCTGGTGCAAAGAACATAATTGTTACCATGACCCATACCGATAAACACGGTAATCCGAAGCTACTAGGCGAGTGCACGTTACCTTTAACAGGCGTGAACTGCATTACACGCATTATTACTGACTTAGCTGTATTAAGTGTTGAGGATGGCGCATTTGTATTACAAGAGCGTGCGCCAGGTGTGAGCGTTGATGAAATCAAAGAGAAAACGGGTGGCAAGCTAATAGCCCCTGAAGACGTTCCTGAAATGAAGTTCTAAAACGGCTAGGGTCAGTTGATCTTTGTGGTTTTCGCTCACACAAAAGACACCTGGCCCACTATCTTGTGTTAAATTTTTCTCTAATTTAGCGTAAGGTGTAATGTGAAAGTTATCGCCTACGCAAAGCCCAATAAGCCTTTCAATACATCAAGCATTAAGGGATAATACGCGCGAATGTTATCTTAAAAAGGCTGTATCTTCTTGCTAGTTACTGATTTACCTGTACACCACAAAATTATTTCAAAGCTTGAAACTAAGAATATTTCGACGCTAACCGAAATTCAAGAACGCACTATGCTTCCTGCTATCCAGGGCAAGGACATTATCGCGTCATCTAAAACGGGGTCAGGTAAAACCTTCGCCTTTTTGGTACCAGCAATAAATAGGCTGATGTCGCAAAAAGCATTAAGCCGACAAGACCCGCGAGCACTTATCCTTGCACCCACACGAGAACTCGCTAAGCAAGTTTTCATTGAAGCAAAATCGATGTGTACTGGTTTAAACCTTACCTGCTCATTAGTTGTTGGTGGTGAAAACTACAACGATCAGGTTAAAGCGCTTCGTCGTAATCCACATATAATTGTAGGAACGGCAGGCCGCATAGCTGACCACCTCTTAGATAAAAGCGTTTATCTAAATGGCTTAGAACTGCTTATCTTTGATGAGGCAGACCGTATGCTTGATTTAGGTTTTTCTGCACAGCTTAAAATGATAAACGACTATGCAGATCACAGAAAGCGCCAAACCATGCTGTTTTCTGCCACGCTTGATAACATTGAGCTAAAGCACATGACTACGCAGTTAACCAAAGGTGCAGTGCGCGTAGCGGTCGGTGACTCAACAGCGCAACACGGTGACATAGTTCAGCAGTGTTTCTTCGCAGATAACGTTGAAAATAAAGATCAGATATTACAATTCGAGCTGGCTAACCGCTCCTATAATCAAGCGATTGTGTTTACCGCTACCCGCGAAGATACCGACAGAATTGCCGCGCTTCTTAATGAGCAAAATCTAGAGGCCATCGCCCTACGCGGTGACATGCCGCAGAATCAGCGCGCTGCCGTCATGAGCGCATTTGCTCGAGGTCAACACAGTATTCTAGTAACAACTGACTTAGCCTCTCGTGGTCTCGACCTTTCAAAAGTTGGATTGGTAATTAACTTTGACCTGCCCAAAAATGCTGATGAATACATTCACCGTATTGGCCGAACAGGACGTGCCGGGCAAAAAGGCGAAGCCTTCTCGCTGATTGGCCCTCGCGATTGGAACAGTTTCGAAGGATTGAAAAATCACCTTCAGTACGCCCTTGAGTGTTCAGCACACGATGAATTTTCAGCGTCGTTCAAAGGTTTTACACCTAAGAAAAAGGTGTCTAAAAAACCAAATTCTCAAAACGGTAAGAAGCGCGTTGCAAAGCCAGTTAAATCAGGTACTAAAAAGCGCGTTGATACCATGTCTGGTGAAGATATTGGTATGGTTCCCGTTAAGCGTAAGCCAAGAAAAGCATTGTCTGATGACGATGAGGGTTAGCATGATTGAATTAGGTGAAATGCCTTATTACGGTTAAGCGTAACATTACACTGAAAATGTACTAGGTTAAAAGTTTCACAACGTCATGTTTAAACACAGAATTTGATGACTTGATTAAACTTAAGACACAAAAAAACGAGTGACTTAAAAGCACTCGTTTCTACATTAGTATTTCGTTTTATTTTGGTTTGTTTGGGCTCGTTTTGATTAACTTTGGCGCCCACCTGTGTCACTAACACTGTGGTTTGAAAACCGAAGTTTGAAGGGTTTAGTACTGAGCAGTGGCTCAGTACTCCCACCAACATTCTTGCCACCACTCTAGAAACTCTTCAAAGTCGATGTAACCGTCGTCGTTACTGTCGATAAGTTTGAAGCCCTCTTGCACATGGCTGGCTTTAGTTTTTGGAGAAATAATAGTTAGAAGCTCTATGAACTCAGGTAAATCGATTTGGCCATTGCCATCACGATCGAAAAAGCTGAAGTCCTTCCTAATTTCTTCAATTTTTGTTTCTGAAAGTTGAGTACTCACTCGCTTTCCTTATTTCAACTGCAATAAGCACGAGTGTAACGCCCTTCTATCTAGCTGTCTACGCCTGATTTTCTTTTGCTTTAAGTGCGCGTAAACGTTGAGCTTCTGCTTTTTCCTGACGCTTTTGTTCCATGGTTAAACGCGCCTCAGTGCCAACGTGTTCTTGTTGACGTTCTTTCGCTAACTGCACTTGCTTTTCACGTTCTCTAAAACGCGCAATTTGGTCTTCAGTATGTGTACCAAAACAGTGAGGACAGCTTACACCCGGCTCATATTTATCGCTCTGTTTGTCTTCATCGGTAATGGGAAGACGGCAAGCATAGCACTGCTCGTAGTGGCTTTTTTCTAAGTCGTGGTTTACTGCAACGCGATTGTCAAAAACAAAGCAGTCACCTTCCCACATTGACTCTTCTTTCGGAACGTCTTCTAAATACTGAAGAATACCGCCTTCAAGGTGAAAAACCTCTTCAAACCCCTGCTCTTTCAAATAGGCCGTAGACTTTTCGCAGCGAATGCCCCCAGTACAAAACATAGCAACTTTCTTATTTTTAGATGGACTGAGCTCTTTCGCTACGTACTCTGGAAATTCGCGGAAGGTTTCGGTTTTAGGGTCGATAGCATTCTTGAATGTACCAATCTCAATCTCATAACCGTTTCTAGTGTCGATAACCGTTACATCTGGGTCGCTAATTAGCGCGTTCCAGTCTTTCGGTTTCACATAAGTACCAACGGTTTTGCGTGGGTCAATACCTTCTACACCCATAGTTACGATTTCTTTCTTAAGTTTTACCTTCGTACGATAAAACGGCTGGTCGTCATGCAGCGACTCTTTGTAAGAAATAGGATTAATGCGCGCATCGCTGTTTAAGTAAGCTAATAAAGCGTCGATGCCTTCACGTGTACCAGAAACTGTACCGTTAATGCCTTCGTGGGCAAGTAGAAGTGTACCTTTGATACCATTTGCTTCCATCGTTTCAAGAAGCGGCTGGCGAATTTCTTTAAAGTTTTCAAGCGCAACAAACTTATACATTGCGCATACAATATATTTAGACATATTTTAACCTTTGCTGATTGGAGCGTAAGACCAGTGCAAAAATGCGGCGCGCAATATATCAAAACTAACAAGGAAAAACTAGCGCTGATAATTTAAAGTGTGAATGCGCCACGCGCTAACATGGCCTTAGACATAGTCAGGCCGTTTGCTCAAATTGCGATTCGAACGCGGGGTTAAATTGTGCGAGGTCTATTTCAGGCTCTTGAGTTGACAAAATATCGTAGAGCAGCGTGTTGTCTTCTTTCAGCGTATTAGCGTATAACTTTTTGAGTCTTTTTTGCGTTGCTAAACTACAGTTTTCTACTACATCATCAGGAAGACGTGCGGCGTCGTTCGTTTGAGCAAGCGGTGCTGGCTTTAAATTCAAATACAAACGGGCCGAAGCAAAGTCTTGTGCAACTAGTGAGGACATTACATGCATGGCGTGCCACTCGCTTTCGTTTGCAGAAAGTGCAGGACGCCTGTAAAAGTTTAACTCATTGAGCGCTTCATCAATACGCCCTTCAGTGTCTACGTCGGAATTCGCTGATTCCAATTCAAACGGCTCAGCAACACTATGTTGTTGCATAGCTAGGTACAATGAGAATAATGCACCCTGTGACGACGCACGAGACAATACGCCACTGCGCTCCCAGAAAATACTGGGATCGATAGGCGTTTGTTCATTTATGGATTTTGCGTCCAACGACATACTCTTGTTATCACTTCATTTGTATACTTATGTTTTCGGCAAGATAATGTTTTTCTTAAGCTTATTTTTTTAAAGTTAGATATACTTTTAGCAAGTTATTATGCGCTCATTCACGGATTCGAAATGCAATTTAGCAACAAACAAGTACTGATTGTTGAAGACCAACGCCCGTTTCTTCTACTTTTAAAAGGGCTAATGCATTCAATGGGCACATCCGATGTAGTCACGAAATCCTCAGCTGAACAAGCTGCATCACTGTGTAAAAAGCACAAATTCGATATTGTTATCTGCGACCTGCATTTAGGAGCTGACAATAAAAATGGCTATGAGTTAATTGAAGAGCTACGTACTCGCAACCTCATTAGTCAAACCGCTGTTTTTATATTGATAAGCGCAGACAGCGCAAGACCTGTTGTACTTGGCAGCATTGAGCGTCGTCCAGATGACTTTCTCATTAAACCTTTTTCTCAAGCTCAATTGAAATCCAGAATTGTACGCGCGTGGCAAAAGCGTCAGTTCTTACAACAAGCATACACACTGATTGAGCGAGGAGAAATTAACAGTGCCATAGACCATATTGAATCGCTACTCGAATCACCGTCTCACTACAAAGGTCACTGTGAACAATTATTAGTAGAGTTGTACTGGCGCATTAACCAACCAGACAAAGCATTAGATGTTCTTAGCGACTATATTGAAGGTAAGCCAGTGCTTTGGGCTCAAACGGCTATTGGCAAGACATACCTTTATTTAAAGGAATACGAAAAGGCAATTTCGATCGCAAAGAGAGCGCTAAAGCGAAATCGATTTAATGCTGACGCCCACGATATTCTTGCACAAGCATATCAATCTTTAGATTCTGGCGATAAAGCACTTGAAGCAATTAAAGAGGCGATAAAACTCTCACCTTATTCGCTTCCTAGGCACTTTAAAGCCTGTGAAATAGGAAGGATAAATGAAGACTTAGTGCTTGCTGCCAGTTCAAGTCAAGCTATCTGGGACTTATCAAAACGTACGGTTCATAAAACCAGTTTGCACTGGTGCGGTATTATTCGCAGTCTGCTAGATGTAGCCGAATTGGCCGACGATAAAAAACAGCGCAACAAGTATCAACAAGAGGCATTGCTTACACTTCAGCGAGGAAAATTTGATGAACATCTACAAAAGATGGACCGTGATTTTGATGTAGACATTTTCGGTACCATAGTCAATGCGCGAATAAGCGCGATTGACGGAAAACTGATAGATGCAAAACGACATTTAAGCAACTCACAATCGCTTTTAGACGACAAATATGCTGAAGTTCCTACCGCTTTTATTCCAGATAGCATAAACGTTATGTACAAGCTAGGTGAGTTCGACGATGCATTGCAGCTTAAATCTGAACTTGAGACCAGACAGGGTGAATTAGACGAAAACAGTACGTCCATGCTGAACATTCAAGCTAACAACGCAGCGAAAAACTTGGCAAGTTATCAGCAATTCAATCGAGAAGGTATTCAACATTATCAACAAAAGGACTATGAACGAGCGAAAGCATCCTTCTCCCTAGCACAAGGGTTTGCCCCAGTTAACACGGGTGTTGCACTTAACCTTCTTCAATGCCTTCTTCAAATAGCAGTTAAAGCAGGTAAAGCTGACGCAACGTTAATTGCTGAATGTAAGCGTTTATTTAAGTTAATAGACGACATGTCGTTAAAAGAGCCATACAAAGAAAAGTACACCAATTTGCGCGAAGAACTTTCTAAGTACATTGGCTTTTAAGTCTAATTTGCTTGGTATTAACATTGGTTGTAATAGTGGCTCAGGGCATTATGCGGACACTCAAAGTCTTAAGTTTGAGGTGCCGTTTCTTGGCAATTTTTGAAGATATCAATTTGGGATAAGTTAAATCAAGCTTATCAACACGATTTTTGTAAACTCAGGTAAACCTTTCTATCAGAGTAACCAACACCAAAAGTCAAAACATCTCTGATGTTATAGTGTGTTATGACGTCTCAGAGCCTATTAGTAATTACTACTACTGGAATAGCATAAATCTAACCTCGCAAGTTGGCAGATAAAATAATTGTCGTAGTTCCAGGTTGACCTCAAGTTAACTTTAAGGTGTATCATTCTGAACTCATCTAGAACATGAGGAAATGCTGGTATGTCAAACAACCTAGATACAATCATAAGAGAGATTAAAGCTTGTTGGGAGGGACTGCACTCCGATACAACAACAGAAGTAAGAAGGTTACTCACTGAGCTTGCAAAAACTTCGACTGACGAAGAATGGCTACAAAGGATAATGCTTGAAAAGCCCAGTTCAAAAGAGCTTTACCGTGATCCCGAACATGGGTTTATTTTACTCGCTCACACAGAAAAGAATGGAACGTACCGACCACCTCATAATCACGGGGCTGGCTGGGTTTTCTATGCAGTCCAGTCTGGCGAAATGGAAATGACGACGTATAAAAATGTTACAACAGCGGAGGGTATTTCGCATTTAGTTTCGCGAGGTACTGATAGGTTGCAGGTTGGCGACTGTAGGGTTTTCTTACCCGGTGATATACATGACACCCATTGTATAACTGAGAACTTTGTTCAGTACCGATTGACGAGTAGTGACTTTTCGGACGAAATTAAATCAAAGCGTATGGTTCGGTTCCTCAATGAAAAGAGCGTTGCCTTGTAGCCTATTGATTGCTGGATTTATTCTTTTTTCTCGCTTGGTCTTTTCCAGCGACACGCAGTAACTTCTGAAACTTTGGACATTCCGAATGCCTTTCTGCTGAACATTTGGCCGCATGTTCTAAGCAACGTTGGATCGCAGTAAGTTGCTTTACATGCTGGCCAATCTCTTGTGCCTTTTCTTGGAGTTTATCCCGGTTAACTTCATACTCACCTTTTGTTGTAAGCATCGCTTGGATATCTTCCAATGAGAAGCCTGCTCTTTGCCCCAAAGCAATGAAATCTAGCTGTTCAAAAACATAAGTATCAAATAGGCGTTTTAGGCCACTTCGGCCAATCGACTTAATTAATTTCTTTTCTTCGTAGTATCTCAATGTCGAAGCAGGTACGCCTGATCGCTTTGAGAGATTAGAGATATCAATTGCTCCCATAATTATGTTGACCTCAAGTTAACTTTAAGTAGTACGATGACAATAAGAGTTTAACACACGCTAGTCAAGTAACGTGTCAATGAGTAGTGAAGTACCATGAATGAAGGCATGTTGAAGCCAAAAAATATAAAACCAAACGAGAGACTTTCGCTATATAGAACCTTGTTTTGTCTAGGTATGACCATCTTTATTCCTTCATTAGGAATGAGCATTGTCCATGTAGTTCTGCCGACGCTTGTCAGTAAATTCGATACAACGTTATCGAACGCGAATTGGGTCGTAATCTCTTATTTGCTTTCGATAACTTCACTAGTTCTTGTAGGGGGAGTGCTAGGCGACAGGTTTGGCAGAAAAAGACTGATACTAATGGGTTTAGGAGTTTTCATTTTTGCTTCAGTTTTTGCAGCCCTCAGCTTAAATATTTGGACTTTGATTGGAGCGCGAATGGTACAGGGGATAGGAGCAGCGTTTTTACTATCTCAATCATTCGCGCTAGCAGGGACTGCACTACCAAAGAACAAAACGGGTGAAGCAATGGGCCTGCTTGGGACGATGGCGGCAACTGGAACCGCACTAGGTCCTTTAATCGGAGGCTTGATTGTAGAATGGTTAAACTGGCCCTTCATCTTTTGGGCAATGCTCCCACTGAGTGTTGTGTCATATTACTTTTGTAATGTGTTCTTACCTGAAGATAGTGAGGATAAGGTGGACTCAAAAAGGTTAGATCTGATCAGTATGGCGTTACTTTGCACATCCTTGTTGTGCTTCACACTTTTTATTTCATCAAGTGCTTCACTATCTAGTCAAACGAACACTGGTTTGCTGGGAGTATTTGCTCTTAGTCTTTCTCTTTTTATAAACAGCCAAAAAGATAACGAACACGCATTCATAAGGCTTAAATTATTCAGAAATACGTACCGTAACACGTTGCTCACTGAGAGTTTTCTCGTTGACGCTACTGCAATGGCAACTCTAGTTGTTGGGCCTTTTTATCTCACCTATGTAACAAATCTATCTCCCGCGAACGTCGGGTTGGTGATGGCCATTGGGCCATTTGTAGGAGCATTGTCGGGTTACCCGGCGGGTCGAATTGTAGATTATTATGGCTCAGGAAAGGCACTCATCTTTGGATTGTGTCAAATAGGGTTGGGCGTCTTATGCTATGCATATTTCCCTCTATTTTTTGGCGTTTACGGGTATATTGTTGCGCTATTTATTATGACGCCGGGACGGCAGTTGTTTCTTGCTGCCAATAGTACATACGTGATCAATAGCGTAACCAACTCTGAAAAGGGGCAAGCCTCCGGGTTGCTTAATCTTTCAAGAAATTTAGGGTTAATGACTGGAGCATCAGTAGGGGGAGCGTCCTTTACTCTGTTTCTTGGGACTGACGTAGTTTCATCTGCAACTCTAGAGCAACTTAACACTGCTTACTCAATGACCTTTTTAATCATGTTCTTCCTACTCATGCTCTCTATTTTGGGCATAATATATACCAAAATAAGAGAGCGTAAATACATCTAGGCGCTCTCAACTAAAAAGTTCGAAAATTGACATTCAGATTATATTAATTCGAGTAAGACTGCCCTTCGCTTTTTAATGCAAAAAAAAATACAATGGGCCATTGGCCGCTTTATGTACTGAGCCGCCTAACAGCGATAGAGGCATCTGGAGACAAACAGCAAACGTTCAAGTTTTGGGTTTTAATTTTCCGAGTTGGGCCACTGAAAGAGACCGAGTGTCATACAAGGGCCACGGCGTCTCAGTTGAGACCGACCGCTCGTGCAACAAAATTCCACACTGAACGTTGTGCTTGCGCTAGTGTCAGCGGTGGTGACGCGGTTAATGCCACTCTTACTCCGGCCATAACACCAGCCAATAACATCGAAGCCATCATTAGAGGGTTGAGCGACGGATCGAGTTCGTTTGCCCTTTGTGCGCTGGCGATATTGCTTGCGCCTAATTGCTCTAGTCGGCTGTTGCGCTCAGCCTCTTCTTCTGCAAACGCAGGGTCTGTGCGTAGGCGCGTGACAGCTATCATCGCCACTGGGTCCTCATAAAACAACGTCACCATTGCATTTACTCGCGCTTGTTCTCGCTCGGCCCAAGTTTCTCCCTCAAAAGGCACGCCCGCAACTTTATCGTCGAAGTGTGCATAGAAGTCGTTTACTATCGCGTTGATTAGGCCAGATTTATTGCCAAAGTGATAATAGGTTAAGCCGTCGGAGACGCCCGCGCGTTTTGCGACATTGGCAACCTCTAAGTCACCATTGCCGAGCACAATTTCTTTACGCGCGGCGTCTAAAATACGTTGGCGGGTAGATTCCTTTGCCGCTGATTTAGCCATTACAAATTCTCAAGTAAGCGTTTGGGGTGCATGCCATTAACCATTCCTGCAAAAGGCGGATGAATTGAATAACCTAGCATTCGGCGAATATCTTCAGATACTTCTGCGACGACTTCAAGTGGTGTACCCAGAAAATAGTTCTCTTGTGTTCGCAACCAGGGTTCACAGTATTGGCAAGTAACTGCAAGACGGTTTGCATCGGACTCATTCGCACCGCCACCATGCCACAAGGTTCCCGGATAAAATAGAACTGAACCGGCTTTCATAACAGCTGATACGGCTTCTTCAGGTTGAGGCTTGCGTTCATCATCCCAAGTATGGCTATTTGGTACAATTACGGTCGCACCATTGGTGTGGGTAAAGTCATCAATTGCCCAAATAGAGGCTGCACCAAGGCCTGCACGTGGTCTTGGAATTGGATAAAACCCATCGTCATAATGCAACGGCTGGCCGCTCTCGCCGGGTAACAGGTTAATGACTTGCAATTGCGACAGTAAGTAATTCGGCATAAACATTTTGTCGAGCATGGCCAAAATGCGTGGATGATCAACAAGACGATCCAGTGCTCTTGTTTTGGTGAGCACCGCATATAAACGTTGTGTTTTATATCCTTCAAATGCGTTTCTGCCAGTTTCTTTTAAGAGTGGCCCAATTTCCGCTTTAATGGTTGCAAGTTCTTCAGCAGACAACACCTCTTCAATAACTACGTAGCCTTGTTTTTCTATTTGTGCTAAGTCGGCTAGTGTCACTTCTTCTGGGATTTGTTGCGCTTTTTCGCTCGTAGTTTGGCGGTATTTATCTGCATTGTCGCCGGAAATGTAGTCACTACTGATGTTCTTTGTAGAAAGTGTTGGCATGTTGAACCCTCATTAAGTTGAGTTCAACTCAATATATATTGTGATTTAATTTTGTTCAATGTCATTATTTTGATTAAAACTTAACCCACTGATCAATTTAGACTTTATGTTACCTTTGGTAAGGAAAAAACGGATCTATGCAAATTACGCTATTGTGATGAACCAAATTTTACTAAAAACTTTTCAAGCGTTATTTTTGATGATGGTACTCGTGTAAGTGTGGGTCATTCCGGCAGTGATTATTATTATCTCATCTTCTTTGAAGACGTGAGCGCTTAAGTCAACAGTGATCATTGTGGTACCGAGCATGCGAGTAGTTCACGTGGCTTGCACAGTATCTATAGTGGGCGCCAAATTTATTGTCTTCAGCGATCAAAGTTTTCGTTGCCCTGTTTGTATCAGGTATGGTTTGTCTGAAGCAAGAACAGAGGTCTACACACCATGCGGACGTTAAAGGGGCCTTTACAATAGTAAGCCCCCTCTCCCTTTTACCGTTTAAAACTCTCTACCGTTTCAATAAATTCATTTATGTTTTCAATGAGGGTTTCTTTTTGCTTGGTAGATAGCGTTGAATAAATTTCTGCAACCAACGTTGCCGAAACGGTCATGTTATGTGCACTACTTTGTTTATATACTTCGCTTCTATAATTATCTGGGTTTTGCATCAGAGTGATAAGGTCTTCTTCGAAATTACTATTCAGTTCACGCGTAACAAATAGCTTTCTAGCCGCGTTTTGAATGTCTCTGCGATACTTCAACCACTCTTCACCAGTGGGAATAAACTGCTCTGCGTATGTGCTTACAATTTGCTTTTGTTCATCGCTTAACTTGCCTATGCGCTCACTTATCGCGTTTTCAATACGCTCTTTTCTATCGTTTAAACGTTCGGTCTCTGACTTTTCTAGCGCCTCTTCGCGCTCCTCCTCTTCTTCTTTGTTATCTTTTTCCAGCGCAGCGAAAAGAGTAACTACCTGTTCGTCATCAAGCGTTTTAGCTATTGAGGCAAGCTCTGGACTTATTTCATCGCGTACTCTTTCCCAATGGGCTCTTCCAAGCTCTAAGTGATTATAAACAGCGTTAAAGTTTAGCGAGCCGTTTTCTACCTGGCTTTTTATTTTAACTAGCTGATCTTTATAACGGCTCAGCTCACTTTTTTTGTGCCAGCGAAGCCAGTTCTGTAAGTAACTATCAAACTCTTCTTCTTGGTCGTTATTAAGCTCGATATAGTCATCAATATACCAATAAACCCACCAATCAATGTTGTTGTAAGCCAATTTAGAGCTGCAAGACGTTAGTAAAAAAACGAATACAAGAATGAACATTGAACGCATAGCTTTTCCTTTTTATGTTGTTTACGTAGCTGTAAACAAAACCGCTTAGTGTTTTACACTTAAATTTTGCCTTGGGCTGGAAGTGGTAAAATAGAGACCATAAATTGAATACTTTACGTGTCTGGGCGTTTACTCTACTTTAATGGCATAGCTTATAAAAAGAAGGATTTTAATGTGTCAAAACGTGTCGCTATTTTAACATCTGGGGGGGACGCGCCCGGAATGAATGCCTGTATACGTGCCACAATTATTGCCTGTCAAAAAGCTGATTACACGCTACTAGGTTACAAGCACGGCTATAACGGGCTTCTTCAGCAGGAGTACATTTCGCTTTCGCTCGACTCTACCCACAACCTTCTTCAGCAAGGTGGCACTATTCTGCATAGCGCTAGATGTAAAGAATTTAAAAACCAAGAGGGATTGATTAAGGCCGCAAATAACCTATTACAAGCCGAAATTGATACATTAATAGTAATAGGTGGAGATGGCTCCTTTAGAGGAGCAGCAAAGCTCAGTGAATATTGGGGCGGTCAGATTATAGGTATACCCGGTACAATAGATAATGATATTTCAGGCACAGATGCCACTATTGGTTACTACACCGCAATAGATACGGCGATGAGTTCTATTGATAAAGTTCGAGATACCGCCGATGCCTTTGAACGAATTTTTCTAGTTGAAGTCATGGGCAGAAACGCAGGTTTTTTAGCGCTAAACGCCGCGCTGTCTTCTGCAGCTGATTACGTAGTAGTGCCCGAATTTTTCGTTTCTGAAAAAGACGAAATTCAAAAGATAGTGTCGCAAATTAAAGCGCAGCGAAGCGTAAAAGGCCCGGTTAGTTTTATTGTTGTGGTAGCGGAAAATGTTTGGCCAAATGGATTAACTGGCTTAACGGACGCCCTTCAAAAGCATAATATTGACGATGTGAGGCCGGTTACTCTAGGGCATGTTCAGCGAGGAGGTTCACCTGTTGCCCAAGACCGTTTATTAGCCACAACGCTAGGCGAGTTCGCTATTAGCCTTGTGGGTAAGGATATAACAAACGTAATGGTTGGAGAGGTTAATCAGCGCCCTGTTACTGTACCGCTTTCGAAAACATGGGAAAATACGAAGCCATTGAACGAGGCTCGGGTTGATGCAATGCGTACGTTAATGAACGAGAGATACGATAATACTTAGTGAGTATTTAACGAAAAGCCTTGTTTTAACCGAGAAGACGCCAATGGCTAATTAACGATTAAACAAGGCTATTGATTAGGCGGGGTCAAAAGCTACATTTTCATTGCTGCTTTTACCTTATCTCGATGACTGCGACTTACTTTAAGCTCTGTGTCGTTTTGAAGTATTAAATGATACTCACCGCTAATGTGACTAACCAGCTTTTTGACAAATCGAATATTAGCAATAGCTGAACGGTGCACGCGAACGAAGAATTGGGGGTTAAGCTCTTGCTCTAACTCCTTCATGGTTTTACGCATTATGTGCATACCGTCAAGCGCATGAACGCACATATAGTCACCTGCGGCGTCTATCCACTGAATATCTTGGACATTGACTCGCGTAACTTCCGAGCCATCTTTTATTGCCAATACGTCAGGATAAGGGTTCGTTTCAACTGGCTCACCGTTTGCTAATTTACGAAGAATTTCCTCACAGTCATCACCGGTTAACTCTGCAACTAAACTAACCAACTTCTGTGACTGCTCGTCTTGATGTTGAGTAGAGAAGTATTCTCGCACCTTGTTTAATGCAGCACCAAGACGTTCATCGTCGGCTGGCTTTAAAAGGTAGTCCAGTGCGTGAACATCAAACGCTTTAATTGCATAGCTGTCGTAGGCAGTCACGAAAACAATCATAGGAATAGGCTGTTTTAGCTCTCGCAACTTATGAATAACTTGAAAGCCATTTAGGCCGGGCATTTGAATATCTAAAAAGACCAAATCAGGACGGTGCTGCGAAATACTGCTAACCGCTTCTAAACCGTTTTGACATTCGGCAAGTACTTGCACATCATCATGACGCTCTAACCTAGCGCGCAGGCCTTTACGCGCCAGCGGTTCGTCGTCCACTACAATGGTTTTAATTACTTGCTTTGTCATGTTATACGTCCTTAACTTCATACGGAATACGAATTCTTACTCGTACTCCTGAAGGCTGATTGTGTTCTATTGAGAATGCAAAATTACGGTGGTAAAGCGACTGCAAACGTTCTTTAATGTTAGCTAAACCTACGCCATTTTCTCGGCTAAGCGTACCGTTTTTAATATCGGCGCCTGGTCCGTTGTCTGCGACATCCATTAATAAATCGTTACCAAATGTCCGTGCGGTAATGGATATACGGCCCCCATTTTCCATTCTAGATATGGCATGTTTTATTGAATTTTCAATAATGGGTTGCAAAATCATACTGGGGACCAGAGCGCTTTCACATCCCTCATCAATATCCCAAGACACTTCAAGACGGTCATCGAAACGCACTTTCTCAATTTCTAGGTATAAGCGTAACGCCTTGATTTCTTGACCTAACGGAACTCGTTTGATGGGGTCATTATCAAGAGAGTAACGCAAAAAATCACTAAGTCGAGATACCATCGCTTCAGCGGTGTCGTTCTCTTTCAATAGCACTAACGTGGAGATGGCATTAAGTGTATTGAACAAGAAATGAGGATTAAGCTGATACCGCAGCATTTTTATGTGTGCCTGGTGCGCCATAGTGCTGGCTTTCAACGCGTTTTGCTTCTCTTTTTGCAGCATCTGAAAGTTTTTAATGCCAAAGTAAACACCGCTCCAACAGCCCACCATAATGAGTGAATTAATAGTATTAGTAAAATACATATACCACTCATCTGGGCGATAGCCATGCTTGTATATCTCCCAATAGTTAATGTTTTTAACTACAGCCCAAAGCAACGCAATCAAATAACACGACACAATCACAATAATGATCATATTCAGTGGCGACTGTTTTCTTGCCCAGCGATATACATAGCGAAGGGGAATGGTAAGTAACCATCCAGCGTAAGCGTTGAGCATGATGATAAAGACCCATATCGGCCTTACGTCATGGAGAAAAGATCCAATGTAATAAATTATCGCGAACCCTGCCCAGCCTGCACTGTGCAACGTCCAAAACAACCGTTCATTACTTTCTATTACACGCTGAAAGCGGCTCACAATATTACCAATCTAAAAACTAATAAGAAGATTATACGCAAGACCTGCCACGACCCAAGCGGCTTGGTCGTGCGCGTTGTGCTTCTGGTCGCAGGGCAAAATCTTGAAACTAGACATGTTTTGGCAGGTTAGCCCTGCTACAAAATGAGTAAACCAACCCTCGTTAATAACTTATATTCATTCTTTTGAGCCAATGCACCCACCACCAGGCTGGCCCGACTAAGAGAAAACGTAAATCATCAAAGAATGATGGTTTTTTACCTTCAATATGATGACCGATGAATTGTAAAACCCACATCACCACAAAAAGAACAAGAGAGAAAAGCCATACTGAAATATTGAGATAGTCGAGTACGTTAATTACGCCGAAGCAAAAAATAGTGAGCAAAGTCATTGCTGCACCGATGGGCCCAGACAACATGAAGTAATAATACAACACAGGTATTGCGATAATGTGTGCCCATGTAATTTCAAAATGCTTGATAAAATCAGGAACTGGCAAACTCCATAACAAGCCAATCGACACTAAATAAATACTAGGTACCGCAATAGCATGTATAATAATGTTAGCTTTATTTTGATGGCTTTCACCGTACTGGATCAATAGCCTTTCAATGCTTCTCATGTTTATCCCCCTAGCCTATTTTCATCTTTGCCTAAAGAGCGCCCCACCGAATATCAAACTGCTTAAATCATGCTAACAGCGTGTGTCGGGACAGCAGCGTTTTTATTAATTTCTCGTCACAGTTGAAGGCAAGCCCGTAATAAATGACATCGTTTTCAAGCTTGTGATTTTTAACCTTAGCGCTAAGGGCAACCTCTTTGCCATCTAAAGAATAGTTTAAAATTACACTAGACTCATCAAGCATAACTGGCCAGTTTGGTTTTACTTGTAGCGCCACTTTGCAGCCTTTTGCGCTTAAATCTACAATGATCCCGATCACACTTTCGTTGTCGGGAAACACGTCTGATGCTAGCGTCACAGAAACACCAAGCTGGGCCCTTTTAACGGCACGAAGTCCTATACTTTCTATTCTTTTAGGAAACGTAGTTATGAGCAGGCTTGAGGGCTTTGAAATTAATTTTAGCACTTTAACTTTGAACGCGATAACCTGACCCGTGTCTCCTTCAAGTACCGAGCGAACAACTACACTATTCCCCGTCGTAAGCGCGTCTCTAACCGTTATCCATTTTGCCGAATTTGAAATGTAAAAAAGTAAACAATCATCAATGAGCATACCAACATAGTCAGTTTTGACGCGCTTAGAAGCGGCTGGCATAGCGATTTCTAAATCAACCGTATCGCCAGGTACTAGGGTACGCAAAGATTCTAGGCCTTCTGGACTAAGTATATTACTTTCGATATTTTCGGCCATTTGTACTTGTTAATGCTGGATTAAGGGATGGTTCTTTAAATGTACTCATCAAACAAGAACTTATCAACTTATATCACCAGACGACTATTGTTAAAACAAAGCAAAGCGCAACGAGAACTGTTGGGGATATGAAAATAGATTGATATAGTGAAACGCAATCAATGCTCAATTAAATCTGGATGTTTATGCCTTCTTCTATTCATTACACGTTAACGATTTCAAATTGGCGTGCTCACCAATTCACTGTAGACATATCTGTGCCTGAGCACGCACAATCTTCACTTGAGCTTTCGCTGCCAAGTTGGATACCAGGCAGTTATATGGTGCGCGATTTTGCCAAAAGTATCATTTCGATTCACGCTTATACTGATGCACACAAAACAAACACGGTATCTCTATCCAAAATGGATAAGCAAACGTGGTCTGTCGACTCAAAAGGGAAACCGTGCATTATTAGCTATGTCGTTTATGCAAACGATCTTTCAATTCGTTCCGCTTTTATGAACGATCAATATGCGTTTATTAACGGTACTAGTGCATTTTTAAAAGTTTCAGGCTTCGAGAACGAAAAGTGCGAACTTGACATAAAACTCAATGAAGACGACCCTACGACTGCTAGTTGGCAAGCTTATACTTCCATGCCCGTTCGTAAGAAAAGTGATACTGGCTTTCTTTGGTACTTTGAAGAGGCAAATTATTACGAGCTAATTGACCATCCTATCTACGTTGGTGTTGCCGACACTCATAGCTTTAATGTTGATGGCGTTACATTTACGTTACTGTTTTCGGGTAATAACAAAATCGATTATGACCGCATAGCCAATGACTTGAAGCCAATTTGTAAACATCATCTTGATTTGTTTGGTAACCCGCATCCTATCGACAACTATTTGTTTATGACATTGCTTGCCGATAATGGCTTTGGTGGCCTAGAGCATAAGTACTCCACAGCTTTACTCTATCCGCGCTTTGATCTCCCTCAAATTGGAGATTCTGAGACAAAAACCGATAGCTATATAACGTTTCTAAGTTTATGTAGCCACGAGTTTTTCCATACTTGGCACGTAAAGCGAATAAAGCCCAACGTAATGGTGATGCCAGATTTGTCTCAAGAGACTTATACCAATCAACTTTGGATATATGAGGGCTTTACTAGTTTTTACGATGATGTCGCACTTGCGAGAGCCGGCGTCATTGAGCCACAAAAATACCTTGATATTATTTCACACAATGTCTCTCGACTACTTCAAAACGCGGGGCGTTTTAAACAAAGCGCTGCACAGAGCAGCTTCGATGCCTGGACTAAGTTCTATAAGCAAGATGCTAGCGCAACTAACAACATCGTAAGTTATTACACCAAAGGTGGAATTATAGCGCTTGGACTCGATTTGTTGCTTCGCTCTAAGTCGGATAACAGTGTAACCCTAGACTCCCTAATGCAGTTGCTATGGCAGCAATATGGCATTGATGAGAAAGGCACGCCGGATGATGTCATTGAAAGATTATGCAAATCTCATTTTAACATCGATGTATCTGAGTACTTAAATTCCGTGGTTTATGCAACAAATGATGTTGATTTAGCCGCCGTGGTAAGCGAAATGGGTGTAGAATTCCACACTCGCTCTCGCGTATCCGCTGAAGATAAAGGTGGTAAAACGAATCAGCCCGCTATTAAAAATCAGCTTGGCGCTACGCTAAAAACTGCGCCTTTTGGGTTAAGTGTTACGCAGGTTTTCGAAGGCTTAGCGGCGATGGATGCAGGCATATTATTAAACGATGTCATCATTGCTATGAACGGCCATATTGTAAACGCGCAAAAACTTCAGCGCATGCTAGATAATACACAGCAACCTTCGGTAGATATTACACTTATACGTGACGGAAGACTCCTTACGCTCACTTTGAAAGTGATGAGAGCCCGCTCTGAAATGGCCTACTTCGAAATCAACGACAACGAAAAACTACAGAAATGGTTGGGAATGAAAAACTAACTAAAAGGTTCATACGAAAAAGGCTCCTAAAGGAGCCTTTTTCAATGGGTAGAGCGCGCTATTTAATCGGCATTTGGCAACCCAGAAATAATGGTTTGAGGATCTAATCGCATTTTACCAAGGTTAATACGCCAGTCTAAATGCGGGCCGGTTGAGCGTCCAGTTGAACCAATCGTCCCTATTTTATCCCCCTGCTTTACTTTCTCACCAACCGTTACTGTTATCTCATCCATATGCAGAAAGGTTGAGAATACGCGCATTCCATGGTCTAAAATTAACGTGTTACCCGAGTAATAAAGGTCGTCCGCCATCGTTACGATTCCATCAACCGGAGCATAAACAGGTGTGCCGGTTTCATTAGCAATATCAACGCCGTAATGTGGCCATTTCGGCACGCCATTTAAAATACGCTGGCTGCCGTAAACACCCGATATCACTCCTTTAGCGGGCCATTCAAAACGTGTAAATAAAGCATCTAAGTTAGAATTACCACTTCGAGCATTAGCAACGTTGATATTGTCACGCTTTATTCGCGCCGTAACCTCAGCGGGAGGCGTCACCATTTTTTGCTCTAAGCCATCTATGCGTTGAATATTGTATTCACGCTTCTCAAGCGTGAAGGTGCGTTGCCACGCTTCACCATTGTGCCCCTTTACAACCAGTGTTTGTTGCAACGGTGCTTCGCGCTCAAACCCGACGACGAATTTACCTTCGCCATTAGTGGGAACGCGCTCATCATTCAAAAATACTTGCGCACCCACTGGCGCTTGGCCGCGTAGAAGTGCACCTTGGGTAAACTTACCATTTAGTGAAACATCAATGCTGTTTTCACTTGAAACCACAGCGCCTTGCGTGTCGGATACAACTGCTGCTAACGCATTGTTCATTGACGTACCAAATATAGACGACAGCCCACCTAGAAAAATCATGCATGTTAAGGTTCGTACCGAAGACTTAATTGCCGTGCGCTTAGATGTGTTTACTGAAGCATATTGTAACGAGGTCAATGTCATAAGTTAATTTCAAATCCTTGTAAATTCTAGTATTTACTTGCGTTAACCCTTAACGGTGGCACCTTTACCTACACCTTCATAAGCGATAACTTGGCAAATGCCATTTGGTGTACGTTTTTTCTGCTCTTCAAGAAGGTATTGGGCTAAACACTCAACGGTTGAGTCGGTATCAATCACTTCGCAATCTGACTTGGGTATTAACAACTCAAAGTAGCCCTGCGATGACTCGTAGGCAAAACAATAATAGTCAGCCTCGTTAGCAACCTCGCCTTTTAACTTTCTGTTACAATAAGCAATTTCGTCTTCTCGTGTGGCGATGTATATATCTTCCCAACGTTCTGCCCAATACTGCTGGCTTTCAACGCTAACCTTTCCGTCTAAAAGGATATCTATACGCGAGCGATGGCCATGAGCAATACGTTGGCAATTACCATCGTGCTTTTTAAGCCCGTGAGTGTAATGATAAAACGGAGAGTTGATGACCTCTTCACGCAGATTCAGCGTTATGTTTTCAACATTCTCGGGTAAATGGGTAGCAAGCACTTCTTTGAGGTATACGCCCACCGACTCCATATTTATTTCATCTGAATAAACAAATGCATACGCTTCTGCAGGACAATGCAGCATAATGCTTCGCCCGTCTGTGCAGGTAAAGCGAGTCTCAACTTGCTCTGTCACATCATCATGTATCACTTCTGAGCCGCTATATTCAGCAGGCACAAGCAACTTGTGGTCGACGTATTCGTCGATTAATCGCTTTAGGTTCTTTTTCACGTGACCAAAGTCTTGAACCATGCTCTCTTCGTTGAGTTCACCGTCCAAAATCACATCGACAATCCAGCTTTCGCCTACCATGCCTCGTTTTGGGCATAGGTAAGAGAAGTCCATTACTGTCAAATCATTTACAAATAATTGCATAACACCCTTGAATCGAGTTTATTTTCTACTAACTAGTATACGTGTTTTATTTCGCCTTCGCAGCGACTAGTCCATTGAAGATTGGCGATTTAGCTGATCTTTCAAATTAGGCGGAATTCCGCGAATGGTAAGCGTATCTGTCGCTGGGTCGTAAAACACTCTGTCACCCATCAACTTGCGCTCGAAGCTTAGCGATATACCACCGCCTTGGCCGGTAAATTTGGCTAGCTGTTTTAGTGCTGCAGGGTCTGGCTGAATTTCTTTCTCAAGCGGCACTTCCATAGACTGTGTAAACGCAGAAAAGTTGCTACTGGTATCTTCATTTTGTGGAAGTCGGTTTGCCAGTTCATCCACCGATAAACTCTCACCAGCATCAATCTTTTCTTTAAAATATGATTTTACTTCTTCTCTATGCTGATGTTGCTCTTGTGGATCTAATGACTCACTGGCTAAATACGCGTCAACTGTTGAAATAAGCTGCTTATTTTGCTGTTTGACGTCGACCAATTCTTCACAACCAACAAACTGCATAAAGAAATCAGAGACCTTGCGGCCCATTCTACCTTTTATAAAGCTAACATAACGCTGCTGTTCTGGCTGTATGTCCCACTGCGTTAAGTCGAAACGCACAGCTAGCTGCATTTT
Source organism: Alteromonas gracilis (assembly GCF_043642145.1). GTDB lineage: Bacteria > Pseudomonadota > Gammaproteobacteria > Enterobacterales > Alteromonadaceae > Alteromonas > Alteromonas gracilis_B. The sequence continues at coordinate 127,215 of NZ_JBHZRZ010000001.1, forward strand.
CGCCAAATCTAAGTGCTCGCGTGCAGATAAATCAAGTGAGTTGGTTACTTCAACATGCGAACGCGTGTTTAAAAGGGCAATCATTAAATACTGCGTAGCTAAGTATTCGTACTGACAGAAAATAAGAAAGCCGGTTTCTACCGTGCCGGTTTCTGCTAATGTGCGAACTAAGCGGTTTGTGGCTGCAACTGAAAACTCGTGAAACGCGTTCTCTACATTATCTCCCGCTGCTTTTTGAATATCCATGTACTGCTTAAGGCCTTCTGCGAACTCAGCCACGTTCTCAGTACTTTTTTGAGTCGACGTTTCACCTTCTTCGTTTTCAACGGTAGACTCACGGGTAACTTCACTTACAAAGTGACCAACCCCTTTACCAGGTTTTGCGTTGAAGCTGTGGTTAATTTGATGGGCAAGAAGTTCAATTTCCGGTGTAACTGCCAAACAGTTTTCGCGTGGAATAGCTTCAATTTTCTCGTCTTTGTTTACAATCAATCGATGTACAACAAAGTGATGAATCAGTGCACTCATAGAGTATCGGGTGTCCTGTAGCTTAAAAAGTGTCAGAAATATCCAAAGAATTGCGGGATTTTAGAATGAATGATTGTACTCACTCAAACAACGATTATAATCATTTTACGTGTAAAACCATTCTTTTTATCAAAGAAATCATAAAAAAGAGGCGTAGCAATGCCCCAACAAAGCCGCTATAGCAACGACGAATTCGAAACGCTAATGAATAAAGTTATTCTAACCCTAGAAGAAGGCGGTGCAAACCGCGATCTTTCATTAATGGTGCTAGGAAACGTAATTACTCATATTTTAAACACTCAGGTTGCTCCTGAAAATCGCGAGGCAATGGCAACTCAGTTTGCTGACGTTCTTAAGAAAAGCGTAAAAAATAGCTAAGGGATTGCATGATACTTGCCGAATCACCTCGTCGCCAGCGTGTTACTAAACTGGTAAATTGGGGGCATTGGTTTGCCTTGGCAAATATAATTATTGCCATTGTTATTGCCTCAATTTTCGTTTTTTCTTCTCCTATGCCTGGCACAGGGGTCGGCACTTTGTATCTTCTTGCCAATTGGTTTGGTCATATCGGATTTATGACCTTTTTTGGCTTTGTGATATTTATTCTCCCTCTTTGTTATTTGGTGAGTAACCCCAGAATAATTAAGGCTAGTGCATCAATCATAGCTGCAGTTGGCCTCGCGCTTTTAGCTTTCGACGCGCTGCTATTTAATCGAACAGGTTTTCATATAAGCTTTCATGCTGCAGATCTTCTGCGCAGCGAGGCCCAGTCTACAATGGCGGTAGAAAGCTGGCAGCAATGGGCGTTTTTGTTTTTGCTATTCATTGTATGGCTTGGCTTTCAGCTTGTTTTGGCTAACGCCATTTGGAAACGAGTTGAACGATTTACGCGATATAAAATTGGTGTTCCAGTAACCACATTTTTCGTCTGCTGTTTCGTCACTAGTCACGCTATTCATGTGTGGGCAGACGCAAAGCTCTATCAGCCAATCATAAAACAAGACAACATGTTTCCGCTTTCGTACCCGGCAACGGCAAAAACGACTATGTCACGCTATGGCCTGCTAGATTTAGCGGCTTACGAAGAGCGCAAGCAACTTCAATTTAATCCAGACATACATAATATTACCTATCCAGCTGAGCCAGTTTACTGCTCTATCGAGACCAGTAAAAACCTAACGGTAATTGTTCAGTTAGATAACGAGCAAGATGTTGATTTAAGCAAAATTAAGCGAAATACCTTAAACAAAGTAGATAATTACTACTCTACTGCGAGCAGTATTGAGGGCTTGATGACAACAACATTGTTTGGTGTCCCTGAAATCTACCAAGATGCGCTTTCTCAGAAGCGACCTGTGCTTCTAGCGCTTCCGCTAGGCTCGGGCATGCCTGTTTCAATTCATAGCGATGAAGCTTTACCACTTCCCCACTTGTCAGGTTACTTACAACCGATAAGCAATATTCACGATGGTCTTCATATTGCTTTTATGAAAAGCAGTGAGATTGAAAGCTACGTAAAAAACACGCTAGCCCGTAAGCATGAAGTGATAGTTGCAACGGGCTTTGGAAGCGACAGCGGACAAGGTACCCTTTACAGCACACTCGAGCTGACTGCCAATTTAGCAAGTACGGAAGACTTGGCGCCGACCATTCTAAATGCCTTAGGCTGCAATGCGCCTTCCACCTTCTATTCAACAGGGCAGAACCTTCTATCCCCTTCTAGGCCTTGGCTAGTAAGTACGTCGGGTGAGCGTATTGTCGTATTTCACGACAACAAACGAACTGACGTACTCAGCAACGGTAGTTATGAAATAAGTGATTTGGAAACGGGTAAGCGAAGTAAAGAAGCATTAAATGTCAACTTATTGAGCCAAGCTATTAAGCATTTGTCGCGTTTTTCTAATCAAAATTAAAATTGGATTAGCGTTGCGGTAACTAGGTTACGCATAACCCGAAAGTCGTTCAGCGACGCTAACTGACACATAATAAAAAACGCGGGCAACATAATTTGTAGCTTGGAAACTCGAACCGTGCTCTATCTGCAGCGCTTGAGTTGTTAAGTAAGGCCTTTCTAGCTAGCGATAAAAGACCCAACTAAACAACAATCATCAGACCATTTTAGGCTTTTTGCCAAAGCTGGATATGAAAGTCTGCGGTTACCTGTTGAAGTGAACCAACAATTTCATTAATTTTGCCTTCAGAAAGCTTCCAGTAAAACGGTGTCATTTTAATAAGTGATAGCGCATGCTCTGCGCTTTCAAAATGTATAGGAAACGAAAAGCACTCGTTTTTTAAATGTGTGAAACCGTCTCTTGTTTCACTACTAAGTTGGTGCTGCTTGGGATTGTCGTAAACCTGCTGTTTTAATTCATATAAATGTTGTGGCGCTGGATCTACGGTTAAAAGAATTCCGTTAGCTTTTAACGCTCTTCGATATTCGTCGTTGCTTCCAGGTGCAAATACCTTCACCATCACATCTTGACTGTTATTTATTATTGGTAACTCAAAGCTACTTGCTACAACGAATTGCGCTTGCTTGTAAGCTTTTGCTGCAAGTTCAACGGCTATTTTGGCAATATCACTACCAGCGCCATTTACAATGAACCCTTTTGCTGACAAATCTTGCATTAACGAATCTAAATAACTGCCTTCGCCACAGCCCGTATCGTAAATGTTAATGGTTTCACCTTCGCCGTTTGCAGAGCACGTAGGCTGTTTATCTGCTGCTATAAGGGCTTGCTCAAGCAGCGATGCCATTTTGGCTTTCAACGGTTTGTAAGCACCGCGTTGATGAAACTCTCTTCTGGCTTTAACCATGTCTTTGTCATCGCCGGGAAGCTTTGACTTTTTAAACTGAACAGGCAATAGGTTCACATAACCAGATTTTGCTTTATCGAAACTATGATTATTCTGACAACGGATAGGTGTTGAAGCTAACGATATAGGTGTTTTACAAAGTGGGCAGTGCCACATGACAGGTTCTTATTAGATTTGGATTTGCCGTAAAGGATACCAAAAGCGGCACCTTTGCGGCAATAACAGTAGAAAAGTCCCCATGTGAAAAGCGTCATTAGACTGGCTTTTGAGCTTTTCTAGAGCAGAAGCAGTTTGCTTTTGCTTTTGCTTTTGCTTTTGCTTTAAAGCGAAGCTAAAGGGTGACTCTCTTTAGACCAAGGGGATGTAAAGAAGTGCTCAACAACCTCTTTAGGCACATCATCTACAGTTTTGTATTTCCACCTAGGAGACATATCTTTGTCAATTAACAAGGCTCTAACTCCCTCTTGAAACTCGCCACTTTCCCCGCAGCGACAAGACATATCTGCTTCCATTCTGAAACACTCAGCCAGCGTCATGTTTGCGCCTCTTTTGCACTGCCCATATACCAAATGCATGGTAATGGGAGAGCCTTTTGCTAATGTGCTTTGTGCACGTGTTAACCACTTATCTTCATTCATATCGGCATTAAGAATGTTATGAACAATATCACTCACGTTATCGGAGGAACACAAGTCGTTAATGTGGGCCATGTGTGTTTCAACGTTTGCGCTTGGGCTGACTTCAGGTTGGTTTAATGCACTTACAATATCAGAAACAGAAGACGCTAAGCTGTCTTTATCTACCCCTTCCCATGAATAATCTGCTAAGTTTTTCAGCAGTGTTTCTTTTTCAGAGCTCGCTACCATCGCGTCAGCAAGCCCCACAAAACAAGCATCCGTGCCGTTCATTTGACCGCCAGTTAAACCCAAAAATAAACCGGATTTGCCAGGTAAACGCGGAAGAAAGTAGCTTCCTCCCACGTCTGGATATAAACCAATGGTAATCTCTGGCATTGCAAGACGCGACGTTTCAGTAACTACACGGTGACTAGCGCCACAAAGAAGGCCCATACCACCGCCCATTACGATTCCACTGCCCCACACTATAACGGGCTTGCTGTAGTTGTGAATGGTATAATCTAACGTGTACTCAGTTTCAAAGAAGGTCTCCAAGAATGCAGGAATTTTACCTTCAGACTCTACCATTGATTTGTACATAGACACTATGTCGCCACCAGCGCAAAATGCCTTATCGCCAGATGCATCTATAACAACTGCTACCACATCGCTTCGCTCATCCCATTTTTGAAGAGCGTTAAGCATTTTACCCGCCATATCAAGGTCGAGCGCATTCAGTGCTTTGGGCTTATTCAGTGTTAATCGGCCTATGGTGTGGGTATTACTTGTTGTTTTTAATTCATCGACAATCACTACCGAATCGACATCTGTCATATCCATACCTCGTGAACAAAATATATTTATATGCGAAGACTATCGTGGTTCAAGAACGCGTGCTACAGCACGCTTCTTTCATCTGACAATAAGCGCCTTCCAATGATAACGCGCATTATTTCATTGGTACCTTCCAATATTTGATGCACGCGTACATCTCTAAAGTGACGCTCTAGCGGATACTCTTTTATATAACCGTAACCGCCGTGCAGCTGCAGTGCATCATTGCATACATTGAACCCCACATCAGTCGCAAAGCGTTTTGCCATGGCACAGTAAGTTGTTTTATCAGCGTCATTATTGTCCAACTTACACGCAGCCATACGCACCATCTGTCTTGCTGCGACTAATTCGGTCGCCATATCGGCTAATTTAAACTGTAAAGCCTGAAAGCCGGCTATTGCTTTGCCAAATTGCTCGCGTTCGTTCATGTAATCGCGAGCCACGTTTAACGCTTGCTGAGCTGTGCCAACTGAGCACGTTGCTATGTTGATTCTTCCGCCATCAAGGCCCTGCATGGCCATTTTGAAACCTTGCCCCTCGTCACCAAGAAGCCAGCTTGCATCAAGCTTAACATTATCAAAGGTGATCATGCGTGTAGGCTGAGCATTCCAACCCATTTTTTCTTCAGCTTTTCCGTACTCGACACCGTCAGCGTTTGCAGGCACTGCGAATGCTGAAACCCCTTTTGGCCCGTCTTCACCCGTTCTTGCCATAACAACAAGCACGTCTGTGCTTCCAGCACCAGAAATGAATACTTTCGACCCATTTAATACGTAGCCGCCGTCTGCTTTTGTTGCTTTTGTTTTTAGTGAGGCAGCGTCTGAGCCCGCGCCAGGTTCAGTTAAGCAATATGATGCTAGCTTATCGCCAGAAACTAATTGATCGCACCACATGTCTTTAACTTCTTGTGACCCCCAAGTGGCAATCATCCATGTTGCCATATTATGAATGGTCAGCATTGCAGTAGTCGTTGTACAACCCATTGAAAGTTGCTCAAAAATGATAGACGCGTCGAGTCTTGACAGGCCTAAGCCACCAGCACTCTCAGGCGTGTATAAACCACAAAAGCCTAATTCCCCTGCTTTCTTTATCGCCTCAACTGGAAAGTGGTGTTCTCTGTCCCACATGGCTGCATTCGGCGCCAATTCTTGTTGAGCAAATTGGCGAGCGGTTTCTTCAAAGGCTAATTGGTCATCGGTTAATTCAAAGTTCATTAGACATACCTTCAATTGGATTGCTTTTGAACAACAATAACCAATAGCTCCCCCTTACGTAAACGTAAAGGTAAACATTTATTTAAAATATATGGTCAATATCGTAAATATTTTGTGACGAGAAGGCGTGTTGGCTTTTCCAAGATCTAGGCTGCGCACTAAAACTAGCCCCATTTAATAATGCACTTTTATTCAGCCACTGATAAGCTACATTGAAGTGAGTAAACTTTATCTGGACGTCGTGGAATTTAGAATAGCCATTGTTGAAGACAATGCCACCGCTCGAACTGCGCTTCGAGGGCATCTGATGTCTATCGCAAATTTATCAGTAAGTAGCTTCGCATCAGGTGTCGAATTGAAAGCGGCGCTTAAAAAGCAAAATTTTGAGTTGCTGTTAATGGACTATCACCTGGGAGAAGGTAAATCTGGGGTTGAGTGGATCCAGAATCTCAGAGAAGCTGGTTTTATCAAGCCAAGTACGGGCATAATCTTTTTGACTTCAGATCGCTCTCCTCAAATTATTGGGCGAATTATGGACTTACAACCCGACGTCTTATTAATTAAGCCCTACACCATAGCCTCATTAACGCGACAAATTACCAACTATTTGAGCTATCGAGACTTTGTCAAAAACGTTTTACACGCGCTTGATAACAAAGAGTTAGACCGAGCAATAAGTATAGTAAGAGCAAAGATTAAAGAGGGAATTCCCCCTCGCCTTATTGCTGACATTAGAAAGCTATATGCGCGCCTTCTTTTTGATAATGGAGAAATACAGCGTGCGCTCAATATTTACGACGATGTATTAACCCGTTCTGACAAAGTGTTATGGGCGCAGTGGGGTAAAGTAAAGTGCCAATATTCCTCTGGGCAATGGCCACACTGTAAAAGTCATTTAAGCCAAATGGTGAATTCGAGTCTGGCTCGAGATAAGGCTTTTGAATGGCTTGCATCTATCTCTTTCGAACAACACTCTTATGATCAAGTAGAAAAATACCTCAACGAGATAAAATTTAGTGAATTGAGCCTACCGGCTGCAAAGCTAAAAAGCATCGCTTACCAAAAACAAGATAAGGTAGTTGAAGCTATCGATCTTCTACAAAAAAAGCGTGCCATGCACCGCAGTGCGAAAGATAGATTTAATGACTTCACTTTTGAGCTGGCCGAGTTTTATCTATTTTTAGCCGAAGATGCACCTGAAACAAATAGAAAAGAAAGCCTTTCTCAAGCACGTAAACTAGTGGGTATTGCTGGAAGAAGCCAGGGCGATCCACAGACCTTACAAAAACGTGATTACCTTCTCGCGTTTTCAGCAATGTTAGACGGCGACCTAGAAAAAGCAGCTCACCTTCTAGAAGGCGATTACATCGATAATTATTTACGCACCGAACCGTCAATATTGGTTATTGCCGCAAAAGTTCACCACAAACTAGGCGACGAGCGAAAAGCAGGCGAATTGTTGTTAATGGCCAAGCAAAAGAACGCCGAATTACAAGCTATCTCAGAAAAGGTGATGAATGATGAGCTGATTTTTTCTGGAGGTGAAAGACTCGGGTTAAACCATGACCAAGCAATAGCTATCAACGAAACGGGGATGCATCTTTTTATTGAAGGTTTGTTTAACAAAGCGATGAAGCACTTTTACGATGCATTCCAGCTATCGCCGACTACTGCTGCCTTTGGGCTAAACCTTTTCCATTGCATGATAGAGGCTGATACTCACGTGTACCGTAAGTTTAATCTTAACCAACTGCAAGAGAAGATTTCTAGGTTATCGCTCAACGATACCAATAAAACACGTTTAGAGCAGCTTGCACTTCTAGCACAAGAACAAGCGCTGTAGATGTATTGCCTTTTAAAGCTTGCTAATTGCTAACAACGCTTTACAAATACACCAAATACAGCGCCCCCTTTGTTACTTTAACCGCGTAAGCAAGCTAGATGTATCCCAACGTCCTCCGCCAAGCTTTTGAACATCAGCATAATATTGGTCAACTAACGCAGTAAGTGCCAATGTTGAACCATTTTTACGCGCTTCATCAAGCGCAATGCTTAAATCTTTACGCATCCAATCTACAGCAAACCCGAAGTCAAACTTGTTATTGAGCATAGTGCTTGCTCTATTTTCCATTTGCCAAGACTGCGCTGCCCCTTTGCTTATAACATCTATTACCGCATTGCAGTCTAGCCCGGCTCTTTGTCCAAAATGAAGTGCTTCTGCTAGCCCCTGTACAATGCCAGCAATGCAAATTTGATTCATCATTTTTGCAAGTTGCCCGCTCCCGCTATCTCCAAGGCGCTGACTATGGCGAGCATAATGCGACATCACAGGCTCTACTCTGTCATAGACATCACTATCACCGCCCACCATGATGGTCAGTTGGCCATTTTCAGCACCTGCTTGTCCACCAGAGACAGGCGCGTCTAAAAAACCAATTTGTTTGTTTTTACATTCTGCATACAATGCTCTAGCGATATCCGCAGACGCTGTGGTGTGATCAACAAGCGTACTGCCAGCCTTCATCACCGCTAGTGCTTGCCTTGCGACTTCGTTTACATCTTTATCGTCGCCTACACACATAAAAACAATATCGGCACCTTCACATGCCTTTTCTACCGTGTCAAAAGCCGCCACCTCTGCGCTATCTTGGTCATATTCATTTAACCAGTCTTGCGCCTTTTGTGACGTACGATTGTATACAGCGACCGAATACCCAGCCTTACTTAAGTGTCCAGCCATAGGGAATCCCATTACACCCAAGCCCAAAAAACTCACTTTCAAATTACTCATACAAAATATACTCTAGATACTGAAAAAGATGTTTGGATTACTTAAGAGTAACAGACTTAACAACAACAAAAATATAGGAAAATCACTTTGGAACTCTACCAGCACCCCGTTACGCTAAATACTGGCGAGCAAACTACGCTTGAACAATATAAAGGAAAAGTGCTTCTGATTGTAAATACTGCAAGCAAATGTGGCTTTACGCCACAATATGAAGGACTAGAAGCCCTTTATAAAAAATACTGCGACAAAGGCTTCGAAATATTGGGGTTCCCTTGCGATCAATTTGGTCATCAAGAGCCTGGCAGCGACGAGGATATTGCACAGTTTTGTAGCCTGAATTTCGGCGTGTCCTTCCCCCTTTTCAAGAAAACAAACGTAAATGGACCTGACGCGAATCCACTTTTTGAAGCATTGAAAAATGAAGCGCCTGGCTTATTGGGCACAAAACGTATTAAATGGAACTTCACTAAGTTCCTAGTGAACGCTCAAGGTAAAGTGCTTAAACGCTATGCTCCAACTGTTACCCCTTCAGCAATTGAAAAAGATATTGCGAAGCTTCTTAACGACAGTTAAACATAGGTTGTGTTCTTGTCTTAGGTTTTGTTGATCTGAGTCTAATCTATGCAGCTCTACCTCTATTAAGTTCTAATTACAGTTTATAGAAAAAGTGGTCATTGAGATGAACATTAAAAACAGTGAGAAGATAGATAGTGAACACAACGTTAGCTACAAGAAAAATGTTGCGTTTTTTAGTACACGTCCATACGAACAGAGCGTTTATGTTTCGTTAATTGATGCGCTAAATGAAGATTCACCTCATTCCATTAACGCAACTTTTTTCGACCACCCACTAAACCCATCTACCGCCGCGAGCTGTAATGGCTTTACTGATATCGTTGTTTTTGTAAATGACGATGTCAGCGCCTCGACAGTCGACGCTCTTAGGCACTGTGGTGTAAAACATATTGCGCTTCGTTGCGCGGGCTTTAACAATGTTGATATCGATGCAGCGAAAAATGCTGATATTACAGTAAGCCGTGTGCCTGCCTACAGTCCTGAGACTGTTGCTGAACACACACTTGCGCTAATCCTTACCTTGAATCGCAAAACCCATAAGGCTTATAACCGAGTACGTGAAGGAAACTTCAACCTTCAAGGTTTAATGGGTTTCACTTTGCATGGAAAAACAGTTGGCGTCATTGGTACGGGTAAAATAGGTAAGGCAGTCATTCGTATTCTGCTAGGTTTTGGCTGTAACGTACTGTGTTTCGACCCGTATGAAGATAAGGCAATTACTGATTTGGGTGCGCATTATGTTTCTCTTGATACCCTGTTGGAGGAAAGCATAATCATTACACTACACTGCCCTTTAAATGAACAAAGTCACCATATCATTAACGCTGACAGTATTGATAAGATGCCCGATGGCGTCATGCTTATTAATACATCAAGGGGTGGTCTCGTTGACGACAGTGCCATTATCAAAGCACTTAAATCAAAGAAAATAGGCTATTTGGGACTAGATGTTTATGAAAGAGAGTCGGAGTTATTCTTTACCGATCACTCACATGACATTATTCAAGATGATGTCTTTCAAAGGTTAACAACCTTCCCCAATGTCGTAATAACCGGCCACCAAGGCTTTTTTACACAAGAAGCCTTAGAAGAGATTGCTGCAATTACGCTTAGAAATATCATGGATGGTAAAAACATTACTTAATGTTTTTACAGTATTTATAAAAAGATTACTAAGCGTTATCCAACAGCGTATTTCGACAAACCCTATTGTTTGTAATGGGCTTCAATTCAAAATACGAAGTTGGGCATGTTTATTCATTCAAAGCTTTCTCTAAAATCAACTGGAAGTACTTTCCAAGCCATAAGTAAGGTGCTTGCTTATGGTATTGCCGCTCTAGTGCCAATAAGTCGTCGAACTTGCTATTTTGGTGGGAAATATCGCGCATGTAGTCGTGGAAGCAGCGTATTCCCGCCTTATCTAGCACAGTAAACCCTAGCGATTCACAATGCTCTACAACGCGTATTGCGCTTAGCGGCTGTTTTGGATTAAGCCGAACTTGTTTTTTAACCTTCATGCCCTTCGCTATGTAATCAAAATTACCATAGATGGCATTTGCAAATAGATTCGCATCTTGATTAAAAAAGCTAAGACTTAAGCGCGCACCTTGTTTCATATTTTGGTAAATGAAGTCAATGGCCTCAAACGGCGCATCAAGCCACTCTAGTACTGCATGACATATCACTAAGTCGAATTCAGCTAAATCCTCAATTGACTGTAAATACTGATGTCTTACCTCAATGTTGTCTACGTTAGCTAAGTCCATGCTTTCAAACAAACTTGATGCCTGCATCAACACGTCTTTTGAGGCGTCGGTAAGTACAACGGAATGTCCTAGTGAAGCGATGTGAGCTGTCATCACCCCCGTACCGCCTCCAATTTCAATTGCACGAACAGGTTTATCTAAATAAGGAGCAAGAACATCACACAACAAAGTGTGTCTTAGCTTTCCTTTTGTAGTGCCATAAATATTATTTGAAAACTTTTCCGCGATACCATCGAAGATACGATCGTTGTTCATACCTTTATTCGCCGTTAAGCAGGATTATCGATATCAACAAATTCAACAGACACGTTGAAATGCTGAGCAATATGTTCACCTAAAGATTTCACACCATATCGCTCTGTCGCATGATGACCTGCCGCAATAAAAGTAATACCCATTTCTCTGGCTGTATGAACCGTTTGCTCAGAGACTTCACCAGTAATAAACGCATCAACTCCCAATTCAACGGCTTGCTCTATAAAGCCCTGTCCCCCACCTGTGCACCAAGCTAGTGTTGAAATAGGCTTGGTCTCGGGCCCTTCAAGTAACACTGCTCTACCAAGAATACTTTGCAGTTGAGATTGTAGTGAAGCTCCGTCAGTTTCCTTTCCCAAATTACCTTGCATAACCACGCCAACTGGCTTAACACCAGAGACAGCACTTACATTTTGAATGTTTAGTAATGAGGCTAGTTGGCGGTTATTGCCAAATTCAGGGTGAACGTCTAACGGTAGGTGGTAAGCGTATAAATTAATGTCGTTTGACAGAAGTGCAGAAAGTCTGCGCCTTTTCATTCCAGTGATAACCTGAGACTCACCTTTCCAAAAATAGCCATGGTGAACTATCAGTGCGTCTGCTTGCGCTTCTATTGCAGCGTCTACTAGCGCTTGCGATGCGGTAACGCCTGTAACGATTTTCTTTATTTTACTGGTGCCTTCTACCTGTAAACCATTAGGGCAATAGTCACTGATTTCATTAACCCTTAGCATTCCATCTAGATAGTTAAGTAGTTCAAGGTTTGTAATAGACACACATCCTCCGGTTGAAAGTTAGACAATTTGTTTAAAAAACGTTATAAAAAGGCGCGAACACCTATCATTATACCTGTTATTCGACAATCTTAAGCGGCGTGTGCGTATAATTTTTTATTAAGCTTCTCGCCTGTTTTGTCATAGCACTTCGCAGTCATTCTAAATAATGTGACTGCACAGCATAAGATGATAATTCGTTTGTTGAATTAACAAGACAAAGAGCAAAATAACATGGCAAATTTAGACAAAGACGAAGTACTAGCAGCTTTTACTGAAGCCTATAAGAAAGCTAATGGCAAAGCGCCTTCTATTGAAAGTAAGAGCGGTTGGTATAGCGTTGATGGCGGTAAAAATATGCGCTTAACACAGCTTCAAGAAATGATCGCATCACTAAATTCTAAATCGTCGGGCGCTGCTGCAAAAAAAGAGACGGCAACAAAAGCGAAATCTGTGTCTAAACCGACTAAGAAACAAGGTGCTAAGTCGAGCAAAGCAGGCTTTTCTGTAAAACAGTTTTGGGCAGAGAAGCTAAGCGAAGAAGCCCCAGGCGCAACACTACCAAGATAGTTGATTAGCGATGGTTCACTCGCCCCCATAAGGCTTACATAGCGTAACATTTCAACTTTTTGGTTAGTGCGCTGTGCTAAGCCTTCGGTCTATCCTTGCTACAGATTTTAAACGTTATCGAAGACTTTGATTTTGTTTAAACGCTCATATTGGCGAATGCTCTATTACCTGCCAAGCCCTGTGCGACGAAAGGTACGAGATGATGAATCACCTCTTCAATATCTACGTGTTTGTGAAAGTCAGATTCAGCAATCTCTGTCAGCGCTTGACTCGACGCCATTGAAAAAACAAAACTTCCCATTGCGAAGTGTAAACGCCAAAACAATTCTTCTTCGGGCAATTCAGGAAGACAGCCTCTAATAGCATTAACCAGTGCTCTTATACAATCCCCGTAATCGTTCATAATAAACTTTCGCAAGTGCCCCTGAGTTTCGTTATAACCGCGTCCTAACAACTTTACGAACGTTGCCGTTCCATGCGTAGAGACATCGTTAAGATTCAACATTGGAGGTATAAGTGAATAAAGCAGTTGCTCTACTCCATTAGCTCCCTTTATTGGGGGTAATGAAGCTAAGCACGATTTCACTTGTGGCATGAGATGGTCAAAATATCGCTTAAACACAGCTTGAATAAGATTCTTTTTACTGCCGAAATGGTAATTTACTGATGCTAAGTTAACTTCCGCTTTAGCCGTAATTTCTCGCATTGAAGTTTGAGTAAACCCACCTTGGGAAAACAAATACTCTGCCGCATCCAATATATCGGTTTTAGTGTGCCGTGCCATATTCTTTTTATTATCTTTTGTTAGGTTGAAAACTTAACTAGCGTCTGGACTCATGTAAACTGCTGAATTTACCACTTAACAATCACAGACGCTTTGCTTACCTTAGAACCAGTGACGCATTTTGCTCATTGATTTCATAAAAACACGTTCAACTACGTTCGCGGCTGACATTCCTAATTTTTCAGCAACGTTCTTTTTCACAGAGTATTTTACGCTAAAGATTTCACGCGCAGGATAGTGAGAAAGAATATAATCATCTGAAGTTGTAATATCGTCGATGAGCCCTAGCGATTTGGCTTTCACCCCTGGCCAGTATTCACCAGTAGCTACCGTGTCAATGTCCATTTCTGGGCGTTGACTTTGAACGAAGTCTTTAAATAGCACATGAATTTCTTCTATTTCTTCTTTAAATTTAGCGCGCCCTTCGTCATTATTTTCACCGAAAACGGTTAACGTACGCTTAAACTCACCTGCTGTGTGCTGCTCAAATTCAATGTCGTTTTTCTTTAAAAGCTTATTGAAATTAGGAAGTTGCGCCAACACCCCAATACTACCGATGTACGCAAACTGGGAAGCAAGTAACTTGTCTGCGACACAAGCCATCATATATCCGCCACTTGCCGCCACCTTATCTACGGCTATTGTTAACGTTAGGCCTTTTTCTTTAATTCGCTGGAGTTGCGAAGCTGCAAGCCCATATCCGTGCACGACACCGCCGCCACTTTCAAGACGAACCAGAACTTCATCTTCTGTGTTTGCGACACAAAGAATAGCAGTGACCTCTTCACGTAAATGCTCTACTTCGTGTGCATCCATTGAGCCTTTAAAGTCAATAACGTATAAGCGAGACTTTTTAGATTCTCCATCTTGCTCTTTAGCCTTGCTTTTAGCCTTTTCTTCTTTTTTTTGCTCTTTTGCCAACTTCTTCAGCGCGTTTTTGTCCAACAACACTTGTTTAGCATAATTAGTTATGTCTTTTAATTGTTCGGAAATAGACACGATTTCAAGCTGCCCTTTCCCCTGCTTTTGCTTACTTGCTACACCGACAATAGTTGAAACAACTACCACGAAAGCGATAACAAGTGTTACTGCCTTAGCAACAAACAAACCGTATTCGTACAAAAACTCCAAACTTTACTCCTAGTAAAATAAACGGGCTAACCTTTATTTTCGCCCTTAACGTAAATAGCGGCACTACCTTTTGAGAAGGTAAAGCCGCTGATTCAATCACGTTATAATACCAGCCTCAACTTATTCTGACGATAGTGTAACTTGCTCTACCTTGTTGGCTTCTATCTCTTCCGGAGTGAAATAGATATCCCTTAGCGTAGGCTGAGTTGAATAAAGCTGAGTTTGGTCAAGGAAATGCTCACTGCCATATTTGCGTGACTGTGAGTAAGTCAAAATACCACGGCTTTTTGGACCTTCGTCGGTGAAATTAATTACCATGGCCCAGCTTGTACCATAGTTAATATGATAGCCTTCAGCTTCAGCACTCATGATAGTCTCATTGCTTATAGGGGTGTAAGTATGACGTGGAAGCAATGTGCCGTTTCTGTTTCGAATAACGTCAAATACGTTAAAACCACCTTCAATATTATGCGCTCCTGCCCATGGTAATTTTATACCAGAGGCTGAGCCATCAGGCAGACTTCGCTCAACAAACTGAACCTCGCCAAGCGGCGCATCAAACGCTACACCCGCTTGTTCAACTATCTGCGTCGCGCGCGCTAGCTGCTCTAGGGTTGTGTCATTTTGTACTAAACCTGATGGCGTAGTAACGGGGGATTCAAGCGAAAACGGTGTTTCCCACTGCGGAGCCTGATTAAACTGAAAAGCAAACTCTCTGAAAACATGAGCACCTGTGCTGGTGAGGTTCATAGTGCCATCCCAGTCTTCCAGCGCGCTACAAGCTTGAGAGACGTCAACGTCGGTACCGTCTACATCTACTGGGGTGCTACCTTGCGCCGCACACAAGGCAAGCAGTGAAGGTAAAATATCTTCTGCTAAGTAACTACGGTTATTAAGCAGTAAAGCCTCTACTTCCTGTGGCGTGAAAGTACCGTCACTTCCCGCTTCGTTTTCGATAAATTGTTGACCCATGCGAGAGCGCAACGTTTGCTGATTATCTACATTTCCATAAAGCGGGTTGCTTACTACAATGGGCGAATTTAAGTTAGTTAGCCAATAACTGTCATTAGAATTTTGAACTGAATCTGTACCTTCATACTTTGGTGCCTCTTCATAAGGAACTGGGCCTTCAAAGTCGAATTGAGAAATATTGCCCGGCAAAACGGTGAAACCTGCAGCCGCTTTGGTTTGTATCAGCAAAGGGTTATTGGTTAATTGCTCAATAGCGGTCTCAGTCAAATTTGGTACAGTCGAATCATCAATATAAAAAACCTGACCGTCACTAGATGCTGCCATGGTGTTATTAAAAATCACGCCATCGTAATCTTTAAACGCTTGCTTAAACTCGTCCATTGACGTTGCCATATTCATAGCTAGCCAGTGGTCTACAATATCGAAGTTTGGCAAGTTAGCATCTTTTATGGCGAACGCATTAGTACTGTTCCAATCAAAATTCCCAGGAATTTCGATCATGGGGCCGTAGTTGGTGTAATAGGCTGTTTTATTAAGTTTAATGGTTTGCCCGCCACCTACCGCAACGTCAATTTGCAGAGGTTTTTCATAAATTGTTCGTCTATTACCATCGACTAAGTGAGTAAGGCCGGCGTCATCATTTTCATCGAGAGTAAGTTGATAAACTACAAAATGCTCGGCAGTCGAAAATGTGTGTGTCCACGCAACGTTTTCATTAAACCCAATATTTACCGCACCCGGTAAGCCCATCAACGAGCCGCCGGTAACGTTTAGGTGACCCGGTACTTCAGCGTGAAAATTCCAAAAGCGCAAATTTCCGGTGTGTGGAAAATGTGGGTTCCCCAATACCATACCTTTTCCGTTAGTAGTTTTGTCACTACCTAAACCCCACCCATTTGAGCCCATTTCTTGTGGGTTTCTGTCAGGCAAAGAAACTGAAGGAGCAATTTTGAAAGAAGCTGCGACTTCATTTGAAGTACTGGCTGGTGTCGGTAAATAACTTTCACCTTCGGGCGCCGCTAAAAACATGGGGCCTAAAAAGTTTGCAGCCCCTGGAAGAAGAGCAACACCAAGTGAATAAGTGAGCAAATCGACACTGTCTATTTCTGTAACCCATGGTTGTCCGGCACAGCTTTGATCTTGCTCGTCGACAGGAGTTTCATTTAGATAACGATTGTAACCCGCGGTGTAACCTTGATACATAGCTTGTGCATTGTCAGATAGCAGAGGAAGGTTTTCTTCTGCCAGTTCTCTAATGCCTAATGTAAGAAAACCAAAGTCATTGATAAGGTGCTCTGAATCTCCGCTTCCAAGTACCATGTCTGGGCCGAAATATTTCGCCCGCTCTGAATTATATTTTACGATTTGGTCTGCCAGTACACACAGGTTATCTCTAGCAAAAGCATATCCAACGCCATAAGCCATACTTTCCAAGTTGTCAGCTTTAACGTGGGGCACACCATAGGTTGTCCATGTGATATCTGCAGACAAAGTGCCGGTTGGTGAAAATGATGGAATGGGCGTTGGAGTGGGTTCAGGTGTTGTGGGCGTCGTTGGTGCTGGTTGGTCTACATTTGAAAAGTCGTTATCGTTGCCTCCACATGCGCTTAAGAGTGCTGAAAGAGTTAATGCAATTAATGTCCGTTTAGCGGTGAACGTGTTTGTGTTAATCATCTTGAATGATCCCTAATGATGAATGAAAATGGCGAATTCCCCTTTAGCACATGTATTTTGAATAGTGTTTTGAAAGTGTGCTGATGTACAGATCCGACCTCGATTTACACTACATTAACAACCATCAACATTCAAACAACATTATATTTTTGATACAAAAAAGCCGACGAGACCGTCGGCTTTTAATATTTCTCGTAACGCGATTCAACGCGTGTGCTTAAGCGTAATACTTAGTTAGCTACAACACTCTCATCTTCAATTGGCAGAACCAACGCATCTGAAGCAATGTAACCGGCCACTTGTTTTTGCATTTCAGTGGTTACCGCTGCACTCGCAGCCGGGCTTAAGCTAGAAGCATGAGCGCCGCTATTAAACAACACAATACCGCTAACAGGGTCAGCACCTGGCCCTTGCGTGGTTGTTACTTGCTCTAGTCCAATAGTTGCAGCTAATGGTAACTGACCTGCTAATGGTAGCACGGTAGAAACTGGGATTACTTGGTCTGGCAAGTTCTCTTCGCTTCCGTCACCTACAACCGTCATCATATGAACAGGTGTATTGCTACCTAGCGTTTGTGCGTAGTTAGTCGGGTCACCGGCGTCCATAACAGTCTGCGCTGCGAACGCAAACTCAGCAAATACAGCGTTTACGGCAGCTGCTTGTTCAGCGGTTAGGTTATCTTCAAAAATACTAACGGCATTTCGAAGTTGCTCTTCACTAACGTCAGTTGTGTCATAAAGCTGATTAAGCAATGCAACGAAGTCTTCAGACGCTTGAGATAGTAGCAAGCCTTTAATAAGTGGGCCAAATGCCGCCGACTCTAACAAGAACTGTGCTACACCGCCTCCAGGCGATTCAAGTGACGCTTGCTTAACAGCGAACATACCGTCAAGTGCAGCTAAATCACCACCCATAGAAGTATTCGCCACAGCAGCAAAGTTGCCGCCTGTGATTGCACCTAACGAAACACCCATAATAGACACACGGCTCATATCGAACTTAACGTTTTGTGACGCCGTTGTATCAACAACCGCATTTAGGCCTAAGCGCAAGCCTAATAAGTCGGAAACGCTTTGACGCAAATTGTCTCGTGCAGTCGGAAGGCTTTGTAAGTTCATATAATGAACAGCGGTTACCGTAGTAGCATTAATTTCGTCTGTACCGTCACCGTTTAAGTCAAAACCACGGCTACCGTGTAAAGGCTGGTCAATCGCGACAGACGCAATACCTGCCAGAGATAACGCACCAGTAATTGCTAGCATATCTTCTTTTTTGCTCGTAATGCCGTGCGCTAGAATTACCACTGGCCACCCCGCCTCAGGCATGCTAACAGAGAAGCCCAAAGCGCCCGCGATTGCTGGGTCAGGAATAGTTACCTGAACGTCTAGCGTTTCGGTTCCCATATTTCCGCCTGTAGGCTGAGGGTATGGGTTAAACTTAGTAATATTTCTCGCGCTGTCTAACATTTCACCGTTAATACGAACGTCAGCAAGACCAAGCGTTGAGCACAGCTGTGCATTTGGACCTGGGTCTGCATCTGCCAGTAGTTCTTGTGGTGCACCCGCTAAGACAATCCCGCTGTCACATGCTGCTGTCCAGAACTCATTTACCGGTGCTAGTGGATTTTCGGCACTAGGAACACCTAGGAAGTATGGTAGTGCGATATTACCTTCATATCGCTGCGCTGCACAAAACGGCCCTACTTGCGTTAAAATTGCTGTAGAAACACCTACCGCAAAATCATTTAACCCACCCCACTGGGCAGCTAACTGACCAGAGGCTGTGCCGGCAAGACCTGCACAAGTTTCTAACGCGCTGAAATCAGTTGCGTCAATTGCAGCTTGAACGTTGTCAGGTAAACCTTGTTTACCTTGTTCAACCGCCCCTGCAACAACTGTAGAATTCACCAACCCGATTGCTTCCATAGCATTTGGTGCTGCAGCAACGTCGCTTACGGTAATAGCAGGTAAGGCTGTTGGAGCAGATGGATCGCCAACTGCAGCAAGTTGTGCAAAGGTACCAATCATTACCTTTTTGATGGTGTCTAAAGAATTAGCAACAGACTGTGTCGTAAATGCTGATACGTAGGTGATGTCCTCACGCGCAAATCCAGCACCAATCACCGGGTTAACCAGTGAATTAACTAAACCTTGAATTTGCAACTGAGCATCGCTAGACAAGGGGTTCGTGTTGATATCTTGTCTTACTAAATCCCACGTGGTCGAGCCTTGAACTGATTTCCCAGAAGAATCTTTTAAGTCAGTAGTCATCACAAGCATATACCCTTGAGCAGCTTTCAGCGGCTTCAATGGTACAAACGTAATGGTGTTACTGTCTGCAAGGCTTAATACGTAATCAACACCAAAGGTTAACTGATCGCCAAGCTTACAGCCTGCTGAAGGTGTAGTAATTTGTGCACAGTCTGGGTCGCTTTGATCAAGACCAAGTGTTGCCTCGAACAACAGGACTCCAGATGCAAGAGAGCTTTCATCCAGCGATGCGCCAGCTGGCGTTTCTACGTTGATAACGAATGGATGTTGAGTAGACCATCCATCTAACACGTTAAGTGCGTTTTGTGGGTCGCTGAAATCTGTAGGATCAGCAACTGGAATATTTAATGTGTAATCGAAGAAACCATCATCGCCCGGAAGCATTAGAAGGTCGTTTGGAATGTTTAAGTTACCACCAGCTGGATCGAAAACGATTCGTGAAAATGGTGTTTGGACTTCTGTTTCGGCTTGAATGTCGGAAAGGGTTTCATCGGAGCCACCACAGCCTGCTAGACCCAGCGCAAGGGCCACACTGGAACTTAATACGAGTTTTCTCATCTCTACTCCCTACAAGCATTGTTGTTATTCTGTGTCTAAAACTTTGCTCTTTATAAAATTAGCTTCGCCTACCCTGGCTTTCAGGCGTAGTGTGTCGTTTTAAACATGTTAGACCAGTTGTATCTACCTCAATCTTATTGACTTTGTTGCAACTTTGCAAAGTTTTGTTAACTACTTTTGTTAACTTTTTTTACGTTTAAAGATTTTTGCATTCAATGTTTTACTTGTGAGTCAGGCTGAGTATGATCTGCAGTCATAATTAGCCTAAGGGCATTTGGTCCTTATTATCGCGATTAAATAAACCTTTTAAAGGAATACAATGAACGATTACAACGCACCAGCGGATTTGTTGCGAGACAAAGTTATTTTAATCACCGGTGCCGGCGATGGCATTGGTGCACAGGCCGCAAAAACGTATGCTGCTCACGGTGCTATATGCATTTTGCTTGGTAGAACGGTGTCGAAACTAGAAACCGTATACGATGAAATTGTTGCTGCTGGTGGCCAAGAGCCAGCAATTGTTCCGTTAGATATTAAAGGCGCAACGCCCTCTCATTATCAGCAAATGACCCAAACCATTATTGATCAATTTGGTCGACTAGACGGTGTTCTGCACAATGCTAGCATTCTAGGGCATTTAAGCGCATTTAAAGACATTGATGCGCAAGAATGGCAAGATGTCATGCAAACAAACCTAAACGGTATGGTCTTTATGACGCAAGCGCTCATCCCTGCCCTAGAAAAGGCCGAAAACGCTTCTATTGTTTTTACAACGTCTAGCGTCGGCAGAAAAGGTCGAGCTTTTTGGGGAACCTATGCGGTATCTAAGTTTGCAACGGAAGGCGTTATGCAAACGCTTGCCGACGAATACCAAAACAAGTCATTGCGCTTTAACTGCATCAATCCAGGCGGCACTCGTACACATATGCGTGCACAAGCATTTCCTGCAGAAAACCCAGAAACGCTAAAAACACCGGCTGACATCATGCCTATGTATCTGTATTTAATGGGTAATGACAGTATCGATGTGAACGGTCAGTCGCTAGACTGCCAGCCAAAAAAATAACTATTTGAATTTGCCAATACAATTCTGATACACAAATAAAAAAACCGCTTAAGTTCCCTTAAGCGGTTTTTTCACATTTGGACTCTTTAAAGATAGGTTACTCGCCTATTTTGGCCCACGTATCTCTTAGCCCAACAGTACGATTAAATACTGGTTTGCTTTCTGAACTGTCGTTATCTACACAGAAATAGCCAGTGCGCTCGAACTGCCATGCACCGACTTCCGGAACATTATTAACCAGACCAGCTTCTACCCAGCCTTGCTTAGTTTCTAGCGATTCCGGATTAATTGCGTCAGTGAAGTTTTCTTCAGCTGCAGGATTCGGCACGTTAAACAAGCGGTCGTAAAGCCTAAACTCTGCAGCTTGCGCTGTCGCTGCGTCAACCCAATGAATAACACCTTTCACTTTACGTCCATCGGCCGGGTCTTTACCCAACGTTTCAGGATCGTACGTACAGTAAACCGTGGTGACGTTGCCAGCCTCATCTTTTTCTACGCGATTTGCTTTAACCACATAGGCGTTTCGAAGACGTACTTCTTTATCTAACACCAAACGCTTGAATTTCTTATTCGCTGACTCGCGGAAATCTTCGGCTTCAATGTACACTTCTCGACTAAAGCCGATGTTACGCGTACCCATGCTTTCATCGTTAGGATGATTAGGAGCAACTAAGGTTTCAGTCTTGCCTTCATCATAGTTTTCAATAACGAGTTTTATGGGGTCTAACACGGCCATTGCACGCGGAGCATTGGCGTTAAGGTCGTCGCGAATGCAGGCTTCCAACATAGACATTTCAACCATGTTGTCCATTTTGGTTACGCCAATACGCTTACAAAATTCAACGATTGAGCCAGGTGTGTAGCCGCGGCGGCGTAGGCCTGCAATAGTAGGCATACGCGGGTCATCCCAACCGCTTACATGGTTCTCTTCAACCAATTGAATTAAGCGACGTTTGCTCAATACAGTATATTCCAGGTTTAAGCGAGAAAACTCGTACTGACGCGGTGTGCATTCAATAGAAATATTCTCAATAACCCAGTCATATAGACGACGGTTGTCTTGAAACTCTAATGTACACAGCGAGTGCGTAATTCCCTCAATCGCATCTGAAATGCAGTGGGTAAAATCGTACATTGGATAGACACACCACTTATCACCTGTTTGATGGTGATGAGCGTGCTTCACTCGGTAGATAACCGGGTCGCGCATGCACATGAAAGGTGACGTCATGTCTATCTTTGCGCGTAAGCTGCATTCGCCTTCTTTGTAATCGCCTGCCGTCATCTTGGCAAACTCGCGAAGGTTTGTTTCAACATCCGTATCGCGATAAGGGCTATTTTGACCAGGCTCTTTCAACGTACCGCGCATTTCACGCATCACTTCCTGCGCAGAAAAGTCGACGTATGCTAACCCTTTTTCAATAAGTTCAACAGCATAAGCGTGTAATTGGTCAAAGTAGTTTGATGAATAGCGCGCTTCTCCGTCCCAAGTAAAACCAAGCCACTGCACGTCTTCTTTAATAGAGTTAACGTAAGTAATGTCTTCTTTTGCTGGATTCGTGTCGTCAAAACGCAGGTTGCACGTACCTGTGTAGTCTTGTGCAATCCCAAAATTCAAACAAATAGACTTAGCATGGCCTATGTGAAGAAAACCGTTCGGCTCTGGTGGGAACCGAGTTTTGATAGCGTCATGCAGACCACTAGATAGGTCTTTATCTATAATTTGACGGATAAAATTGGTCGGACGGTGCTCAGTCTCGGCCATTCGCATGTTCCCCTTATGCACGTAATATTTCAAAAATCGCATTGAGTATAACACTGTCACAATTGGTTCAACCATGTTTTATTCAAAGAAGCCTAACAAGTGGTTGAATTAGCGACGATCCAACTATTTAGTCTTCTTTTGACAATAAACATTTGTAATAAACAACCAGCGCTGTGCTAACAATTGTATAACTTTAAGAGGCTAGCCCCATTAAGCGCACGCAAAATACACGCGTTAATTGAAAATTATGGTAATCTAAAGTCGCGACAACATTGTCGTAGCAGCAAAACATGGTGTTTATGAAAGAAAAAGCAACCTCTTTTGATATTGCCCATTTGGCAGGGGTTTCACAATCAACGGTATCAAGGGCTTTAAATAATAGTCCGCTTGTTAATCAGGAAACCCGTGACCGCGTTCAGCGTATTGCCAGGGAACTCAATTACAAAGTCGATAAGAACGCCAGTAATTTGAGAAAACAAAAGAGCAGCACAATTGCCCTACTCTTGTTTGAAGACCCAACGTCTGATGACTCGATGATTAATCCGTTTTTCCTTGCGATGCTTGGTAGTATTACTCGCGCCTGCGCGCACGCGAATTATGATCTGTTAGTTTCATTTCAAAACTTAGATGATGATTGGCATGCTGAATACGAAGACTCGAACAAGGCCGATGGAATTATATTGTTAGGTTATGGTGACTACACTGACTATCAGAACAAAGTAGCCCAGCTAGAATCTCAAGGCACACATTTTGTTCGATGGGGAGCGCCAGATGAAGCTCATCCCGGTGTAAGCATTGGTTGCGACAATTACCAGGGCGGTCAAAGCATTACTGAACATCTGATCAGTCTTGGGAAATCTTCATTTGCGTTTATTGGTGACAATGGAGACCACGCACCAGAGTTTAAAGCGCGTTTCAACGGATACTTCGAAACCCTTCAATCTCATGGGCTTGATAAATCAAGCGTGCAGCGCAACGCCAATTCAACTGAAGACGCGGGCTCTGAAGCGGTTAAATCACTGCTTCAAAGTGGCGAGCTACCGCAAGCGATTGTGTGTGCATCCGACCTTATTGCCATGGGGGTTTTACGTGCGTTAAGACAGGCCAAAGTGAATGTACCCGATGATGTCGCAGTTGTTGGCTATGACAACATTGCTGTGTCTGCCTACACCACCCCTTCACTTACCACGGTTCAGCAAAACACTAAACTGGCTGGTGAACTGTTAGTTAATACGTTGTTGAAAGCCATCAATAATGAAGAAGTTCAAGACTACCTAATGCCAGCTGATGTGATTATTCGTCAGTCTTGCGGTAGTGAATAACCTGAAGTCTTAAGAATTCGCTTTCGTCAGCATTTCAAATATTAAAAAGCCCCGTAAGCTAAGCTTCGGGGCTTTTTAATTTAATCGTCGTTTTAACTGGAGGCGTTCTGTTCAATTTATTTTAACGCTACCTACCCTTACAACATCGCTTTTATTGACGAGCAAGCTGATATTCAATTTGAGCGCGTAAAGCAGAATTACTCACTTTTCCTTCGCGAACCCAAACTTGTACACCATTCGGTGCTACGGTTGCAGTTAACGCCCCGTCGTTTGCGATATTTACGGTTTGACCAGACAACTGCTCAACCCACTGACCAGACTGCATAAACTCGTTAACTTCAAAAGACTGCGCACTTTCACCTTTGTTCAGTAAAACTAACGCAGTTTGTTGCGCATCATTGGTGTCCACTACACGATAAAAAGCCGCGCTATGCCCTTCTAGTTCAAGGTTAACCTGAACACCGCGCTGCAGTGCCACTGTATTTTTACGTACATTCGCAATTTTCGTTAAGGCTTGCTGTATGGGATGCGTTTTTGCTTTATTAAGACGCTCTTGGCCCACGTAATTTCGGTTGCCCGCATGTTCAGCCGTGCCGCGCATATACCCAATTTCAGACCCCATATACACAACTGGGATTCCTCTTACAGTAAACAACCAGTTGTGCGCATTAATAAAGCCGTTATCGGTTGCGTTTATACGTGCCATATCATGATTGTCGTAAAACGTTGTCAGTTCATAGGGGTTTTTATAAGGCCCATGAGTAAGGTGAAGTACCTTCTCTAAATCTGCAAAGTCGCTCTCAAGCGGCTTTTCGAATACACTGACCATCGCTTTTTGCATTGGAAAATCTAAAACGCTCACACCACCATTTTTTTCCAACGTATGTTGAGCGATATTATTAGCCTCGTAATCAAAGGCTTCGCCAAACATAAAGAAGTCTGGGTTTTGTGCGCGAATTCGATCAGATGCTTCGCGCCAAAACGAATGAGGTACATGCCTAATAGTGTCGATTCTGAATGCATCTGCACCTTGTGAAATCCAATGCAAGTAGCTATTGATAAGGTAATCACGTACCGCAGGGTTTTCATCGTCAAGGTTCGACAGCTTTACCAAATCTGGGTAGTTATGAAAAAACGCGTGAAGTGGGTTATTTTCCGGGTCTAATTCTTCAGGTGCCAAATTTTGATGATCGGCAACAAGATTCCCTTCTTTATCGTAAAGCTCACCGTATCCCGGTAAATCTTTTTCCATTGTAAAGCTGGGTGTTCCATGGTTAGCTACTATATCAAACACCGATTTTAGGCCGTGTTCACGCATTTTCGCGGTGTAGTCGCTAACGCTTAAATCTTCGCTAATAAGGTGCTCATCCGCTTTATAAAAATTTGTAGCCCAGTACCCGTGATAACCCGTTTTACCACCATCTTTAAATGCGCCACCGTAAGTAATGGGTTCATCACCATTAAAGGCATAGTCGGGGTTATCGTGAACCGGAGTCATCCAAACAGCGGTAAATCCCATATCCTTAATGTACTCGGCGTTATCTAAAATACCTTTTAAATCTCCCCCCATGTAACCGACGTAGGCTTTTTTACCCTCTGGGCCTTCAAGCGGAAGTTGCCACGTTGGGTGCTCACCACCTTGGTCCACGTGGTTATTAGACGCATCGCCATCTACAAAGCGATCGGTAACAACAAAGTAAACAGATTCACTGGCAAACGGTGTTTGAGTACCCACTATACTGCTATTTCCCGTTACTTGAGCTCGGTTGCTTGCATTAGAGTCTGCGGTACTTGAACACGCTGAGCATAAGACTGTGGCTACAGTAAGTGCAATCGTAGTTCGATTAAATAACATATTAAGCTCCTTCTGCCGCTTCAAGCTCTAATTTATCGGTTTCTTTTACAAAAAATACTGACACTGCACCAATAAGCATTGATACACCTGCAACAACAATGATGTATTTTGCATCGTTATCAAACACGCTACTTAAGATCCAGCCGGCAGTTAAGCCTGACACAATTTGCGGCGCAGCTACGGTAAAGTTAAATATGCCCATGTAAACGCCAGTCTTGTTTGCCGGAAGTGCGCCAGCAAGCATGGCATAAGGCATAGCAAGTATTGCGGCCCAAGCAATACCAACGCCTATCATTGGAATAAGCAGTTTAACTGCGCCTAGCGGAACTGTAACTTCGGTGATAAGTAAGTTTACGTTTACCATTGTTAGGTCTTGGAACAGTAAGAAGCTTACGTAGCTGAGTCCACCTAAAGCCAAAGAACTTGCATATACCGTTTTACGGCCAAATTTGTCAGCTAGCTTGGCTAAGAAAATAGAGAAGATTGCAGCAAACACCGAGTATGCAGCGAACAAAATACCTACCCAATCGCCAGCCGCGCCTTTTGCCATGATGATTGTTTCTGGAACCATTGGCGCTGCGGCAATGTATGCTGGGTCAAACCACTGTTTATCAACATTCCAAATGTGTTGTGTAATAGCTGGTGTTGTATACACCCACATAATAAACAAAGCAAACCATGAGAAGAACTGAACTACAGCCAACTGCTTCATAGTTTTTGGCATATCCTTCACTAGCGTGAAAAACTCTCCTAAGCGCTGTTTAAGCGGCGCTTTTGGCGCTTTTTTGTCAAGAGGGCTCTCATTAGTTAACCCTTTATAACGATTATACTCTTCGGGTGCGTATTCTTTTGTACGAATGACGGTCCAAATTACCGTGCCTAAAAGCACAGTTGCACCGATATAAAATGCCCAAACCACAGAGGGTGCAACCTCGCCCATTTGCGCAGTATTTTCTAAGCCTATAACGTTGGTCAGTACAAACGGTAGAATTGAGCCAATTACCGCACCAATATTAATAAGTAGTGATTGGATAGAATACCCGACATTGCGCTGAGATGGCGGCACCATGTCAGAAACCAATGAACGGAAAGGTTGGAAGCAAACGTTAAACGAAGCGTCCATAAGGGCAACCATCAACGCCCCCATTAGCATTGGCGCTAAAAATGCTACAAATATCGGTGCGTTTGGTAGAAGAATCATACCAAGCACAGCGGCAATGGCACCGGCTAGGATAAATGGTCGGCGTCGGCCCAAACGGTTCCAAGTTCTATCGGATGCTGAACCGACAATAGGCTGTACGATTAGCCCCATTATTGGTGCGACAAGCCAAAATAGCGATAATGAATGTAGGTCTGCGCCTAGGTCAGACAGTATTCGGCTTACGTTTGCGTTTTGCAGTGCAAAACCAAATTGAACACCGAGAAAGCCAAAACTGACGTTCCATATTTGCCAGAAAGACAGGCGTGGTTGAGTTGCTTGCATATTTTGCTCTATTTATTGTTTTACTGTAATTAATAATGTTATTGCACAATGAAGACACTGGCAGACATGGCTGGTAAGTTTAACGTATCTGAAGTGTTAAATATCTTTCCATCGCTCACCCTCTTTAGTGTGTCGTGTGAACTTAGCATTTCTGCGTATGAACTTAGCGGCAATTCCACCGATTTTTTATTTAAGATAACCATAATTTTTTCAGACTGCGCGTTTTGTTTCTTTGCTTCGCGGCGCTTGTTTTCTTCGTCAGTACTCGCCACTCGAAAATAGGTATAAACACCATCTTTGGGCGCATAGTGCTTCAATTCGCCTTCAAATAACCACGGGTGAGATTGGCGTAATGCAAGAAGCGCTTTAACACGGGATTGTGCCCAGCTTTCTTCAGAAGTAAGCCCTTTTCCAGTAAACCCGTTCTTGTCGTTATCTGATGGCCAACCACCTGGAAAATCAGAACGTATGATACCGTGGTCGTCACTCCCCTCATTCCCCATCAAAATTTCAGTACCATAAAAAACCTGTGGTATGCCTCTTGTGGTAAGAAATAGCGTCATCGCCATGTTCCATTTTTCAATGTCATGGTCTAATGCGGTAAATATTCTGCTCATATCATGGTTATCTGGGAATATAACCAAGTTGTTTGGCGCGCCATACAGAAAGTCAGTAGCCAGTGTGTCATAAACACTTATAAAACCAGAGTTCCAGCTTTCATCAAAACTTAGTGCTTTAACAACTGATGCTTGTAACGGAAAATCCATTACAGAAGGTAACGCGCTATCATAATCATCGTGACGATGGCTTGTTGCCTGCCAGTAAGCTGTAATCGCAGGGTTCACCGACCATTCTTCGCCAACAATATTAAAGTTTGGATATTCGCGCATTAAGCGGTTTGTCCATTGACTTAAAAATGCTTTATCAGAATACGAATAGGTGTCTACACGAATGCCGCTAAGCCCAGCAGTTTCAACCCACCAAATCGCGTTTTGAATGAGGTAGTTTGCCAAATGCGGATTGCGCTGGTTTAAATCTGGCATAGTTGGAACAAACCAACCGTCGCTAAAACCTGTAATATCACTATCTATGGCGTGAGGGTCGTGCAATGACTCACGTTTATGCGTTGTTCCTACAAACTCGCCATTATTGTTAATCCAATCTTTCGAAGGAGCATCTTTCATCCATACGTGATTACTTCCGATATGGTTAAGCACCATATCCATGATGATGCCAATGCCATGCTCCTTCGCCTTTGAACTTAGTTCAATAAATTCGTTGTTAGAGCCAAAACGAGGATCCATTTTATAGTAATCGGTCATGGAATAACCATGGTAGCTATACTTCTCCATGGCATTTTCAAGCATGGGCATGGTCCAAATTTGTGTGAACCCCATGTCTTTAATGTAATCAAGGTGTTCGACAATACCCTGAATATCTCCACCGTGACGCCCACCTTTAAAGTCACGGTCTGCTAATTCTGCGTAGCCTTCTACATTGTCATTTTCGGGGCTACCATTAGCAAACCTGTCAGGTGCAATTAAATAAATTGCATCACGTGGGCCAAACCCTTCACGCAATGCTGAACCTTTCTCTCGCTCAAGTAGCGAAAAATTTATCTCTCGTGAGGTTCCGTCATTATCACTAAGCCGCAACACCAAATTTTGTGCTGCTGCTTCAGATGTATCTAGCGTAATGAAAAGATAATTTTCACTATCAAGTGACTTGATTTGCTGCAGTTTAGCGTCGCCTTTGACGATAGAGACAATATCATCCGCTACGCCTTCACCATGAATCATCAACTCAACGTCTTTATTTTGCATGCCCGCCCACCAGTTCGGTGGATAAACATCAATGTCATTGTTATTAGCTGAATAGGTGGAAAAAGCGGGCAATGTAACCGCAATGCTAAGAAGAACTGGGAGTGCGCGCTTTCGAATTCCTGCGCTAGAATGATTAGTGGCTTTGTTTACGCTTTCAAGTTTAGACACATCAACCCCATGTTAAAAATACGTTAAGTGCAGGATACTGATGAGATACTACCTCGCACACTGAAACAGACCAACGCTCTGCATACGTATTCACGAAACACCATGTAAAAAACCATGGTGTTTCGAGTTAATTCTACGGTGCCTTCTTAATAAGAAAAGACTTTGGTTTCTAACGCTTCAAGCGACAAAGTTGCTTTATAGCCATTGAGACCTTTTTCAAGCGTTAGGCTTTCGTGCGATAGCAAAGGATTTAAAGTCAGAGACTCAGCGTCACTTTTCACTACATCTGCGGGTACCGTTAATGCAATCGAGCCTGTCGAGTTATCACTAAAATTAGCAACTACTAACAGGCCGTGACCGTCTTTTTCACGTACAAATGCGAATTGCTTCTCAGTATATGCCGAGCCTTCAACACTAAGATTTTGAGCGTGCAGGCTTGTGTACTTTCCTGTTACTGCACTATGAGACGCAGCGATATTCATCACGTCTTTATAAAACGTGTGTAAGGCTTTTTCTTGTTCTGTAGATTTCCCGCCATCAAATTCACCGCCATTCATAAAGCGTTGATGTGCTGGTACGCCTACATAGTCAAAAATTGAAGTTCGGGTCGGATCGCCAAATCCCGTTTCCTCACTACCGTCTTCACCCACATCTTGACCAAAATACAGTAGTGTTGGAGAAGCGCTTATAAGCGCACTCACGGCTAGCGCAGGTTTCCCCTTTTCAGCACTGCCTGCAAAATCAGGGCTTGCGATACGCTGCTCGTCATGGTTTTCTAAGAAATGAAGCATATTAGGAGCGATATCGCTAATCTCATCATGAATAGCAACAAGATCGCTAACCTCACCTTTCCCTTGCATTATGGTTTTCAACGTATCGTAGAACCCTACTTTATCGTACAGATAATCCATCTTTCCTTTTTGGATGTAAGCACGGTATTTATCTGGTTGATAAACCTCGGCCAAAAGAAACGCGTTGGGATTTTTCTCTTTAATACTACTATTTAAAAATGACCAAAACTCAACGGGTACCATTTCAGCCATATCGTAGCGAAATCCATCCACGCCTTTATCTATCCAATAATGTGCAATATCTCTAAACTTGTACCACGAGTCAGGAACATCTTTCCCCTCCCAAAACGCCGCATGAGCTTCAAAAGGTTTGTTACTATACTCCTCTGGTAACGTTGGAAAATCGTAGGTGCCATCTGGTCGGACACCGTAATTTACTTTTACCGTTTCGTACCAGTCGTTAATATCAGGTTGAGCAGCCCTAGCGCCATTCCCCGTCCATTTCGCTGGGAACTCGTCGAATTTACCGTCAGCTAGAGGGTGTTCTTCTCCACCAAGCGGTTCGTAGTCATTACTTGACGGAACTTTAAATGCTTCACCAACCACGTAGTAGAAGTTGTTATCTCGCGCATATTCAACCGATGTGTCATCTAGTTCGCCAAAGTCGTTAACACCTTCAGGTGCAGAAAGTGATTGGTAATCACGTGCCACATGATTAGGTACAATATCAATAATCACTTTCATTCCTGCTTCATGCGTTCTTGCAATAAGCGCTTCAAATTCCTCTAGGCGCTTTGCAGGGTTGTCGGCAAGATCAGGGTTAACGTTGTAATAATCTTTAACTGCGTATGGGGAACCCGCGCGCCCTTTCACAACATCAGGATCATCATTTGAAATCCCATAATCGGTATAGTCGTTGATCACAGCGTGATGAGGAACACCCGTAAACCAAATGTGGCTAGTACCCAATGATTTAATCGCCTGTAACGCTTTGGGCGTGAAGTCGCTAAATTTGCCAACACCATTTTGCTCTACCGTACCCCAAGGTTGGTTTTTCGTATTCTGATTTCCAAAAAGGCGGGTAAAAACTTGGTAAACCACCGGCTTACCTAATCTTTGCTCTGTGCTGTTGAGATTTGACATTTCTGCTGAATCGCTTTGACTAGACGATGTGGGGCTTGAGTCTGCACCAGAAGCGTTTTGGTTACTTACAGATGAAGGCCCTGAGCACGCACATAACCCAATAGCAAGCATAGCAACAGTTAGCGGTTTGAGGCAAAATCGAGAATGAAAATTTGGCATTGAATTCATTAGTAAAATGTAAGTTATGCCAACAGGATACGCGTTAACCGTTTGTTAAAAAACATGCATACGTATTCAAAAATGAAATAGCCACCTTAAAAGGTGGCTATTGTATTAATTGCACGTGCTAGCATCACGCAGCGTGAGCAATGCGCAGAGGCCTAATGGTGTTATTTACACGAGGCTCACAAAGGTTACCAATTGCCTTAAGGGCACTTTGCAGCTCCGAGTTAATCGTTCTTTGGAAGCCTTTTAAAGGCTTGGCAAGGTCTTCTAAAAACACATGAGTTGAAAGTCTATACGGCATGCGCTTACCATTAAACTCAATGGCACCACCTACTGGAGTGAAGTTAATTCCAAATGCTTTCATCCGCCTTGCTAGTTTCGGCTCCATTAGCACATAGGCATGTTTAACATTTAAATGTAAACATACACTCGTTGCCATAAGATAAAGTGCAATAGAAAGATACGGAAAATGTTCAATGTTGAAAGGAACATTTTTCTTCTTCTTTAGCTTCTCTAATTTATCAGAGGGTAAAATTCTTGAACGCAATTGACGCATTCTAAATTCTTTAGGAATAGCTAATCGAGATATTTCGCATACACTGTGAGGTGCCATACTAGAAGGTAAAAGTGCACCATCACCAATTACGTCTGCACACTTTTCCTCTAATGGCAGCGCTAGCCCGGCTTCGGTTGGCAGTACGAGTCTTATCGTACCTGCACATTCTCCGGTAGGGAGATGTTTGATATAACAATTAATAGACCTGTCATCAAACTTATCTTTTTCAAGTGCTGTAGCGTTCTTTTGCTCGAATTTCATTTCTTCACAATAAACTTTGTGACGTGTTTTGTAACTCACTTGTTTTTCGCTTTCTTCGTTAGCGATCACAAGCTCGTAACGGCTAAAGAAGAAACTAGAAATACTCTCTTCAAGTGAGAGACGATTCGGAATGACCCTCGAAAATTTTTGAGGTAGTTGATTTAGTTTGTTAGACACGGCGCCATTAAACGCTCGAACCGCGCTCATCGATCTCATATTCAACGCAAAGCTCCCCTGATATAAATTTATTATTAGGCCTGTGGGTAACTTCCTGGTCGTAACTCCAGCCTTAAGTTAATTTCTAAGTAATTTTTGCTTTATTATTTGTATCTCTACTTTGTCTAATTAATGCATCTCCACGCACATAATCAGACTTAGCTAAACGGTCGTACAACAGCACATTTGCCGTAGCAGCTAAATTCATACACGAGTATGTTGGCACGTAAACAACATGGTCACACCACGACAACGTCTCTTCACCAATACTCCCATCTTCTGGGCCTAATAAATAAAAGGCATTGTCTGGATGTTCAAACGAAGGCAGCGGTGTTGCACCTTCTACAAGCTCTACCGCAACGACAGATGCGCCTTCGGGCACCACGTCTCGCAATTTTTCCACACCAATTGTTGGTATAACTTTGTGAAACGCCTTTGTATCTGCGTTAAAGTCTTTGGCAAATCGATAACGTTGACCAGTATAAAATACACTGGCTACGCCATAGCAGCCTGCAGCGCGTAAAATCGACGCAACATTTACTGGATTTTTGGGATTTATTAACCCGATTGAAACTCTCTGATTTGCTATTTGCACTTTATTATTAGCGTTATTTTATTTTTGTGTCGTGATAGTGCCACGTAATCTTAATAGCTTCTACTTGTGAAGGCAGAAAAAGTCTTAAGTTTAGTTAAAAGTGTATTAACTGCGCATTAATCTAGTGCTAATTACGCAAATTTGCATCTTTTTATAACATTTATCACAAATTAATTAGTGTTGATAAGCAATAAGCCATCACTTAATTGAGCCCATGCATATTCGAATTTTGTATCCGCAGCTTTATGCTGCGCAAATCGATACTTTATACACGCTTAGATATTTATACATTTACTTTAAGTTAACACCGTAGCCGCTTAACCTGTGCCTCAAGTATAATGTTACCTAAACCAATAGCTCTTGCATGACACTCGCTTTATTGTAGTTCTCTCAGTGAAAGATTCAGCAAAAAGCAGACCAGTTCTTTGAAAATATTGCACGTTACGTGCAAAGTTTACAAATAGTGGCTAATTTAGGGGTACAAAACCACCGTTTTTCATAGAGTTACAAATTGATAAATGATGTTGAGCTTTTTTCTCTTCTTTCATCAATTTTGTTTTTCTACTTATTGGTTGCTCAGAGCGAACTCAAGTTTGCTTAACAACACGGGCATATTCAGTATTTAATACCTGAAAACGTAAGCAGTTTTCTAGAGTGTTGCCATTTTGAAACATCACAACCTTTTGAAAATAAGTAAGTTTATTTAACCGAAAGTTCGACACGGAAAAATAACAAGTTTCAAAGGCCGAATGTTGCAAAATAGATACAACATTAAGAAAGCAAGGCCTTTCAAGTCAATAAATGCAAAGTATAAGGATAATTGAAATTGTGAGTTTCCAAGCCACTCAAAAAAAACCGCGAACTGAAATGTCGCGGTTTTTCTATAATAACGGCTATGCTACTTCATTGTCACCGTCAACGAAGGCGCATTTCCATCAGGTCCTGAAACCCTAAATTCATAAAGCCCAGATTCAGAAACTTCAATCATCAGGTTATTGTTGCTACTTCCTAAGATTTTGGGTTCGCCCGGTGTCACTACGTTAGTTGCAGCGTCATTAGGATTACCTAAGTTCACCGTCGACCAGTCTTCCGAGGCCACTTTAAACTCTATAGTGCCTGCACTAAGCTCAATGTCAGCGGTGTAAACACCTTCACCTTGATAAGTAAAGATATCTACGGCTCCCCATCCATTCATACCTCCGCGAATATAAACTTGAGTGTCACCCCAAAAGGCCTCTTTGAACACACCTATAGTGGGCGCATTTAAATCAGTCACGTTAAATACAAAGACATAGCGATCAGCAGTTTCAATGTTCAGCACTAAATTATCATTGGTTGCTGCAAGCCCAAGCGTTTCGCCTGGCGCCAAATTGCGATCTGCATCATCTGCAGAAAGCGCCCCAAAGTTAACAGTACTCCAATCTTCAGATGCTACTTTGAATTCGTATGAACCAGGCTCAATGTCTCGAGCAAAGGTATAAATACGGCCCCCTTGGTACGCGAATTCCTCATCCGTTCCCCATCCATTCATTGCACCACGCAGATAAACCGGCGTTCCAACATAAGGTTCTTCATTTTCAACAGTTAATATTGGCGCTTCACTGTCAGTTGCATCAATAGTGAAGAGATAAGTCGCATTTATTGAAGGAGTGAATGATAAGTTTGTGTTTGTACGCGCAAGGACCTTTTCCTCACCCGCTACAACAGTTTCATCATCACCATCCGCTGCGCCAAAGTTTACTGTATCCCAGTCTTCAGAGGCGAATTTAAATCCATAGGTGTTACCACCCTCAAGGTCAACTGCTACCGTATAAATGCCATCGCCTTGATACATGAACGCATCATCAGTAGACCATCCGTTCATATCACCACGAAGATACGTAACCGTATCACCATAAGGAACGACATCTGGTGCACCTGAAGTTGCGAACGCCGATAAACCGTATCCTTGTACGCCTGTTTGTGGTTTGACGAATACCGCAATGGTCAGAGCAGGAACAGTAAATGTTCCATTACCCTCTTCCCCTTCAACAAACGTTGCCCCACGTACAACAGCATCTACTGAATTCATCTGCGTTGCGTGAAGAGAAAAGCCAGTTGCAGTATTTACGGTTATCGACTTCTCTTCATATCCAGTATTTACTAGCACCATCACTGCATCGTTCATCATATCGAGGTCTTGTCGAACAATTTCAGTATTGTCTGATACACCATCATCAATGCTCATTGCAATAAGGCCGCGTTGCTGGCGATCACCAATGTTATGGAAGCCCACACGATCCATGATGTCTTCAGCCGTAGTTAGTCTAAACAACGGACTTGTCATACGGATATTAAGTAACTCTGTAAACACATCCGATGCAAACATGATGTCTGACATTGACGCTGCGCGATCAGGGCTGTAAATAAAGTTGCCCATCTCTTCCCATCTTGCTTCGTTTTCTGACGCAAGAGGTAAACCCACGTTCCAGTTATTAGTTTCATAGGTGAAATCGACATAGTTAAACCAGTCACCAGAGTCGTAGGTATTTCTGTCCATTGATTTAGAGCGCAACATATCGCCGCCCATTTGTAAAAATGGAATACCTTGTGAAACAAGATTAATACCCATTGCTACATTTTGTGCTCGCACACGCTCGGCTAAACTAATGTCTTGAGGTAAAACGTAGTTAAGTTGATCCCATAATGTTTCATTATCATGTTTCGACACATAATTGATAATGTCAGCTGGGTCTTCGGCATAACCACCCAAATTACTCGTTGCCCCAGCGCTCCCCGAAGACGTTTCTAAGATGTAGTCTTTTAAGGTCCCAATCATGCCTAATTTCACGCGGTCTTGTGCGCTAAGTAGGCCATCGTCATTTGGTCTGAAAATAGCACCTTGGCGAATAGCTTCACGAATACGGTCGTTGAACGTACCAATTTCCGTACCTGCCATGTTGAGCTGGCTGGCTTGTTCGTAGCCTCGGTCTATTTTGGTCCAGCCTTCTCCATAGAAATAGTTATCTTCATCAATTGCTTGAACCGCATCGCGCAGACGAACCATAGTGTCTTTAGTCGCTTGGCTCATAATATCGAATCTGAAAGAGTCATACTTGTAGTGCTCAGCCCAAACAAGCAGTGAGTCTTCCATGAACTTTTCCATCATGACGTTACGAGGCTCTGTATCATCGCAGCAGGTTTCACGAACAATTGCGCCTGTATCAACTTCATAACGATGGTAATAACCAGGTACCGCTTTATCCAGTACTGACTTGCTGAAAACGCCAGAAGCATTGGTATGGTTGTATACCACATCTAACGCAACGCGTAGGCCCATTTCATGAAGCGCTTGAATCATAGCGCGCATTTCAATGATACGTTCAACACCTTCAGCATTTGATGCATAGCTGCCTTCAGGCGCATTAAAATGATGCGGATCGTAGCCCCAGTTAAACGTGTCTAAGTTTCTTAAGTCACTGGTTAATTGCTGTGCCTTCCCAGCTTCAGATAAAGGATCGTAAGAATTATAAACATCAATCAGAAGCGCATTAGCATCTTCTTCTTCACAAACAGCTGCGTCACTGTTTAATCGACAAAGCTTACCTACAGTGTCATACAAATCCACCGTATTGCTAGGGTCTTCGTCAATGGTTGCGATATCATTTGCAGGTAATATGTGGAAATACGTTAAACCAGCGTTCACCAATTTTTTAAGGTGTTCAACCGGCGCTGTGCCCTCTTCAGTAAATGCTAAGTATTTACCGCGGTTTGCTTCAGATGTAGACATGTCTAGTACGCTGAAATCACGAATATGCCCTTCGTAGATAACCGCATCTTCAAGGTTTTCAACTGTGGGGATTGAATGTGTATCCCAACCTTCAGGTTTCAAATCTTCATCGGCAAGATTTACAAAGCGTGAGAATCGGCCGTTGGTACTCAGTGATACTGAATACGGGTCGGTTACAAGTAATGTTTCAATATTGCCTGTAACAGGATGATACACAGTCACTTCATAACGGTACAATTGACGGTCAAGAGACATATCTCCTTCATAGCGCCATACACCAGAAGTTTCATCACGTACCATTTCAACACGCTGATTCAGTGTCTTATTGTCGCTGTAAAGTAGCAGGTTTACATTGGTTGCAGTAGGCGCCCAAAGCGCTGCAGTAATGCCTGTCTCTGAGTATACGCCGCCAAGTTGTGCTTCATTTGCGTCGTTCTCTCCCATGGTGTACAAGGCATCTATCGCGTTTGCAATCTGAATGCCTGTTGCAGCAACAAGTAGGCCTTCAGCATCATAACCACCTACTACAGCTTGGGTTGTGAGTACTGTTTTGGCATCTTCATCTGACCAGTCACCTTCCCATGCTTGCATAGTTGAAAGGTGTGGAGCGCGAGCTGACTGTTCATCTGTTAAAGATGTGCTCATTAGCGTTACTTGTGTACCGCTAAGGCCCTCTTCCAGCGTGCTTTCAATGTCAGCTTGCGCAGAATAATGAAGTTTTACTTCGGCGACTGTCTCTGGCACGTCCCACAAAATAGTGTTCGCGTCTAGCCAGTGAGCGCCGAATCCTTCTATGTCAACAGGCTGTGGCCCCAAAGACATGATCGGAAACTCAAAAATGGTTGGTTCGCCAGAAAGCGTGAAGTTTATGCGAACAAAGGTTTCATCATCCTGAACAAGATTTCCTTGGAAATCTCCGCCGCCCATTTCTTTTCCAGCGTCGTCAGTGCCTTTATGTATGATGAAGTTATGACAATCGTCATAGCCGTCTTTGAGCTCAAGGATCCAATAAGCACCATAGTTAGGGTCTATACCACTGTGAATTCGCCCGTTTGCCCAATCCGTATCAGCATCAGCATACGCGTCGCACTCATCATTGTTCCACGTATGTAGTCTCCAACCCTCGTAAGCCGGGTCATTACTAGAGTTATCTGCGTCAACCGCTGCACGGTTGTAATACAGCACGGCTTGATTCGATGACGGTGAAAATACGGGGTCAGGTAATGAGGGATCTGCACCAGCCTCACACGCGTCATTTGCTTCATTTGGTACCAAGGGTGCATCACACTGGATGGGAGGTGGTGGCACACACATTGTGCCAGCTTCGTTGGGCACATTTGGTACGTCGCACGTCAATAGGTCGTTAGAGCCAGATTCTACACCTGAACCTCCACAGCCAGCTAACGTGTATGCGCCTACTAGGAGTAACGCTGCGCGCCCTACTCTTTTTTTAGTAAACATAGGTTTCTCCTGAAATATCTCACAAGGTTTGGCAGCAATAAGGGCTGTCGAATTGCTTTTCTGTTTTCCTAAGATGCTGATTTTCATAGTACGTATGTCATCCCTAGGAAATACTGCGTGCCAAAATATTGAATGGTGCCGGTTTGCTCTTGTGATGAGAAATAGCTCTTAGTTGGCTCATCAGTAAGGTTGTTGACTTGAAACAACACGCTCCAATTGTCGTTAACCTCGTAAGAAGCTTGGTAGTCGATAACAAGTTCGTCATCGAAGTTAACCACTTGGTCGTTTACTGCAACTTGCTGAGAAACAAATGCATCACGGTATCGGCTAGAAATACGTGTTTCGAAACCTTCGTATTCCCAAAACACGGTTAATGTTGCTACGTTTTCTGAAAGGCCAGGCAAGTTTGCAGCATAAACGTCATCACCCAAAGTGCGTTGAATTTCACTTTCTGTAAATGAATAACTGGCACTGACGCCCAAACCAGACAACATGCCTGGAAGCATGCTATAGATTTGTGTATAGGCTATTTCAAGACCTCGTATATACCCGCCTTCAGCATTGTTTACAGCAGTGCTGTAGCTACCGTTTTCTGTGGGTACGGTAACAAAGATTGGGTCGCCATTTTCATCACGTGCAAGCTCAGCTTCCTGACCTGCGAATTCAGGCGCTAAGAATACGGGAACACTTATATTTTCAGGAATAACAATGCCATTCGCTTCAAAGTCATAAGGTTCAATTTCGATATCTTCTACAAAAGAATCAATGTCCTTATAGAAACCAGCAACAATCAGCGCCCCTTCAGTGTCAGAAAAATAATACTCCCAAGACACGTCATACTGGGTTGCGTAAAACGGTTCTAGATATGGGCTATTGCGTGCATTACCATTTACCATTGCGGTAGGGTTAGACAAAGTAATCTCGCCTGAATCTCTGTCTTGAAACGCCGTAACAAGCTCAATGTTTGTAGATGCATTTGCCGCAAATCGATTGATCGGTGCTCTTCCCATAACTTTCGCAGCTGCTACACGTAATTGGGTGTCGTCGGTAAGCTTAAAGTTTAAGTTGATCGAAGGAAGGACATCCTCGTATTCGTGACTAATCAGTGCAGGTCGATAGAAATTATTTATCAGCCCCGCTTCGTCGGTAATGTTTTGCGCACCTGCTGTAGGGTCGCTTACTTCAACCGATGTCCCTGTTTCTAAGTCTTCAATTAAGCGAGTAGCACGCTGTAACGTCGTTGAACTTTGTTTACTTTCAACATAACGAACACCCACATTACCCGTCACGGGAATACTGCCTATTTCTGTGTTGATATTAGCCATTAAGTAGGCAGAGTTTACCGTTTCGAACACGTCGCCGCTTTCTTGCAGTGTCCACGCCGTTGCAGGTCCTGTACCTGGCCCATTGATAACACCGGCGGCCCCAGGCCCCCAGGTTTGAACAGGTCGTGGGCGTCCATCAGGGAACCATGCGTCTAATACACTGTTTAAATCAACTGAAAGGTAGCTAGGAAAGTAAGAAAAATCGCCGCTCCAGTCTACTTGTTCTACCATATCTGGCGTTAAGCGAAGCGGTGGTTCGCTTACAGAAAAGGCGCTATCGTTTCCATATTCAAATACTGAGCGATCATTATTGTATTCTCTATCGGAATAGCGGTAGCCAAATTCAAAACCGGAGACAATTGGAATATCAACATAATATTGAAAATCGATGCGATAGGCGTCTAACTCATCTTTGTTTTCAAAAGGATATATCCCGTACTTACTTACCATAACGCGGTCTAGGTCAGTAAACGCGTCTGTTTGGTTGAAGCCGATATCAGGAAGGTCCAACCCATTCAACAGATAAGATATTTGAACGTTTTCATCAAACACAGGGTTTGCTACGGTCGCGTCTTCGCCTACTAGCGACCACAGCAATCCATTTCGAAAATCACTTTCAGCACTCGAACGTGATACATCAAACTGCACTGCGAAGTCTGACGAGATTTCCCAACTCGCATTCACACCTAAATTGGTAACACTATCAAAATCTTGGTTGTCGTCGTTAACGAGTTCAACGCGCGTAAAGCTGCTGTCCGAGCGAGAAAAGGTTCCACCAATAACGCTATTATTTACAACAACAGGATTAGTAACACCAGCATTAATACCGCCTAGCTTCACGCGAAACCCACGGGCGAAAGCTTCAGAATCAAACTTTGATAAAAATGCGTCGGCTTTTAGTGTAAAGGTGTCTATGGGAGCCCATTCAAACGCAGCGACATAACCGTCGCGGGTCTCTTCACCACCCTTGTGCTGCATTTCAAAGCCTTCAGAAATAAGCTCACATTCTGGGCAATCTGTCGGACCATCGGTATCACCTTCAAGACCGTCTACATCAACCTGGCCGTTATAGGCTAAACCTATAAACTGAGTAGATACACTTGGCTGAAATAAACGGGCGTAGCCTAACGACACACCTAGTGTGTCATCTAAGAACTTACCTTGATATGAAAAGCTCAGTCTATGACCATACTCTTTAGCGTCACTAATTTCTGATGCGCGATCATTGTACATTCCACGCATATTTGCGCTGAACTTATGCTGCTCTTCAATGGCAAGTGGAGAGGCCGTTTTGAGTTCTACCGTACCGGCTATGCCACCCTCTATAAGAGACGCTTTGGGAGACTTATACACCGCAGCTTCGCTTATTAGTTCAGATGGATATTGATCGAACTCTATGGCACGACTACCACTTGTTGATACCTGCTCTCTACCGTTTAGGGTAGAAAACACAAAGTCTCCTGATAAACCACGAATGTTAATCTCTGCCGCCTGTCCGCCGGTTCTCACGGCAGAAATACCAGGCAAACGCGTCAATGCATCGGCCATTGAAACGTCAGGTAACCCGCCAAGGTCATCAGCCGATATCTGTTCAGAAACGGTGTCAGAAAAACGCTTTTGGTTGAGTGATTGGATCAAGCTGGTACTAAAACCACGAACTTCGATACGTTCCAGTGTATCTTCCTGTGGCCTTTCAACTTCATCAATGGTGTTGTTTGACTGCTCCTGTGCGTGTAATGGAATTGCGCTAAACGCAACGCCACTACTTATCAAAGCAGCCATGATGGTGCTGGGTTTGAATGTTTTCATTGGTGTCCCATTCCTTGTTTTATTATCAACACTTTTAGGAATACCACACCCAAAAGTGCCTCTTATGGTTCAATACCAAATACTAATGTGTTGTACAAAATGGGAGCAATGGGTTGCATACGTATTCATTTACACTTATGCAACATATTTATAATAAGGCGGTATTTTTGTTGATATTTATTAACATTAACTTGAAAACAACGAAAAAAGGCAGCGTGATTGCTGCCTTATTAAAGAAGAAAAAAGTTTCATCCTTAATACCAAACTCAAGGTATCGCGTTGATTTTTAAGAATTCATAGAGCGTTTATGTCGTACAACCATACCATTAATGTAGTCGTCATGCAGAGGAAGTTTGGCGATAGGCTCCCTCTTTATCTCTAACAAACTTTTTAACATTTGGTCTAACTGTGAGTCTGCCACACTATTCACTAAACCGTGATAATCATTAGGAATGATGCCCTGCCCGTATAATACTTGCAGCCAAGAGCTTTCAAGAAACAGATCGTTCTGCTCACGAAGCAAATTACCAGACTGTTTGAAGAGCTCTATTTTATGTTGCAACGAATCTGGTAACGTTATATTTCGCATGTCGTTAAAAAACGCACTATCCGTTCTCTCATTTACCGTGTAGTGCAATACAAGGAAATCTCTGATTTGTTCGAACTCTATCTCAGACTGCTTATTATATTCAGACTCTAGACTAGGGCTAAAACCATTATGCGGAAACAGCTGAATGAGTCGAACAATAGCTGATTGAATCAAATGTATGCTGGTAGACTCTAATGGCTCTAAGAAACCACTAGATAAACCTACAGCTACTACATTTTTGTACCACTGCTTGCGACGCCTTCCCGTTGTAAATTTGATAAGCTTAGGGTCGCCGAGGGGCTTTGTATCCAAGTTCGACATAAGTGTGTCGCACGCTTGTTCGTCAGTGATATAACGTGAACTGTATACATGGCCATTTCCGTTTCTATGCTGCAATGGAATACGCCACTGCCATCCAGCATCATGAGCGATTGAACGGGTAAATGGCGCTGTTTTTTCATGTCGTTCAGAGGGAACAGCTAGAGCACTGTCGCAAGGAAGTAAATGAGACCAATCGTCGTATCCGGCACCTAGTGCATCTTCAATTAACAACCCTTTAAAGCCGGTGCAATCGACGAACAAATCGCCTTCTATTATTTCCGAACCTTCTAAATGCAATGCTTTTATAAAACCACTGTCAGTAAAGCGTTCTACTCGAGAAATCTTCCCTTCTTTACGTGTAACGCCCATACTTTCACTAAGTTTGCGTAGGTATTGAGCGTACAAGCTAGCGTCAAAATGATAGGCAAAGGGCAGTTCTACAACCGGATCCTTGGCATTTATTTGTGCGAACCGCCCAGCTTGTGCAGCATGGTAATTCAAGTCGTATTCCCACAAATCATGGGGTAAACCTTGTTGGCGAGCCTTAACCCAGTAGTGATGGAAGTGGCAGAATGCCATACTCTTTCCAGGCGCACCAAAGGTGTGATAGTAACTTTGCCCTTTGGTTTTCCAATTTTCAAAACGAATAGCGAGCTTTATCGTTGCTTTTGTATCGTGGATAAACTGCGCTTCATCTATGCCTAATACTTGATTAACTAAACGTATAGGAGGGATCGTAGCTTCGCCAACACCAATGGTACCAATCGATTCAGACTCAACCAGAGTGATATCTACCGATTTTCCTAGTACCTTTTTCATCAAAGATGCCGCTAACCAGCCTGCGGTCCCTCCCCCGGCAATTACAACACGCTTTATCGGCGTATTTTGAGGATCATGCATAAACTTCTCGCAACTTATTTTTAAAAATCTAAGGTTTTCTTTTTTACAAAAAAAAAGCCACCGTTTGCTTATCGTTTTAGCACAAGCTAAAACAAAAAGCAGCAGGTGGCTTCACACACACTAAGAACTTAGAACTTGTAGTTGAAACCTAGCAAGTAGTTGGTTCCGTAAGTTTGGAACTGAGTGATTTGACGTCCATCAGCAGCTGATGCTTGGATGTCGTCTTCATCTGTAAGGTTTTGTGCCTGTAATGTAACGCGAAGACCTTCTAGGTACTCAATACCTGACTCACTAAAGTCATAGCCAATCTGCGCGTCAACAAGCGTACCGCCTTGTTTTGTAGCATCAACAAGCGCCAAACTTACACCACGTTCTTCTGTTAAGAATTGGTCACGTTTAGTTGCAGCTACGCGGAACTCAAAACCTTTGTTTTCGTAGAAGAATGTCATGCTGTATGACTCTTCAGAAAGACCTGGAATACGTCTTTCGTCCTGACCTGGCGCAGCGTCTACTTCACCGTCCATAAAGGTTGCACTAGCAAATAAACCGAAACCTTCTAGTGACTCGTGAACAAGGTC
Organism: Alteromonas gracilis; assembly: GCF_043642145.1. GTDB lineage: Bacteria > Pseudomonadota > Gammaproteobacteria > Enterobacterales > Alteromonadaceae > Alteromonas > Alteromonas gracilis_B. Next base: position 171,309 of record NZ_JBHZRZ010000001.1, read on the forward strand.
AAACGGCAGTGAACCTTGTAGCTCGTAACCGCGAACAAAACCTTCGAAACCATCTAGAACACTGCTTACTTGGCCAGTGAACAATACAGGCGTCTGGCCTTCAGAACCCTGGTGAAGCTCAGGAATATAGAACTCTGTGAAATCAGCTACGATTGATGTGCTGCGGTGCCAGTTCTTAATGTCTTTATAGAAGAAAGACACAGCTACATAACCAGTATCAGCAAAGTAGTTTTCATATGCTAGGTCAAACTGGTTCGCTTCAAGCGGACGCAATTCAGGGTTACCGGCACTACCACCCCAAGGACCATTCTCAATATCAGGGCTAGTAATTTGGTTATCGTTGAATGAGAACGTTACCTGAGTATTAGGACGCATGTCATCCATACGTGGGCGAGAAATTACCTTGCTCAAACCTAGACGTACAAATTGACCTTCTGCAACTTCTGCTGACAAGTTCAGCGTTGGTAGCACATCTGTATAATCAGCACCGCCTGATACAGGGTTGGCAATAGTGAAGCCATCTCTGTCAGAAGTTGCTGAGAAACCTGTAGATTGCTGGTCTGCACTAACAACTTGAAGACCAACGTTACCGCGAACCCAAATATCACCCAGTTCCATTTCTAAATCTAGCTTGGAATAAAGTGTGATAAGTTCTTCGTCAACGGTATAGGTATCACCCAAACGGTCGTTCTGAACGCGGCTCGCATCGCTTTCAGTGTAATAACCGCTTTCGTATAGAGCTAGAGAATCATAAGCAAGTACGCCGTTGATACCGATAAAATCAAGGTTGGTTACACCTACAACATCAGGAATTGCAGCCTCTCCAGGATATTCTGGTGATGTTAGGTAAGCGCCGTTATTGTCTTTAGACTTCGAGCGATCAGAGTAAACCACACCTGCAGAAAGGCCAGTTACTACGCCCCAATCTACATATCCTTTAACGTCGAAGCGTAGCGTATCTAACTCTTCTTCGAATGAAGGTTGGTTAACAAAGCCATCTTGCGCATCTGATTCAAGAAGAGGGCGTGCTCCCCATGCCTGTGGTCCAGCTAGGCTGATTAACGCAGGGTCGGTTAAATCAACAGCGGCAAGCGTTGGGTGGTCAGAGAACATTACGCCAGTAGACGTCATTTCCCAGCTGCGTGCTGAAAGTGGACGACCATCAGTACCTGCACGGCCTACACCTGAATAGCTCTCAACTTCAATGATTTCTTTTTCCACTTTACCTGTAGAGTAATCTACTTCTAGTGTCCAAGAATCGTTGATTTGATATTCAGCATTAATACCCACTGTAGTTAGGTCTGCTTCTTGGCGACGCGCATCGTTACGAACAACACTGTAAAAACCATCAGTGAAGCCGCTTGTAACTAAACCATTTTCTACACCAGTAATAGTATATGCGCTAGTACCCCACTCCCCTAGGCCTTCTTCTAGACCACGGCGAACGTCATCTTCTACGAAGTCGATGTAAAGTGCATCTAGCTGAACATTTAGCTTATCAGTAGGTGCCCACTCAACCACAGCTGCAAATGAGTCACGCTCTAGCATTGCTGAACGTTGGAAAGAATCATGACCACCAAGTACAACAGTACCGTCTGGAACCGCTACAGTATCTTGACCATCAAAGCGACGAGGATTCCAAAGCGGATCACCGTCATCATTAAATGTATTTTCAGGCGTAGTATTTACTGTTGCATAACCCCAACCACGGAACTGTTGTTCTTGACGTGGAGATTCCATGCTTGCAACTGTTAGTGCCAAACCAATTGTGTCGTCAGCAAACTGGTCTACATAGTTTACTGAGATACGATGACCATTATTGTCAAAGTCTGGGTTAGGTGAATCTTCGGCGTTCTTTTCGTATACGCCGTTAACTGTGAATGTGCTTTGCGCTGTTAGCGGCTTTACAGTTTGAAGATCGATTGAACCACCAATGTTTTGCGTGGTCATCCCTGCTTCTGGCGTTTTGTATACCAGAATGTTTGAAATAATTTCCGTTGGGTAAAGGTCAAATTCAACACCACGGTTGTCACCCATACCTAGTAATTCACGACCGTTTAACGAGGTACCCACGTAGTTTTCATTAAAACCACGAACAGAGATACCACTTGTACGACCGTTACGACGCTCACCAGTTACACCTGGAAGACGAGCGATTGATTCTGCAATACTGGTATCTGGTAGCTTACCAATATCTTCTGCTGACAATGCTTCAACAATTGAAGTGTTGTCCATTTTGATTGCTTGAGCGCGTTGTAGGCTACCGCGGATACCGCTTACTTGAATAACTTCAAGGTTAGCTTCATCTACAGAATCGGTACTCGCCTCTTGTGCTAGTGCCGGTGCACTACCAAACGCCATGCCACCAGAAATTAGCGCGGCTTTAATCAGGTTGGGTTTAAATTGTTTCATAAAACGGGTGTCCCATACGGTTATAGTTGTTGTCTTTTTGTTGTTCTTATGACAATTAAATGACAATACATCTCGTCCGCATAATGCTATAGAGGACCCATGGTTTGCACAATTGCCTGCATACGTATTCAATAAAATTTGTGCAACACACCATTAACAAAGGTTATTCATCATTTTCTGTAATTTAACAACACAAAACATCCTATTACAGGGCTTTAGCTAAGATAAGTTGTAATTTTGTTACAATCAAAAATTCGTATTTGTTAACAAACACGCACAAAAAAGCCCGCATTAAGCGGGCTTTTTACAAATAAAACCTTGCGGCAAATTACCAACCAGTGGTTTCGCGTAGTGCTTTACCGATGTCAGCAAGTGAACGCACTGTCTTAACGCCAGCGTCTTCTAGTGCTTTGAATTTCTCATCTGCAGTACCTTTACCGCCTGCGATGATTGCACCTGCGTGACCCATACGTTTGCCTGGAGGAGCAGTAACACCCGCAATGTAAGAAACAACAGGCTTGGTTACATTAGCTTTAATGAACGCAGCTGCTTCTTCTTCTGCAGTACCGCCGATCTCACCGATCATTACGATAGCTTCAGTTTGTGGGTCGTCTTGGAACATCTGAAGGATGTCAATGAAGTTTGAACCAGGAATTGGATCACCACCGATACCTACACAGGTAGACTGGCCGAAACCTTCGTCAGTCGTTTGCTTAACCGCTTCGTACGTAAGCGTACCAGAGCGAGAAACAATACCTACTTTACCAGGCTTGTGAATGTGACCAGGCATGATACCAATTTTACACTCTCCAGGAGTGATAACACCTGGGCAGTTTGGACCAATCATGCGAACGCCTTTCGCTTCAACGTATTCTTTAACGTAAAGCATATCTAGCGTTGGGATACCTTCAGTAATACATACGATTAGCTCAATACCCGCATCTGCAGCTTCAACAATTGAATCTTTACAGAAAGGCGCTGGTACGTAGATAACTGTTGCAGTTGCGCCAGTTGCTTCTACCGCTTCACGTACAGTATTGAATACTGGAAGACCAAGGTGCTCAGTACCGCCTTTGCCTGGTGTAACACCACCAACCATTTGCGTACCGTAAGCAATTGCTTGTTCAGAGTGGAATGTACCCTGACCGCCAGTGAAACCCTGACAAATTACTTTAGTATCTTTATTAATTAATACAGACATTATTTGCCCTCCGCTGCAGCAACTACTTTCTGTGCTGCATCAGTTAGCGATTCAGCAGCAATGATATCAAGACCTGAGTTCGCAAGTACTTCACGGCCAAGCTCTGCATTGGTACCTTCAAGACGCACAACAACTGGTACTTTTACGCCAACTTCTTTAACTGCACCGATAATACCTTCAGCAATCATGTCACAACGAACGATACCACCGAAGATGTTTACCAATACCGCTTTAACGTTGTCATCAGAAAGGATGATCTTGAATGCTTCAGCAACACGCTCTTTAGTCGCGCCGCCACCAACGTCTAGGAAGTTAGCTGGCTTGCCACCGTGTAGGTTTACGATGTCCATAGTACCCATTGCTAGGCCTGCACCGTTAACCATACAACCTACGTTACCGTCTAGTGCAACATAGTTAAGTTCCCACTGAGCTGCGTGAGCTTCACGCGCGTCTTCTTGTGAAGGATCTTGCATATCTTTCAGCTTAGGCTGGCGATATAGTGCGTTACCGTCGATACCTACTTTTGCGTCAAGGCAGTGTAGGTTACCGTCAGTTTTGATCACTAGCGGGTTAATTTCGATAAGCGCTACGTCAAGCTCTTCAAACATCTTAGCTAGGCCAAGGAAGATTTGAGTAAATTGCTTAATTTGAACGCCAGAAAGACCAAGTTTAAACGCCATTTCGCGCGCTTGGTATGGCTGAGGACCTACAATTGGGTCGATTTCAGCTTTAAGGATTTTTTCTGGCGTTTCTTCTGCAACAGTTTCAATCTCAACGCCACCTTCAGTAGAAGCCATAAATACAACGCGACGGGTTGTACGGTCTACTACTGCACCAAGGTAAAGCTCGTTTGCGATATCTGTGCAAGATTCAACTAAGATTTTGCTCACAGGCTGACCGTTTTCGTCAGTCTGGAAAGTCACCAAATTTTTGCCAAGCCAGTTTTCAGCGAAAGCGCGAATGTCGTCTTTGTTTTTAACTAGCTTTACACCGCCAGCTTTACCGCGACCGCCCGCGTGTACCTGACACTTAACTACCCACTCTTCTCCGCCAATTCGGTCAGCGGCTTCTACAGCACCTTGAGCAGTGTCTGCTGCGTATCCTTCAGAAACAGGCAAACCGTATTCTTTGAATAGCTGCTTACCTTGGTATTCATGCAAATTCATGGTGTTTCTATCCGATTTTTAGTAAGACAAAAGCCGCAAATGCGACTTGATTAGTTTGACTGATATTATAGGGCAAATATCAGCGTTGCGTTAGGCGCAAAGCAAGTTTACACAGGCTAAGCACCTAACCACAATTCCGCGAGACGAAAGTCTTATACGTCTAGAAGTAGACGCGTTGGATCTTCTAGCATCTCTTTAACGGTTACCAAGAAACCTACCGATTCTTTACCATCAATAATACGGTGGTCGTAAGAAAGCGCTAGATACATCATTGGTAGAATTTCTACTTTGCCATTAACAGCCATTGGGCGATCTTGGATTTTATGCATACCAAGAATTGCGCTTTGTGGCGGGTTAATGATTGGTGTAGACATTAGTGAACCAAACACACCACCGTTGGTGATTGTGAAGTTACCACCTTGTAGTTCAGCCAATGACAGCTTACCGTCACGGCCTTTAAGTGCTAGTTCCTTAATTCCTTTTTCAACACCTGCCATGCCTAGAGTATCAGTATCTTTAAGTACTGGTGTTACAAGACCACGAGGTGTAGAAACAGCAATCGATACGTCGAAATAGTTGTGATAAACAATATCGTCGCCATCGATTGACGCGTTAACTTCAGGGAAACGTTTAAGCGCTTCAGTTACGGCTTTCACGTAGAAAGACATGAAACCAAGGCGAATACCGTGACGCTTTTCAAAACTTTCTTGGTATTGCTTACGAAGATCCATGATTGGCTTCATGTTTACTTCGTTAAACGTTGTTAGCATTGCCGTAGAGTTTTTCGCTTCAAGAAGACGATTTGCAATCGTCTTGCGAAGACGTGTCATTGGAACACGTTTCTCTGTACGGTTACCCGTTGGAAGGTCCGCTGGCACAGATTCAGAAGCAGCAGGTGCCGATTTCGCTGAGCTGTCACCGCCTTTAAGATATTTTTCAACATCTTCTTTAGTAATACGGCCGTTTTTGCCCGTACCTTTCACTTTAGCAGCATCAACACCCTTTTCAGCAAGTAAACGACGAACTGAAGGGCTAAGCGCATCACTACTTTCTTCGCTGTCATCGCTCGCGCTTGATTCAGCTGGCGCAGAAGCAGCGCTTGATGCGCCTTCAACAAACTTAGCAATTACTTCTTCAGCCGTTACAGTAGCGCCTTCTTCAGCAATGATTTCAGCAAGTGAGCCATCGGCAGGAGCAACAACTTCAAGCACTACCTTATCAGTTTCAATATCAACCAGGTTTTGGTCACGAGAAACTGCTTCACCTACAGCTACATGCCAAGTAGCGATAGTTGCATCTGCAACTGACTCTGGAAGTACTGGCACTTTAACGTCAGATGTTTTACCAGAAGCCGCTGGCGCAGATTCTGATTTAGTGTCTTCTTTAGCCTTGCTTTCAGATTTAGTTTCAGCTGAAGCAGAAGCGCCACCTTTTTCTAATTTAGCAATGACTTGCTCACCTAAAACAGTTGCACCCTCTTCGTTTAGGATCTCACCAATTGTACCGTCCGCTGGCGCCACAACTTCTAAAACCACTTTATCAGTTTCAATATCAACCAGGTTCTGGTCTCGTTTAACTGCGTCACCGGCCTTAACGTGCCAGGTTGCAATGGTGGCATCGGCAACTGACTCAGGTAGAACCGGAACTTTTATCTCAATTGTCATTACTGTTCCTTATTTAATTGTGAGTGCGTTTTCAACCAGGGCTTTCTGTTGCTGGTTGTGAACGGATACATAACCTACTGCAGGTGACGAGGATGCATCACGGCCTGCATATGTTAATTTTGCACCATCTGGAATTGCTTGCCAGAAGTGGTGTTGGCTACAGTACCAAGCGCCTTGGTTTTGAGGCTCTTCTTGGCACCAAACCCAATCTTTTACGTGGCTGTATTGTGCCACAACTTTAGCGCATTCTTCTTGTGGGAATGGATAAAGTTGCTCTAAACGGATGATTGCAACGTCTGTTTGCTCATTTTTACGGCGCTGGTCTAGCAAATCGTAGTAAACCTTGCCCGAACACATAACAACGCGCTTAACATTTTTCGGATCGATATCGTCAATTTCACCAATTACGTTATGGAATTGTCCTTCCGCCAGCTCTTCTAGTGAAGAAACCGCAAGAGGATGACGTAATAATGACTTAGGTGACATTACGATAAGCGGTTTGCGCATTGGGCGTACCACTTGGCGACGAAGCATGTTGTACACCTGTGCAGGTGTTGAAGGTACACATACTTGCCAGTTGTGATCAGCACACATTTGCAAGAAACGCTCTAGACGTGCTGAACTATGCTCTGGTCCCTGGCCTTCGTAGCCGTGTGGAAGTAATACAGTTAGACCACATAAGCGGCCCCACTTCGCTTCACCAGAACTTAAGAATTGGTCGAATACAACCTGCGCACCGTTAGCAAAGTCACCAAATTGCGCTTCCCAAATCGTTAAGCATGTTGGTTCTGCTGTTGCGTAACCATATTCGAACGCCATAACAGCTTCTTCAGAAAGTACAGAGTCATAAATTTCGATTTCACCCTGACCTTCACGAATATGCTGTAACGGCATATAGGTAGACGCATCTTTTTGGTTGTGTAGAACAGCGTGACGGTGGAAGAAGGTACCACGACCAGAGTCCTGACCGGTAATACGAATATCTTCGCCAGCATCAACGATTGTGGCATAGGCCAAGTTTTCTGCCATACCCCAATCAAGCATTTTTTCACCTGCGACCATCGCTTTACGATCTTGGTATAGCTTGTTTACACGCGACTGAAGTTTGTGCTCTTCAGGTATTGTAGTAATCGATTCGCCAAGCTCTTTAAGCTTTTCAACTGACAACGCACCATCATAAGGCGTGTCCCAGTCGTGACCAAGGTACGGAGACCAGTCTACACTGTGCTCAGTCATTGGACGCCACTCCTCAACCACGCATGCGCCATGGTCAAGTGCTTCACGATATTCATCTAGATAGCGGTCTGCGTCTCGCTGCTCAATCACACCCTCAGCGATAAGCTGGTCGGCGTATAGCGCGCGTGGCACAGGATGCTTTTTAATCTTCTGGTACATCAACGGCTGTGTTGCATTTGGCTCGTCAGCCTCGTTGTGACCATGACGACGGTAACACACTAAATCAATTACCACGTCTTTCTTAAACTTATTGCGGTACTCAAGCGCAAGCTGTGTAACAAAGGCAACCGCTTCTGGGTCATCAGAGTTCACATGGAAAATTGGCGCCTGCACCATTTTCGCAATATCAGTACAGTATTGCGTAGAGCGAGTATCTTCGGTTTTTGACGTGGTGAAACCAACTTGGTTGTTCACCACGATACGAACCGTACCGCCTACAGCAAAGCCGCGTGTTTGCGACATGTTAAAGGTTTCTTGTACAACACCCTGACCTGCAATTGCTGAGTCACCGTGAATAGTAATAGGAAGCACGGTGTTGGTGTCGTCATTACGACGCGCAAGACGCGCACGCACTGAACCCATAACAACCGGGTTTACAATTTCAAGGTGAGACGGGTTAAACGCTAGCGCTAAGTGAACATTGCCACCTGGCGTTGCAAAATCAGAAGAGAAACCTGCGTGGTATTTCACGTCGCCCGCGCCTAGCGAGTCGTCGTGTTTACCAGAGAATTCATCAAATAGTACTGATGGGTTCTTACCTAGTACGTTAACAAGTACGTTCAAACGACCACGGTGGGCCATGCCGATAACAACTTCTTTTGTGCCCGTTGTACCTGCTTTAGTAATAAGCCCCTTAAGCATTGGAATAAGCGCGTCGCCACCTTCTAGTGAGAAACGCTTAGCACCTGGGAATTTAGAGCCCAAGTATTTTTCCATGCCATCGGCCGCAGTAAGACCTTTAAGAATGCCTAGCTTCTCATCACGAGAAATCTCAGGCTTAGCTTGGACCGATTCTATTTTTTGCTGTAACCAACGCTTTTGTTCAGTGTCGGTAATGTGCATATACTCTGCACCGATAGAACCGCAGTATGTTCTGTTAAGCGATTTGAATAGTTCACCAAGTGGCATTGAATCTTTGCCAATAGCATAAGAGCCCACGTTGAAAACTGAATCGAAATCTTGCTCTGAAAGGCTATGGTGTGAAAGTTCAAGGTCGCGAACGCGCTCTTGCTTCCATAAACCAAGCGGATCTAAGTTTGCGTGTTGGTGTCCGCGGAAACGGTACGCATTGATTAGCTGAAGAACTTTAACTTGCCTGTCGTCTGAAACATTTGCAGAAGGCACAGACGGACTAGACATGCGGGCTGTAGGCCCTAACGCAGCAAGTTGCCTAAATTGATTCTTAATAGTTGTATGATTGGTTTCTAACTCTACGCCATCGACTTTGGGGAGGTTATCGAAGATTTGTCGCCAATTTTCAGAGACACTTTGCGGGTCTTCTAAATAGGTTTCATACAACTCTTCAACATAGGCAGCGTTGGCACCTGCCATGTGCGAGGAATCCCACCACGCTTTCATCACGCTTTCTTGCATTTAATTTGCCTTGCTACGTTTTATAAAATCTAGTTAACAATCAAGATGTATTATAAGGTTATTCTCAGCATAACCAAGTGTTATAACTGCGAATATATAAAAAAATAGCCATCCTTTTGGGATGGCTATTTAGAGCATCGCTATCTGTAACTTTTAAAAGTTATCAGAATATAGTACTAAACAGCCCGTTGTAAAAGCATAGACTTAATTTGGCCTATTGCTTTCGTCGGGTTCAAGCCCTTAGGACATACACTTACACAGTTCATAATACCGTGACAGCGGAATACGCTGAACGCATCATCAAGGTCGTTAAGACGCTCTTCAGTTGCAGTATCACGACTATCGATTAGGAAGCGATACGCGTGTAGTAAGCCAGCTGGGCCGATGAACTTGTCAGGGTTCCACCAGAACGATGGGCATGACGTTGAACAACATGCACATAAGATACACTCATAAAGACCGTCTAACTTGGCACGTTCTTCTGGCGACTGCAAATGCTCGCGCGCTGGCGGTTGCTTGCTATCGTTGATTAAGAACGGCTTAATCTTTTCATACTGCGTATAGAACTGAGTCATATCTACGACAAGGTCGCGTACAACAGGTAGACCTGGAAGTGGACGAACTACTACCTTGCCTTTGCCCAGTGCAGATAACGGAGTAATACACGCAAGGCCATTTTTGCCGTTCATGTTCACACCGTCTGAACCACATACACCTTCACGGCACGAGCGACGGAAAGAAAGCGTCGGATCCTGCTCTTTAAGTGCAATTAGCGCATCTAGCACCATCATGTCTTGACCTTCCTCTACTTCTAGAGTGTAGTCTTGCATGCGAGGCTTCGCATCTACTTCTGGGTTGTAACGATAAATCGAAAAAGTTAATTGCATGATCGTTGCCTCTCTTAATATGAACGCACTTTAGGCGGGAATGCTTCCCTAAGCTTAGGCGCCATATTCACTTCACGTTTAAGCATTTTATCAGTGTTCGGATCGTAGATACTGTGGCATAACCAGTTGTCATCATCACGGTCCGGGAAGTCGAAGCGGCTGTGCGCGCCACGGCTTTCTGTTCTGAAGTTCGCTGCTACTGCAGTGCTGTACGCGGTTTCCATTAGGTTATCAAGCTCTAGACATTCGATACGCTGGGTATTGAAGTCTGCGCTCTTGTCGTCAAGGCGTGCATGGTTAAGACGCTCGCGGATTTCGCCAAGCTCTTTAAGACCATCAGCCATTGCGTCACCTTCACGGAATACTGAGAAGTTAAGCTGCATGCATTTCTGCAAGTCTTTCTTAATTTGTACTGGGTCTTCGCCCTTGCCTTTCTCTGAATTTTCCCAACGGTTGAAACGCGTCATAGAGGCTTCAAGGTCAGACTCAGAAGCGTCACGCGTTGGTGCCATTTCAGACAATGTTTTACCAAGGTGTAAACCAGTCGCACGACCGAATACAACAAGGTCAAGTAATGAGTTACCGCCAAGACGGTTAGCACCGTGTACCGATACACATGCAATCTCACCACAAGCAAACAAACCGTTAACGACTTTGTCGTTACCGTTTTCATCAACCGTCAAGCACTGGCCATCAACGTTCGTTGGAATACCACCCATCATATAGTGACAGGTAGGAATTACTGGAATTGGCTCTTTTACAGGGTCAACGTGTGCGAACGTACGTGAAAGCTCAAGGATACCCGGTAGACGAGACTCAAGTACGTCCTTACCAAGATGGTCAAGCTTAAGCTTAATGTGAGTACCCCATGGACCTTCACAACCACGACCTTCACGAATTTCGGTCATCATTGAACGTGCAACAACGTCACGACCCGCTAGGTCTTTTGCGTTAGGTGCATAGCGCTCCATGAAACGCTCGCCGTCTTTGTTTAGAAGGTAACCACCTTCACCACGACAACCTTCTGTTACCAAGGTACCTGCGCCAGCAATACCCGTTGGGTGGAACTGCCACATTTCCATATCTTGAACCGCAACACCTGCGCGAAGTGCCATACCAACGCCATCACCTGTGTTGATGTGAGCGTTAGTTGTAGATGCATAGATACGGCCCGCACCACCTGTTGCTAGAACAACGGCGCGAGACTTAAAGTACACAACCTCACCAGTTTCGATGTCAATTGCTGTACAACCTACTACGTCGCCGTCTTGGTTTTTCACTAAATCTAGCGCGTACCATTCAGAAAATACTTTTGTTTTGTTCTTTACGTTTTGCTGGTAAAGAAGGTGAAGCAGAGCGTGACCAGTACGGTCGGCCGCAGCCGCTGTACGAGCACCCTGCTCTCCGCCAAAGTTTTTAGACTGACCGCCGAATGGACGCTGGTAAATTTTACCATTTTCGAAGCGCGAGAATGGCAAACCCATGTTTTCCATTTCGATAATAGCTTCAGGGCCGGTTTTACACATGTATTCGATAGCGTCTTGGTCACCGATATAATCCGAGCCCTTTACGGTGTCATACATGTGCCATTCCCAGTTATCTTCGTGTGAATTACCAAGTGCTACGGTGATACCACCCTGCGCAGATACAGTGTGAGAACGGGTTGGAAATACTTTAGAAAGCAGTGCGCATGATTTACCAGACTGTGAAATCTGTAGTGCCGCGCGCATACCTGCACCGCCTGCACCAATTACAACTGCATCAAACTCGTGAACGGGTAAACTCATCTTACACTCCCCACAATACGAATAGGCCAACAGCAACGTAGCCAAACGCGATGATATTTAATATATATTGTAGTCCTGCACGTAGACCCGCTGCTTTAACGTAGTCTGTAAGTACCTGCCATAGGCCGATACGCACGTGGATCATCACTGCTACAAGTGCTGCCAATGTGAAAACTTTCATAGCTAGGCCAGAGAACAACTCTCGCCATTCGATAAATGTTAAGTTATCGGTGGTGATAAAAAACCACGCCATGAATACCGAGTACGCGAAAATAATTGCTGCTGTTGCGCGAAGAGAAACGTAATCTTGTACGCCGTCACGCTTAATGCTTGCTTGGTTGGTTACCATAGTGCAACTCCCAATACTACGGTCAGTACAATCCAAAGCGCGATAACTGCTTTCGCACTTGTATTGCCCGACTCTAATTCTTCCCAGTGACCTAAATCCATAACAACGTGTCTTAGGCCGCCTAGAATGTGATACGTCAGCGCTGAAGCTGTGCCAATTGCGACAAATTTTCCAAGGAAACCGTCCATGATTGCTTGAACGTCCGCGAAACCTTCAGGCGAGTGAACAGAAACTGCCCATGCCCAAATAACAAAGAGTAGCGCGAAGAACATTGCAACACCGGTTACACGGTGGAGAATTGACGAAATAGCAGAGGGCGGAAATTTAATAGTATTGAGTTCTAAATTTACTGGTCTTTGCTTTTTCACAATGTATGCCTGTTTAATCCGTAGGGGATAATGAATTTCTTACCTTTATTATGTCCTGAGTAAGTGAATTCGATTTTTAACCTGTTAATTGCCTCATCCATTGAGTTGTTAACAATTTGTGAATTATTCTTTAATGCTTGTAACAGAATAATTATTCCTGTTTCAGAGCACCGCTGAGTATATCCAGCGTAGTATATAATTACAATTTTTTGTGCCGTAGTAAGACTTTAGTCGCTATGTACACTTTTGTGATAATTATTTTAAATAAAAAGAGATCAAAATTGTGTGCAACACGTTTAAACGAGCGCAATTACAGTGGCCTGAAGTTTATCAGTAGCGAATTAGAATAACTATGCACATCAATAAGAAATTAAGCACTTTTAATCTGTATGCGTACTTATTACACATCAAAAGGTTACTTTTTAAACTGAGGTGATAATATATTTGTCGATCGGTGGTTTACCTTTGGCGAAAACCCATTGATAATTGCACTTTATCGGGCAAAGTGAATTCCCAACGAGTTAATTATTCGTAATCTGATTGCTAGTATTTTTTTTAGCAATTCGGAATATTTATTGTGCATATATGCAATTAAATTGACTTGATGGTGCATAATAAAGTACAAATACGCCCACTTTTCCCAACGAAGCGGACATTTTCGTCCGTTTTCGCTGCAAACAGAACCATTCTGAGGAGAGCATTTTATGGCAGATCAGAAAGCCATTCTTAAAGCCGGCGGTAAGGAAATCGAGCTTCCTATCTTGTCTGGCACCGAAGGACAAGATGTAATCGATGTCCGTACGTTAGGCCAACACGGTTTTTTCACGTACGACCCAGGTTTTATGGCGACAGGATCTTGCGAGTCTTCAATTACTTATATTGATGGCGCTCAAGGTGTTTTATTACACCGCGGTTTCCCAATCGAAGAATTAGCACGTGATGCGGACTACCTAGAAGTATGCCACATGCTTCTTCACGGTGACGCACCAACAAAAGAACAGTACGAAGAGTTTAAAGAGACTATTACTCGTCACACCATGGTACATGAACAAATTAACATGTTCTTCCATGGTTTCCGCAACGACGCACACCCTATGGCTATGCTATGTGGTACTGTTGGCGCGATGTCTTCGTTCTACCACAGTGATTTAGACGTTTCTAATGAAGAACAACGCATCCGTAGTGCGCACCGTCTAATCGCTAAGATGCCTACGCTTGTTGCAATGTGCTACAAGTACAACATCGGTCAGCCTTTCGTTTATCCACGTAACGACTTAAGCTACGCAGCTAACTTTTTGAACATGATGTTCTCTGTTCCAGCAGAAGAGTATCAAATCAGCCCAGCTGTTGAGCGCGCAATGGACCGTATCTTTACGCTTCACGCAGATCACGAGCAAAACGCTTCAACGTCTACTGTACGTCTTGCAGGCTCTTCAGGTGCTAACCCTTATGCGTGTATTTCGGCAGGTGTAGCTTCACTTTGGGGCCCTGCTCACGGTGGTGCAAACGAAGCATGTCTTAACATGCTGGAAGAAATCGGTACAGTAGACCGTATTCCTGAGTTTATTGCACGTGCTAAAGATAAGAGCGATCCGTTCCGTCTTATGGGCTTTGGTCACCGCGTTTATAAAAACCACGACCCACGTGCTACAGTAATGCGTGAAAGCTGTCACGAAGTATTGAGCGAGCTTAACGTTAAAGATCCACTACTTGAAGTAGCCATGGAGCTTGAAAAAATTGCACTAAGCGACCCGTACTTCGCAGAGAAGAAGCTGTTCCCGAACGTAGATTTCTACTCTGGTATCGTACTTAAAGCAATTGGTATCCCTACCAACATGTTCACATGTATCTTTGCCCTGTCTCGTACAGTAGGCTGGATTTCACATTGGCATGAAATGATGAGCGACCCTAAACAAAAAATTGGTCGTCCTCGTCAGCTTTACACTGGTCACAGCCAGCGTAAGTACAACCCAATTAAGTAATACTGAACTTAGTATTACGATAAAAAGTAAAAATAGCGCCCATGAGGCGCTATTTTTGTTTATAAGATTTCAAATTCAAGGAACATCAATGCCCTATTCTGCTGTCTTTTTAGGTATTGCCGGCCTCATTCCTTTTGTAGCTATGCCGTTGGCGTATCAATTAAACCTCTTGCCTCTAACGCAAAGCGCAATTTATTTTGTGCAGTACTCAGCAGTACTATTGTCCTTTTTTGGCGGCATTCACTGGTGGGATGCTGTTAGTAATCAGCGCTATGACAAGCAAATGTTTATTGCGATGTTACCCACCATCGTTGGTTGGGTATGCTTGATTTTTTCTCATGATGTGAAGGTTTTTGGCGTGTTGTCTTTAAGCTACGTGGCTGTACTTATTTATGACAAGTTTACACTTAGTCTACCTAAACAACAGGTGGTAAGTTACATCGGGTTAAGAATTGGATTAACCAGCGTTGTCGTTGTTTGTCATGCGTGGATGATTTACTTGGTGGCTTGATAATGTCGGTTCACTCACACTGTATACCTTACTTGAACTAAGTGGTTGCTAACGCCCAAATAATAGCGTTGCTCTTTAGACAAGGCCTCAGATAAGCATTCAGGGTAAAAGATTTTACCAAAAGCCGTAGTTAAGGTTACGCATAACCATGCAAACCTTTGATAAATAGAGCATTATTGCTACATTAGCGTTTTAAGAAAAAGGGCGACGACACTACGTGTCGTCGCCCTTTTTTTGTAGCTTTGAAGCTTTAGAGATAAGGTTGCACTTTATTCAGATCGAATAAGTGAGAGTAGCTCTTCTGTCATTTGCTCCATTAAAGCGATATCGCCTCTACTTTCTACATTCAGACGAATCACTGGCTCTGTATTCGATTTACGTAAATTGAAACGCCACGAGTCAAACTCAAGACCCAATCCATCTGTAGTATCGATAACGCTCGCTAATGGTCTGTATTTACTTGTTACACGCTCTAACGCGGCGTCTGCATCTTTGAGTTTGCTGTTAATTTCGCCTGACGATGGGAATGCTTCAATGCGCTCTTTTACCATGCTTGCAAGGGTTTGCTTTTTAACGCAAACAAGCTCTGCAATAAGCAACCAAGGGATCATGCCCGAATCACAGTATGCGAAATCTCTGAAGTAGTGGTGAGCGCTCATTTCGCCACCATATACTGCATCTTCTTTACGCATACGTTCTTTTATAAACGCGTGGCCTGTTTTCGATTTAATGGGAGTACCACCTGCGTTCGCTACGATGTCTTCCGTATTCCAATATACGCGTGGGTCATAAATAATCTTGCTGTCGGTGTTCTTTTCTATAAACGCTTCAGCCAATAGCCCGACGATGTAATAACCCTCTATAAACTCGCCGTCTGCATCGAACAAGAAACATCGGTCAAAGTCACCATCCCACGCAATACCAAAATCGGCTCCCGATGCCTTTACAGCGTCTGCCGTATCAGCGCGATTTTCTGGAAGCAAAGGGTTAGGAATACCATTTGGAAATGTTCCATCGGCGTTGTGGTGTACTTTGACAAATTCAATTGGAACACCTTTCGCTTTCATCGCCTCTTCAATAGCATCTAATGCTGGACCTGCTGCTCCATTACCTGCATTAACAACGACTTTTAGTGGCGTAAAGTTATTTAGATCAACGTAGGAAAGCATATGGGCAACGTAATCAGACATACACGATTCAATTTCATACTTGCCCGTTTCCATTAGTTTTGCTTCTTCCACGTGTGACTTTCCATTAAAGAAAGCCTCCTCATCAATCGTCGCATTATTTGTATAATGCGCTAGTCGCTCTTGTACATAACTATTTTCAAGCAATTCCGCTTTTTCTTTAATCGCGTTAAGGCCAGTATCTCCGCTGATAGGTACTGAACCAGCTTTGACCAACTTCATACCGTTATAGTTAATAGGGTTGTGGCTGGCGGTAACTTCAATACCGCCATCTACGCCAAGATGCTTTGTCGCGAAGTAAATTTCTTCCGTTCCTGCCATACCTATATCAGTAACGCTTGCACCAGCATCGATAAGCCCTGCACTTAGCGCTAATTTCAGAGGCGTTGAAGTAAGGCGTACATCACTGCCAACAACAACTGTTTTTGCATTAAGCTCTTTAGCAAACGCGAAACCAATTCGGTATGCAACATCTTCAGTAAGCTGAGAGTTGAGTTCGCCACGAATATCGTACGCTTTAAAGCAGGTAATTGGGGTTGTCATCTAGATCAATATTCCCTGTGTTTTGACTATATAATTACAAAAAACTACTTCCACGTATTTTCAGCACACTACAGCGCTATTTTTCGCAAAAGTAAAAATGCATTTCGAATATATTGATATTAAATCATTAGGGGAAACGAATTACTAACGTAATTTACAAAAACGGACCTTAACGAAGCTTTGTAGCGTGTAAGGCTAGTTCGTATAGAGTGCTATTGCATAGGGTGTTTTGATGGCGATGCTTTTTAATGTAACAAAAGGTTGGCCTGAAGCCATTTTTAACAAGCGCTTTCTCTGACGCTGGATTGTTGTCCATCACCTCCGCGGTAAGTGTAGTAATTCCCATTTCTTGAGCTTGTCTTGATAGAAATGACACACAAAAAGTAGCAATGCCTTTGCCGCTTTGTTGTTCGGCAACACGATAACCAATTTCAGCTTTGTCACCTTCAATATTTTTAATATTCGCACGCGCTAAAATGCGGTTATGTTCAACAAGTACGTGGCTACTGGCTCTTTTTTGACTTTGCAGATAGAGAAGTTCATTGATGTGGTTTCCTACTCCATCGAGTGAATAAAACGCATCTTCTCGAGGCGCTATGACGTTTTCGAAATACGATTTATTGGTAAGTTCGAAATCTAAAAGTGAAACCACGTGTTTATCAGCGATGCGTTCAAATTGCATGACGTGTTTTGCTCCTTTCAAATCACAACAAAAAAACTAAACTATTTACTGATTTCTGCTTCATGGCCCAAGCCCTTGGATATCACTCACTTTCAAAATACGATGATACCCTGAGTGACGTCTGTTTTCACTGCGCTATTGTGTAAGAGACACTCCTGCACCATCGTTTGTAGGCATTCCTGTTACAATTTTCTCAATATATTTGCGTTCACTGGCTTCTAACGTCATTGCGTTTTTCCTGCACAAAACTGAAATTTACTTTACTCAATGCCCTCTCGCCCATGAGGTGATAAAAGATCGTAGTCCGGGCCGACAGGAATTACCTGCGTTGGGTTAATCATGGTGTGACTGTAATAGTAGTGACGTTTGATATGGTCGAAATTTACCGTGTCAGCAATTCCAGGGACTTGGTACAACTCTTTCATGTAACCAAATATGTTTGGATAGTCGGCAATCTGTTTTTTATTACACTTAAAATGTCCGTGATACACTGGGTCAAATCGTATGAGCGTAGTGAATAAACGCCAGTCAGCTTCCGTAATGCTGCTTCCAACAAGATAACGCTGTTTACCTAGCCTTTCTTCTACCATATCTAACGCGTGGAATAAGGCGGTTACTGCTTCTTCGTAGGCACTTTGTGTTGTAGCAAATCCTGCTTTGTATACACCGTTGTTTATATCGTGATAAACCATATTGTTAATGGTATCTATTTCTTCCCTAAGCGCTTCAGGGTAATAATCGTCGTTGTTTTTTGTAAGTGAATCGAACCCGCTGTTAAAAATACGAATGATTTCAGCTGACTCATTATTCACTATTGTTTCCGTTTGTTTATCCCATAAAATGGGGACGGTTACGCGCGTGGTAATGTCTGACTTTGCTTTAGTATATACTTGATGGGCGTAATCAAATCCGTAGAGTTTGTCCCCTGTCGAGCCGGGGTAATCCTTGAACTCCCAACCATTGTCGAGCATTTCTGGGTGGACGACAGACACATCAATATGACCTTCTAAACCTTTAAGCTTTCTAAAAATCAATGCTCTGTGTGCCCATGGACACGCTAAAGACACGTAAAGATGGTAACGACCAGACTCAATCGGAAACGCCGCGCCGTCATCATCGCTTATGGAGTCACGGAACTTAGATGCCTGACGTTCAAACTTTCCGCCATTTTTACTGGTGTCGTACCATTTGTCTTGCCACTTTCCATCAACGAGTAAGCCCATATGTCTGCCCTTTTTTGTGAATGCATTTTAAATATAAGGTTATTTAAACATGTATTGTGTAGAACGTATGTTGCGTTAATTCGGATTTATTATTCGAAAAAACTGGAGTGTGTTGATCTTTGGTGTTCACTTTTGAGATGATGCGCGCCCTGCTGTTATGGTGAAGTGTTTTCTTGGAAATACACACCTTTTTTGTCAATTTAGTAAAGTGAAATAAAGCATGTCTGATGATCCTCGTTTAGGCGGTATAGTGCGTTTATATGGTGCACAGCAAACTAGTAACTTAGTTAATAGCCATGTGGCCGTTGTGGGCATTGGCGGCGTTGGAAGTTGGACCGCTGAAGCGCTTGCACGTTCTGGCGTAGGCAACATCACACTTATCGATTTAGATGATGTTTGTGTTACCAACACAAATCGTCAAATTCACGCGTTATCCAATACAATTGGTGAAGCAAAAGTTGAAGCAATTGCCAAAAGAATTCACCTCATAAATGCAAGCTGCAACGTGCATTGCGTTGAAGATTTCGTAACACCAGAAAATACTGCTTCGCTATTAACAAAAGAAATGCACGCCGTTGTTGATGCCACCGACAGTATTCGTGCTAAAGCAGCTATGATTGCTCACTGTAAGCGCAACAAGATCCCTATTGTCACTGTTGGCGGTGCGGGTGGCCAAATAGACCCCACACAAGTTACAAAGGGTGATCTCGCCAAAACAACACAAGACCCTCTTGCCGCGAAGCTACGCAGTGAACTTCGTCGCAACCACAACTTTAGTAAAAACCCTAAACGTCGATTCGGCGTTGAATGTATCTATTCTACTGAGCAGTTGCGTTATCCTCAGCCAGATGGCTCTGTTTGTTATAATAAATCGACAATGGAAGGCGGTACACGACTTGATTGTGCAGGAGGGTTTGGTGCTGTAGTAACGGTAACTGCAACCTTCGGTATGTTTGCTGCAGCTAGCGTTATCAACAGATTAACTGGACAAAAATAGACTTTGGTCGATAACTTACGCACAATGAAGAATATGCTCAAAAGTTTCGGCATATCAGCTTCAAACAAGAAAAACTAAATATAGCGCCAGCCAGTTATCATTAAGCTGCGTGTACCAACATTATTATCGGTGAGAAGGAGAACAAAATGACACCTGATGAACTCAATAAACTAATGGCAGACTGTGCGTCTGACGCTGTGGCAACCGCGGCAGAAGAGTTCAATATCGTCCTCGATCACTCACCAGCTAGCGTTGAATTAATTGACGATGTATTACTTAGCTTCGTTGATAAATATCATGACCAAGCACTAGAAGACCAAGCCGTGTTTACTATCTGCAATATCTTTGGCGCTTATGTGGGCGAAATATTGAAAGCACAGCTTAGTGGAGAATGGGTTTATGACCAAACTGACCCTAATGCACCTTCTGTGTTTCTAAAAGTAGGCGATAATACCTATGCTTTCGCAGGTATTTGTTACGAACGCTTGGTAAATGATAGCCAAGTTAGCGTAAACGCATACTATCAGCAGGCCCTGTCGAACCACAAACATTAGCTTATCGCCTACTGAACATCAGTCTAAGCACCCATCAATACTAAGGCACCGGCAAAAAGGTTGGTGCCTTACTTTTTATCACTTACGCTTGAATCAACAACTGCCCAGTCCTCTACCATCCAGCGTAAATGGCGACTTCGCCAAACAGCGTAAAATGCAAAAACACAAAACACCATTCTAAGCGCGACAAAAAATTCAAAGCCCCATTGGTGGTCTATTAAATATGTGAACTGAACTGCTAGGAGTAACAAACAGCCTAACTGTATGCTTGGCCGCACTACCCTACGCCACTTTACAAATCCTTTTTTCCAAAGCCGCTCGCGTTGGCTTACTAACACTAGTCCCATTAAGATAGGTAAACTGGCTACAAGTGCAGTGCCCAAACTCGCTTTGTTTGGATAAAAAAAACTTAGAAGCTCACTGGTTTGTGAGCGAGAAGCAAGTGAAAAGATAAAGGCAATCCAATCAATACATAGCATAAGTGAAAGTGCGTAAAGCCACTTAGGCGGTAAAATACGGCCAGACTCATCGTAAAATTGTAGGGGGAGTTTAAGCATTTACATAACCAAGCTCGTGCGGTCTCCCCTAATTTGGGACATCACGAGAAACCAATGTTAGCCAATTACCGTTTACAATGGGGGGCAACGCATAAAATAAAACCCTATCTTGAGAATTTGTTTTATTAACTTACCGCCTTACGTAATTGCGCTGTCGATGGCGACGTCGTCGTTGCTTCAGAAAATATATTGAGACAAGGTGTTCATTAACTCAGTGAATACGACCGAAGCCATATTACTATTTAAAAAACACCAATTAATATAAATTTTTAATACTTATAGTTAAGCTATGTATGAAAACGTGCATTAACTCATAAACTTAAAATGAGGTAAACAAATTGAACAGTAACAGCTGAGTTCTTCTTCGTTTTACTGTATAATCCGCGCCCATTTTAAGCACAGTCATTCCCTAGGTGATATTTTAGATGACAGTAGAAACGTTTAATCCAAACAAAGTAGTAAATAAAACCACAACGCTAGAAACGCCAGTGAAGGTGCTAAGTGACAACAAATCTTCACAACAAAGCAATGGCAGCAGAATTGGTTTTGTTAGCTTAGGTTGTCCTAAGAACTTGGTTGATTCAGAGCGTATTCTTACTCAGCTTCGCACCGAAGGATATGATGTAGTTCCTACCTATAACGATGCAGATTTGGTTATTGTTAACACATGCGGCTTTATTGATGCGGCGGTTGAAGAGTCTTTAGATACCATTGGCGAAGCGCTGAAAGAAAACGGTAAAGTTATTGTTACTGGATGCCTAGGCGTAAAAGAAGACGAAATTCGGGAGCTACACCCAAATGTACTGGCTATTACTGGCCCACATGCTTACGAAACGGTTGTTGAACAAGTTCATGAACACTTGCCTAAGCCACAGCATAATCCGTTTGAAGATCTCATTCCCGACCACGGCGTTAAGTTAACACCTCGTCACTATGCTTATTTGAAAATATCAGAGGGCTGCAACCACCGTTGTACATTCTGTATTATTCCTTCAATGCGCGGTGACCTTGTCAGTCGTCCAGTAGGAAATATTCTTGATGAAGCTAAGCGTTTGAAAGATGCTGGTGTAAAAGAGCTATTGGTAATTTCTCAAGACACTAGCGCCTACGGTGTAGATGTAAAACATAGAACGGGTTTCTGGAATGGTATGCCAGTAAAAGCACATATGCAGCAGCTATGTGAAAAGCTTGGCGAAATGGGCATTTGGGTGCGTTTACACTATGTTTATCCCTACCCGCATGTTGACGACCTCATTGAGCTTATGAATGAAGGTAAAATTCTTCCATATTTAGATATTCCATTTCAACACGCTAACAAGCGAATTCTAAAGCTAATGAAACGCCCAGGAAGCGCAGAGCGTGTTTTAGAGCGAGTGAAAAAGTGGCGCGAGCAATGTCCATCTTTGGTTATTCGATCAACATTTATTGTGGGCTTCCCTGGTGAAACAGAAGAAGAATTTGAGGAATTGTTAGATTTCATTCGTGAAGCACAACTCGATCGCGTTGGCGCATTTGCCTATTCACCTGTAGAGGGAGCACGTGCAAACGATCTACCCGACCCTGTACCGGAAGAAATTAAACAAGCCCGTCTTGCACGTTTTATGGAAGTTCAAGGTGAAATTAGTGCAGCTCGTTTAAAAGCAAGAATTGGTAACGAGTATCAAGTCGTTATCGACAGCGTGGACGCAGAAGGCGCTGTTGGACGAACTTATGCAGACGCGCCAGAAGTTGACGGCTTAGTTCATTTGAACGGCGTTTATGACGTAAAACCAGGCGATCGAGTATGGGCCGAAGTAATACACGCCAATGAACACGATGTATGGGCAGTACTTTCTGAAGATCAGGATTCAGAAGAAGACGCAGCTCAATAGGTCAAAAAATAAGGTACGCTGATAAATTCAGCGTTCTATTTAGTACTCATAAGCCCTTTCAATTGTTTACCAGCTGAAAGGGTTTTATATATAACAAACCTTTTATATAAATTAATTAAAAGGTTAATGCTTCCTCCAGCGATGGTTGGTACAAAACTGAAATAAAACAAGCGCTCACCTAGCAGTAAGCGCTGGATTTCTAAATGCTTAGGCTACCATGGCAGTATTTCGCCATTTGAATGAATGAATCGCCCAGCATTGTCTAAGTTCAACTCATCGATGCGCGCTGCTAAACGTTCAGCACATGTGTCTGCATCGATATCGCCAGCACCGTTTACCATTTCCGTTTGCACAAACCCAGGGTGGAAAATGCCTACCGCAATGCCCTTTGGTTTGAGATCATTAGCCATCGACACCCCTGCAGCATTGAGCGCAGCTTTGGACATGCGATATCCGTAATAGCCGCCAGACCCGTTATCAGCCATTGAACCCATGCGACTGGTAATTAGCGCCACTTTGCTGTTTTCAGCCATAGATGACATAAGCGTTTGAGTGACTAAAAGCGGCCCCAGGGCATTAACGCGAAATTGATAATCGATGGTATTTGGGTCCCAGTCGTCAAGGCTTTCGCGGCCCAACACACCAGCATTATTGATAAGTAAATCAATTTTCACATCCGTCAATGGTGCAAGTTTTTCCGCCAGCATTTCTGGTTGTGAAACATCAACGCCTTTAATGATTGTGACACCAGCATTGTTTAATTCATCACAACTATTACGGCATGTGGCAGAAACTTTGGCACCTCGAGCTTTGTATTGCTTGGTAAGCGCTAGCCCTATACCGCGGTTGCCTCCAGTAATAACTACGTTCATAACGATTCCCTTGTTACAGTGTGTTTACGTTTCTTTGTTTTTATCAACTTATTGTAAGATTCGGCTGATTTTTGGTTCGTCTTAGTGCGCTTAGCATAAATGGACTAGACTTACACCAGCACTCGTATCTCGTTAACTTATAGTATTTAAAAGTCTTTCTAGATCTTCCGGTGTATCAATTCCAATGGGCGGGGGCGCAGTGGCTACCTCGCAATGAATTTTATCGCCATACCAAATAGCACGAAGTTGTTCTAACGACTCAATTTGTTCAAGTTGACTTGGTGCATAAGCAACATACTGTTTCACATAATTAGCGCGATACGCATAAATACCAATGTGGCGTTTGTAATGAGCAACATTTGCCGATTTCGGGTTTGCCATCATATGATCGCGCTCAAAAGGAATAGGAGAACGAGAAAAGTAAATCGACTCACCTTTTTCGTTCACTAGCACTTTTACAATATTGGGGTTAAATACATCTTCCACGCTCGCGATGGGTGTTGAAAGCGTCGCCATTTGGCATTGAGGAGCATTTGCCAAATTATTTGCAACCTGCCTGATGTTTTCAGCCGGAATAAACGGCTCATCACCTTGCACGTTAACAACAATAGTGGAACTCGGAATATTTTCTTTTTCAATGACTTCAGCGATGCGCTCAGTGCCTGATTGGTGGTTTAAAGATGTCATACAAACCTGTGCAAAACCAACGACAACATTTTGGATGCGCTCATCGTCTGTGGCAACAATGATGTTGTCAGCCCCTGCTTCTTTAGCGCGTTCAACAACATGCTGAATCATTGGCTTTCCACCAATTAGAGCAAGAGGTTTGCCAGGAAATCGGCTAGAACCAAATCGAGCGGGAATCACTACGGTAAATGACATATGTTTTTAGCCCCTATTTACCACTTAGAATTACATTAAATTAGCGCGTAGCGTCTAATTCGTCTAACGACAGTTCTGTTGCTTTGCTTTCAATAAGAACTGGAATTCCGTCCTTAATATCAAACGCCAAACGGTCGAAACGACACACTAATTTAGCGTTGTCCTCACTAAGTACTAGTTTTCCTTTGCACACTGGGCAAGCCAAAACTTCTAAAAGCTTTTTATCAAATGCCATTGTTATTATTCCTGTCCGCTTTGATGAATGGTCAAACCTGCCTTAGCCAGTTTGACGTTGATTAAATTGAAAAAATCTGGCGCTAAGTGCGCAGTTACTGGTAAGAACCAACAATCTTCATGAGCAAATGATGCTATTTTCACTGCATCTTTTTCTGTCATCAGAACTCTGTTGCTTGGGAGGTCAGAAGGCGCAATAGCGTTATGATCAGCCAAGGGAATCGCTTGTGAAAGTTGAATCCCCATCTCTTTGAGCTGGCTGAAAAAACGCTGAGGAGAACCGATGCCCGCTATAGCGCTGCAAGGTACTTTTCTAATCTCCTCGAGTGTGTTCGTTCTTACTCTATTTGAAACAGAAGTGAAATCTCCTGGTACCAATGTCATTAAGAATTGAGGAGCAACGGGGGTTTCAAACGTGGGCATTGAGCGACTGTTATGTATTAGGGCATCAACTTTACCCAGTCGCCACTGCCCCTCTCGCAGCGGCCCCATAGGAAGCAAGAATCCACTGCCTACTTTTCTGTCGTCCATCACAACCAATTCAATGTCGCGATGTAGCGCGTAATGCTGAAGGCCATCGTCACAAATGATCAACTGACATTGTAATTCATCGCTTAAGTATGCTGCGCCACGTGCTCGCACAGGGTCAATAACAACATCGCATTGACTTCTAATTGCTAGCAACCGGGGTTCGTCCCCTACTTCTGAGGCTGCATCATCTGCCTTCACTAACCGCGGATAAATGGGTGATTTAGCCCCATAACCACGACTTAAAATTCCAACTTTAATGCCCTGCTTTTGGTAATACTCGGCTAATGCTAAAACAACGGGCGTCTTACCATTACCTCCAACAGAAATATTTCCAACTACAATAACAGGCACATTCGCCTTAAACGTATTTTTGATGCCTAATTTAAATAGCAGTCTTCGAATAGCCGACACAAAGTAAAACAGCAGTGCAAAAGGTGAAAGAAGCCAGACTAGTGCATGGCCAAAATACCACTTGTCGTGCAGTGTTTTAATCTGTTTGTCGCTCACTTACTTTCACCAAACTGAAGGGCGTGTAACTGAGCGTAATGTCCGCCTTTTGCTAGCAGTTCATTGTGCTTACCTTGCTCAATAATACGACCTTGTTCGACCACCATTATGCAATCTGCGCTTTCAATGGTTGATAAGCGATGGGCTACGACAATACTCGTGCATCGTTTTTGAAGCGCTACCAGTGCATCTTGTATTAGGCGTTCTGATTCAGTATCTAGGGCTGACGTTGCTTCATCCAATATGAGTATGGGTGCCTCAGCTAGAATCGCCCGCGCGATTGCAAGGCGCTGACGCTGTCCACCAGAAAGCATTAACCCATTTTCCCCAATTACGGTATCTAAACCGTCTGGCAAATTGCCCAAAAATTCCTCGACGTGCGCCATTTTAGCCGCATTTTTGATGTCGTCGCGCGACACGTTTTGTCGCGCGCCATAGGCAATATTGTTTGCTATAGTGTCATTAAACAAGGTCACGTTTTGGGAAACCACAGCAAATTGCGCGCGTAAGTCTTTTAGGTCGATATCGTTAAGTACCGTGTCATCTAAGCGAATTTGCCCTTCTTGCGGTACGTAAAATCGTGTTAGCAGTGATGATATTGTTGATTTCCCGCTTCCCGAGCGCCCTACTAATGCTATAGACTGGCCAGGTTTCGCGGTAAAGCTAACGTTTGATAATGCCGGGGTCTGTTTTCCAGGGTAAGAGAACGTCACGTCATCGAACTCTATTTTCCCCTTAGCGCGTTCAATCTTAGTTTGACCTTTATCTTCTTCGTCAGCCTCATCAAGTATTTCAAAAATACTGGTACACGCTGCCATGCCCTTTTGAAACTGGTTGTTAATTGTTGTCAACTGCTTAAGGGGTTTAAGCAGCATAACCATGCAGAAAACCACGTTTATAAATACACCTGCGGTTAGCTTTTCCAACATACCGGGGGTACTAGCAATAAACAGCACAACGGCAAGAGCAATCGATGCAATGACCTGAATAGACGATACACTTAAAATAGACGTAACGTTGAGTTTCATTGATTGTTGGCGATTATGATTATTTTTCTGCGCAAAACGCTCACGTTCAATATCTTGGCCACCGAACATGATTACCACTTTATGCCCTCTCACTGCCTGTTCGACAGAAGAGGTTAAATTTCCCATCGACTGCTGAATGTTCTTACTAACCACCCTAAAACGTTTACTAACGATAGATACAATGATTGCAACGACAGGCCCAATTAAAAGAAAAATGAGAGACAACTGCCACGAATAATAAAACATGACACAAAGTAAGCCGATAACCAGCGCGCCTTCGCGCACCAGTGTTAGAAGAGCTTTGCCAGAAGCATTTGCCACTTGTTCAGTGTCGTACGTTACCTTACTTATTAAGCCCCCAACGGCGTGATTATCGTGGAATGACACAGGCAAATGAATATATTTTTCAAACAGTTGCTGACGCATACGCATGACGACTTGTGCGCCTATCCAGCTTAGCGTGTAGCTGCCCATAAAGTTGAAAACACCACGTAGGAGAAACAGCGGCACAATAGCGTAGGCGGCTAATCGCAAATAATCACGGTCGTTCTTGCCCAAAGATTCATCAATCATTGGCTGTAGCTGAGAGAAAACGAATGTATCTACAGCGGAGTAACCAATCATTCCAATAATGGCAAAGACGAAAGGAACTTTGTACGCTTTTAAATACTGTAAAAATCGCTTAATTTGATAATCCGAGTTGTCGGCTTGTTGCATGTAGTTTTTTTAACCTGTTTGAAACGTTAACAAAAACGCGTTAAACGTATTGTACTCGTTCTCACTCTAATTCACTAATATAGCGGCAAAATTGGTTAATCTGCCAACTAGCTGGATAATGTGTGGGCACTTCACTGCCATTTAAAGGCTTGTACCATGCGAGCATTCACCGCAGCAAATGTCTAGGTGCCCTCGCTTGTAAATACCAACGTTTTTTCAAATTGACTCGCTGGGTTTCGATTTTAAAGTTTATCTTGTTAAATGTAACCCTTGTATAGCCATGATAGCTTGTTAAATACTGGGTTACCTCGTTGTTTTCATACCGCTTAGCCACTGACTTAGCTGGAAACTTCCAGCGATTCTCGAAGCCTTGAGTAAATATAACGGCTCGCGGGTTCACTTTTTTGATAAAAATATCAGTTGAAGATGTTTTGCTGCCATGGTGAGGCGCTATCAGTATGTCTGAATTTAAAGCGAAAGAGCCTATCTTTTGCTCGTGTACAATTAAGGCATACTCGCTGCTCTTTTCAATGTCACCAGGGATTAAAACACTACCCATTGTGTCATGTATTTTGACTACGCAAGAAGTGGCATTTGTATCCAGTGTATTCCCTTTTAGTGGCCACATGAATTGGATGGTAAGGCCTTGCCAAATGAAAACCTTACCACGTTCACACCCATTAGTAGGCGAATAGAATGCAGCGTTTGCAGTCTTTACGTGTTGCTTAAGTGTCATTGCACCGCCAGCGTGATCGTTATCGCTGTGCGTATGGATCACATGATCGATAGACTGTACTTTTAGCTTTTCTAGAAGCGGAAGCATGTGTTGCGAAGCCGTTTGGGCAACACCATTATACTGTGCCCCCGAGTCTATTATTATTGCCCTTTCACCTTTGGTCACCATTATGGCACTTGCTTGTCCAGCGTCCATTACATGAAGCGTCCAACTTTCGCCGTGTTGCGGTTGCCAGCCTACTACACCGCTTACAGCTGGAATAAAAAGCAGCAACGAACATAAAGCTTTGAAGCGCCAACTGGGTAACATGACCAGTACAATCGCCCCTACCGCACATATTGCTGCCCCACTATCAATTAAAAGGTTAACGGCGCTCCAATTGAACCTGCTGAG
This sequence comes from Alteromonas gracilis, assembly GCF_043642145.1. Lineage (GTDB taxonomy): Bacteria > Pseudomonadota > Gammaproteobacteria > Enterobacterales > Alteromonadaceae > Alteromonas > Alteromonas gracilis_B. Next base: position 199,979 of record NZ_JBHZRZ010000001.1, read on the forward strand.
CTTATCTAGCAGGTGCAACAAGTATCCAAAAAGCAGATCGCAGTATTGAAGTACTAGCACACTTATGCGATTAACAAATTCAATGTTCAAATAATGCAAAGATAGCAGCGAAAACAAAGAAATAGGCATTAACAAAGTGATAATGGGTAAAGCAATTAAATTTGCGATTATCGCAATAAAACTTACGCTCCCAAACCAAATCAGAGTCAATGGCATCATAAACACGCTTAGCGCAATTTGTAGCTTCAATAAAACTGTATACCAAGTACCGCGATGCAGTCCTAAAACACAAACTAAAAACCAAATAAAAAAAACTGCACCAATACTTAGATAAAAGCTGGCTCCTAACATTGATAAAGGAAAAAACAGTAAGCTCAACGCCAGCATAGCTAACCCTATATTAAGCGGTCGCCAAACTAACCGCGCCGTGGACAATAGACAGCCTATGCAGAGTAAAATAAATGCACGTACTACAGGTAGTGCGCTGCCACTTAACAACACATAAAAAGCACAACTAGCCATAACCACACAAAACACCAGAATTCTCACGGGAGCAACAAATTTAAACCCAGGCCAACTTTGCAACATCATTTCAAGCTTGGTAACAGGCCTTCCAACCGCCTGAGCAAAAGTAAAAACCAAAGGGTTTAGCAGAAGAAGACACACGCCAGCGACTATAGAAAGGTGCATACCAGAAATACTAAATAGATGACCTGTGCCTGTGCGTTGAAGTAACGTCCAGTCATCATTGGTAAATGCACGTTTATCTCCCAACAGTAATGCATTCCACCATGCCTTATGCTCTAGCTGTAAATACGACAATGTTTTTGCTAATGCGCGGCGCTCGCTGTGATGGTGTGAAGACTGAATTGATGAAACTGATTTAATATAGCCTGTAGCGTGAACAAATTGACTAACCAAATGCTGTTGTCGATTAAATCCTATGGGATTTGCTAAGCCGTAAGCTGGCTTCAGTTTAACTACCGCCGTGAATCTATCCCCGTTGTTAAGACATTCTGTTCTATTGTTATAAGCGGCTAAGCCAAACTTTGGTTGTTTATAGGCACCATGGTTATGGTCGTGAGAATGGGTATCGGATACGTGGTTCTTTGGAACCTCACTCACCTTTGAATAATGGGCATGTGTTAACCTGACTTTAAAATCAAAAACGAAAGTTAGCGCGTCTTTTAAAGGGATATTTTTTAGCAATGTGGCGGTGCTATGATTATTCAATGTCTCAATAGCAACGATATAATGATAAGTGTCAAGCGTACGGCTAGCAGGTGAAGCTGCACAACCACCAGAGATGACTCGCCCGGAAATTGTGACATCTTGTTGAATTTTCCCGTGGGGCAGTTGCCAAGCGTAGTAAAAATGCCCTACACTCGCCACCCAAAGTACACCCACTAGCAAACCGCTAACGGCCGTACAAAGCAGAGCTCCCAATGTAGTTTGTTGATCTGCGTTGTAGTACTGAGATAGCAAGTTAACAACACCAACAATAATAAGTATAGCGGTTATCACCGCCATACTGTCTAGACTGGGTAGTTTTTGCCAGAAAACAGCACTTATTGCGCCCGCGCAAAAACAGCTTAACCAAATTGTGATACGATTGACCATGTTTTCACGTAGCAATGACAGTTAATGGCTGTGACAAGTGCATTGGCATGTTACAGAAGTCCATGCTCTGTCATTTTTGTTTTTATTTTCGAGATGCATTGATATTTATGCCTAAGAAATTTATTCGACGTTTTTTGCCAGACCACCAGAGCATTAAGCAAAACAAAGCCTTAAAGATTTTTGGTAACGTGCTTCACGAACCGAACCTTTGGCATTTGAACCGTCGTTCTGCATCTGGAGCGTTCGGTATTGGCTTATTCTTCGCTTTCTGGCCTGTGCCATTTCAAATGTGGCTTTCTGCCGGGCTGGCTATTCCGTTTCGAGCAAATTTACCCTTGTCTGTTGCAACGGTTTGGGTGACAAACCCTTTCACCATTCCCCCTATATTTTATGGTGCTTATAAGGTGGGCACTACTGTACTTGGGACCAAACCTGAGCACTTCGAATTTCAATTCAGCTGGCAATGGGTTGTAGAGAGCATCAATACAATTGGGCCAGCGTTTTTAGTGGGCTGCGGCATTTGCTCCGTGGTGTTTGGCCTAGCTGGGTATTTTTCATTAAACTGGGTGTGGCGTTTTCAAGTGAGAAAAGCTTGGGAAAGAAGGCGTCAATTACGCAGCCAAGAGGCGCAATAAATAACGCCAAGAGTTAAACGCAAAAACGCCACATCATTGATGTGGCGTTTTTGTTTGTAACACTGGTGCTTGTTAGGGCAAATGAATGACAATAAAGCCCTAACAAGGTGTATCTTCTGACTGTTTATTTCTCATGCTCTGCAAGAAAGGCAATAAGTGCAGCTTCGTCCCATACCTCAACATCTAATTCTTGTGCTTTCGTCAATTTAGAACCCGCTTTCTCGCCAGCAACCAAGAAGTCAGTATTTTTACTTACCGAGCCAGCTACTTTAGCGCCTAATATCTGTAAGCGTGCTTTAGCATCAGAACGGCCCATTTCATTCAGCGTGCCTGTAATAACACACGTTTTGCCTTCCAGTGGAAGGTTGTCCGCATCTGGTTTTTCTATTGCGGGCCAATTGATACCTTCTTTTAAAAGTGCATCTATGACTTCGGTATTGTGAGATTCATTAAAGAAATTGAAAATATGAGTAGCGACTACCTCGCCCACATCTTGAACTTCAACTAATGCCTCTAACGTGGCTTCACGTATAGCGTCTAGCGTTTCAAAATGTGCCGCTAGGTTAGCAGCGGTTGCTTCTCCGACCTCTCTGATACCCAGCGCATACAGAAACTTAGCAAGAGTGGTTTGTTTGGACGCCTCAAGAGACGATAATAATTTACTGGCCGATTTCTCCGCCATTCGTTCAAGCCCCACAACATCGCCTAATGAAAGCGTGAAAAAGTCAGCGGGACTGTGTACAAGGTCGGCATCTACTAGTTGGTCTACTAACTTGTCGCCAAGACCATCGATGTCAAAAGCTTTACGAGAAGCAAAATGCTTAAGCGCTTGCTTACGTTGCGCCGCACAAATAAGCCCCCCAGTACAACGCGCAACAGCTTCGTCTTCAAGCTTTTCTACTTGTGAATTACAAACGGGGCATTGGCTAGGAAACTGAATATCGCTTTCACTACCTTCGCGATTGGCTTCAACCACGGAAACAACCTGTGGAATCACATCTCCAGCACGGCGAATCACCACGGTGTCGCCAATTTTCACGCCCAAGCGCATAATTTCATCTTGGTTATGCAGCGTAGCGTTAGACACGGTTACGCCGCCAACAAAAACAGGCTCTAAGCGCGCAACAGGGGTAATTGCGCCAGTTCGCCCTACTTGAAACTCCACGTCTAGAAGCTTGGTTACTTCTTCTTGTGCGGGAAACTTCTGTGCAATTGCCCAGCGTGGAGCACGGGCCACGAAACCAAGCGTCGTTTGTAAATCAATACGATTAACTTTAAATACAACACCATCGATGTCATACGCCAAGTTATCTCGTTTTTGTAGAATATGATTGTAATAATCTAAGCAACCCTTACCGCCCTCTGCCGTGTCAATATCCGGGCAAAGCGGCATTCCCCACTTACCTAATTGAATCAAGCGTTCGCTATGTGTAGTTGGCAGGTCAAAGCTTTCTGGCTGAACAACACCTAGCGAATAGGCGTAAAACATCAATGGGCGTTTAGCAGTAATCTTCGAATCAAGCTGACGCAAACTTCCCGCGGCTGCATTACGAGGGTTCGCAAATACTTTTCCACCCGTTTCTTTTTGGTGCTCGTTTAACTTTGCAAAACCGTCTCGAGGCATAAAAACTTCTCCGCGCACTTCTACGCGCTGTGGGTAATTTTCCCCGCGTAATGTCAATGGCACGTTAGAAATTGTACGCACGTTGGCGGTGATGTTCTCTCCAACTTGGCCGTCACCCCGCGTTGCCGCTCGAACTAATTCACCATTCTCGTATAAGATGCTTACTGCAAGGCCATCTAATTTAGGCTCACAACTAAAACTCAGGCTCGCTGAATCTTTCAACCTGTCTTTAAGTCGCTTTTCAAATGCAAGCAGCGACGCTTCATCAAAGGCATTATCTAGCGATAACATAGGTACGTCGTGCGTCACCTGTTCAAACGCAGACAGTGCAGCGCCTCCCACTTTTTGGCTAGGCGAATTAGGGCTCATAAGCGCGGGATAATGTTTTTCAAGCGCAATTAGCGCCTGCATATCTCGGTCGTAAACCGCATCGGGAACAGATGGATCGTCTAAAACGTAATACTGGTAGTTGTATTCATTTAAAGTATTGCGAAGTTCTGCAACTTTCTTGGTTGCTTGCTCTAAAGTGTCAGACATGGGTGTGTTGTCACGCCTTTTAATTGTTTAAATGTTTTACGGTATGTAGCCTGGGGAGAACTGCGTTCGGGCTACTATGGTTCTTAAAGTGTGGCTGCAAAAGCTGATGAATAAAATAGAAACGATCAGAACATGACTTAATCAGTCTTGCCAACGCGCCTAATAATGGAAAAGGGCCTGGGTGTTAACCAAGTCCTTTTACCATTAAGCTTTCCTCAAACTAATGAACGTAAAGCCTGTTTTGCTCACTACATTTACGCTAATTACGAGCTATCATTCGTTTGCGTTCAAATTCACGAATTTTCTCAACGTATTGCTGTAATCCCTGCTTGGTCAAGACGCTACGTCGCCCATCTAAGACTTGAGCGCCGAATTCATCAGCTAGCTTACGAGCGGCATTATGCATCATGTTAAATACTTGATGTGGATCGCCTTCAATAGGCAATATCATAAACAACGAAACGCCTTGTGTTTCAAAGTTCTCAAGGTTATCGATATCAAAAACGCCAGGCTTAAACATGTTAGCGAGACTAAACAGTACTGGCCCCTTACCATTAGAATTAACATGGCGATGGAATATGTCTTGATCGCCAAACTTAAAACCAAGTGTTAGTAACATGGGAAGCAAAGCAGCACCTGCAATGGGTTCACCCTCTGGCATTCTGACATTGAGCACCAACACTTCAGGCTCAACAGACGGCGATTTCGCTGTTTCTTGAGCACGTTCGTTACCCGCACTACGGTCATCAGATGCATTCGCACTAAAGCTCTCTTGCTGATAATCAGTTGAAGCCTCACTAGTGTCGAAGTCGATGCGCATTTGATCGTCACCGAAATTAGGCTCTTCACGTCTTCTAACAGACGATTTGTTTCGTTTACTACGCGCAAAGCGTTTTGTCTGTTCTGCTTCACCTTGCAATTCGCTTGAAGAGAACGACTCTTCAGGCGCATCCAAACTGAAATCTGCTACTTCTCGCTCATTCCTAGCTGGCGTTTTTTGCAATTCAGGGGCTTCTTCAAGCGTTGGGTCAACATAAAACTTTTGCGCAGCACGTGTTGGTTCAACACGAAATTCCTCGCCATCTCTGTCACTTCGGTTTACTGAGCGTTGATGCTCATTGGCTTGTGCTGACCCAGTTGTATCTTCAGTTTCTCTCGATATATCTTGAGCGTTACCTTGTGATGTACGGCGGACGTCTTCAAAACTGCCGTTTTCGTCAACAGTATCCTCGCTCCCCTCTTTCAGCAAAAAACCAGGAGGCTCTGGAAACGCCGCAACGTTGTTATCAATCTTGCCCGGTGCTGATTCCGAGAAGCGCGATTGCCCCTTCATGTGTGGCTTAGGGTTCGTTACCACTGAACCGTACAACTTAGGCTCTTCAGCCTGATTTTCATTTAAATCAACATCGGAACCCTTGTTTAGACTCTGCATAGCTTGCTGCTCTTCACCTTCATCGCTGTCTTGATGGTGTTGGTGCGAGGAAGTTTGAGATAAGCGGTTATGATCGCTTTCAAAAGTATCACCATGTTGTGAATGATCGTCGTTTACATCATGCGTTGACGACCCACTATCATAAGCTTGCTCTTTACCCACAACCCTTACGGCACCAATACCCAGTTCGTCAAAGCCTTCTTTGCTGTCAGACTCATAATCATTGTCGTCGTCAGTGTCCTGCCATTGACGCGGCTCTAAGCGCTCTTTTTCTGTTGGCTTACTATTTTTACGAATTTTCCAAATACCATGGGCAAGCACTGCGATAATAAATACCGTGCCTCCAAGGAGTAAAAATAAACGTAACTGATCTTCCATTTAATTTCTTTCGCCCTTTGTTATGCTTCAGCGAAGGCCACAGCCTCATCAACATCTACCGCCACCATACGCGAAACTCCGGGTTCCGCCATAGTTACGCCGGTAAGATGACTGGCCATTTCCATCGCTATTTTATTGTGGGTTATATAAATAAACTGCACTGTTTGTGACATTTCTGACACTAAGTTACAAAAGCGCCCTACGTTTGCGTCATCCAATGGTGCATCTACTTCATCCAACAAACAAAATGGTGCCGGATTTAACCTGAAAATAGCAAACACCAATGATAAAGCGGTTAATGCTTTTTCTCCACCGCTTAAGAGATGAATCGTGCTATTTTTCTTACCAGGAGGGCGCGCCATAATGGTAACACCAGTTTCAAGCAGATCATCATCAGTAAGCGCAAGGTATGCTGAGCCGCCTCCAAACACTTTAGGAAATAGTTGTTTAAGGTCTTCATTAACCTGTTCGAATGTGTTTGAAAAACGTGTGCGTGTTTCTTTGTCTATCTTACGAATGGCAGACTGTAAAGTGTCTAGCGCCCTTTTGAGGTCGTCGTGTTGCGTGTCTAAGTGAGACTTCCGTTCAGACTGTGTTTCATACTCTTCAACGGCGGCTAAGTTAACAGCACCTAAACGCTGTAAATTGGCTTGCGTTTTTTCAAGCTCTTCTTGCCAACGCTTTTCCTCTGCATCTTCTGGCAAGGTTTCCAAAATGCTCTTTAAGGACAGCTGTGTCTCATCAAGTTGTTCCAATATAGTATTAGCACGTACGCGATACCCTTCAATATCGATATTTAACTTGTCGATGTTTGTTTGCCGAGATTGAATATCTTTACCCAGCATCTGATGGCCTTTTTCAGCCTCTTTTAACCATTGCTCTATGCTTTCAAGTGCACTGTGCTTTGCATTTTTCAACTGCTCTAACTCAGCTTTATGTTCCAATAGAGATTGAAGCTCGGCTGCTTGAACCTCTTCAGGAGAAACAAGCTGATTAAGCTCTTGCTTCAATCTTTCTTTGCTTTTTATGTATTCTTCACGCTGCTGAAGATTACGCGTAACCTGTTGGCTATATAAATTTTGATGATTATCGAGCTGTTGTTTTTTAAGCGCAAGCGCATGATTTTGCGAGGTAAGTGAATCGACTAATGCTCTTAATTCAGCAGTGTTTCGTTCTATAGATTCGCGTTTAGTGTTCACATCATCGATATGCACTTCGTGCTCTAGAATTTGCGCCTCTTGAAGCTCTAGCTTCTCTGAAAGTTGTGCAAGTTGCTCTTCTTCTTTCGCTAGCATGAGCTCTTGTTTTGCAAGCTCATCATTCAGTTTAACAGAGCGCGTTGATTGCTGCTCTTGCTGCATTTCTAGCAACGATAATTTGTTTTTTATTTGAGATAGCTGATTTTCTTTTTCTCTTACTCTTTGTTGCTGCGACTGCTTTTGCGCCTCGCTTTCTGTGAGCGTGTGCTGAACACGTTCAAATGCATTATTAACTTCATCAATGAGGCTTTCTTTAGCGTTGATTTCGCCCACAAGAGCCTGAATTTTGTTTGCTCGCTGCACAGCGCCATCACTCACCTCGCCCGGTCTTACAATCCATTGTGCACCAGCCCACAGGCCTGTTGGTGAAATAGCACTGGTGAAACCTGTGCCAAGGTTTTCACAAGTACGTGCAAGGTCGTCATTGTCTTTGCACAAAAAAATGTCGTTAAAGAAGGCTGGTACACGAGACGTTGAAGATGCTTGGCTTCGTTCGCGCAATAGCGCTTGTGCCAATGAGCCTGCCTTTGCATTAGTAATGAACGCTGCATTGGTAAATACTTTAATACCGCTCGGCAAACTTTCTGAATTTTGCAGCAACGCTTGAATGCCATGACTTTTTGCAACCACAGGGTCGTTACTGTGTTGCAAAATACACTCTACACAGCGCGCAAGTGTTTGGCTTGAACTAAACTGTTGCCATAACTTTTCTATGCCTTCCAGTAGCACATCATCGTTACTAGAAGCATCTTGCTGAAGCGCTTCTAATGCGGCTTTTGTCGATTTTGCGGTTTGTAATTGCCCTAGAGCTTCACGAAGGCTTGCTTCAATTGATTTTGCTTCACTTTCTTGTTGCAGCACTGTTTCAATTGCTGTTTGAAGCGCACGTTGAGCGTCTTCAATTTCAATGCTGAGTTCTTCGCGCTGCCCTTCTAAAAGTGCAATCTGACTAGAAAAATCTTCGTTGTCTAACTGTTTCAGTTCTTCGTGAAGCTCACTGATACGCTGAGATGTACGAAGCTGCATGCTCATCGTCGATTGAATTTGACTGTGGCACTGCTGCACATTGTGACGAAGCTGATTGTAAGTTTGCTCTTGTTCTCGTGCTTTGGCGTTAAACTCTCTTAAAGCTTGCTCTGAGTCTTCAAAACGATCTCTAGCATGCTCTAATTCGGCTTCTTTCAACGTCATTTCCGGCGCAATATCCTCAAGTGCATCGTTGGATACCGCCAAAGCCTCCTGTGCCTCAGAAATTGAATGATTTAATAAGTCGTGCTTTTCGTTTAAATGCGATAGCTCTTGCTCTACTTGCGCCTTGCGCTGTTTGGCGTGAAGCGCATTTTGCTCTAATCGTGTAATAGAATTGCTTGTTGTAAACAACTGCTGCTGAAGGTCATCAATGGCTTGCTTTGTCTCAACTTGTTTAGTTTTGTAAGACTCAAGCCCCGCTTCATCGCCCTGGAGCCTTGCCACCAAATCATCAACTTCCAGCTGTAAAGCTTGTTGCTGCTTTTGAAGCGCTTCTATATGTTCGCTATTTTTCAGAAAACGAATGGCAGCAAGCTGACTTTTCAGCGCTCTGGCCTGTGAACGTAACGTTTTGTAACGTGTCGCCGCGGCGGCCTGTCGCTGAAGTTTTTCTAGCTGTTTACCTAACTCATCGCGAACATCGTTCAAACGCTCAAGATTATCTTGCGTGTGCCGAATACGATTTTCTGTTTCTCTGCGACGCTCTTTGTATTTTGATATGCCAGCGGCTTCTTCTATGAAAACTCTCAACTCTTGTGGCTTAGATTCGATAAGCCGGGAGATCATTCCCTGTTCGATGATGGCGTATGATCGCGGCCCTAGCCCTGTACCTAAAAACAAGTCGGTTACGTCTCGTCTACGACATTTGGTGCCGTTGAGGAAATAAGTGGAAGTCGCGTCTCGCGTAACCAAGCGCTTAACAGACAGCTCATTATAGTTGGCAAATTCGCCAGATATTCGCCCAGAGCTATTGTCGAACACAAGTTCAACGCTGCACTGTCCAACGGGTTTACGGGAAGAAGAGCCATTAAAAATTACGTCGGTCATGGCGTCACCGCGTAAGTTTTTGGCGGAGCTTTCGCCTAAAACCCAACGTACGGCGTCGATAACGTTAGATTTTCCACAACCGTTTGGGCCAACAATGGCCGTCATTTCTCCAGGGAAAGGAATGGTAGTTGGTTCGACGAAAGACTTGAAACCCGCAAGCTTTATCTTTTTAAGCCTCATGCATCATTCCTCTGATAACCAGAGCTGGAAGCCGAATTCGCATAGTAGACGGCTTAAATAGCAGATGAAGTAGAAATGATGCAATCACACAGTAGATTCTTTTGTTATTATGCTTCGACTCTACCAAATCTAACAGCTTGTAACAATTACCATTTAAGTGAGTTAGGCACAGAATGCGCGAAGTGCGTATGATAGAGAAGACAGTTACTAAACACAGCGTTCAAACGCAAAGGAGTATGAATGAGTTCAGGTGGTGTACATTATTTCTTTGAAGGCTTTTCGCTTATTAAAACGAAAGGACTTAAGCGTTTCGTTTTCGTGCCCCTAACCATAAACTTGGTGCTATTTTCAGTGGCTTTTTATTTCTTGTTCGGCCAAATAGAGATGGGCATTGCTTATGTTATCGACCTTGTCCCTGAGTGGTTAGGCTGGATCAAAACCGCCATCAGTTTCTTCTTGTGGCCTCTTGCTGTCATTAGCGTTTTGCTCATTTTCGCACTTATCTTTGGAACCCTAGCCAACTGGATTGCCGCCCCGTTTAATGGCGTGCTTTCTGAAAAAGTGGAACGTCACCTTACTGGTCAAGATTTGGGAGACGAAGGTGTAATGTCTTTGGTGAAAGATATTCCGCGTACAGTAGGCCGCGAACTCACAAAACTTATTTGGTATGTACCGCGTGCCATCTGCTTTCTATTACTGTTTTTTTTCTTACCTATAATTGGCCAAATACTGTGGTTCTTATTTAATGCATGGATGATGGCCATTCAATATTGCGATTACCCTTACGACAACCACAAAATAGACTTTACACGCATGCGCTTGCACTTAAGCGAGCATAAAGGAAAAGCCATGACCTTTGGCATGATGGTGAATGTATTTTCCCTCATTCCAGTCGTTAACTTTATTGTTATGCCCGTTGCGATTTGTGGCGCTACATCTATGTGGGTTCGAGAGCTTAAGCACACACTCGCTGACTAAAAGCGAGTGTACTAATCAGTTTAGTCAATTACAGCTAGCCATTAATTGGGTATTTACTTACCGCCGGTAAAGGCCTCGTATTCAGCTAACCAGTGTGCTGCCTCTTTTTGATTTCCACTGTTGTGAAAAGCTTGAAAGAAATTCATTGAAATAGGCCGTTGTGCGTTTTGTTTTTCTAATTGCTGCTGCCACAGCACAAGATACAGCGGCGGTATCACACCACTATCGTGATGTTCCATAAACGTTATTCTGCGGCTCGGTTTATAACTATTTGCGCCCAGCACCGTACAGGTTTTAGAACGCGCAATAATGGTTGAAGGGTCTATGTTTAACCAATTCTCCACCGTCTTATAGGGCGCATACCAATAATCAGTGTCAACAATAAGGTTGGGCGGAGAAAAGTCGCCCATTCCATTTTCATTGCACAGTTTATTAGCCATGCCTTTACCAATGGGGTACTCGTCAGCAAAACCTGCAAAGTGTGCGAGTTCGTGGACAAATACCGAGTACGCATCGCTAATGTCTAAGTACATTACGCCATTTTGAACGTTAGCTTTGCCCTGTTCTGCCACTACAATCGCGTGACTGAATTTATGCTTTTTCGCGATGCTCGCTAATGGCGTTATATTACAACCCAAGATACCGGCATTTTTGTAATTTGAATCGCAGCTTAAAACATCAGGTTTAAGCCAGATAGGTGGCGCTATGCAAATTGAAAGATTCTGTAACCTTTCATCGTTTATGTATTCATTATAAAGATTGTGCGCTCGCATAATCGTTGCCAGGCTTGTTGCAAACGGCTGCACTCGTTGAAGGCATTGAGTGTCGCTTTCCCAACTAAACGGCACCGAGTGCTTTGATGCTTGGCTTAAAGTGTACGGGGTGTAAAGGTTAATCGTTTCTAGCGCTTTGCTTGCTTGGCGATGCCCTTGTTTTGCTGCGAAGGTAAAATGTTGCTTAGCCTGTGAATATTCGCCTTCATCCCACAATAGGCGGGCGTATTTAAATGCACTTTGCATGTCTAACGTAGCCGTTGCGGCAAGCAGAGGCTTGGCGAGCTGCTGCTGCCCATGCAGCAAATACCAATCGGCCAGTGCTGCTTGTGCAGGTACATAGTTTTGTGAAGCAGCCCGCACGAGCCACTTCTCACGCTTTTCGGGGGAATCGGTAGACATTGCAAATGCCAACTGTGCTTCAGCCACCTCGCCCAATGCGGCTAAGCGCATAAAGCGCTGCGACGCGCCTTCTTCACCTAATATTTGGTAAAGCAGCCACGCTGCATCTGCATTTTCTAGGTTAACAAGCTTTTCTAGAAAGTACGTGGCAGTGTCTTCATTTATCGATTTGGCGGATGAAAACGCTGTGTTAAAGGCTCGCTCAAACACCATAACCATTTGAGATTGCGCTTCATCACTGCCCTGCTTCGCCGCCAGCCATAACAGCGCTAGTGCTTCATTAGCTTTCGTGCGTGGCGGGTTTAATGGAGAAACATCGACAGCCTCGCTGTTTTCTTTTTGAAAATCGGCGGGCAGCAAGTGGCTTTGCGAAGAAAGTACACTCACTGCGTTAGCAATAAGTTGGGGAATGTAGCGCCCACTGTCGCCCGCAACGACGAGCAGTGCAAACACTGCTAGAAATAAGCCTCGCATAACGCTTGTAGCTTACTCTTCGCTAACCGCGTCGCTGCTAGCTTGTTCACGCAAACGGTTAAGTTCCATTCTTGCGTAACGGTGTTCAACATAATCAAACACATTAGTGCTTAGCGCAAGCTTGAAGTAGTTTGATGCAATACCACTATTTCCGCGCTGAGAGTGATACTTTCCAAGATAAAAGTAGGCTTCGCAAAGCCTGTCTGTTAAGGCTTTTTGACTTTTAATGCCAACCAATAAAGAGTTCAGCACGTCGTTTTCATCTACCGTACCTAAGAATAAATCCACCAATGTGGTCGCCCAATGCTTGTTATCTACTGTGGGGCGAATAGTGGCTAAATAGGTTTGACCTTCTAGTTCTGATACCTCGTGGTGGGCAAAGTATGCCCAAAGCGCACGAAAAGGGTCGCTCTCGTCTTTTTCAAAGAATCGATTCAAGTCACTGGTGGCTAATTCTGCTCGGCCACCGTAATAAAGCGCAATACCGCGGTTTAAAAATGCAAAGTCGTAATCAGGGTTAATTTCTAATGTTGAATCAAACGCATCGTAAGCCTGAATAAAGTCTTTTTGCTGAATGTAGTGAATACCAATAGAGTTATATGCTTCAGCTAAATCTGGCTTTAAGTTAATTGCTTGGGTGTAATCAAACTGAGCTAAACCGGAAAGCCCTACACTGTCGTATAGCATGCCACGTTGAAAGTGCAGCTCGGCCTTGTCTTCATCTGAAAGTGCGGGACTGGTTAGCACCTGGTTGTAGCGCGCAATTGCCATTTCAGAGCGCGGATTAACAGGCGCTGGCTCTGCTAAAAGCAGGTTTCCCATTTGAGGTTTTTGTGAAACAGGTGGTGTTTGCGCACAACCGGTCAAAATAGCAGCGAATAGCGAAAAAAAGATGAGACTAACGTTTCTGCACATGGTAAAAAAGCATTCTATAAAAAAAGAAAAAACCGCCTGAGTATTAAGTATACGCTTGTTGCGGCGTTAATGCCGCCAACCTTCTCGCATTTGATGGTAAAAGTAAAGCGTAATGGGTGGTTAACACAGGTAGCTATGAAGAAAAATAACTTAGAAAAACTTTCACAACTTGCTTTCGACGCACAGAAAAACTCTCACTCACCTTATTCCAACTTTAAAGTTGGCGCCGCAGTACTTACGCCCTCTGGTGAAACCTTCTCTGGTTGTAATGTTGAGAGTGCAGCCTTTCCGTTAGGCCAATGCGCCGAGGCTACTGCTATAGGCAATATGGTTACCCAAGGTGAAAAGCGTATATCGCATATTGTTATTGCCAGCCCGAACGATGAGTTTTGCTTCCCATGCGGCGGATGCAGACAAAAGATTGCTGAATTTGCCCCAGACGAAACGCCTGTAACCATGGTTAGCCAAAGTGGCGAAACCTTCGAAACCACCATTGGTGAATTACTTCCAAATGCGTTTCGGGCCCATGATTTAGACAAATAGGCCTTCCTCGAAAAATACTGCTATTCGTAAACGAGGCTTACCTATTTGTACCTTGCCTCGTTTACGAACGTATCCTGCTTGATGCTTTTTAAATCAGCACATCAACGGTTTACTCGACTGTTTAATAGAAAGTATTCTTCCTTGGGCATCGAAGGCGAGCGCCACGTGAGTGCCAATATTGATATCCCCTTCAATGCGCCCGTTAATATTTAACGATGCAATGAGGTTCTCAGAGACCACAACCTTCTGATCACTACAGTTCACTAAAAGCCAGTAACCATCTTGCGCTTGCAGCGTTGCTGGTTCTAACGTCACCGCTTTAGCCACTAATTTGCTCTCGACATATTGTTGAGTATAAGCATTAAAACGTGCTTGGTAATCGTTACCCGTTTTGCTAGCTAGTAGCTTATCTTCACCCTCAAAACCGTGATAATGAACAATGTCTACGCGATGTGCCGCTGTTTGCGGGCCCAACGAATGACTATTCTGTATTGTTCCAATGTGGTACACCCCAAACATTGCAATAATAGCAAACGCCCCAGCGGTAAAGCGTAGGGTTGAAGATGAAAAATAAGCGCGAATATGAGAAGCCATGGCGGCAAACACGCGTTCAGTTTCATTCTCTTTCGCCTTATTATGCGCGAGTACACTGGCTCGTATCCTTGCATTGGCCTTTTGGGTCATCGCATCATTTTGCTTCTGCACTTGCTGGCTGCGTTTAAACGCATCTTGTAGCTCTTTATCTGATATAGACATGATTACAATTTCTCCAGCATAGTTTTAAGACTGTCTTTGGCATATCGAATCCGAGTTTTCACTGTTTCTTTTTCAGCGCCACAGATCGCGGCTATCTCTGCTAGCGTAAACCCCTCGAACTGTAGCGAAAGCGCCTCTTTTTGCTTGTAAGGCAACTGCTGCATACAAGCCTTGAACACGTCTATTTCTAGCCCTTTTGCCACGTCGTCCTCTATCGAAGACTGAGCGTGCTTAAGCAATTCAGATAAAGAAAACGAATCTATTACATCGTTGTTATATTCAAGATTGGCGCTTTTTCTAAATTCATCAATAAGTGCTCTCCTTCCAATTATGAACAGCCAAGCTTGAAAATTTTCGCCATTTTTAAACAAATGGCGATTCTCTATCACTTTTATCCATGTGCGTTGACACATATCTTCTGCTGTGGAGCTATCACTAAGCATTTTCAAAAAATAAAACAGCTTGTTATTGTGTAAATCAAAGAGTGCGGCTAACGATGCTTCATTACCTTTAACGCTATATTGCAGCATTAGCCTCTCACTCACACCTAACGCTTTTTCGCGCTTACCTTGAAACAGGTTTTGCAAGCTTGCGCCTATACTCATAGGCAATCCTTATTTTTCTAGTTTGAAATCTAATACTACAACCATACCTGGTTGACTAACAGGTACACCGCTTTCCAGTTTGGGTTTGTATTTCCATTTTTTAAGCGCTTTGCGTGCGGCTCTATCAAACACACGCTTAGGCTCTGAGTCTAAAACCGTGATGTCAGATACTGCCCCACTAGCACTAACAGTGAACCCAAGTTTTACCCAGCCCTCAATACCATCGCGACTTGCCTCTGGTGGATAGGAGGGATCTGCCCTAAATTGAGGCGTAGCCTGCATATCACCTTTGGCACTATTTAAGTTAATCGACAATTCCAAAGCCGTGTTAGGGATATGCGTTTTTATTTCAAAATTACCAGGGCCTTCATTAGGTTCAGGGTCAATCTCGACAACTTTTTGAGGAGGCGTTTTAATTACCTGCTCAATTGGCACCATTGGCTTTTTAGTAATGGTTCGTTCGTCTTCAGGTTGGTAGATGATGGGTTCGAAGAACACCGGTGGGGCTTCGCTTACGTTTACTTTGTCTTGCTTAATAAGCTCTGCCATTAATACAAAAAGCCCCGCTGTAACCACTCCACCAGCAATGGCGATGACGGCAGTTCTTATAGAACGTTGAGCTAATGGTGCTTTCTTGAACGGTAGCGCACTGTTTACTGTTAAGTGTTGCTGGTTTGTACTTGATAGCAATGTTGTTGGCATAAAGTTCCCCCTTTTTTTTCACTAAACGGGGGAACTCATAGGAAGGGGTGAAATTTTTTAAAATTTTTAATTACCCCATTTATGAAGTAACCAGATTTACTCTTTATTTTGGTTGCTGGGGTTTTGATTTGCCTCGCTTTGTCGACGTTGGTTTTGGTTATTTGCATCTTGGCGTTTGTTTAATTTAGCCGCAGCCATAAAGCCGACGATAAAAATCACAAATATAACAACGCCCACCCAAATCAAAACATTAAAAAGAAAGTCCATATCGTTTCCTCACTGCCGTAACGTGATTAAGGCCACCATTTACTTTTCTGGCTCAGCGAATCAAAGTACTTTATTAAGATACTTCATCGTGAATGCGTTTTCTAACAGTAAGTTTGTCATTCACCGAATGCGTGGCAGTTTCTTTTTTCTACCAATCGGCACTGTACGTTTTATTGGCTTCAAACGCTTCAACTTCTAGTGGCGCCTTGTTGTAACCATACTTCGCTAAATCAGATAAGTGTTGAGTAATAACACTATCTAAATTAGCCCTTTCAATTTGAAGCACATGTACAAGTTCGTGAGCTAGCCTAGGTCTATCTAACTCATAGCCATGTCTTACATAAATTGAGTAACCGAACACTTGAGCGTTGTTGATAATGCCTTCACCAATGAAGCCCATGGCTTCTCCAAGCACTTTTAATGGGTAGTTTTCGTAGGGGTAAGGGACTTGTTCAACGTATACAACTCTAATTTTTTCGGGATGTAAAATGCCGATTTCTGAAGCAAGCGATAGCTCTCTTTGATTGAGTGGCTCGCCAATTTCCATACCCTTCTTATCGGTTTCGTAAGCCCAGTCGATATATTGTGGGATAAGAACATTTGAAATGATTTTTTCATAAGAGAGAGCGGCGGCGATAATTGCCAACACTAGAATAACGGCCGTAATTTTTACAACTTTCATTATTTTCGTAATTCCTTTTAGCTTTTTAATAAGTTACAAGATGAATTACGACATAAACTACGATATTTAGCTGATAAATCAAGTCATTAATGTATTTAATACTAGCCCCACCTTTGTACCGACTCTAGTGTGTCGTACGGAAGAGAGTTAAATGCAATTTTGGCTTGCGGTGCCTTTGAATGAATAACGTTTATAAGTTTTTCAAAAAGAAGAAAGTGATCGGGGTCAGTCCTAACTCCAGCCCCCACCAAAACAATATCGGGTTGTTCAGCACTGAGCGCATCTACAACTTGTTCGCTAGCCGTTTCGCCACTGTCGGTTAAACACCATTTTGCGTCGTAGCCGTTTTCTTTTAGCTCTGAAACAACTTGTAAAAAAGCCGCTTCCAGCTTTTCTTTTGTTAATTGAGGCCATTTTTTAAAATCAACAGCATCTGATTTCAAACCAATCAACAGCACTTTTTTACTCATTGTTTATTCCCATTCACGTAATAGACTCGAACACCTGTTCAATTTTCATACTAGTATAATCTTTAAGTAAACGAACCGCTAAAGAAATATTAAGGCCAAGTTTGCTGGCGCACGTTCAATAAAGCCTGTTTAGGCTAAATTGTACATACAATGTGTTGGTAGTTAGCCTTGCGCGCGAGTTTAAATGTTACTTAACCGTTGCCGCCGCAGTTTCTACATCTGAATTTTCTTCTGTTTGACTTAAAGCAAAATTCCTCGAGGCCATTTGCGCAGATGATATTTTACTGATTAACAACCAAGTAACTATTGCTAAAGGAATGGAGAGCAATTCTGAAACTTGCGAGACTATATTCACATTCATGATTTGAGAAATTTCTTCTGCACGATCTAACATTCTATATACCACTTGCCCTAAAATATTGTTCGCAATCCAGAAAAACCACCACAAGCCTAGAATTGGGCTGGCGCTCTCCATTTGCCAATTAGTTGGATTATGACTAGCTTTCCAAATCTCTTTCATTGCTTGATAAGGCTTCCACAAACACACAATGGGAATGACATAAAACCCAATTGACCACGCTGGCGTGAAGGCCATATCTTTCGCCCCTAATTGGCGTGCATTTTGGTTAGATTGATAAATCCATTTGAGAATGAAGTAGCCAGAAACTATAAAAATGCCCAAATACATTAATGCAATAATTTGCTGCCTTTTGTCGTTCGCTTCGGCATCTGCCACTGCCATTTCTTGGCTGAAGTAAACGCCATCTTGAAAGTCGGATAACAGCTGGTACTCCAATAAATTTGAGCCTATGGCAATAACTGCGATTAGAACTTGTGCATAAAGCAAATACTTAATCCATGTTACAAGATGAATAGGTTCTTTAAATTCGATATTTTTATTCGACATTTCCAACTTCCACTTTGTGAAAGAAAAGCACCCTGCTCTTCTTTTTAAGGTGATTAACGCTCGGTTAGCTTGTTGTCTAACTAAGCCTTTTTCTCTAGCAATTCTTGCATCGCCTTAGGCAGTGCGGCTCTCACTTTTTTAGTAATTTTGTTTTCATTTTTTTGCCACACTACGCCTAGATAAACGACACCCAAGCCTATGGCGGTAAGTGCCACAGGAAACAGCCAGCTATCTTTAAACACCGTAGAAGCTAAATGGCCTAAGTAAAAACAACTCCCTAACGCCCCGAAGATCACAAATACGCGCCGAGTTAATAAAGCTCCTATGCCAATCATAAGAAGGTTCACGCAAAAATAACCAAATTTAGACAGCTCATTATCAGAATCCTGACTGGTAAGCCCGCCCCAAAAAGCGATAACACCAAACAGGTAAAGCCAAAACGCATAATCAGCCGTATGTCGCGACCTTATATCAACCCAAAACGCCAACAGCGTCATTAGTAAACCAAAATACATGGAAACAAGGGCGTGTAACTCAAAAGAATGCGCATATAAGGCGTCGTATTCGCTAACTAGAAACTCGGTTACATCCATACTCATGTACCAAAGTGTTACCGCTATAGGCATGACGAGAAAAGGATATTTATACCGCCAAACAACAATTACTCCCGCAATAAGCGTACCCAGTTCGATATACAGCCATAGCCACTGAATACGAGTATGAAACTGGCGATAAACCGTATTATCGTGGGGCCAAAGGCCAAGCCATTGCTGTGCACCATAAATAGCAAGAGGGGTTAAGCACACCACGAAGGTCGCACAAATGCCTGCGGGAATAATAAGGTTTTTGCTTGCAAAGGCGTTTGCCAGTTTTAACCCCACGGCGGCATATAGCATTGATATAAACACGATACCTGCCCCGCCGAACTGCTCCCAACCCAGGTTCATGAATAAGGTCATGGCACCAATAGCAATTAGACCGCCTAAATAATAAAGAATATGCGTGAAGGAAAAAGACGGAGTATGCAGGCTTTCTTCTTGAAAGAAATGATAGAGCGCAGCGCCCTGTTGCTCAGAGATGATATTGTTTGCGACTGCTTTTTGAAGCGTTGCTTTTGATACTTCCATGTACTTCTTAACCTTGGTCTATACGACTACTAATTATTACTTTACTGACTACTGAGGAAAAAGCCAGCTTAAGTGATACCAGAAATATTATTGTAAGCCTTGTTGGCAACTAATTTCTAAACGGCAAAAGCGTTTGCAACAAACGCTGCCCACATCACCAGCACAGCAACAAAATTAATGGTGAACACCATACCGCGTAAGCGAACATTTGAAGTGAAAATTTGAACAGTGCTGTGAAGCACTCGCCCGATGACAAACACCCACGCCAAAAAAATTTGTGTAGTGTCTATTGGCTGGTTCGACGCCATGAGAAGCACACAAATAACGTGAAAAAAGATTGGCCACTCGAATTGATTGCTTAAATTGGCGCTGATCTTGGGTTGAATATTTTGAAATGGGTTTTCCCCTTTCTTGCCCTTTCCTATTCCCCACACCACTGGCGCGCGAGCTATTGTTAAAAATGCATAAAGCAGAGCGCACCACAACACATGTAGAAAAATAGGTAAGATAAGCTCGTTCATATTAGTTTTTGGGTTTATAAGTTTTTGACAAGTATCTCATTGTATTCGTGCCACACTGCCATTCAGCGACTGTGGCGTAGAATAATAGAACCACCACCAAAGCGACACGACGCAAAGAAATATCAGCTAGATTTTACTTTTAATGCTTGTGCTTATCATGCTCTACTGTCGTGTATACGCGTTTTTTAAATTTGTTGGCGAATTAGTGCTAGCTACGCTTTTGGTCTAGTCCTATTACTACGTCTTTTAACGCGGTAATGTCTGCATTTTTGTCACTGTAATGACGCACAGCCTTGATGTAATTTTCTTCGGCTTTATCTTGGTTTCCCGCCTTTTCGTGCAGTAACCCTATTCTTAAATAAGTAAACGATAAATTATTTGGACCCAACTCAGCACTACCATTATTCAACTCTAAAACTCTTGAAAGGGCTTGTAGTGCATAAAGCCCGCTTTCAGGTGAGCCTTGTAAATATTGACTGTGCGCTAATTCAATTTCTTTCTTTAAAAAGTCTGAAGTAATCTGGTTAGCAGAGGAAACCGTTGAAGCGAAAGCACCTAATGCAAATAGGCTAAATTTGATTGTTTTATTCATGTAAATTCCCTTTAGATTGAAGCGTGTTGTAAAACATTTGAAAACTAGGTCGCAGAGCCTTAATTCTTAATGACGAAATACCTCTGCATGTTAATGTTCGTGCGACCAACCTGCTGTTCCATTATCGACATGTCGCTAGCGATACATAAAAGATAAACATTATTATCAGCAATAACAACATGCGAAGGCCTAATTTAAGCTTCTCAAGGTTTGTTCATTTTTCTTTTATTTTGATTTTCAACAAAGGCAGATAAATTGGTTTAAGCGAAAATACTCTCAACAGTGAGATTTAAGTTTTGTTTATAAAGCATGTGCTCCTCCCTAGAAAAATAGCCCTTAAGAACAGGCGGAATTATTTGGATTATTAAGCATTAATTTATTACTTTCATAATCCTAGCTTGGAGACTAGTTCATGCCATCTTGCTACATCTTCTTCATTACCATTTATCGCCCGCTCCCCGAAATGTTTGACGGTTTCATCTGCTTTGCCTCCGATAGTATTTAATGCCTTATCAGCAAGAGCATTAACCTGCTCTTGCGTTGGGGGCGGTAATTGACTCTTAGATGACTTATCGAACTCACGAATAAAGTCTGCGATGACATCACTTTGTGCTACTGATCTTGCTTGGTCCAAGCCAGCACCCATTTTTCTAACAATAGAAGACATTTGACTTATATCTTTATCTGTTAGATTAGATATAAGGTCTGCAGTTTTGTTAGCTCTTATTGAAATTGTATTGAATAGTCCTTGCGGATTTTGGCCAGTCTTAAGAGTTAATAAATTGAGAATCCCAGCTAAGTCAGCGGTAAACGTGCCAAAATCGCGTGATGAATGCTTAGCCTGCCATACGGTCATAGAAAAGCCAGTGGGCCCATTGAGAACGCTAGACAGGGTCGATCTTTCAGCTTCAAATAGATCCAGGTCAGTTCTAACTTCTTCTGGCGAGGTATAGAGAAGACCTCGATTACGAAGTGAGTGTAACGCCATCCAAAGTCGTGAAATATCTACCTTTAGCTGTTCAGTGGCTTTGGTCTCCGCTCTTTCAGCGGCGATAACGGCTATAATTGCAATAGCCCCCACCATTAAAGCAAAGATGTTTGAAATAGAAGCAGATAATGTTGCAACTTGTGAAATATGTTCAGTAGTGTTTTCAGTTGGTGGATCTAACGGACCAAAGTTGGTTAAACCGATAAAAAGTATAAGACTGGATATGACAACTGAAGCCATTGCTAACCCCAGTGCGAGCCATAAGTACTTACTTAAAGGGCTTCTTCCCATGATTATTTTCCTTCCTATTTACAAACCTATCCTTAATGCTTTACTTCGCACTAAAAGGTGTGCGCTTGCTGGTTTAATGGTGGCCATTTTCAAAGCCAAACAATATGTAAGCAAAGATATCGGCCTTGTTTAGTACTTTGCAATGCGCATATGTATGCGCACACTTAGTGGTGAAACTAGTTGGAGTGATAAAATGCAAGATTTATATGACGTCCATTCCCCCCAAGAAAGCAACTAATCTAAGCTTAAATAGCGACTTATTGCAGAAAGCTAGAAGTTTAAAAATTAACCTATCTGCGACCTTAGAACAAGCCCGTAGAGACAAGCTAAAAAGTATTGAAGCAGAGAAATGCAAAAAAGAAAACAAAGCTGCCATCGCTGCTTACAACGAGTTTGTTGCTGATAATGGTTGTATAGGGGATGAGTACAGGAACTTCTAATGGCGCAATTTGATGTTTACAGAAATCCAAGCAAGAAAACTAACAACGCTTATCCTTTTCTTGTTGATGTTCAAAACTCTGTAATTGATCAATTGGTAACGAGGCTGGTTGTACCGTTAACAAGTAGCAATTCTCGAAACAGTTTTTACATGAAAAAGCTGACGCCAGAGATAGAGTTTGAAGGCACAACATACTTATTTCTAGCGCAACAACTTAGTTCCATACCCGAAGAAGTACTCAATGATCGCATTGGTTCGCTGGAGCAATCCAGAGAGCTGCTTATAGATGCAATATACTTCGCTATCACTGGAATATAATACATACAGATAAAAAGGCAGGCATAAAATGTATAACTTTTTACACAAATATGCCTGTCATGGTTAGTCAAGTATTATTACCAGCAATAACAACCTGCGAAGACCCAATTTAGGCTTCTGAAGGCTTGTTCATTTTCTTATATTTTTATTATTTCTGCTCTCTATGCATATTCCTTGCGAAACTCATCAGTGTAAGCATGAACCTTCTTTTTATTAGTCCATGGGTTGATACGTTTGTTAGCTATTCACCTTTAAGTGTTCAATATCATACGCTCTTGAGCCTAGTTGTTTCGTAAACTCTATATGAAAATCTATTACAGTATTAAGTGCCCAATTGGCACAGTCTGTTTGGTAAATACCGCTACCAAGATATGTCCCAGCATCCGACGAAAGGTTGAACTTGCCCTTTAAGCGCCTCTCCAACTTTGAAAAATGATATTGTTTGATTTTGTTAGTGTTATAAATAATTAGTTCTTCGGGTTTAGCGTGGATTAAGTAATTTCTTAAATCAATTAATGAAGATGCCGAATCGTATAGTGTCGTAGATTTATTAATAGCTTTTCGAGCAATAACATCAAGAACTTTGTTGTATTTTTTTAACACAGCTAATCGTTCAATTTCTCTGAATTCTGTAATTAGGGTCTTTCTGTGATCTTCATTGAAGCCCAAGTTCCCCCAAATTCCATCAAACTCTTTTGCATCAATGAGAAGTTCATTTATAAAGCCTTCTAAAAAGGCTACAGAATGAGTGATAGTAGCTAGGCTGAAATATTTAGTTTTTGTTCTATCTGAGTCTATTGTTGATTTTGCAAAGAATGATGCTGCTTCGATATGCTCCAGTGAAAGGTAAAGCCTCTGTACTGTCGTTTGGTTCCCTTGCCCATCAAATATGATTTTCATGACGATACCTCGAAGAATTGCTAACGCCCGTCTGAACAGGCGGAAAATAGCAGGCTAAAATTAGCGACGAAGGAACGCAAGCCTGCTTTTTTGCGTCCTTTTTTAAACATTTGTTAGCTATATGCCAAAATCAGTCTGAAGCTTTTTAAGGTCACTCCATTCATTATCTTTATAGAAATTAATGTCAATAGGATAAGCATCGTTACCAGATAAGGCTTCATAAATACTTCCCTATCTGCGATATAAAACACAAACTCTTTAAGGTCATTTTCTGTCGCTGAGTATACGTCGAAATAAAGTTATTCACGGCCTCTGATTGTTTCAAGGCCATCTTCAAGTTTAGTTCATTCACATGTTTTAGCGGCATTCCGTTATTAGTTGAGCCATTATATGTCCATGAAACTACAGTCAGCCACTCCATTTTTGAACGAGTGCTACCATCAGGGAAATCATTAATGAACTTATAAACGACAGGTTTTCCTTATATTGTTATAAACATGTTATAAACAAGACAGGCATAATTCTAAAACTTGCAAACTGTTCCTTTGTACACTTTCTTTCACCTGAGTAGCTCTTCAAACTGGTCAAAGAGTTAATCAGAGTCAGACAGCCGCAATGCCTAAAGCCCGAAAGTCACAAATCAGTTTATTGGATACGCCCTATTATCACTGTGTTTCCCGCTGTGTTCGTCGAGCGTTTTTGTGTGGTGAGGAAAACGGAAGAAGCTTTGAACACCGTCGCCAATGGGTGGAAGACCGAATTCATGTTTTGAGTGAGGTGTTTGCCATTGATTTATGTGCTTATGCGGTGATGAGCAATCATACGCATCTAGTGTTACACGTAAATCAACAGAAAGCAGACGCACTGAGTACAGAAGACGTGATTCAACGTTGGCATAGACTATACAAAGGCACCCTACTCTCGCAGCGCTATATATCACCAGATTTACGCAAAGACCTACACGAAAGCCAAATTAAAACGATAGAGTTAACGGCTGAGGTATGGCGTAAACGGCTATTTGATATCAGCTGGTTTATGCGTTCACTGAATGAATATATTGCCAGGGCCGCGAATAAAGAAGATAACTGCACGGGGCATTTTTGGGAGGGACGGTTTAAGTCTCAAGCATTATTAGATGAGTCTGCCCTTGCCGCCTGTATGGCTTATGTTGATTTAAACCCGGTACGGGCAAAAATAGCTAAAACCCCTGAGGCATCTGACTATACCAGCATTCAATATCGTATTAACGCGGCTAGAGTAGGCAAAACACCCAAACGACTTATGCCTTTCGTTGGCAATCCAAGGCAAGAGATGCCACACGGTTTACCTTTCACCCTTCCAGACTATTTCCAGCTTGTAGATATAACTAGCCGGTATATTCATCCAAACAAGCGCGGCAAGGTTGAGCATAATCTACCCTCTATTTTAGAGCGTCTCAATATTGAACACGAACAGTGGCTAACTTTAACCACGCAGTTTGAAATTTGTTTTAAGCACGCCGCTGGCCAAGTTCTTCGCCTTGAGCAATACGCACACAATCAACATCAGCAACGGGTTCAAGGGAAACAAAGTGCAATGCGATTACTTGGTTAGCTTTGCAGCTCAGTAAAGAGCAAGACGGGCACAAGATTTAAACATCTGTACTCAAAAATATCTGTGTTGTTAAGAAGGACTTAGTTCTTTTCAATGCGCATTCGCATGCGTATACTTGATATTAAGACCATTTGGAGTGATAGCATGCAAGATTTATATGACATTAATGCCCCAAAAAAAGCGACGAATTTAAGCTTAAACAGCGACTTATTACACAAAGCTAGAGACTTAAAAGTTAATCTGTCTGCAACCTTAGAACAGGCACTTAAAGACAAGTTAAAAAGTGTTGAAGAAGAAAGATGGAAAAAAGAAAACAAAGCTGCCATAGCTGCGTATAACGAGTTTGTTGCTGAGAACGGTTGTATAGGTGATGAGTACAGTAACTTCTAATGGCACAGTTTGATGTTTACAAAAACCCAAGCACAAAAACAGATAAAGCTTACCCCTTTCTTGTAGATGTTCAAAACTCTGTAATTGACCAATTAGCAACACGGTTAGTTGTACCGCTCACAAAGAATAAGACTAGAAACAGTCTTTATATGAAAAACCTTACGCCGGAAATAGAATTCGAAGGCGAGACATACCTATTCATGACTCAACAACTTAGTTCCATACCCGAAGATGTGCTCAAAGACTGCATCGGTTCTTTAGAGCAATCTCGCGAATTGCTAATAGGTGCAATAGACTTTGCTATTACTGGAATATAGCCTTTCTATAAGAGACTCTGACAGGTGGGCATAACGGCATAATGTGCCTAGAGAAGTGCACAAATGAGCCTGTCTTGTTTAGTCTGGCTTGACTCCACTTGAACCGCTCGCCGAAGATCAGCTGAAATTGTTGGCCTCGGCTGATTATATGTGCTTTTAGGCATGTTGATTTAATGCTCAGTTATCAACCCAAGAAAAATGCCTGTCTTATTTGGTATAAAAATGGGGGATTAAATAAGCACATAAAGTAGATTTTTTTAGACAATGATGACTGTCTAGTGGCCTACAAATCTATTAAACTTCTAACTTTTTTAGACATCTCACTTGCAGGAATATTATGTTCCTTGCTTAATATCTCAACAACAGCATCAAAGCTAATATCAGCGTCCATATAGCTGTTTATCCTATCCTTTAAACCTCTTATGTAAACCGACTTAATTGATCCATTGTCAGTTTTAAACTGTATCCGTTCAGTAGTGTCGAACCCTCGACCACTTAATAAACGTGGAGCTCTTCTTTCAGACTCTAAAGATCTTACTCTTTTATCCATAGAACGTGTGGTAGCGAGAATTTCTGCAAGAATATCGTCTTCACTTCTTTTTTCTATAACTTCAGTTGCAGGAGTCTCTATTAAGATTGCTTTAAAAGATTGGTCAAACTGTGGCCAATATGTTTGAAACACTTGCTCTAATGTTTTTTCTTTTAGTGATTTTTCTTTTAATGAGTTGTTTAGTGTCCTAACAAGCTCCCACATACTATCTTGGAGAGGTATTGTGTGATTGAATTGCGATAGTGGAGTTCCAACATCCGAGGGCTCTAAATCTATTAAAAAAGTACATACACGATTAGTAGATAGTCCCTTAGCTAACGCGCCAGCCTCAAAAAGTATCCATGGCTTATTTTTATTTTCTTGAGTTAAACAAATAATACCGATAGTGGTATTTTGTAACTGTCCGTTAATTTCGGAAAACCACAGTGAACCTCGATCTATATCCTTGCTCGACATCCAAGGGTCTACAGCTTGTATTACACATTGTAGCCATTCGTCCATAAGTTCTGCAATGGCCTTACTTCTTTCTCCAGACCAGCTTAGGAAAATATTCAATTAAAACTCCTAAATATTAGTATAGTCAAATTCACCTATCTCTCATTAAGAGGCAATAATAAATGAGCAAAATTAAGAAACGAAGTAAAGCAGCCCATGTATTAGCGTCCTTGCGAGCGGAGAGAATGCCTAATGTGGTTTCTAAGAGCCGTTTACCCTAATACGACCTTGTAAGTAATTGCGAAACCCGCGCATACTGCCGTTGATACGTAGGCAAAGCCCCAAGCCATATAACGGACACTTCCTTTGGAGGCTATTTTTTCTCCGAAGTAAGACTGTGCCTTATTAATGGCTGCGAATGTCAAGCCAACAGCGATTAATCCAAGGAAAAGCCCAGATACTATTCCTAGGATATAAACCAACTTCTCAAGATATTTAAAACATAATATTGATACTGTGAAAAAGCCTACAGATAAAGCGTAGCATTCTGACTGCCACTTTATAAAATCGTAGTGTTTAACAAAGAAATTTGTCATTCTATTCATCTAAACTCCTTTTTTTTAAGGCAATAACGCCTGACATTTGCGTCGGCGGGCGTCACCTTGATGATCTTGTTATACTCATGGTGCATGTCATATTAAGCAATCTTATCTAGTCATATCCGGTCATAGACAAAGATACCTGTCTTGATTAGTCCTGATTCTATTAACTTATTAGTTTTTTATTGATTCTTCTTGGTCTTCAAGTTTCAATGCTATCCTAATACCTTGATGAATTGTGAATGTTGCATCAAAATCAGGCTCAGCTTGGTCTTCTCTGTGACTCCATGAATAACTGGCAACTTCACTATTTTTACCTTCCTTATGATAAATATTTCCAATCACACTAAATCTATATAAAAACGAGAGCATAGCTTTTACATTCTCTTCGCCTCCATCTACTTCAAATAGATGTGGCTTTTTCTTTCTAATCTTATCCAGCGTTATAGTAAAACCTCTACCAATACCTTTGAGAAGAGATAAAGAACTCTCTACAAACTCTGTGCTTTTATGACCTTTCATTTCGTTACGAACATCATCATAAAGGTATTGTGAATATAACCCCTTAGTTTTAACTAGAGCGAACGCACCGCATTTATTAAAAGACGGAAACTCTTCACCAGCGATTTTAATTAGTTGAACAAGGTCTCTAGGTCTTGCAAAAGTTCTATCTAAAAGCCACAAAGCTGTATTCCTATTCTCGATAGTATCATCGAATAGCTCATAAAAAACTTCGTTATATTGCTCTGGAGCTATCCTCTTATTGAGTTTTAATGCGGTAATGACTCTGTGTATTAACATATCAAAAAGAGGAGAGTTTTCTCTTTCTTCTGGCCGCCAATTAAGCATTAAAGAATTGTCCATTTTATATTTATTTAAATCTGAGCTGTTTAATGCCCTGAATATATCTGAACGCAACAATAATATAAATTTTCCATTAAAATCTGCTCGATAGAACTTTCGATTCAATTCATCTACAGCGTAAATGAGGCTACAAATACCATTCCCATAAACTTCAGAGCCTTCAAAACCATCGTCCAAGTCATCAAAAAAAATAGTAAATTGAGAGTTAGTAGATTGACCTATAGATATAATTACATCTTCGAGATCTTCTAAATAGTCTAAATAATTGCCTGCACTAATTTCTGAATCTTGTTGGCCAGATAATTGTGCTACTTTTGAAGAACCAAAAGTCCATTTTATATTCTTCGATTTATCAAAAACTCTCTTTTGGTTAATCTTTAGTCCGAAGTTCTCTTTTAAAAAGGTTCTCAATAGTTCTACTAATTCAGTTTCTATGCAAGACTGATCGGAAATCAATTGATAAGAAATATTTATAAGGAGACACCATTTCCAGATAAAAAAGAACTCTTTTTCAGTAAATTCTTCGTCCTTGTATTCTAAGAGCTGGTGATATTTGAAGTTTCTAAATGATCCAACTTTTACAAATTTATCGAAGTGTTTATTTCTATCTTTAAATTTATGTTCGATAAACTTTGCCAGTAAGCTTTTACCAGTGCCCTTTCTTCCAATTAAAAAAAACACATGGGGTTCCATAACCTTAGTAGAATTGCTCTCATAATCATAAAAATAGTTATGAAACATTGGAAGAAAATCAGCTTCATCTTCTCCCGAAGCACTCCCTTTAGTCACATCTGCCAACGTAAATCTTCTTTTTATTATTTGTGACATATACAATTCCTTTCGATAAGAGCTTACAATCTGATTACCCCCAAAAACAGAAAGCGTTCACGGTCGTTGACGCTACTCTTGCTATTTTGAGGCTTGTACCTTAAACCATAAACAATAGTAAAACCAAGTAAAAAAAAGAATTTCAGTATTCGACACTAATATCAAACTACAGACTGAGAAGTCTGCTTTTTATATTTTAATGAAACAAAAAAGCCAGCATTAGCTGGCTTCAAAACACAAAAAAATTCCGCCTTAACGAAAAACTATTTCCCCTGCCTAGCAGCCAACTTTTCCAACTGCTCGTCAGTGGCAGGAAGCTGGTGCTTTTCCTTCCATTCTGAATACGGCATTTTATATACCACTTCGCGTGCGGCTTCGTAGTCGATATCAGCGCCCTGCTCGCTTGCAGCTGCCGAATACCATTTTGCTAAGCAGTTACGGCAGAAGTCGGCCAAAATCATCAGGTCAATGTTCTGAACGTCTTTATTTGCGTCTAAGTGTTCTACTAAGCGGCGGAATACCGCTGCTTCCACTTCGGTTTGCGTTTGCTTATCCATTATTAAATACCTCTAAAAAAGCGCTTTTCGTTATGGGTTGAAAGTGTGGCTAAAATGTAAGGATTAAAGGGTAAAAACCCAACCCGTCATTACCTCTTTAAACCCTAAAACGAAAAAAGGGAGCCAAGCTCCCTTTTTACTTAAACATAACTAACTAGGTTTAAAACCTAATTGCTATTACTCTGCGTCGTCAGACTTAGGCGCAGGCTTTTCTAGAAGCTCTTTAATGCTTAAACGTACACGGTTTTGGCGATCGATTTCCATAACCTTAACGTCTACCATTTGGCCTTCTTCTAGGTAGTCAGTTACTTTGTTCACACGCTCGTGAGCGATTTGTGAAATGTGAACAAGACCTTCTTTACCTGGAAGTACTTCTACAAACGCACCGAAGTCTACAATACGTGTAATCTTACCGTTGTAAGTCTTACCAACTTCAATTTCAGCCGTTACTTGCTCAATCTTGCTAATAGCGATGTCTGCTTTCGCACGCTCTGTCGCGAAGATTTTGATAGTACCGTCGTCTTCAATTTCGATGTTAGTGTCAGACTCTTCAGTAATTTGACGGATCATTGCGCCGCCTTTACCGATAACGTCACGAATCTTGTCTTGGTCAATCTTCATTGTGTAAATGCGTGGAGCAAATTCACTTAGCTCTTCACGGTGACCGCCAATTGCTTCGTCCATTACGTTAAGAATGTGCAAACGTGCTTCTTTTGCTTGTTTAAGCGCAATTTGCATGATTTCTTTAGTAATACCTTCAATCTTAATGTCCATTTGAAGTGCAGTAATACCTTCGGTAGTACCCGCTACTTTAAAGTCCATGTCGCCAAGGTGATCTTCGTCACCAAGGATGTCTGAAAGTACAACAAAGTTGTCGTCGCTCTTAACTAGACCCATTGCAATACCCGCAACAGACGCTTTAATTGGTACACCTGCATCCATAAGCGCTAGTGAAGTACCACATACCGACGCCATTG
This sequence comes from Alteromonas gracilis, assembly GCF_043642145.1. Lineage (GTDB taxonomy): Bacteria > Pseudomonadota > Gammaproteobacteria > Enterobacterales > Alteromonadaceae > Alteromonas > Alteromonas gracilis_B. The sequence continues at coordinate 230,480 of NZ_JBHZRZ010000001.1, forward strand.
AAGATGAACCGTTTGATTCTGTGATTTCAGAAACCACACGTACAACGTACGGGAATTCATCTTCACTTGGCATTACTGCTTGAATACCACGCTTCGCTAGACGACCGTGACCAATTTCACGACGCTTAGGCGAACCAATCATACCGGTTTCACCAACACAGTATGGAGGGAAGTTGTAGTGAAGCATGAAACGGCTGTCGCGCTTACCTTGAAGCTCGTCAATCATCTGTGCATCACGCTCTGTACCTAGCGTAGCAGCTACAAGTGCCTGCGTTTCACCACGAGTAAATAGTGCTGAACCGTGAGTACGTGGAAGAATACCTGTTGCTACGTCTAGTGCACGGATCATTGCTGGGTCACGACCGTCAATACGTGGCGCGCCAGATAGAATGCGTGAACGTACAACGTCAGACTCAAGGTCATGAAGAAGGTCTAGTACTTCTTTCTTGTCTTGTTCTTCGTCTTCAGCAAGGATAGCTTCTAGTGCTTTTTCAGTGGCTGCAGTTACCGCGTCTTTACGCTCTAACTTGTCAGAAATCTGATAAGCCGCTGTCATTTCAGCTTCAGCTAGTGCTTTAACTTTGTCTTTAAGCGCTGTGTTTTCTGCTTCTGGTGCCCAGTCCCACTTCTCAGTGCCAACTTCAGCAGCAAATTCGTTAACTGCGTTAACCACAGTTTGCATTTGCTCGTGACCGAACATAACCGCACCTAGCATGGTGTCTTCAGAAAGCACGCTTGCTTCTGATTCAACCATAAGTACTGCGCCTTCTGTACCCGCAACAACAAGGTCAAGCTCGCTTTCAGCTTGCTCTTCTGCGCGTGTATTTAGAATGTATTCACCGTTGCTAAAACCAACACGAGCCGCACCAATTGGGCCGTTGAAAGGAATACCTGAAATAGCAAGGGCAGCAGAAGTACCAATCATAGAGATGATGTCTGTAGGGATATCTGGGTTAGCAGACATTACAGTAACAACAACTTGTACTTCGTTTTTAAAACCTTCTGGGAATAGTGGACGGATTGGACGGTCGATAAGACGTGCAATCAGTGTTTCACCTTCAGATGGACGACCTTCACGCTTGAAGAAACCACCTGGAATTTTACCCGCAGCGTACGCTTTTTCTTGGTAGTTAACAGTAAGTGGGAAGAAGTCTTGATCTGCTTTGGCTTCTTTTTTACCAACTACTGTTACTAGTACAGACGTGTCGTCCATGCTTGCAAGAACCGCAGCTGTTGCCTGACGAGCAATTACACCCGTCTCTAGAGTTACAGTATGCTGTCCATACTGAAATGATTTAGTAATAGGAGTCACTATTTGTCCTTTAATTTCAATCTTTATTTTATCGCTTTTAAACGCGGCGCATAGTATAGCCATGAAGTGACGTTAATACCATGATCAAATGTAGCCCCGCGCGGAATTTGTCGTACAATTTTGTAATCAACTCGGTAATTTACCGCTACCACCTATAGCACCATGACTATATGAAATATCTGTGAAATTTCAATTATTGACTATATTTTCATCATAATGACATAAAACAGCGTATGCTAGAAGAAAATGCGGGCGAATTAAGAACATAACCAGGTAGTTCGAACGCAATAAAAAACGACAACGAATTATACAATAAGAACGTCTTATATTTGGGCCTGTTGAAATGCTATTTGTGTCAAAGAGCAGCAAGCCCCAGTGTGCTAAAGGAGATAACCATGTTGGTACTTCGACTTAACAAAGCAGGCATGCCGCAAGAGTGGATAGATGTTGAACAAGCCGCAAAGCTTTACAGTCAAGATAAGGTGCTTTTTGAATTGGGCAGCGATGCTATTACGCTTAGAGGAGGATGGAATCACGAGGGGCTACAAAGCGAACTTACCCTATCTAGCATTATTGCTTGCGATGGAAAAGTGACAGACTTATCTGGCAAGGTTGCACTAACTAATCGCTATTTGTTTCGGCGAGATAGTTACTTGTGTATGTATTGCGGCAACAAGTTTACGCCCAAACAATTGACCCGAGACCATATCATTCCCCGCTCTCGGGGCGGTAAAGACAGTTGGACAAACGTTGCTACTGCGTGCCAGCGCTGTAATCATGCAAAAGGCGCTAAAACGCCAGAAGAAGCAAATATGCCCCTACTTGCCGTACCCTTCAGACCAAACGTTTACGAGCGTTTTTATTTGATGAACAGGCGAATATTGGCCGATCAAATGGCTTTTCTGCAAAGCCATTTTACCAGCCATAGAGAATGGACATGCTTAGAGTAAAAGTTACATCGCGCCGTTGGACGTAGTTTGCGAATCACCTAGCGCTTTTGCTTGGTTTTGCGCTGAAGCCGATTCACTGTTTTGCACGTGAAGTTGACGTTGCTCCTCTTTTTGCGCCTTAAACCATAAGCTCAACCAATCTGAACACATTTTATGCTCTAATTCATGGGCTTCGGCTGTGGGGCAAAACAAGCTCACCTTTACTACTACTTTTGCAAGTTCATTGGTTTTAATTTCAACTTCCGGGTCTATGCGAATAAATTCTTGCTCTAAATGACGTTCAATTAACCCTTTGTAACGCTCTGCAACGTCACGAAAGTATTCACAATGTGCTTGCGCTCTGGCGTGAAAAGCAGATATCAGGCTGTAAGCGTTAACCGTCGGCTCGTTAACTATTTCAAAGGAATGTAAACGATAGCGGCGCATAAAGTTTAGATTACGTACAGTTTGGGTTACCAGTTGACTATTAGGTACGTAAACGTGTTTACCTGTGTAGTTGAAGCTTTCAGGGTCAACTTCTAGAAGCGCTGTTTTTGCCCAGTCCATTTCAACCACTTCACCTATAATGTTATTCATTTGGATCCAATCTCCTACCCTAAACGGCCTTGCGCCTAAGTAGTAGATAAAGCCCATAAAGCACTGAATAAACTCCCGTGTAGCAAGCACAATTGCAACCATAAAGGCGGCAATGGAAATGGCTAAGGTTTGAATTTCCGAGCTCCACACCATCATTAGCACAACGATAATAAAGGCGTTGCCTAGTTGCTCTAGAATATTTATCTGATTTCTTCTGTCCTCACCACGCTGAGAACTAATACGTCTTATAAGTAGCAACACACCTTTTTTAATGAAGTGCAATACAATTAAAAGTATTAGTGATGTAAGCAGTTTATACTCATTTGCAAAGGCAATAAGTTGATTCCATAACTGCGTTGGGTCTATCACAATCTCCATGTATGCTCCATCTATGCTGCTGGGGTAAATCTTTGAATAGTCATAAAAAAGCGCCGACGAATGTCAGCGCTTTTATTATGAAGCATGTAAACTTGTGGCACAATGCCGACCAGTTAAAACAGCCTTTTATTATTCACGAATTTGGCCTTCACCATTCACCAAGTATTTCTCTGAAGTCAATGACTCTAAGCCCATTGGCCCATAAGCATGTAACTTAGTCGTTGCAATACCAATTTCGGCACCTAGTCCAAGCTGACTACCGTCAGAAAAACGTGAAGACGCGTTTACCATTACCACACTTGCATCCACTGCACGTTGGAACAGCTTGCCTTTTTCTGCATCTTCTGTGCAGATTACTTCAGTGTGGTTACTACCAAACTGAGCGATATGATTTACCGCTGCCTCGAAGTCATCTACAACACGAATAGCAATTTCTAAGCCCAAGTACTCTTCACCGTATGCGTCTTCAGCGATAACGTCAGCGCCATCAAAATACTGGCTGCCTTTTTCGTTAACGTGAACTTTTACGCCTTTTTCTTTAAACGCGTCGGCCACTTTAGGTAAGAAATCACCCGCAACCGCTTGATGCACTACTAAGCCTTCTAAGGCATTACACACACCAGTACGCTGCGTTTTACCATTTAGAAGCAGCCCCATCGCTTTGTCTAAATCAGCGTCTTTATCTACGTAAAGATGACACACACCTTTGAAGTGCTGAATAACAGGCACCTTAGCGTTATCAGTCACGTAGTTGATAAGGCCCTCACCACCACGTGGAATAATTACGTCAATGTAGTCGCGCTGTTCCATTAGCTCTTGCATTAGAGCACGGTCTGGATTTGGTACTACTGTTACCAGCGCTTTCGGCAAGTTGTGCTTTTCAAGTACTTCTTGCATCAGCTCGGCAATGGCTAAACTTGTGTCTAGTGCTTCTTTACCACCACGTAATATTACTGCGTTGCCCGATTTGAAGCACAGCGCGCCTGCGTCGGCAGTAACATTAGGTCGTGCTTCGTATATCATGCACACAACACCAAGCGGTATACGCATTTTCTTAATTTCGATACCGTTTGGACGTGTACCGATAACGCGCTCTTTACCTACCGGATCATCAAGTTCAACAATAACTTCGATGCCCTCGGCCATGGATTCAATGCGCTCATCGTTAAGGATTAAGCGGTCAACCATTGCTGCGTCTAAGCTATTTTCTTTAGCGCGGGCTACTTCCTTTTCGTTTACTTCAATAATTTTGCTTTTGTTTGCACGAATTGCCGCGGCCATATCAGTTAACACCGCGTTTTTCTGGCTTTCACTTAAAATTGCCAGTGTACGTGCAGCTTTTTTTGCCTGTTGTGCTAACTCTGTAATAATGCTCATTCTTTCTCCAGATTTGCTATGTGCTGATCAGAAATAATTGGCCCCGTTTTTTCTTCAAACTCGGTGGCAAATTCTTCGTTTTCCTGATTCGCAATAAAATTCAATAAACAGCTACTGTAATTCGACTTCGCTTTGACCAATTTAGTGCCATCTTCTTTACGCACTAAAATTGTGTCGCCCACCGAGAACTCACCTTTCACGTCTACAATTTCGCTACTGGTTAGTTGCTCTGCGTCGCCGGCTAAAGAGGCATCAAAATCCCCTTCTACTATTACCTCGCCTTGCGCGTTTGACGTATGGCGCATCCAATGCACATTTTCTTGCATTGGCTTGGCGTGCGGTTTGAAATGCGTGCCCGGGTTTTCACCTGCTAGCAGCATATTAAACGACAATTCAGTAAAGCCATTAATAATATATGTATCTATACCATGCGAAACAGCTTTCTCGGCCGCTTCAATTTTGGTGCGCATTCCACCGGTGCCTACACCGCCTTTAACCGCACCACCAGCCATGTCATAAATGCTTTGATCAATGGTATTAACTGATTTAAGCAATTTTGCGTCGTCATGTTCATGCGGGTTTTTATCGTACAACCCATCAATGTCAGAGCAGATAATTAGTGCATCTGCTTCAGCTGCCGACGCTACCATGGCCGATAAATTATCGTTATCACCTACTTTCAATTTGTCGGTGGTAACCGTGTCGTTTTCGTTTACGATAGGCAGAACATTGTTGTCCAATAAACTGAATATCGTTTCACGGATACTTACGTAACGCTCTCTGTCTCGCAAGTCAGCATGCGTTAGCAGCATCTGGGCAGACGGAAAATCAAACAGTCTATCCCACGTGGCAATCATTTCGGTTTGACCCGCGGCTGCCATTGCTTTTTTAACCGCAATATCTGACTTTTCTTGCTCTGGAAACAGGTGCGCGCCCGCTGCGACAGAACCAGAAGACACTAGTACAACTTGTGTACCGTTGGCTCTGCATCGCACGATAAATTGCGCAATGCTCAAGAGATAGTGACTGCTACAACCTTGTTGGTTGGGCGATATCAATGCACTACCCACTTTAATGACTACGCGTTTCCAATTTGGATGACTCATAATAAACTTTTAAACCTTAAGATTGTTGATTCGCTAATTCTTCGCTGGCTTGCGCAAATGTTGCCTGTACGTTCGACGATGGGTTTTCGCTAAAGCGACTCACCATGTATAGCGTTAACGTACTTACCGCAAACCCTGGAATAATTTCATAAATAACGCTGCTTAACGTTTTACCGTCAGCTAAAACGGGCGCGTGAATCCAAAACAGTACGGTTACCGCACCGCTAATCATGCCCGCCATTGCCGCTTTCGCTGTGAGGTCCTTTTTATACAGACAAAACAGTACTAACGGACCAAATGCTGCACCAAAACCTGCCCAAGCATTACTTACTAAAGATAAAATTGTGTTCGACGCGTCCATGGCTAGTAGCAACGCAACAATTGCAACTCTTGCTACACCATAGCGACCTATTGTTACCGTTTGCTTCTCGCTTAACGATTTGTTTGAAGATTTCTTGTTTACCATTACACGGTAAATATCTTCTGTTAGCGAGCTTGCACTTACTAGTAATTGCGACGAAATTGTACTCATAATAGCGGCCAAAATGGCTGCCATTAAAAATCCACTTATTAGTGGGTGAAACAGCAACTGAGAGAAAATAATAAATATCGTCTCAGGGTCGTCGACAGCAAGACCAAACTGGTTAGCATAGGCAATGCCTACAAAACCTGTTGCTAATGCGCCAATAATAGTCACTGTCATCCAAGACATGCCAATGTTTCGAGCTGTGCCAATGGCTTTAACAGAACGAATTGCCATAAAGCGAACAATAATGTGAGGCTGTCCAAAATAGCCTAAGCCCCAACCTAAACTTGATAGCAACCCTACAATCGTTAGCGTTTCTAACGATTCAGAAAAACTAGGTACAGACTGATAAGCAGCGCTTGTCATTTGCCGCACGCTATCAAATTCAGTAAAGGCAACAATGGGCACTAATACCAGCGCTACAAACATAATGCAGCCTTGCACGAAATCTGTAAGGCTTACTGCTAAAAAACCGCCAAGTAGTGTATAAGACACCACAACGCCCAACGTAATAAATAAGCCTAACTGGTAATCTACTGAAAAGGCGCTTTCAAAAAGCTTCCCCCCTGCTACTAATCCAGCAGACGTATACAGTGTGAAAAACAACACAATAATTACTGCCGAAACAATTCGAATACTCGAATTCGGGGTATTAAAACGCTTTGCAAAAAACTCTGGCACTGTTAGCGAATCGTTCGCTACTTCAGTGTAAACGCGAAGTTTAGGTGCCACGAGCAGATAGTTAGCTAACGCGCCGGCAACTAGTCCAATTGCAATGTAAACTGCATCAAACCCAGTTAAATACATTGCGCCAGGCAAGCCCATTAGCATCCAGCCTGACATGTCAGACGCACCTGCAGAAAGAGCGGTAACTTGAGGACTTACTTGACGCCCTCCCAAAATGTAACCAGAAATATCACTAGTAGATTGTCGGTAAGCAAACAACCCTATCCCTAACATCGCTATAAAATAAACGGCTAATGATAGGTAACTTTCCATTGGCATAACTGTCGTTATTTCCTCTCTTGCTCATAAAAAATTTTGTAATGATTTTGCCCGCTTCTAAAACGTTTTTAGAAGCTTCAATATCTATTCGAACTTAAACATCTATAAGAACATCAGATTTGACTAATCGAACTCGCTAAAGCCGATATTTAGATCGAACAATAATCATTAGAGCTCTAACAATATAAAGATTTTTAAATTTATTTCAAGCTCGATTTTTAAACGACAAGATTTAATAGACACTTATAGCAACTTTTAAAACAACCACGTTCCACAAGAAGTTAACAAGAGGAAAAGATTTTTATAATTTAAATATCATGACCTTAACTATAATAAAAATTTCATGAAACATATTAACTTACCTACAAATAAGCGCTTTTAGACAAACTTTACTATCAACTAAAACATTTTGATGAAAAAAACATTACTAAGCACACTCAGGTGAAATAACATCCAAAAGAAGCCTTTCCACGGGCAGTAAATGCGTTAATTGGGTGAACTCTTCATTTTGAAGAGACCGAAGACGCTCAATCACTTTCAGACACGTATTGTCGTCGTTTTTGACACTGAATAGCTTCGGGTGAATATAATATTTCCTACAAACAGTTGGCGTATTCCCAAGTTGCGCCGAAACTACCTTACTTAACGTACTTTCCCATTTTTTTGTGCGTGAATTGGCTACTTGGTCGTACACATCAGGTAAGTTTGTGAGCGCGAAGCGGCTAGAAGCCCACGTTCTAAAATCTTTGCAGCTAAATTGTTTACCTAACTCTTTATGAATGAATTCATTTACGTCTTCGCTGGTTACATCGTGCCAGCGACCATTACTGTCTTGATATCTAAACAAGCAGTAACCTTGTTGTTGAGCGCAATCACAAATTAATGACGCCAGCTCGGGGTCATTTACTTTAAGCGACCGCGGTTTACCGTGCTTACCCACATAGGCTAGTTCAACACTGTCATCGCATTGAGCTTGAACATGTTTGCGACGCAATGTGGTTAAACCGTAAGTGTTATTTTCTTTACTGTATTGCGCGTTTCCCACCCTTGCGCCTGTGTAGTCAAGCAAGAGGCAAACTAATGCGCAGGCCCTTTGTAAGGTCCAAGTATCTTGTGATATTAACGACAAACAGCGCTCTCTAAAGTCTGGCAGCGCATTACCAAACGCTACTAACCGTTCAAACTTTTCAACTTGTTGCTGCTCATGCCATTTATCGTGATAAATGTATTGTTTACGACCTTTTTCATCATAGCCGATAGCCTGAATGCTGGCCTTGGTGTCTCGGCTTATGTAGGTATCTCGCCAGTTTGGTGGAATAACAAGCTTTTTGATTCGCTTAAGTACGCGCTCGCCTGTCACTTTATTTCCGCTCGCATAGCGATAATAAAAGCGGTTTTTTCCGCATGAGATACGTTTAATTGATAAGTGGCTATCGTCTGAATAAACATTGCAATAGCCCTTAATTCGTTTCACTTCCCTTTCTCCCTACGTTACTTGAAAGTTCAATTGCGAAGACACGTCCGTTTGTAAGAGGTTTCGACGACTAAAAAGAAGTTACAGAGTAAAGAGGAGAAATGATCACAACTTCTCATATTCTCACAACAGCATTAATAGCTTTAACAGTGAAAAAGCGCCTAGGCGTCAAGTAACTTGGGCTTGTAACGTTTTTTCACTCACTTTGTAAAAAAATCACAGTGTTATAAATTTCTCTCGACATTCCACTTGAAATCCACACAGTTTTTAAAAGAAACTTACAGCCGAAGTTACACCGCCCCTACGTTAAGCGATTTTTAGAGTCATCAATAAGTGTTTAACTATTAAACACTTACCGCTAGGAAGTAACGACAAAAGCCAACGTACAAAAAGCGTCGCTTGTTTATCGGAATACTATTTGAATACGCAATACATAACTTAAGTGAAATATGTCCGTTAGTAGAAGGAAACACGGCTTTTGCTGTAGAAAAATGGCCGGAACTGACGGACCGAAAAAGTCATTGAGGAATTAATAATGAGTATTCAAAACACTAAGAAGTCAGAAGTGTCGAGCGCCAAAGACAACGAGCATGAAAGTCTGAGAGCAAAAGTGATTACCAACGGTGAGCTTCAAGTAGCTGCAGTTTTTCCCTCTAAGCAAAAGCTTCAAGAGGCGGTGAACATCGTTCAAGAAGAAGCGTCTGTTGAGCCATCACAAATAGAAGTGATTGAAGCAGGCGATCCGAAAATGAGTGAAAAGTTAGAGCGAAATAGCGATTCTATCGGGAAAAGCATGTGGTCCTTTCACCTATTTCTTGGCTCATTTGGTTTAGGAGTAGGTCTGATTGCAGCGTTTTTGCTTACGCAATTTGGTCCAGCGCTCACGCAGCAAAACCCATTGTTTACGTATATCGCGCTAATTAGCCCGGGTTTATTCATTGGGCTGTTTGTCGCAGGTTTATTAGGCTTGCGCCCCGACAGAAATGAATTAATCCAAACAGTTAGGCACGCAGTTCGCTATGGGAAGGTCGCATTAGTGATTAACCTAGATAAATCTCAATCTTCTTCGAAGGTATCAAGATTACTAAAACAACATACCGACAACGTCGTTGAATCTATTCGCTAGCGTACTTAAGTGCACTTTTCGACACTGTGCATCGTAGGAGTATGTTATTGTATTTACAATTTCGCAGTTAACACAATTTGACATCTACAAAGGCGATACACCTAATTTTGCGTGTATTGCTTTCGTATTTTGTTAGCGGTAATCATTGAAAAGAAACTGAGCGTCAATTGTATGGATTTACTATTTTTTGATCTAGACGGGACTTTGCTAAACAAATCTTCCAAAATTTCTTCGTTCACCAGAGAAACGTTAGGTTTACTAAGCGAAAAAAATATCGCATTTACCGTGGCAACCGGGCGCACAATGCATTCAGCACAGTTTGTGTTACAGGACCAGTCGTTTGTATTGCCACACATCTATAACAATGGCGTTGCAATTTGGGATCCAACTGGTAATGCACTTACCTTGGAAAATTTGCTCGCCCCCACCGAAGTAAATCTCATCATTGAGCATGCTGTTAAAAACAACATTACGCCATTTGTTAATACAGTAGATATGGATAGCCCAAATCATGAGCACGTTATTTATCACTCAATGCCTAAGCACAAAGTAGAACACGATTTAATTGAAAAATATTTCTCTCGGACAAAAGCTAGACTTGCTCCAATCGAAAAGTTACCAGCAAATGCGCATATCACCAACATAAGCATGATTGGCGATTCTCCCGTTGTATATGACATGTACAAGCAATTGAACATGCACGACGAACTCATTGCTTACTCGGGCCCTGCCATTGAAGGCGATGAGTATCGTTGGATGGATGTTCATCATAATTTAGCGAACAAAGGTAGCGCTGTAGAACTATTGCGTAGTCAATTGGGCGCGAGCAACGTTATTTGCTTTGGAGATAGCGATAACGACTTAAGCATGTTTAAGCTCGCTGACGAAGCTTACGCGCCCGCAAATGCAAAGCCTTACATCAAAGATGTTGCCACCTCTGTTATAGGTCATCACGACGAAGATGGCATCGCCCATTTTTTGCGAGAGCGATTTTCTCTCTAAGGCTTAGTGCGACCTAAGGCTTGGTGTGACAAGATTTGAATACCAATATTTGATTACCAGTTAATGGGCTCTCTGTCTTCAAAGAATTGACCGTGTGGGCCCCCCTCTTCCATAGTCGCAAGCCAAATCGCCGTATCTGCACCTTCTTCTGGAGTCCTCGGCGCATTACTTCCTCCCATTCGGGTGTGCACCCAGCCCGGGTTCATACTGTTAACAGTAACATCAAGAGCCTCGCCATCTGAAGCTTCGTCAACTACAGCAGCCATTTTAACCGTCAGTGCATTCAATGCCGCTTTTGATATCGCATAACAAAGTGGGCCTTTAAGTTCTTGCGCAAAACTGCCGTAGCTCGAACTAACATTAACAACGCGACCAAAGCCTCGTTCAATCATTTGTGGCAGCGCTTGCTGTATTAACGTTAAAGGTGCGTTTACATTAACCTGCATAGACTTATTAAGGATCTCAGAATTCACTTCTTTCCACGGTGTATTGTCCAACACACCTGCATTGTTAATTAAAATATCGATAGGCCCGTAGACGGCTTCTGCACGCACAAAGGCATCAACAATTGCGGTCTCATTATCCAAGGGCATTTCTATAATGTGTAAATCGCCTCCCACAATGTCTTTTTTAGCTTCAAGGCCCGACTCTTCGTCTCTGCACCCCATAAGCACTTTATAGCCTTTAGACAGCATTCCTTTTACTATCTCAAGGCCAATGCCACGGTTACCACCGGTTACTAATACGTTCTTCGTCATTGCCAATACACTCCTTGCGTTTACGCTTGGGCCTGATTCGCCTCAAAACGATTGGATAGGTAGAAACAAAGTGGGAAAACAAAGCTCCACACTAATGCGATGAAAATATAAGAAAGCACAAAACTTGCCCCAAGCTCGACTGCCCCAAATTTAGCGCCTGCGATGTAGCTTAAAGGCGCAAATACTGCACCAGCGATTGATGCAAGTACCACACGCCCTTTGAATGCCGTTAAACTGTGATAAACGGTGCCCGCAAACGCAGCCCATAGCAGGCTTAACCAAATAGGTATTGGCCAGAAACCAAGCAATGCTTCTGATTTTTCAAATATAAATAATCCACTAATAGTCAGTACCGCATCTACGATTGTGCCTAAAAGAAAAACTGCACTCATTAGTTTAATGTCTTCAACACGCTTCGGCGAAAAAATAATCCACAAAATAATTAAGCTAACCACAGGGATAACGGCCTTGTTTTGAAACAAGATCACCAGCCACCAAATGGCCTGAAACCAGGCAAAGTTAACAACTTTCAGTACCACACTATTTTTCATTTAGCACTCTCGTATTGTCATTATGAGAGCATACGTTTACACCTTCGCGTTAGTTCAAATCGCTAGCGACAAAAGTAAACGAAAACGTACCAACGTAAGTATAGATGCATAGACTGAACGCTTTTTCTATTACAAAGGACGTGTTAATCGTGAAAATGGTCAAGTATTACGTGTTAGGTGCAATTGTCTCGTTACTGTTAACGCTGGTAGTACCGATTATACTATTGAAGGTGGTTTTTGGTTGGATAGCGTTTTCGCTAATAGCAGTAAGTAGCGCATATTTATTAAACTACCCTAGTCTTTTCAGAAAACGTGAAGATGGCTCAATTCCTTTCTATATTCGCTGGATTTTTGTTCCTTTCTTACTCGGCTCTTGGCTATATAACGAGTACGCACGAAGAACCGATAAGGTGCCGCCACTACAAAAGATTGAGCCGTATTTGTTTTTAGCCTGTCGAATGTCAGGCCAACACGTGAACTTGTTAAATGAAAACAACGTTGATGCAATTTTAGACGTAACCGCTGAATTTGACGGTTTAGACTGGACTGCATATCAAGAAGATTACCGTTATCTCAACGTTCCCGTGCTCGACCATACTAGCCCCACGCCTGAACAGTTGGTGTTAGCCATTAATTGGTTGAATCAACAAATATCTGAAAAGAAAAACGTTGTAGTGCACTGCGCACTCGGCCGTGGCCGTTCTGTACTTGTGGTTGCCGCTTACCTGCTTGCCAAAAACCCTTCTCTTAGTGTCGAGGACGCCCTTTCCTCAATTAATCAGATTCGCCAGACTGCTAGGCTGAATAAAAGACAATTAGCGTCGCTACAAAAAATAAAAGATGGTGGGCTGCTGTCTTTGCAAAGAAACCTAACGCTCATTGTTAACCCCGTAGCAGGTGGAGGAAAATGGGGTGAGTATAAAGATGATGTGTTATCGCGGTTGAATGAAAAATTTAAGGTTACGGTAAAAGAAACAACCCCGGATGTTGGCGGCAAAGCACTTGCAGAGGAAGCGAAGAAAAACGGCGCAGACATCATTGTCGCTTGTGGGGGAGATGGCACGCTAACGGAAGTTGCTTCTGCACTTGTTAATACCTCTGTGACAATGGGAGTTATTCCTTTTGGTACTGCTAATGCCCTTAGCCAAGTTTTACATGGGTATATCAGCAAAGTTATGCCAATAAGCACAGCATGCGACATCATCATTAACGGAAAAACATTGGCTATCGATACAGCTACGTGTAATGAACATGTGATGCTCTTGGTAGCTGCAGTGGGCTTTGAAGAACAAATGATTTCGGCCGCCGATAGAGAAGAGAAAGACATAGGCGGTCAATTTGCCTATTTGAAAGGGCTTTGGAACGCCATTTCTAACAATGAAAATATGAAATTTGACGTAACAATTGACAACAAAGAGTCAGAAACTCTGGAAACCCCAAGCTTCGTTATAGCCAATGCAGCGCCCATGACGACAGCTTTAGCGCAAGGTGCCGAACCACCAGACATTACCGATGGCAAATTGGATTTAACATGGCTAGTGCCTCAACCGTCTTCAGACAAGCAGTTTCTTTCTTTGGCCGAGTTGGTTTTAAGCCCAGCAGACGCAAAAAAGCAATCGCAGTCAATAAAGCACGAACGCGTTGCAAATATAACGTTAACGTTTGATAAACCTACGGCCTACGCGGTTGATGGAGAGATTTACAAAGACAATTCGTTAACGGTAAAAACTTGCCCTCAGAGTCTAACTGTACTTACCAATTTTGAAGATAAGGAATAAAAATTCTATGGCACAACAAAGTAATTTCGATGAAATTTATACATTTCTTACCGAGAGATTTAATGGCGAACCAGAATATCTTCAAGCGGTTCATGAAGTGCTTCAAGACATAGTTCCTATCTATAATGCTAACGAAGACTACAAATCATTCGATATCGTTAAACGAATTTGTTTTCCTGAACGCATTATTTACTTTACCGTCACGTGGATGAATGGCGATGGTGAGGTAGAAATCAACCAAGCTTGGCGAGTACAGCATAACTCTGCCATGGGACCGTACAAGGGCGGTTTGCGATTTCACCCTACTGTTAATCTGTCAGTTTTGAAATTTCTTGCTTTCGAGCAATGCTTTAAAAATGCGCTAACTGGATTACCTATGGGCGGAGGAAAAGGCGGCTCAGACTTTAATCCAAAAGGCCGAAACGATCGAGACATCATGTTATTTTGCCAGGCCTTTATGAGCGAATTACAGCGCCATATTGGCGCTAATACCGATGTACCCGCGGGAGATATCAATGTAGGCGCAAGGGAAATCGGTTACTTATATGGCGAATATCGTAGACTAAATAATAAATTTGAAGGTGTACTTACTGGAAAAGGCTTAGAGTTTGGGGGCAGTTACGTGCGAACCGAAGCTACAGGCTTTGGGCTTATCTATTTTCTAGAAGCAGTCTGCCAGCATAAAGGGACGCAAATAGAAGGAAAAACCATAGTCGTTTCTGGTGCAGGCAACGTAGCACTTCATGCTGCACTTAAAGCCGTAGAAAAAGGTGGAAAGGTTATTTCACTGTCTAATAGCCGTGGGCTGTTGCATAACGAGCAAGGTTTTGACGAAGGAACAATTAAGTGGGCAATTGATAATCATACAGCAAGCAATAATATACTTGCTGACATGGCCGAAAATGACATGGGAAAATGGCAGAAAAATAAGAAGCCTTGGCACCTAAAGTGTGACATTGCGTTGCCTTGTGCTACACAAAATGAATTAGAGGAAGCTGATGCTAAGTCGCTTCTAGAAAACGGTTGTGAAATGGTATTAGAAGGGGCCAACATGCCCTGCACTAACAAAGCTCAAAGCCGTTTTCTTGGCGCAAAAATTGCCTATGTGCCTGGAAAAGCCTCTAACGCTGGCGGCGTCGCGCTATCAGGGCTTGAAATGGGTCAAAACGCCATGTTCAATCAAAGAGAAGCTAGTTTACTCGACGAACAGCTTTACACAATAATGGAGAGCATCCATCAACGATGTGTGAACGAAGGGAAAGAGGAAAGCGGCTATGTTGACTATATGAGAGGCGCAAACATTGCTGCTTTCAGGCGACTTGCAGACGCTATGGTTGCTCAAGGCGTGTAATGGTCTAGTGTTG
This sequence comes from Alteromonas gracilis, assembly GCF_043642145.1. Taxonomy (GTDB): domain Bacteria; phylum Pseudomonadota; class Gammaproteobacteria; order Enterobacterales; family Alteromonadaceae; genus Alteromonas; species Alteromonas gracilis_B. The sequence goes on from NZ_JBHZRZ010000001.1 coordinate 245,763, forward strand.
CCGATTCATTCTCTAGCGTGAATATATCGGCAACCCAAATGTAAAATTTGCTTTATTTATTAAAGCACCAATCAAACATCTTCTCTCAAAAAAGTAAAAAATGTTATAAAACAATAACTAATCACCCCATCATTCATGGAATAAAAATAGCATTAAGTAAGTTGGCATTACTATTTTATCGCTATTAAATGAGGGAACTCACATGAAAATTTTTGAAGCTTTACGCCAAGATCACGAAAAGCAGCGCTTACTTTTAAAGATACTTGCAGAAACTAGCGGCAACACTGCTGCTCGTCGCGAATATTATCAGGAGTTGAAAGCACAACTTGAAAGCCACGCCGTTGCCGAAGAACGCCATTTTTATACTCATCTTTTGGAAAAAGACGCTACGGTAGATTTGACGCGTCATGGTATCGCAGAACATCACGAGATTGATGAGCTAATAGAGAAGCTCGATGAAACAGATATGAGCTCTCCTGCTTGGCTACGTCATCTGAAAACACTGCAAGACAAAGTAGAGCATCATCTTGCGGATGAAGAACAAGAGTTCTTTCAAGTAGCTGGAAACGTACTTAATGATCGTCAAAAAACAAAGTTGGCAGACGAGTATAGAGAAGAAATGAAACGAGAGTTAAATGAAGAAAAGCTTTCTGCGTAGCTTTGAACACAACTCGTTGATTGAACGAGGCTGCGAATTCTGCAGCCATGATTAAAAAGCCAGCTTCAATAGCTGGCTTTTTTTGGTTTGATGTTAGTGTTCGGCGTAATTTCAAACGTCCTCACCAAGTAACATTCGCTTACTTTTTAGCAATAATATAAATCGCGTGAATGACGCCAGGAAAATAACCCAAGATCGTGAGAATGATATTAATCCAGAAGTGAGTTCCAAGACCCACTTGCAGAAATACGCCCAGAGGTGGAAGTAAAATTGATAATAGTATCCGAATGATATCCATAAAATATTCCTTATTTTTGAAGTAATTTCACAACTCAATGGGCAAAATACTCACACTTTTGCGAATTATTAAGGCCCGCAGAGCGGTATTAACGTTTCGACAATACTGTTTGCATTTACAATGCCATGTCACAGTCATCGCCAACATCTGAGTCGTGTTTACTCCGAAAACCTCAACTTTAATGGTTAAAAATAGCTTTTAATTGTAAGACGTATTTTGCAACCATTCCTCTAGGTCTTCCCTAACGAGCGGTCGACTAATGAAATAACCTTGCGCTATGTCACATCCCCAACTCTTCAATATTTCAAAAGACGCACCGTCCTCTACACCTTCCGCAACGACTTTCAGGTTGAACACGTTTGCCAAACTCAAAACCGTATGTACTATCTGTTGATCATTCTCGTCACTGGCGAGTGAAAGAATGAAACTCTTATCAATTTTTATTGTTTTGACAGGCAAGTTTTTTAAGTAAGCTAGGGAAGAATAGCCTGTCCCAAAATCGTCGATGGCAAAGTGAAAACCACGAGCTGTTAGTTCATTTAAGTTTTCTATTGCCAAATTGGCGTCAGCAACCAAGTCACTTTCTGTAATTTCAAGTTCAAGGGCCTCAGGCGACAACCCTTCTTGTGTAAGTAACGACACAAGCTTACTGAGCAACACCTTGTTCTGAATATCTTGTGTAGACAAATTCATTGCAATGGTAAAATCGTACCCCTTTTCTCGAAAGTACGCCAAATCTGAAATAGTTTGCTTCATTACCCAAGAGGTAACTTGCTCAATGAGACCAGCCTGTTCAGCGATGGTGATAAATTCATCGGGTGGTACAAAACCTAAAACACTGTTATTCCAACGAATCAATGCCTCCATGCTACATACTTTCATTGTTTGTAAATCAACTTTAGGTTGATATACCATCGAGAGCTCATCCTGATGTCCAGACAAAATTCGCTTCAACTCAGTGGTTATTGTTAGCCGCCTTGTATATTTGTCTTCTAGTTCAGCTCTGTAACGAACACACCAATTTTCGCCATGAATGGCTTCATCGGTTACGATGTTCATTTTTTTAAATAGATCTTCAGATGATGCGGCATCTTGTGGGCAATCGAGTACCGCCATCGCTACCTTTACCGGAATGGCTATTAAATTGCTCTCTACAGGTTGTTCTAATATATGCTTGAGCGTTTCTAATTGAGTGTCATTAAGCGATTGGTGTGTGATGTAAAGAATTTCCCCGCCAGCTAAACGTGCAGAGGTGCCCGGCCATCGCTGTAAACGCTCAGCCAGTGCTTTTAATGTATTATCTCCGTTTGAATAACCATAGAGATCATTAATTGTTCTAAAACCAATCACCGTGATAGCTACAACTTGAACTGCTCGGCCTTCTTGCAGCTCAGCCTCGAAATAGCCTTCTACGAAATTCCGATTGAACAGCCCAGTGAGTACGTCGTGCTCGGCTTGATACCGAATGTGCTTTTCACGACTTTTAATGCTTGCCTGCATACCATCAACAGCATTGGCGAGCTCTGTAATTTCTTTGAGTTTTGAGGGAGCCTCAAGCGTAGCGCCGTATTTACCTGATGCTACTTTATTTACCGCTTCAACTAGCATTGATACAGGCTTACTGACATTGCGAGCGAGCAACATCGATAGGCCAAGGGCTGTAAATATCGCGATTAAAGAAAACGCTAATATAGTTAGTTGAATTCGGGTAAATGCATTAAAAGATAGCGTTGTATCGACGGCCAGCGTTATGTTAACCGGCAACTCATTAGCCTCACCAATGCTTACGTCCCGCGCAAAGTACGTTAATTGATCTTTAAAGGTAACGTCAATCCATGAAGGGTCTCTATCTGACGCCAAAATACGATGAGCATTTTCTTCGCTAAGCGTGCTAATAAGTATGTCGTTGGAGTTCAATCTCGATATGATGATATCGGCGTCAACCAACTGCTTCAATTCTTCAAGCAGCATACTATCGAATTCGATACCAATTAGCATGTAATACCGCAGTGTAGGTATTTCCACGCGAATGACATTAAGCTGAACCAAGTTGTCATTAACCACAAAAAAGCCGCTGTCTCGGCCTTTAGCAACTAAGGCTAAGCTGCTATCGATATTCTGGCCAACTTGGAACAAGGGGGTATTCGATGCTACAACCTGATGATCTAAGCTTACCAATGCAATGATGTCGGTATTTAGCCTTTCTGCATAACTGGTAAACGCCGCTTCAATTGAGGGTATGTTTCCCGTGCCAACTGCTCGCCTAAAATCAAATGAACGAGAAAGAACTTTGGACACACTTCGAATAACGGCCTGCCGATCCGCAACGACTTTATCAAACACTTTCTCAGCGAGCAGGATATCGTGGTCAATATTCTCAACGACAAGCGTATTAGCAGAGCGCCATACTGACCCAACAATCAGAAGTGATGCTATAACAATACCTATAAAAAGGGTTTGAAATAAACTCTGACTTAGTGTTTTTTGCACTCTGGTGCCTCGTGAAATTTGAATTAACTGTGCAGCGAACCAGATTGGCCAGCAGCTAAAAGAATAGCTGAATAACGCGGCTAGGAACAGGGATAACACCCTGTTAATTTTGAATTTTAATGCTTTGTTACATTTAAGCGTTCAAACAAAACAGCCATTTTAAAATTGGCTTTTTGTTAAAAATAACCCTGTGTTTTTAAACAAAAAAGGCCAGCAAAATTGCTGACCTTTTTTAAATTGGTGCGGAAAGCGGGACTTGAACCCGCACGAGCTATGCTCACCACCCCCTCAAGATGGCGTGTCTACCAATTCCACCACTTCCGCGTAAACTTTATTAATTAGAGCCGTCAGACTCTTCAGATTTTGGTACGTCTGTAACATCACTTTCAATTACAGGTACGTCGTTCTGAGTTGCGTCTTCAATAACTGGTACGTCTTGGTCAGCTGGTAGCGCTGGCTCTGCTTCAATAGACGCTGGAACTTCTAAGTTGTTCCACTCGTCTTCTGCGCTCTCACGATTCGCTGTCATTGCACCTAATGAAAGGCTAATGAAGAAAAACAAACCTGCAAGAATTGCAGTTGTACGCGTCATGAAATTACCAGAACCTGATGAACCAAATACTGTGTTTGAACCACCAGAGCCAAATGAAGCGCCCATATCTGCACCTTTACCTTGTTGGATTAAAACAAACCCAATAAGCAATAGCGCTACAATAAGGTATGCTACTAAAAGCACTTCGTAAATCATAAATACCTCGTCAGTTTGCCGATTGGCAAATTGAAATAAAATCGTCAGCTTTCAAGCTGGCACCGCCAATTAAACCACCGTCTACATCATGTTGAGCAAACAGGGTTTCAGCATTTTCTGGCTTTACGCTACCGCCGTACAAAATACGTAGGCCTTCAGCCAACTGTGCGTCTATCTTATAAAAGTAGCCGCGAATAAATTCGTGTACTTCTTGTGCTTGTTCTGGGCTAGCTGTCTTACCAGTACCAATTGCCCAAATAGGCTCGTAAGCTATAACTGTTTTGCTAAGCTCATCTACAGACATTGCATCAACAAGTGCTTGCAACTGCTCGCCAACAAAGGCTCCAACGTTACCCGCTTCTCTCACTTCTAGTGGTTCACCTACACAAATAATAGGAACAACCCCTGAACCAACACAATGCTTAGCCTTTAATGCAACAAGAGCGCTCGATTCGCCTTGATCTTCTCGTCTCTCAGAGTGCCCAACAATAGCGTAGCCACAGCCCGCTTCTTTAAGCATTTCAACAGACAGCTCACCTGTATGAGCACCGTTGTCTAAATGACTTACGTTCTGAGCACCTTTGGCAAATGACGTGGTTTCGAACGCGTGCAAAAGAAGAGATGGGGCACAAATAACAATTTCTGCATTCGCTTTTACATCTGCTAACTTTTGATTAAATTCAGCAACTAATGCCAAATTTCCGTTCATTTTCCAGTTGCCAGCCACGAATGGCTTTCTAAGATTTTTAGTCACAACGCAGACCTTAGCCCTGTCTTCAAAGCGGGCGTGATATTAACTATTTAATTGAAAAGTTACAAGCACAAAAACTAAAATTTCTAGCTACGCCAACTAATTGGCGAGATTACGAACAGTTCCAGCAATGTACTCAGCCCATTTCTTCGACTGACTCTCATCATTCGACTCTACCATAACGCGAATCAGTGGCTCAGTACCACTTTTACGAAGCAATACCCTGCCCGTCTTACCTAGACCTGTTTCAGCTTCTTTCTTCGCATCTTGCACGTCGTTGTGCGCCAAGTAGTCCACATCTTGATTGGCATATCTTACATTGACTAGCGTTTGGGGGTACATTTCAAAGCCACTTGCCAAATCGTGTAAGTCCATGTGAGAACGAAGCATAGCCGCCAATACTTGAAGCCCTGCTACAATACCATCACCAGTAGAGCTCATGTTGAGATTGAGCACATGCCCTGAATTTTCGCCACCTATCGACCAGCCTTTTTGTTGAAGAAGTTCCATCACGTAGCGATCGCCCACATTACTTCTGGCGAATGGCACCCCTAACTTCGATAGCGCATTTTCAAGGCCAAGGTTACTCATCAGGGTACCGACAACACCTCCCTGCATTTTGCCATTTTTAAGTGCGTCACGGGCAATTATATAAACAATTTGATCGCCATCTAAAATATTACCTAGGTGATCAACCATCATAATACGGTCGCCATCGCCATCTAACGCGAAACCTAGGTCAGCCCCTGTCTCTTTTACTTTTTCAACAATGGCGTTCATCGACGTTGCACCAACACTATCATTGATGTTTAGGCCGTTTGGCGCTGTGCCCAATTCAATGACCGTCGCACCTAGTTCTCGTAGTACGTTAGGTGCAATGTGATACGTTGCGCCGTGTGCACAGTCTACAACAATCTTAAGGCCGGTAAGTGAAAGCTCAGACGGGAACGTGCCTTTACAAAATTCGATGTAACGGCCTGCAGCATCATTTATGCGCGTAGCTTTACCTAACTTATCAGACGCCACACATGTCATGGGTTGCTCAAGCATATCTTCGATAGCAAGCTCAATATCATCATCTAGCTTAAAACCTTGAGCAGAGAAGAATTTGATACCGTTGTCATAGAAAGGATTATGAGAAGCACTTATCACAATACCCGCTTCAGAACGAAACGTTTTGGTTAAGTATGCAATTGCAGGAGTAGGCATTGGGCCAAGCAAGCCAATGTCGATTCCTGCTGCAGACAAACCTGCTTCTAATGAAGATTCCAGCATGTAACCAGAAATACGCGTGTCTTTACCAATAAGCACCTTATTCGTGCCGCGACCCGCTAAAACTTTACCCGCTGCCCATCCCAACTTGGTCACGAATTCAGGGTTTATATTGCTCTCGCCTACTTTCCCGCGAATTCCATCGGTGCCGAAATATTTGCGCTGTGTCATTATTATTCCTTATTTGATTGTATTCAGCATTTTCACAATATTGACAGCATCGGCTGTTTCTTTCACATCGTGAACGCGAATAATCTGTGCGCCCATTTGGGCCACAATTGTAGCGAGGCTTATGCTTCCCGCCAAGCGCTCGTCTACATTTCTGTTAAGCAAATTGCCAATCATTGATTTTCGAGACATACCAACTAACACCGGATACCCTAAAGCCATAAGTGAGGGTAAGTGTTTAACTAACGCATAGTTGTGTTCCAGCGACTTACCGAAACCGTAGCCAGGGTCGAATAAAATCATTTCTTTAGGTATACCTGCCTCTTCGCATGCATTAGCGCGATCTAACAGAAAATGCCCCACCTCTTTCACAACATCGCTGTATTGAGGGTTTTGTTGCATGGTTCGGGGTTGCCCTTGCATGTGCATTAAGCAAACGGGTACTTTAGCGTCAGCAGCCGCTTGCAGCGCGCCTTGCTCTTGCAAAGCGCGTACATCATTGATTAGACCCGCTCCCGCTCTTGCAGCCTCGCGCATAACGTCAGCTTTGCTGGTATCAATAGAGATAACACATTCGGTGTTTTTTGCTATTGCCTCAATAACAGGTATTGTGCGGTCAAGCTCTTCTTGAAGCGATACATCGGGTGCGCCTGGCCTCGTCGATTCACCACCAACGTCAATAAAGGTTGCGCCTTCTTCAATCATGCGAAGCGCGTGTTCGACGGCTTGGGGAACGTTAGCGTGCTGGCCGCCGTCAGAGAATGAATCGGGTGTGACATTTAAAATGCCCATCACGTGTGGGTGTGATAGGCCAATAAAGTGGTTACCAAACTGCATGAGTTACCTGCATTATCATGTTTTAGAAGTGGAGCTATAGCGCACACTGATTTTTCCCTGAGATGTTAGCAACATTCATTACTTGAGAATGTACGTACATTACAGGCTGCTACTTAACTAATAACAAAATTTATATCGTCGTAAGTTTTGATTAAAACCGAGAGCAAAACCAATACGCGGTAATAAAAAACGCCAGATAAACTGGCGTTTTTGGCTATCATTTTGAAGACTTAGCTAGGAATGTCACCCGGCTTGCCTACCGACGGTTTGTCTACACCGTCATTCTTAATTTCACCTTCACGTACTGGCGCACCACCACTAGGCTTGTCACCACCTGATGGCTTGCTGTCGTCCCAATCTGCTGGCGGACGAACGTCAGTGCGGTTCATAAGATCATCAATTTGCTTAGCATCAATGGTTTCGTACTTCATCAGTGCGTCTTTCATTGTATGCAAGATATCAATATTTTCTTCAAGGATCTTCTGGGCACGGTCGTAGTTGCGGTCAATCAGTGATTTAATTTCCGCATCAATGGCACGTGCTGTGTCGTCAGACATGTTTGTTGCCTTAGACATAGACTTGCCCAGAAACACTTCGCCTTCGTCTTCAGCATAAAGCATTGGGCCCATTTTGTTCGACAAGCCCCACTGGGTCACCATCTTGCGTGCAATTTCAGTAGCGCGTTCGATGTCGTTAGATGCACCCGTGGTCACTTTGTCGTCACCATAAATAATGGCTTCAGCAATACGACCACCGAACAGACTAGAAATCATACTTTCTAAGTGCTGTTTAGAGTGGCTTACACGGTCTTGTTCAGGCAAGTACATAGTTACACCCAACGCTCGACCGCGTGGAATGATTGACACTTTGTATACCGGATCGTGCTCTGGTACCAATCGACCTACGATAGCGTGACCCGCTTCGTGATACGCTGTCATTTCCTTTTCAGGCTCTGACATCACCATAGACTTACGCTCAGAGCCCATCATGATTTTGTCTTTCGCTTTCTCAAACTCTTCCATTGAAACAAGGCGCTTGTTGCCGCGAGCAGCGAACAATGCAGCTTCGTTTACTAGGTTAGCAAGGTCAGCACCTGAGAAACCTGGTGTACCACGAGCAATAACCGACGGTTCTACGTTATCAGCCACTGGCACCTTGCGAATGTGAACTTTAAGAATTTGTTCACGACCGCGAATGTCTGGAAGACCAACTACTACCTGACGGTCGAAACGACCAGGACGAAGTAACGCAGGGTCTAGTACGTCAGGGCGGTTAGTTGCCGCGATAACGATGATACCTTCGTGACCTTCAAAGCCGTCCATTTCAACAAGCATCTGGTTAAGGGTTTGCTCACGCTCATCGTGACCACCACCTAGACCTGCGCCACGTTGACGACCTACCGCATCGATTTCATCGATAAAGATAATACAAGGCGCTGCTTTTTTCGCTTGTTCGAACATGTCACGCACACGAGATGCACCTACACCCACAAACATTTCAACGAAATCAGAACCCGAGATAGTGAAGAAAGGTACTTTCGCTTCGCCGGCAATCGCTTTAGCAAGCAACGTTTTACCTGTACCCGGAGGACCTACCATTAATACGCCCTTCGGAATTTTACCGCCTAGCTTTTGGAACTTAGATGGATCACGTAAGAAGTCTACCAGCTCAGATACATCTTCTTTCGCTTCATCGCAGCCCGCTACGTCAGCAAATGTAGTTTTAATTTGGTCTTCACCAAGCAAGCGCGCTTTGCTCTTACCGAACGACATAGCGCCACGGCCGCCGCCACCTTGCATTTGACGCATGAAGAAAATCCATACACCAATAAGCAATAACATGGGGAACCATGAGATGAAAATAGACGTTAGAAGAGACTGCTCTTCTGGTGGTTCACCGTATACTCTTACGTCGTTTTTAACTAAGTCAGATACCAACTTGTCGTCGAAGTAAGGGACGAATGTTTGGAAAGTTTCGCCTGAACGCTTAGTACCGCGAATTTCGCCATTATTATTGATGCGAACTTCACGAATATTTCCCTGTTCTGCTTCTCTCAAAAACGTTGTGTAGTCAGTTTGCGAACGAGACGATTCACTCGGTGAAAAGCTCTGGAAAACCGACATTAAAACAACGGCGATGACTAACCATAAGATTAAATTTTTTGCCATATCGCTCAATGCTACTAACCTCTATAAACCCGAATTGCTTGTATATTCAACAAGTTGATTATTGAATAAACGACACAACTCGCAACGAAAACCGCTTAACCCAAAGCGTACTACACTTTATACCCACAAGCCACCAAATACACCTCACGAGAACGTGATCTGGACGAGTCTGGCTTACGCGTCTTTATGGTGGTGAAAGATTGTTTAAGTGCGTTCATGAACTCAACAAAACCTTCACCTTGGAACACCTTTATGACAAATGAACCACCAGGCTTTAGAACTTGGTGACACATATCAAGCGCTAGTTCGCAAAGATACATAGAGCGAGATTGGTCAACCGAAGCATTACCTGCAAGGTTCGGTGCCATATCAGACAACACAATATCTACGGTGTTCCCACCGATTCTGTTCAATAGTGCGTCGAGAACAGCGTCCTCTCTGAAATCACCTTGTAAAAAGTCTACGCCTACTATTGGATCCATGGGCAAAATATCGCACGCGATAACTTGGCCATTGTCGCCAACAAGCTGTGCAGCTAGCTGTGACCAACCGCCTGGAGCCGCACCAAGGTCTACAAGTGTCATTCCTGGTTTAATGAGCTTATCTTTTTTCTGGATTTCTTCCAGTTTGTAGATAGCTCTCGAACGCCAACCTTCCTTATTTGCTTTTTGCACATAATGGTCGTTAACGTGTTCTTGTAACCAGCGTTTACTGCTGGCGGAGTGTTTCTTTTTTGTCATTCCAACACAATGTCATTAGGATTGTAGAGAAGATGGCGTTAGAATACGTTATTTCAAGCATAAACTAACAGATTAATTGTAAGAAATATTACTTCATGAAACTTTCAAATAAACAGAAACAATTTCTAAAGGGCCTTGCACACCCTCTTAAACCTGTTGTGCAACTAGGCGGAAACGGCCTCACAGAAGGCGTAGTTGCCGAAATCGATAATGCACTAAGTCATCACGAATTAATTAAAGTTAAGGTACCTACCGATGATCGCGAAGAAAAAGCGCTTATCATGGATGCCATCGTTCGTGAAACAAACTCAGTTAAGCTTCAGGTAATTGGTCACACGCTAATTATCTACCGCCAAAGCGAAGACTGTAAAATTCAGTTGCCAAAATAGCGGCAAAATAACTGAATGAAAGGTGCCGGTTCCTATCGGCACCATAGTTTTTCTTCTTACTTCCCGTTAACATCACGTTAATAATAGTGAATAACTAGGGTTTAAGGGAAAACTATGACGCTAAACAACCTCACCGCCATTGTTACTGGTGGCTGTTCAGGCCTAGGCCACGCTACTGCTATCGCCCTTCGCGATGCAGGTGCCAATGTAAGCATTTTCGATTTAAACGAAGAGATAGGCGCACTACGCGTAGAAGAGCTCGGTAAAGACAACACGCTTTTCACCAAAGTCGACGTTCGTGATGAAGCATCTGTTCAAGCGGCTATCGATGCCACAACTGATAAGTTTGGCGCTATTGCATTGGTGGTAAACTGCGCAGGTATTGCGCCCGCTAAACGATTACTTGATAGAGAAGGAAACCCAGCACCTCTTGGTGATTTCCAAAAAACTATCGACATTAACCTTGTAGGAAGCTTCAACGTATCGCGTTTAGTAGCGGCTACAATGGCAAAACAGTCGCCCATTAACGACGAGGGCGAGCGCGGTCTAATTGTAAATACCGCTTCAGTTGCCGGCTATGAAGGTCAGATAGGCCAAACTGCTTATGCCGCGAGTAAAGGCGGCATTATCGGCCTTACTTTACCCATGGCACGAGATTTAGCCCCATTGGGAATACGCGTAAACACCATCGCGCCTGGTGTAATGGGCACACCAATGCTTCTTGCTATGCCAGAAAAAGTGCAAGATGCCCTCTCTGCGAACGTACAGTTTCCAAAACGCCTTGGCCTACCAGAAGAATTTGCGAAGCTGGTTATTCATATGGCAAACAATAGCTATTTGAATGGAGAAACGATCCGTTTAGATGGCGGTTTGCGCATGCCGCCCAAATAACGGGTAAAAATGTGCCTACAGACTGCACGTTAATTAAAGTTACAAAAAACCCGCCTGTTGGCGGGTTTGTTTATTCAAGAAACAAGCCGTGACATTAACTTTTCATTTTCATTAACGTGTCTGCTTCAACGGTAAACCGATTGAAGAAATCATCTTCTAATTCGCCACTAATTCTAACGCGTTCACCTTTTACTAAAGTTAAATAACCATTTTCATCAACTGGGGCATCTTCTAGCTCGTCTAGCTCAACAGTTAATGTTGCTTCGCCTACCTCAATTTGCAATGCCTCTTTACCAATTGATCTAATCGTACCTACTACCACCATTCCTTCGTCATCAAAATCAATATTGTTTGCGGTGCTAAGGTAGAGGTCTGCTGACGCTTGATCAACCGAATCGGCCAAATAAACCGTGTCCATATCTTCTACGATGACACTTTGAGCTACCAGCCTTTCGTTCGAAAACATGCCTTCATCAAGATGCGCAGTTACCATAACTTCTTCACCGTCGATTTCCGCGTAAGCCTTGGTGTCTAAGTCAGTGTCTTTTAACTCTACAAAAATTTCACCATCACCGTAATCAAGTGTAAAGAACTGTGAATCGACAGCCGTTACTTCACCCGTTAATGTTATCCACGTATTATCCGATACTGAAGTTCGAGACATGGGTTGCATTGACGTCGTTGATGCTCTCATTTCTGCTTTTTTCTGCTCATCAACAGTAGTATGCGCCATGACTGATGAACTCATCATCGCCGCCGAAACAAGCGTTGCTGCAATCGTACGTTTGGTGTTAAACATAGTGACCTCCTTAAAGGCATATTTGTTATCCATTCAAATTCCTTAAAGCAAAGCAAATGCCACCCATATAAATCAATAACTTACACCAAATTAAAATTAGCTCGATATTGTTTAATATGGAAAATTATTCCGACTTTTGAAGACATTACACTGTATCTACCATGCGTATCTGTCTGGCCCTAACGCAACAGTCAAAAAAATTTTAAAAAAACATGCCTTGTTGTGTAAAGTAGCGTTATGGAATTGTATTAAGCACAGTGGACGTCGTATGTCGCACACACATCAACACGTTGAAGCCCAGCCTATTAGCCGTGAAGTCGAAAACAATACTGCAGATAAAGCAGATACCGTCGAAACGAAGGATATCGTCACGCCTTACGCGTTTGGTGTGGCTGAATCACTTTTAGGAAAGCGCTTGGCTACACCTTTTCAACGAGGTTTAGCTCAGTGTATCGACCTTTTATTCGTCGCCATTCTAAGCTCGCTTGACGCATTGTTTTTAGCAATCATTGCCACGGCGACCTTTTATAAAGCCAGTCACAATCTCGCCCACAATAGCGATAGAAAAACTACGCGCTCCTTTCTGCGAATAGGTGGTGCGTTCATGCTCTTTTGGACGGTATTGCTAACGTTAGACGTTGCGAACGAGGCTAATTATTTCCGTGACGATACTATCGCCAATAACTCAAGTGATACCGGTAACAGCTCAGGTAAAAAGAATGTAGCGATTGAAAGTGTGGGTGTAAGCGGCCCATTTCGAAATAAAAATTCGTCTGTAGAAGCCTCTCAGAAAATTGCAGATATTGATAAAGAAATCGCCGATTTCGATGAACCACCATCAGAGACTCTCACTGCTACTTATAGCATCGTCAAATGGATTAAAGGATTAATAACAGACCTTGGCTTGGGCTTTGGCTGGGCAGCACTTTATTACAGCGTGTTTACCGCTTGGTTCAGTGGAAAAACATCAGGCAAACGGTTGCTTAATATACAAGTACTCAAACTCGATGGCTCTGGTCTTTCGCTATGGGAAAGCTTCGGTCGTTACGGTGGTTATGGTGCGGGTTTAGCAACGGGGTTGCTTGGATTTATGCAAATTTATTGGGACCCTAACCGGCAAGCCATTCAAGATAAAATATCGGAAACTCTGGTCATCAGCTACCGTAATTAATTTGCTCCAATATCTACTTTTGACGTTGGGTTATTTCGAGCGCCCGCGCTTTTCTGAAAAACACGTTGTCCGATTGCGGCAGCAATAAATTAGTGCTTAGAGATATTTTGCATAAGCAATCAAAAAGCGCGAGTCGACATTACGAGTACGCGCTTCGGTTTCTATCTATTCGCCTTCTCCGCCGTTTACAATTAACGCTATATTGTATAAACGGTTCACCGCATGATAATTAATAGAATTTTTAGGGTAGCGACCTTTGCTGCTGATTTTACCCGCCTCCTGTTCCATTAAAATGGTTAACGCATCATCAACGGTCTCAACAGTGTAAATATGGAATAGCCCTTTCTTTACTGCATCTATTACCGTTGCATCCAATACCAAATTAATGGCATTTGATTTAGGAATAATGACGCCTTGCGTTCCCGTTAATCCGCGGTGCTGACACAAATCGAAGAAGCCTTCTATCTTCTCATTCACGCCCCCTACAGCTTGTACTTCACCATATTGGTTGATAGACCCAGTGATCGCCAAAGTTTGTAAACAAGGAATTTCAGTGAGTGCTGAAATAAGAGCCACTAATTCACCCAGCGATGCACTGTCGCCGTCAATGTGTCCGTATGACTGTTCCAACGCAATATTCGCAGAGAGTGTTAACGGAAAGTGTTGAGCATACTTATTACCTAAGTACCCGTTAAGCAACATTACGCCTTTCGAATGGATAGGCTGACCTAACTCTACTTCTCTTTCGATGTCGACAACGCCGCTCGCCCCAGCAAACACAGTAGAGGTAATACGCGCAGGGGTACCAAATGCTGTGTCGCCAATATCAAGAACAGTCAATCCATTCACTTTTCCCACGGCTTTACCTTCAGTGGCAATGAGTACATGCCCTTCTTTAATGTCGTTAAGCAGGGTTTGGCTAACGCGTCCGGTGCGACGTTTTTTCGCGCTAAGCGCTGTTTTTAAGTGGTCAAGCTCTAGCGTATCGGCATTGGTCTTTTTGCAAAAGTAGTAGGCTTCATTAACTAACTCTATCACTTCAGCGAAATGCGCAGAGAGTTTCTCTTTATGTTCAGCCATTCTTAACGAATATTCTACAAGTCGGCACATTGCATTGGCTGTGATACCGTTTAGCCCCAACTGGGATAAATGCGCCCTTACTTTGCCCACAAAGTCGAAAAGCGCTTGGCGTGTAACAGGGATTTCTAAATCGAAATCGACCAACACCCTAAACAATTCATCGAATTCATCGTCGTAATCTTGCAGCGTGTAATAAAGGTCGCGCGAGCCCAACAAAACAATTTTCACACTTAAGTCAATTGGCTGAGGGTTAAGCGTAATATTATTCACCATACCTACGTCTTGCTGCGGTAAGTCCATACGCAGGCGCTGAGACTTAATAGCAAGCTTAAGGGTATCCCACACGAAAGGTTGTTCTATAAGTTGGTCTACGTCTAATAGAAGGTAACCACCGTTCGCGCGGTGAAGTGCCCCTGGCTGAATCATTCTGTAATTGGTGAACACACTGCCGTGAATATTCGTGTACTCAATTTTACCAAACAAATTTTGATAAGTGGGGTTTGGCTCGTAAATAACAGGCGCAGCATCATCAAGCTTATTCGATACCAGCACATTAGGAAGAAATTGCTCTTCTAAAAATACCTTCTTGTCGAAGTCGTCGCTTTTTTCTTCTTTTTGTTCTTCACTGTGAATAACCAAGATGGCGTTGACCAAAGCAGTTTTAAGCTGCTTAAGATACTTCATTACTCCAAGTTCAGATGCGTACTTATGTTCAAGTACTTTTAGTAACGGCTTTATTCCCTGCTCTGCGGTTTTTTTATCAAGCTCACGAAGTCGCTCTGAATTTTCGCGCTTCCATGTAGGTAGGCTTAATAAATTTTCACTTAGTCGGTTTTCAAGTTCATCAATTAGCGAATAAAAGCTCTCTCTTTGAGCATCACTAAGCGATGCAAACTCTGTATCATTTAAGGGTTTACCATTCACAATGGGCGAGAACGTGATTGCCCCACCTTCTTCATACAGCGCAACATCGTTGGCTTGTGCATAGCGCTCAACCGCATCAATTGCTGCATCGTATTTTTGTTCAAATTCTCGTGAAATGGACGCGCGGCGACGCTGATAGCCTGGGTTATCAAACGCAATTGGCAAAGAGTCCAGCACATCGTCGATAAGTGCGGCCATGTCTTTATGAAAGGCTTTTCCACCGCCCGGTGAAAACTTAAGTGCGACCGGTTCGCGCTCTTCATCAAAATTGTTGATGTAACAACAATCGTCAGGCGCGGGAAGTTGAGCTACTTGGCGCTCAATGTAGTCCTTTACTAAGGTAAAGCGCCCGGTAGCAGGTTCACCCATAACATAAAGGTTGTACCCTTTTGTGTTAATTCCTAAACCAAACGTTAGCGCTTCGCGAGCGCGCTCTTGCCCGATAAAGGTTGCATTGAGTGCTTCATCATCTTTTAACGCGCTATTAATTGCACGGCGATTGATGGTGGGCGATAAGGCGTCTACATCTAACGCATATAATTTACTGTCTACAGACATGTCTGTTCTATGTTTGTTTCTTTAGTTAAGTGAAACCCTAATTAGCATTAGTGTCAAATGCTTATCGGTAATAAGGTGCCTTTGCGCTATTAACTGACCAACAAACAACCACCTCTTTCAAAATATGATGATTTAAGGTGCGATGAATAGGAGGAATGAGTCGGGTGTTAGTAAGAAGCAAATTAATATGAATGTTTGCCGTGCCCCTTCACTTGCAAACTAATGTGCAAGTAAATGCGGTCGTATAATAGAGGCTTCGCATGTGCACTTTGGCAGTGGCAACATTTTGGTTCATACTGCCAAAAGCGTTTAACAAACAACAACAAAAATGAAAACAGGCTAATAAATGATGACAGGTACAAACTCTCGAGCTGCATGTTTACTCTTAACATTATTGGGCGCAGCCTATTCCTCGGCTACTATGGCCAAAGTCAATTACGCTGACAATTCGGGGTTTTCCATATCGAACGTTAGCGAAAGTCAGATGCCAGTAGAAGTCGTTTATTCGAATTTTATTCAACATGTTGATATGTGGTGGCCAAAAGATCATACGTGGTGGAAGGGTACACTTAGAATCGATGAGCAGGCTGGCGGCTGCTTTTGCGAAACCACAGACGTCGCAAGTGCGGTACACATGCAAGTAAGTTTAATTGAACCAAACAAAAAAGTAGTGATGACCGGGGGGCTTGGACCACTTCAAGAAATGGGACTAACAGGCGCGCTCATTTGGGAGTTCAGTACCATTGAAGATAGCGCTGCAACTAAAACCGGCGATGACCGCGTAATGTCATCGAAAACACGAGTAACACTTACTTATAATGCATCGGGAAATATCCACTTTAATGGTAAAAAGGCATCTATTGATGACGCAACCAAATTGGTTAATGTGGTTGATAAAGTGCAAAGCCAACAACTTAAATCACTGACCGCGTTTAGCGATAAAAATTAAATCTGTTCTAAATGTAGAAATGTTAGGACTATAAATTGCCAAGATCACGTTATTTAGCTCCAGTTTACTTACTAAGCGCTCACTTTTCGCGCAAGCAACAATAAAATTCGACTTGTTCAGTATTAAGCTATTGAGGCATTGCTTAGCGCTGGGTTATTCTAGTGGGCTATATGTATGTTGGGTGGGGGAAAACCCGCGCGCGGCAAACACGCAAATATGCAAAAAAATGTGCGTCGTACCAACCCATAAACGTTTTAACTATTAATGCGGAAGCCTAAGTTTCATGGCCGATAATCAGTACAACCCGAAAGAAATTGAACAACGCGTTCAGCAATACTGGGAAGACAATCAATCTTTCAAAGCTAATGACGACGTAGAAAAAGAAAAATTCTACTGCCTGTCAATGTTCCCTTATCCGAGTGGCCGACTTCACATGGGTCATGTGCGCAACTACACAATTGGCGATGTAATCAGTCGCTTTCAGCGCATGCAGGGTAAAAACGTATTGCAGCCTATGGGTTGGGATGCTTTCGGCTTACCAGCAGAAAACGCAGCCATTAACAACAACACTGCGCCTGCGAAATGGACATATTCGAATATCGATTACATGAAAAACCAACTTCGCTCTTTAGGCTTCGGTTACGACTGGGACCGCGAAGTTACAACGTGTAAATCAGATTACTACCGTTGGGAACAATGGTTCTTCACTCGCCTTTATGAAAAAGGTTTAGTGTATAAGAAAAACTCTACCGTTAACTGGGATCCTGTCGACCAAACCGTTTTGGCTAATGAGCAGGTTATTGACGGTCGCGGTTGGCGCTCTGGTGCTCTAGTTGAGCAAAAAGAAATTCCTCAGTGGTTTATCAAGATTACCGACTATGCTGAAGAGCTATTGCAAGATCTTGAACAGCTTGAAGAATGGCCTGATCAAGTACGCGCCATGCAAGCAAACTGGATTGGCCGTTCAGAAGGTGTAGAAATTACCTTCGATTTAGCGTCAGCGGTTAACGACATTTCCGATTTAACCGTTTACACAACCCGTCCAGATACTTTTTACGGTGTAACTTACGTAGCAGTAGCGGCGCAGCATCCACTTGCGGAGTTTGCTGCACAGTCGAACCCTGATTTAGCGGCGTTTGTTGAAGAATGTAAAAATACCAAAGTAGCTGAAGCAGAATTGGCGACAATGGAGAAAAAAGGTTGTGCAACAGGCTTAGAAGTCATTCATCCACTTACTGGTGAAAAGCTTCCAATCTGGGTCGCCAACTTTGTACTAATGGACTACGGCTCAGGTGCGGTAATGGCAGTTCCGGGCCACGACCAGCGCGACTGGGAGTTTGCGACAAAGTACGATCTACCCATTAAGCAAGTGATTGCGCCAAATGCTGGTGATGAAGAGAACTGTGATTTGTCGGCTTCTGCTTATACAGAAAAAGGCAGCTTAATTAATTCTGACAAGTTCGACGGGCATGATTTTGATGCCGCTTTTAACGGTATTGCGGATGAACTAGAAAGCAAAGGCTGCGGTAAACGTAAAGTAAACTACCGCCTACGCGATTGGGGTGTTAGCCGTCAGCGTTACTGGGGCGCGCCTATTCCAATGTTGAATTTGGAAAACGGTGAGTCAGTTCCTGTTCCTGCTGACCAACTACCTGTAGTTCTGCCTGAAGACGTAGAAATGAATGGCGTAACATCGCCGATTAAAGCTGACCCTGAGTGGGCTAAAACCATGTTTAACGGCGAGCCTGCTTTACGAGAAACCGACACCTTCGATACGTTTATGGAGTCTTCGTGGTACTACGCCCGCTACTCAAGCGCTACAAACCAAGACGCCATGCTAGACCCTACTTCAGCAAACTACTGGCTGCCAGTAGACCAGTATATCGGTGGTATAGAGCACGCTATTTTGCACCTGCTTTATTCTCGTTTCTTCCACAAGCTGCTTCGCGACGAAGGCTTAGTGAATTCTGATGAGCCGTTTAAGCGCTTGCTATGTCAAGGTATGGTATTAGCAGACTCATACTACCGTGAAGACGCGTCTGGAAAGAAAACATGGTTCTCGCCAACCGAAGTTAGTACTGAAAAAGATGACAAAGGCCGTATTGTAAAGGCGTGGTTAACTGCCGATGGTGAAGAAGTGATTCACGGCGGTATGACGAAAATGTCCAAGTCGAAAAATAACGGTATCGACCCACAAGAAGTTATCGACCAATACGGCGCTGACACTGTGCGTCTATTTACCATGTTCGCAGCGCCACCAGAGCAAACGCTTGAGTGGGTAGATTCTGGCGTTGAGGGTGCAAACCGCTTCTTACGCCGAATTTGGAAGCTGGTAACCGAACACGTTGAAAAAGGTACACCTGAAGCGATTGACGTTAAGGCACTATCTAAAGATCAACAGGCTCTTCGCCGTGAAGTACACAAAACCATTGAAAAAGTGTCTGACGACTTAGGTCGTCGTCAAACCTTTAATACGGCTGTAGCTGCGGTGATGGAACTATTGAACCATCTGCAAAAAGCACCACAAGAAAACGCACAAGACATCGCCATTATGCGCGAAGCGTGCGAGTCTATCTTGTTGCTTCTTAACCCTATCACGCCGCACATTGCACATGAGCTTTGGAAGGTATTAGGTCACAGCGAAGATATCGATTTGGCGCCGTGGCCGCAGGCTGATAAAGACGCGTTAGTGGAAGATGAAAAGCTGATCATTGTTCAGGTTAATGGAAAAGTTCGCGCTAAAATGACGATTGCTGCAGATGCAAGCAAAGAGGCCATTGAAGCGTCAGCGAAAGAGCAACCCAACGTACAACAATTTACAGAAGGTAAAACCATTCGCAAAGTAATTGTTGTTCCTGGCAAGCTTGTAAACATTGTCGCTAACTAGGTCAGAACGTTATGAAAAAGCACTTACAATTTGCAGTTGCTGTGTTCGCAACCGTTTTGGTTACTGGCTGTGGTTTTCATTTAAGAAGCAGCCCTAGCCTGCCAGACAATATAAATACAGTTGCCATTGAAAGTGCTAGAGCCCACGCGCCTTTGGCGCGTGCACTCGATAAACGCCTAAATGTTTACGGCCTAAACAGTGTTAGCGCAGATAAAAGCAAGACATCAAAACAACACATAAACATTTACCTGCTTCCTGAGAAAATGGAACGTCAGCTATTGTCTGTTTATCCTTCAGGTCAGGTAGCAGAATATGAGCTTATTTATGTAGTGCGTTATCGTGTTCAGTTCCCCGATAAAGAAGCGCAAATGGTACAGTTTGAAGTAGTACGCGATTATCAGGACGACCCTGACCAAGTACTGGCAAAGTCTCGTGAGCTTGACCTTATGTTAAGCGAAATGCGAGATGAAGCTGCCGATATCATGGTTAGGCGTCTCTCTAGTCAGTCGGTTGCAGCGCAGAATGCGCCTGTTTCTACCGTACAATGACGAAAACAGTGCATGCAAATTTATCCTAACCAGTTTAACCAAGACATAGCAAAGGCGCTTCGTCCCTGCTATTTGGTATTTGGAGATGAACCTCAACAGAAGTTCGAGGTTATTGAGCAAATTCGCGCAAAAGCTAAAGCCAATGGGTTTGAAGAGCGCACTGTGTTGGTCGCTGAAACTGGGTTTAACTGGAACCAACTCATTGAAGCGACCCAAAGCATGTCGCTGTTTTCTAGCCAACAGTTTATTGAACTAGAATTACCTACCGGAAAGCCGGGTGCCGAAGGCAGCAAGATGCTTCAAGAAGTTGCCGCGTCACTTAATCCAGACATTCTATTGCTTGTGCATGGTCCTAAAATTGGCAAAGACGTTCAGCGTGGAAAGTGGTTTAAAGTGCTCGATGATATCGGCGCGTCGGTGCTGTGCTATCCACTAGAAGGCAAGCAGCTTAGCGCATGGTTAAACCAACAACTGAAAGCGCATCAACTTTCAGTTTCTACATCTGGTGCAAAAATGATTGCCGATTTTTGTGAAGGCAACATGCTCGCTGCAAAACAAGAAATTGATAAGCTTGCTTTGCTTTACCCTCAACAGTCGGTTTCAGATGAGCAAATAGAGCAAGCCATGGTCGATCAGTCGCGTTTTAACGTGTTTCAACTGGTTGATGTAATGCTAAGCGGAGATAGCACTCGCTGTATAAAGATGCTTTACCGTTTAGAAAGTGAAGGTCTAGAACCCAACATTATCATTTGGGCGCTAATCCGCGAGTGGGAACAGCTTTGGAAGCTTAAGCTTGCACAGCAAAGCGGTACGCCTATTCAATGGCAGAAGTTTGGTATATGGCGAAACAGACAAGGCTTTTATCAAAGTGCTTTGAACCGCCTTAGTCTTACTCAATTAGAAGATATTCAAAAGGCGCTAACCCAGTCAGACCATGCCTTTAAGCAAAATGTAATTGCTCGCCCCTATGTTGAAGTGTGTCATCTTTGCATGATGTTTATGGGGATAGATCTACGCGAAATTCCGTTGTTGCAAGCGTAAAGGGCTACATTCAATGGGCCAAACAACTCCTTCTCAATTCTCCTCTTCTTGTTCGCAGATTACTACGCAGGACAATAGGTCTAACGGGAAAATTCGAGCAATTTTAGGCGGCACATTCAACCCGCCTCATAATGGGCATATTGGTGCTGCCCTGCATGCTGCTGATGAGATTGGCGTACGGGAAGTGCATTTAATGCCTTGCAAACTGGCACCGCACAAATCCGTCGGCGTATCTGAGGTGCACCGCGTTAAAATGATTGAACTTTGCGCCCAATCGAATGACAGACTTATTCCAGAGTTGGTTGAATTAGCATTACCATCTCCTTCTTATACAGTGAAAACGTTGCGCGCACTGAAAGAAAAAAGTGATGACACAATCTGTTTTTTCATTGGGGCAGATTCGCTGTATAATCTAGATAAATGGTACGAGTGGGACAGACTACTCGATTATTGTCACTTAGTGGTTATGCGCAGAGACGATGAAAAATTTTCGCCGCCTCCCGCGATACAAGCTTGGCTAGATAGTCATATGGCTAACGATAAAAGCGTTATTCACAAAGAGCCTGCAGGGCATGTAGTGTTAACCAACACGCCACTCTATAGTGTTTCATCTACTGAAATTCGTAATGTAATTTCAAGTGAACAACCCGCTGGATGTAGCGGTAAACAAAACAGTTCAGGCACTCCCATCGCCAAAACGTGGTTGGATGAGAGTGTGCTGAGATACATAAACGAACATCAGTTATATAAAAGTTAAGTAAGTGAGGAAAACTCTTGGAGAGTCAACAGCTCAAACAGTTTGTTAAAGACAAAATAGACGATATGAAAGGCCGCGATGTAGTAGAACTAGACGTTCGCGGCAAATCAAGTATTACCGATACTATGATTATCTGCTCAGGTAACTCAAAACGTCACGTATCTTCTATTGCTGAAAATGTAATGGTTGAAGCAAAAAAAGCGGGACACGCACCTGGAAGTGTTGAAGGTAAGGAAACTGGCGAGTGGGTACTTGTAGATTTTGGCGATGTCATTTTGCACGTTATGCAAGATGAAACTCGTGATTTCTATCAATTAGAAAAACTGTGGTCGTAGTTTCTTCTAAAATAGGTAAGTGAGAAGCTGTATCACGGTCAATAAAGGCCATACCCTAGTGTGTATGGCCTTTATTGTAAGAATAAAATAAGAAATCCTGCGGTAAGGGAAAGAAAAGTGCGTATACAAATCGTCGCAGTTGGAACAAAAATGCCAAACTGGGTCAATACGGGTGTAGAAGAGTTTATTCGCCGATTTCCGAGCGACATGCCTGTCTCATTTACGGAAATTCCTGCTGGAAAACGTGGTAAGAATGCCGACATTAAACGCATTTTAGAGAAGGAAGGTGAGCAAATGCTTGCTGCTATTCCTAAAGGCAATCGAATTGTGACGCTAGAAGTTACTGGCAAACCTTGGGACACGCCCACGCTTGCAAAGCAACTAGATAATTGGAAAATGGACGGGCGTGACGTTAGCCTCCTTATTGGCGGTCCAGAAGGGCTAGCTCCTGAATGTATCGCAGCTTCAGAACAAAAATGGTCGCTATCAGCACTTACACTTCCCCACCCCCTAGTCAGAATTATTCTTACTGAAAGCCTTTACCGCGCTTGGTCTGTTACCCAAAACCACCCTTATCATCGTGAGTAAGGTGAAGCTAAGCTAATGCAAAGGACGTCAGTGCAACGAAAACGACAGGCAATACGCGATCATTCCGCAGAGGCAAATTTATTTGCCCGCCGCGCAACCATTGCTTTTATCATTGTTGTATTCATGCTAGGTATTGTGCTGAATAATCTTTACTCCTTGCAGGTCACACAGTTCGATGATTATCAAACGAGGTCTAACGGAAACCGCATCAAGGTGCTACCTATTGCGCCTAACCGAGGCCTCATCTACGACCGAAATGGAGTGTTGCTGGCCGAAAACCGCCCAGTTTTTAGCTTGGAAGTTATTCCAGAGCAAGTAGATGATATCTCTCAAACCCTAACAGATTTGACCGAGTTAATGGGGATCACCTCTGATGAGCTTGAGCGATTTCAGTCTACGTTAAAAGGTACGCGCCGATTCAAACCTGTGGCCCTTCGCACTCAATTAAGTGAAGAAGAAGTCGCGCTGTTTTCTGCAAGTAAGCACAAATTCCCTGGCGTTCAAATTGAAGCACGTCTTGCTCGGCACTACCCTTACAAAGACACCCTAACCCATGCACTTGGCTACGTAGCACGCATAAACAAACGGGATTTGCAGAAACTGGTAGAAGCGGGTCAAGAGGACAACTACGCAGCAACCCATGATATCGGTAAACTGGGTATTGAAAAATATCACGAAGAATTACTGCACGGAAAGGTGGGGTATCAGCAAGTAGAGGTAAACAACCAAGGACGCATCATTCGCGTGTTAAGTGTTGAGCCCCCTACGCCTGGCAAAGACATTGTGCTCAATTTAGATTTAGAACTTCAGTTAGAAGCACAACGCATCATTGAAGGTATGCGAGGGGCTATTGTCGTAACCGATGTTAAAACAGGCGGTGTACTAGCCTTGTACTCTAATCCTGGGTACGACCCTAATTTATTTGTTCATGGTATCAGCAGCAAAAACTATTCTGCACTGTTGAATTCTCCCGACCGCCCTCTCATTAACCGGGCTACACAAGGCCAATACCCGCCCGCCTCTACCGTTAAGCCGCATTTAGGCTTAGTTGGGTTAGAAGAAGGTATTATTACTGAAGACTACACGATTACCGACAATGGGCGCTACAAACTACCCAACGTTTCACACGTTTGGCGAGACTGGCGACGCTGGGGCCATGGCAAGGTTGACGTGTCAAAGGCCATAGAGGTTTCCTGCGATACTTACTATTACGATTTAGCTTACAAGCTTGGCATTGATAAAATTAGTGAGTCAATGTATGAGTTTGGGTTCGGTGATTTTACTGGTATCGATTTGTATGAAGAGTCAGACGCGAATATGCCCAGTAGAGGGTGGAAGCGCGCCCGATTTAATCAGCCTTGGTACATTGGCGACACTATTCCCGTTGGCATTGGCCAAAGCTATTGGACGACTACGCCAGTTCAGCTTAATACATCAGTAAATACGTTGATTAACGCAGGTGAGCGATATATCCCACAAATTATTCGCGGTTACATGAATACAGACAGCACAGTTGATCTCATTGCGCTTAAGTCACTTCGCCCCGTTGATATAAAGAATAAGAAAAATCTCGACGTCATTTTAAATGCTATGCGCGATGTGGTGAGTGGTGAAGAAGGTGGAGCACGACACGCTTTTGCCGACACCCCCTACGACTCAGCGGGTAAAACAGGAACAGCACAGCTGTTTACCGTTGGTCAGAATGAAAAGTACGATGCCGACAAAATTGATGAGCGCCTTCGTGACAACGCCATGTACGTGGGTTTCGCCCCTTTCAACAACCCTGAAATATCAGTAACAGTAGTGCTAGAAAACGTGGGAGGTGGCAGTAAAAACGCTGCGCCCGTTGCACGTCAAATAATGGACTTCTATTTCAGAGATCGCGTTTTCGAAACTGTAAACACAGAAACGTCACAAGATGATATTAAGTTAGGGGTCGCGCAGTGAAAAGAACCACCTTAAACCCTAATAAAATAAGCTTTTTACAGCGCATTCATATTGATGGTTGGTTGCTAATAGGTCTTCTTGCGCTTAGCTGCGTGGGATTATTCACACTTTATTCGGCGTCTGGTCAAGATATGGAACAAATGGAACGCCAGTTTATTCGACTGGGTTTCAGCTTTGTCGTAATGTTTGGGCTAGCGCAGTTGCCTCTTGGCATATTCAGGTTCTTCTCAACCTATGCTTACGTGGGAGGACTGCTTATGCTCATCGCCGTTCTGTTATTTGGTGACATGGGCAAAGGCGCACAGCGCTGGCTTGATTTGGGCTTTATCCGCTTCCAGCCGTCTGAGCTAATGAAGCTTGCGGTTCCAATGATGGTCGCCTGGTATATTAGCAAATTTACCATGCCCCCTCGCACCAACCATATTGTCTTCGGATTTGCGTTGGTGGTAGTACCGACCATTTTAATAGCCAAACAACCAGATTTGGGCACGTCTTTACTTATCGCCAGCTCAGGTATTTTCGCCATATTTCTTGCGGGCATGAGCTGGCGCTTGATTTCAATCGTGGGGGCGCTTGTGGGGGCATTTGCTCCTGTAATGTGGTTTTTCTTAATGAAAGATTACCAAAAGCAGCGTGTTCTTACTTTCTTAAACCCAGAGAGCGACCCGTTAGGCTCTGGTTATCATATTATTCAATCTAAAATTGCCATTGGCTCGGGCGGCGTAGAAGGCAAGGGCTGGCTACAAGGTACACAGTCTCAACTGGAGTTCTTGCCAGAACGTCACACCGACTTTATTTTCTCAGTTTTTAGTGAGGAATTCGGTCTTACTGGTGTCATTTGTTTAATGGCAATTTACATCTTCATTATTTTACGTGGCCTTATCATTTCAAGCCGCGCTCAAGATGCCTATGCGAAACTGCTCGGAGGCAGTATCACCCTAACCTTCTTTGTTTATGTATTTGTAAATATGGGCATGGTTTCCGGTTTACTGCCCGTAGTTGGAGTTCCGCTGCCCTTGGTAAGTTTTGGTGGAACTTCTATGGTGACTTTAATGGCAGGTTTTGGCATTCTTATGGCCATTGCCACTCAAAAACGTTTAATGTCTAGATAACTTGTATGTTGCAGCGCCTTCTTTCGGTACTTGGTTTACAAAACGCGAATTATTCAAATAGACAATGCTATCACTTAGGGTCTATCGCTTTTATTATATTGACAATAGCGGGTTGCCAAAGTGCACCATCGCCATCAGGCCGCTATACCCAACATAAAGACTCTGCTCCAAAACACATTGCGAAAAAGCCTGAGACATTAGACGCTGTGCCAAAGTACGAAGCGTACCGCATGTTTAATAGCCGCCCCTACACAGTATTGGGCAAACACTACACGCCAATCGACAGCGGCAAGGGATTTGAGGAAGTGGGTTACGCCAGCTGGTATGGTCAGAAGTTTCATGGTCATTTGACCTCCAACGGCGAAACTTACAATATGTTCGCTATGAGCGCCGCACATAAAACATTACCTCTGCCTTCTTATGTGCGAGTTACAAATTTGGAAAACAACAAGCAAGCAATTGTTCGTGTAAACGACCGTGGCCCTTTTCACGATGATCGGATTATAGACCTTTCTTATGCAGCAGCGGTAAAGCTAGGTTATCACAGCAAAGGCACGACAAAAGTAAAGCTAGAAGTCATTCATTTTGACGAACAAAACAACGTCACAGTAGGTAACGACCCTACTGTGACTTACGACGAATATTTAGGTATTGCAGTTGTGCCGCCTACCGAGATGACCGCTTCGACGCGAGCACCTCAGATAGAAAAAAGTGGCAACGCTACTGCGAGCAAAAATACAGCAAGCGATGCAATCTACATTCAAGTTGCAGCGCTTTCGAATGCAGAAAAAGCAAAATCTATTTCCAATGTTTTATCTGCGTTGTATCAAATCCCGGCTCACTTACCGGTTACTGATGATGTTTACAAGCTTCAGTTAGGTCCCATCCATGACGAGGCCGTAGTAACAGAAGTACTTGAACAACTTAAACAGAATGGTTATCCGAACGCGTACGCCATCACCCAAACCATGTAATCGTGCCTTAGTTTTCAATCTTGAAACATGCCGATTATCAACCTTTGTGCATAATCACGCCCCCAAAAACAAATTTAATCATTTGCATTAACTTACGTGTAAGTAAAAGCAAACGGCTGATACATTGTGTAGATTGATACGTTGCGCTTGCTCATAAAATCAACGGGATTGTGGCGGTAATGTGTCATTCAGCAGGCAATATCACGGTTTCTTCGCCTAATGCCTACTATCGCGTAAACTTTTTTGATAAAACCTAGTCATATACGCAGCCTTTCGTTAGGATCTCTGGTCAGCCATACGATAATATGGGTTGTTAAAAACAGGATTCGGTCAGAAACCGAACAGAAGCTAAAATTGGGTAGCCATGTTTTGCGGTATTCGCTTCGCGGTATTTGCAACAATAAGGTAAGCTTTAACTCACACGGAAAAACGGTCAAAGAAATTAGAACCATGCTCAGAATAATTCAACGCGCTAAACCGTCAATACTCTCATTTGCATTCTTAGTAATGGGTACGTTGCTAACTACAGCGAATGCTGCGGTAGTTACGCCACCTGCCCCAACTGTTGCTGCAGAAGGCTTTTTACTTACCGACTTTGAAACGGGTCACGTCATTGCATCAAAAAATGCAGATATGCAACTTGCACCTGCCAGCTTAACCAAAATCATGACTATTTATGTTATCGGTAAAGAACTGCAGGCGGGTAACATCAGCTTGGATGACGAAGTTACCATTTCTGAAAACGCGTGGGCGAAAAAATTCCCTGACTCTTCAAAAATGTTTATCGAAGTAGGCACACAGGTGTCAGTACGTGACTTACTACGTGGCATTGTTGTGCAATCTGGTAACGACGCTTGTGTAGCAATGGCTGAACATGTCGCAGGTTCAGAGTCAGCGTTTGCAAGTATGATGAATGCACATACGGCATCGCTTGGTATGACAGGCTCAAACTGGGTGAATGCACACGGTTTACACGACCCTGACCATTACACAACACCTCGTGATATGGCTATTCTATCGCGCGCGCTTATTTCACAAACGCCAGAGATGTATAAAATTTACAGCGAAAAAGAATTTACCTATAACGGCATAAAGCAATACAACCGCAACAGCCTACTGTGGGACAAAAGCTTAAACGTCGATGGCATCAAAACTGGCCACACCTCGGATGCAGGCTACAGCTTAATTACCTCGGCCGAACAAGGTGGCATGCGCTTAATCTCGGTTGTGATGGGAACTGACAGCGAGCGTGCACGTAAGGTAGAAAACAAAAAGCTACTTAAATACGGGTTCCGCTTCTATGAGACGTTAACGCCATACGAAGCAGGCCACAGTTTTGTTGCTCACCGCATTTATATGGGCGACAGAGAAACGGTAGACCTTGGAATTAATCAATCTACCCCCATTACTATCCCACGCGGTCAGGCAGCGAACTTAGAAGCGAATTTCGAGTTAGACGACAAGCTTGAGGCGCCACTAGCGAAAGGTCAGGTAGTTGGTAAACTTTATCTTCAGCTAGAAGGCGAAGATGTAGCTAGTTATCCGCTGGTAACGCTTCAAGAAGTGAAAGAAGGAAGCTTCTTTAATCGCATGAAAGACTACATTATGCTTCAGCTAGGATTTGACGACGAGTAAGACTTGATGACAAGTCGTCATGTATAAATGAATACGTGAAAATGCTAGTTGTGAAGCGGCCAGATTTGTTACAATCTGGCCGTTTTTTTATATGATATTTAAAGTACCAAGGATATCGCATGGATACCCGTTTCGACGAATTATTAGATTTTCCAACGAACCAAACGTTTAAAGTTATGGGCGTAGCACATGAAGACCTCCCTGAACAGGTTGTAAGCTGTCTTCAGCAGCACGCGCCAGGCGACTACTCCCCTAATGTAAAACCAAGTAGTAAAGGTACTTACCACTCGGTTTCTGTCAGTGTACGTGTGACAAGCAAAGAGCACATGGAAACAATTTACACTGAACTTGCTAAATTAGAGTTAGTCAGGGTTGTACTATAAGTGAAAGAGCAGTCTATGCCGCCTGAGGGAAACAGCGTTGTCGTGCGCCAATTGGGCCGTCAACCGTACGAGCCTATCTTCGAGGCAATGAAACGTTTCACTGATGAACGCGACCAAGATACTCAAGATGAGATTTGGCTTGTTGAGCATGATGCTGTCTTTACACAAGGGCAAGCGGGCAAAGCTGAGCACATTCTCATGCCAGGCGATATTCCCGTAGTACAAGTTGACCGTGGTGGCCAAGTTACCTACCACGGGCCCGGTCAACAAGTTATTTATCTAATGCTGAACATCAAGCGCAGAAAGCTGGGTGTACGGCATTTAGTCACCGCAATGGAAGAAGCGGTGGTCGGATTACTTGGAAAATACGGCGTAACCGCGTATCCAAAGCCCGACGCACCTGGCGTGTACGTCGATGAGAAGAAAGTATGCTCTCTAGGCTTAAGAATACGTAATGGCTGCTCGTTTCACGGTTTGGCTTTAAATGTTAATATGGACTTATCGCCTTTTCAGCGCATCAACCCATGTGGTTACGCCGGTATGGAAATGATTGATACCGCTCGTTTGCAAGGACCAAATACGCTTGAAATTGCTGGCCAAGAATTAACTCAATTGTTATTAGACGCGCTGTCCATTGCACAACCAACATACAAAGAAGGTTTTGATGAGTAACGCACGACCTCAAGCGGGGGTGAAACTCCGCGATGATGAAAAAGTAAAACACATACCAGTCACCATTATTCCTACAGAAAAGGAAGAAATGCTGCGCAAGCCTGAGTGGATAAAAATCAAGCTTCCTCGTACTACGGAGAAGATTGATCACATTAAACAAACGCTTCGCAAAAACAATCTTCACTCTGTTTGCGAAGAAGCCAGCTGCCCTAACCTAGCAGAATGCTTCAACCACGGCACTGCCACCTTTATGATTTTGGGTGATATTTGCACTCGTCGCTGTCCTTTTTGTGACGTTGCGCACGGTAAACCACTGCCTCCAAGTGCAGAAGAACCAGAGAAGCTTGCAAAAACCATCGCTGAAATGAATTTGCGTTACGTGGTAATTACATCGGTTGACCGTGACGATTTGCGCGATGGCGGTGCACAACACTTTGTAGATTGTATTAACGCCATACGCGAACATAGCCCAACCACAACAATTGAGGTGTTGGTGCCTGACTTCCGTGGTCGTATGGACCGTGCACTGGAAATCTTCAAAAACGGGGTACCAGACGTATTCAACCACAATCTTGAGACCATTCCTCGCCTATACCGTGAGTGCCGCCCAGGTGCGAACTATCAGTGGTCACTAGACTTGCTTAAAAAGTTCAAGGCTCAGCACCCAGATGTTATGACTAAATCAGGTCTTATGATGGGTATGGGTGAAGAAAACGAAGAGATTCAAGGCGTACTTGATGACCTGCGCGCTCACGACGTGGACATGCTAACGCTTGGCCAATATCTGCAGCCTAGCCGACACCACTACCCTGTTAAACGTTATGTTCACCCAAAGGAGTTTGATGCCCTAGGTGACTACGCTAAAGAAATTGGTTTTACTCACGCAGCGTGTGGCCCAATGGTACGTTCTAGCTATCATGCCGATCAGCAAGCGGCAGGTAAAGAAGTTAAGTAAGTACAATATTGTTTTTGCCGTTCACCGCCGCAATGGGGTCACAGCAAACAATGAAGACTTCGTGCAAAAAAAGCGGTGAATTTCACCGCTTTTTTGTATCTGGCATTTCAGGGTGACAAACCCGTGGGTATTGTTAGAATGCCCGTCACAAAAGATATCCCTTTTTAAAGGCATCTCCCACATAGGGTAAGGTCATTTCATGCGTAAACATATTTACATTGCTTATACAGGTGGAACCATCGGTATGAAGCCATCTAAACAAGGCTATGTACCCGCTGCAGGCTTCTTGGCTGACACTTTGAAAAAGATGCCTGAATTTCACCGTTCTGAAATGCCTCTTTTTACCTTGCATGAATATGACAACCTCATCGACTCGTCAGATATGGACCCGTCAGACTGGCAGCGTATCGCCGATGATATATCAGATAACTACGACAAATATGACGGGTTTATCATTTTACATGGTACCGACACTATGGCGTACACCGCGTCAGCGCTTAGTTTTATGTTAGAAGATTTGTCAAAGCCTGTCATTGTAACTGGCTCACAAATTCCTCTAGCCGAACTTCGTTCTGACGGTCAGGTTAACCTGTTAAATGCTTTGTATGTAGCTGCAAATTACCCCATTGCTGAGGTGGGACTTTTCTTTAATAATCGCCTTTTACGTGGCAACCGCAGTCGCAAAGTTGATGCTGATGGTTTTAGCGCTTTTGATTCGCCTAACTTCCCTCCTCTTTTAGAAGCAGGGATCAACATTCGCGTTAAAGCGGGGTCGCTTGCCAAAGCCCCCAATAACACAATAAAGGTATCAAACGTAAAGGCCCAGCCAATAGGCATGGTTAGCTTGTACCCTGGTATTGCGCCAGAGGTAATAAAAAATACGCTTCAGCAACCCGTCAATGCCCTTATTTTATTAAGCTACGGTGTGGGTAACGCCCCGCAAAACCCAGAGCTTATAGCGCAACTTAAATATGCCAAGTCTAGACAAATTCCTGTTCTTAACTGTACGCAATGTATGCGCGGCCGAGTTAATATGGGGGGATATGCTACAGGACACGGTTTACGAGAGGTAGGCGTTCTTTCAGGTAGCGACATGACGCCTGAAGCTGCCCTTGCCAAACTTCATTACTTACTTAGCAAAGACTTACCCTTCGAAGAAATAAGTCAATTACTTACTCAGAATTTACGCGGTGAGTTAAGTGACTAAAAGCAAAATGCTTAATGTTGAATAGCGAAGATTCTAAAGATTTAAGGTTATAAAAGTGACAACAACATATTCAGGTATGCTAAAAAAAATGCGTACCACAGCCGACGAAAACAACACCGTACACTATTCACTACCTATTGGTGATGAGTTAGTTGACGTGAACGGGCTAATTGGCAAAGAAGTGACGCTCACCTACACGGGTGAGATTAACTGTGTCCATTGTAATCGCAAGACTAAGAAAAGCTTTAACCAAGGCTATTGCTACCCTTGCCTTATTTCACTGGCGCAATGTGACAGCTGCATAATTAAGCCAGAAAAGTGTCATTATCACGAAGGGACTTGCCGAGAGCCAGAATGGGGAGAAGAACACTGCTTTAACGAGCATTTTGTATACCTCGCAAATACTGGCACAGTGAAGGTGGGTATCACGCGGCAAATTACCGATGGCGTATCTCCCCGCTGGATGGACCAAGGTGCTACGCAAGCCACCGTCATGTTGCGTGTGCCTGACAGACTAACCAGTGGATTGGTTGAAACATTGTGTAAAGATCATATTGCTGATAAAACGAATTGGCGAACCATGCTAAAAGGTAAGCCGGACGAGGTTGATTTAGACCAAGTCAAAGCGGAACTGATGAGTAAGATTGAGAGTGATTTAGAGGCGTTAAAACAAGAGAAAGGGCTTCAAGCGGTTTCAGAAGTCACTACACCTATTCACGATATTCATTACCCAGTTGAAGACTATCCAGTAAAAATTAAGTCACTTAATTTGGACAAGACACCCTCTTTTACCGGCGTACTACAGGGCGTTAAAGGGCAATACTGGATGCTAGATGGCGATCGCGTGATTAATATAAGAAAATTCGCGGGCTACAACGTCAATATCGAATTTTAAACACTGTTCTTTTCAAAGCGGTTAGTGAACCTTATAGCCCAGCTAACCGCTCTACACTTTATTTAGTTAGTGACGACACCGCTACTGCCAAAATTCAAAGTAATCGCTACTGTTTCTTTGTGGTTTCGGCGCGGGTTCAAATGTTGGTGTACCAAGGTATAAAAAGCCAACTAGCTCGTCCTCTTCACTAAGACCTAAGCCGTTTCTTACGGTTTCACAACTGGCATAACTGCCTGTGCGCCACATGCCGTTAAACCCTTGTGCAACAGCTGCCATTTGCATAGCCATTACTCCACAACTAGCAGAAGCAATTTGTTCAACCCTAGGTACTTTTTCATGCTCGATGTGTTTCGCAATGGCAACAATTACCATTGGCGCGCGATGCGGAAGCTGAACTGCCCTTTCAATTTCCTTTTGTGACTTTTCGTTCTCAATAGCAGATTGCTCGTAAAGCGCACCAAGTTTATCTAGCCCCTTACCTGTACAAACAATAAAGCGCCATGGCGTCAAACACGCGTGATCAGGCGCTCTCAGTGCTGCTTGCATAATGTTCTCTAACGCGTCACCACTTGGTGCTGGTGCTTCTAGTCTAGGTTGAGAGCTTCTGTTAAGTAACAAAGTTAATGCGTCCATTTACATCCCTACTTTATAAATTCACATAGCTGCCAGAGCACCTGTTATCTCTGACAAATGAAAAGTATGCTCACAGTAGCGGCACACCTGTATTTTGTGATAGATCCTACGACCCATAAACAAAAAAGACCAGAAAAATCCAGTCTTTTGGCTCCGTGAATAACGCTTAACGTTTATGACTGCACATTTTGTTTTGTGTTAAAAAATTTGGCAGAATAGTAATCCACGCTTACAAAGCGGCCACCGCCATAAATAAATAATACTAGCAACATAATAAAATACGTGGCGGCAAATTCTATCCCATTGTTGAGTATTACAAAATTACCGCTAGATGTTAGCCACTCGTAATGACCATGCTCCTGCAAAATCGATTTAGCTGCCGATAGTTTTTGCGGCGCATCCATTATGCTTTCATTATACAAAATAGTCCCGTCAGCCAGCCACGACGACGCATCAGCTATTGCTAACCAACCGTTTTTTGCATGAACACTTACCATCGCAACAATCATCGTTACCATTAAGGGTATTGTAACTAAACGGGTTAACGCACCAAACAATAATAAAATGCCACCAACGAGTTCTGCCGCTGTGGCGAGAAAAGCCATGACAAATGGTAGAGGCAGACCCAGACCATAATCTTCATTACCAAACCAATCTACAATACTGTCAAAACTTGATGCTTTATTCCACCCAGCCTGTATCATCACAGGTGCTAGGTATAAACGCATTAAGAATAATGGGATGCCGTCAGCCACTTGCAGTCGCGCTACGGCCTGTTGATAAAGGTTTATCATTGTTTTGCCTATTTTTTGTTGTTAAAACATTAGAACGGCGCACCATGAAAAAAATTTCATCTCTTGAAAATAAGTCTTCACCCTTTTTGCGAATAATGCAAAAAGGTCATAAGAAAACAGGCTTTAATACTCGTAAAGGAGAGCTTTTAATGGTGATGAGTGAAGAAGACCACAAAAGAATAGCTTCTCTAATCAAAACGTGGTTAGAAAAAGACGAGAAAGCTCGATAACCCTTTTAAAAAATCATTTACGTTTCAACAACTCCCCCTGTTCGTTGGTCCTTTGTACGATACACTCACAAAAAATTACAATTAAGTTAGCGATCTTACTCGATTTAGGTAACATAATAAGAATGCAGTACATTGAGCTAGATTCGCCTGACTTTTCTCGCTCTGGTTGGTTAATTCAAAAAAAGGTAGTGATATATGGCAGCCAAAGGAAATTGGACCAAATCCTTGTTTATTGGCTTGTGGACGGTGCTTAACTTCACCCGCAAACTTTTCTTTAATTTGATATTTATTGTTATTTTTGTTGGATTGATTATTGCTATCTCGGGTCAGGATGACGAACGTCTCACCGTAAACAAAGACAGTGCTTTATTTCTTACGTTAAATGGCAAGCTAGTTATTGAGAAAGAGAGCATCGACCCCTTTGAACAGTTCCTCCAAGACTCTTTGGGCGGTGAATCTGAAAACCCTGAAGTGCTTGTTCGCGACGTGGTAAAAGTGCTTGAAAACGCGCAAAAAGACCGCCGAATCAAAGCGCTGGTTCTTGACTTACAGGGTTTGACAGGTGGAGGTTTAGATAAGCTTCGCGCGGTCGCAAACGCAATTGATGCTTTCAAAGAATCAGAAAAGCCTGTTTACGCAATCGGCGACTACTATTCACAAGACCAATATTATCTTGCTGCTCATGCAGATAATATTTACCTAAACCCAATGGGAAGCCTGATGTTTGAAGGCTATGGTCGCTTCGGCATGTACTTTAAAGAATTGCTAGATAAGCTTAAGGTAACGACGCATATCTTTCGTGTCGGCACTTACAAGTCGGCGGTAGAACCTTTGATGCGCAACGATATGTCTGAAGAAGCTAAAGAAGCTGAGAAACAATGGCTAAATGGTTATTGGGCTCAGTATAAAGCTGATGTTGCAAACGCTCGTGGAATCGATGAAGCCAACTTTGATGAGACGTTAGATGGTTTGCTTGCTAAATTCGAAGCTTCTGGTGGAGACTTTGCACAGTATGCGTTAGAAAATAAATGGGTAGATGCACTTAAAACGCGAGAAGAGGTTAGACTTGAGCTGATTGAATTAGTTGGCGAAGGTGATAACAACCACGGCGTTAACTTAACCTCATTTAACTCTTACTTAAGAGTGGTTAATCCTCCGTTGCCCGCCATTGAAACAAACATAGATAAAGTTGCTATCGTCGTTGCAAAGGGCACCATTTTAAATGGTAATCAAAAAGCGGGAACCATTGGCGGCGACAGTACCGCCCTGTTGCTGAGAAAAGCTCGCTTGGACGATAATGTAAAAGCTGTAGTTTTACAAATTGACTCTCCAGGGGGCAGTACATTTGCGTCTGAAGTTATACGCCAAGAAGTTTTACAGCTTCAACAGGCTGGTAAGCCTGTCATTGCTTCAATGAGCACGTATGCAGCGTCGGGCGGTTATTGGATTGCTGCAAATGCAGATAGAATTATCGCTAGCCCTAGTACTATTACCGGGTCTATTGGTGTGTTCGGCATGTTTATGACATACGAAAATTCACTAGACTATTTAGGAATTCATAGCGACGGTGTAGGTTCAACAGAGCTTGCTGGCTTTTCTACCGTACGCCCGCTAGCTCCTGAATTTGGCCAAATTCTTCAGCGTAACGTTGAAACTACCTATAGCAACTTTTTATCGCTTATATCGAATGCGCGTGGCATGTCTATCGAAGAAGTAGACAGTGTTGCACAAGGTCGTGTTTGGATTGGTGCTGATGCTATTGAGCTGGGTCTCGTCGATCAGCTAGGTACAATAGACGATGCTGTCTTTGCTGCTGCTGAAATTGCGCAATTAGATGAATTCGATACGTTTTATGTACAACGTACACTCAGTGCTCAAGAACTGTTTTGGAAAGAATTTTTTGGACAGGCCATGGGATTTGTTGGCAAATGGCAATTTGCCAATGCAGATTCATCGTTAGTTAATGAATTTAAGAGAGTGCTTAACGAATTTAGCCTTATTAATAAACTTAACGATCCTAAGGGCACCTACATTTTGTGTCTGCCTTGCGACGTGAAATAAGCAATTTCTTAAACAGTTTACACAAATAGA
Source organism: Alteromonas gracilis (assembly GCF_043642145.1). Classification (GTDB taxonomy): domain Bacteria; phylum Pseudomonadota; class Gammaproteobacteria; order Enterobacterales; family Alteromonadaceae; genus Alteromonas; species Alteromonas gracilis_B. The sequence continues at coordinate 282,338 of NZ_JBHZRZ010000001.1, forward strand.
GGCAGCAACATCGCTTCAAATGATTTAACCCAAGAGCAGCGTCGTGTTATTACCGACGCTGTTTTTTATTGCTTTGAACAGGCTGAGCAATACTTTTGCCGTACCTTTGAGCGACCTGTTGTTACTTTTAGGCGTTCGGGTAAAAATGCTGGAACTGCGTTTTTGCAGCAAAATCGTGTTAACTTCCACCCCATGCTTTTCAAAGAAAATGCCGATGCATTTCTTAGCGATGTAATACCACATGAAGTCAGCCACTTACTCGTGTGGACACTGTTTGGAATGGTACAGCCTCACGGCAAAGAGTGGCAATCAGTGATGCGCACTGTCTTTAATTGCTCCCCCGATACAACGCATCAATTTGATGTAAAACGAGTTACACGCACGTTTCGCTATGTATGCGAATGTGATTCTTACGAGTTGAGCACACGCAGGCATAACAATATTAAAAGGGGAGCAAAGTATAAATGTAAGAAGTGTAATGCCCTTCTACGCGTTTTTTAACCATAAATGGCCAAATGACATGGCAAGAAACAGTTTAGTGAGCATGCCTAGTAAGCATCGGTCTAGTTAAACCAATGCTTAGTAAAGACGTTGTCTAAGTCGTTAAATGCCGTTTTTAAGAGCTGAGCTAGTTCTTTATATTTAGGCTTAGATTTGGCGCTTGCAATAGTGACACCCTGAGAACGCATTTTTGAGTGAATTTCTTGATACCAGCTATTAAGTTGAGGAGGTAGATACTGGTCTGAACGATGTCCTAACCATAGCAAGCCTTGCATAGGTAGGCTTAAGAAAAAGGCACCAATTGCTATCGTTTGCGGCAAGTACTCAAGGCCTAAGTTTTGAACCAACAGTAAACAAGAAACCATTGCTAAAGGCGGCATAGTTTTAATGGCGAATTTAGTCGCAGCAACAACTCGGCATTCTGGGAAAAAGCTGTAAAGCTCTTTTCGCATGGGCCATGTCTTCATATACTGCTGACCGTTTTTCAACATTGTCATTACTGATTGCGACATGGTTCACCTCTCATTTAAACCTTTACTACTAGGCGACGCCTCTGTAGTCTCCACATCATCGCGGCAAATCTTTCAGCCCGCTTTTTAAATAAATTTCGCGCTGTTTGAAGTGGTTTATACTTAAATGCGCATCTTAAAAACCACATTAAACAACACCAAAGCGTTTGTTGTTGCTTATACCTAAATTGTAATCAGCTTTTTGTCTAATACAAACCCACTTTGTTATTAATTTTTGGAAACTATCCCGAATCGACGCTTATCGGTTGCAAGAAAATTCCGGTTATTCAGCGATTTTAAAGCACGCTATCTGGTTTAGAATTAGCGATAAACATCTTATATTCTCGCGTTTATTTTTTATACGTGTGGAAAGTCTTTTGGGCTCTACAACTAAATATTCTTTTTGTTTCCATTAGCGCACTGAATTTCGCAAATCTACTTTGTTTTTCATTTGAGCTTGTCTTTAACGCCAGCCTTTCTTGGCCTTATCTCATGTCAGCTTTAATCCGTATCAGTCTAATTTCATATCGCAAGCAGTGCTTAACAATGACCCAAAGGTACTTAAACTATATTTTACTCATTTTAATAATAATTAAATGGTATAAGGTTGGTGCAACTTTGAGTGACATTTTTATCGCTTAAAGGCATCATATACGTATTGAGCCTGTACGCTGTACACCACAGGTTGGTAGATATTTCCACGAGTATTTATGACACAACGGTGCGCAGTAATTATTGTAATGGCCGATTATTATAATAATAGTATCTAGGTGTTGTGCTTGATTTACTAATTTTCGCCCCTACCTAGCTTTCTAAGAGAAAATTTGTAAGTAACCCTAGTGGGTGAATTATTTGGAGAGGAAAATGGCAGAAAGCAGACACGTCCGTCTACTTATTTTGGGTTCAGGCCCTGCAGGTTACTCAGCAGCAGTATATGCTGCACGTGCAAACCTTAAGCCTGTACTGTTAACTGGTATTCAACAAGGCGGACAGCTTACTACCACGACAGAAGTTGAAAACTGGCCAGGCGATCCTGAAGGGCTTACTGGTCCAGATCTAATGGTACGTATGCAAAAGCATGCTGAAAAATTCGATACTGAAATCATTTTTGACCACATCAACAAAACTGATTTCTCAAAGCGTCCGTTCACGCTTTACGGCGATAGCGGCACATACACTTGCGACGCTCTCATCATTGCAACGGGGGCTTCTGCGAAATACTTGGGTCTTGAGTCTGAGCAAGCATTCATGGGTAAGGGTGTATCTGCCTGTGCTACCTGTGACGGTTTCTTCTATCGAAACCAAAAAGTCGCCGTTATCGGTGGTGGTAACACCGCTGTTGAAGAAGCGCTTTATTTGTCAAACATTGCGTCAGAAGTACATGTAATTCACAGAAGAGAGACCTTTAGAAGCGAGAAAATTCTTGAGCAACGCCTTCGTGACAAAGCAGAAAATGGCAACGTTGTATTGCATCTAAATCGCACTCTCGACGAAGTACTTGGCGACGAAATGGGCGTAACCAAGATTCGCATTAAAGACACAAACAGTGACGCAACAGAAGAGCTAGACGTTATGGGTCTGTTCGTGGCCATTGGTCACAAACCCAATACTGATATCTTCGACGGTCAGCTTGAAATGAAAGATGGCTACATTGTTGTGAACAGCGGAACCAAAGGCAACGCTACACAAACCAGTGTTGAAGGCGTATTTGCTGCTGGAGACGTGAGTGACCATGTTTACCGTCAGGCAATTACGTCTGCAGGCACTGGCTGTATGGCTGCGCTAGATGCAGAAAAATACCTTGACGGCACTATGCCTGAACAAGGTTAATAGTATGTGTTTAAGCCCTACTCAACTGTAGGGCTTTCTAATTATGATTGCGTTACATTACATCGAAGAAGGCGCCCCCTTCCCTCCCGTAGACTCGGCATTAGAAGACCCAAATGGCTTACTCGCATTTGGTGCCGATCTAAGTCCAGCACGATTGTTTTCTGCTTATTCTCAAGGCATCTTCCCTTGGTTTAGTGATGAAGAACCATTGTTATGGTGGTCTCCAGACCCAAGAGCTATCATAGAGCTCAATGACTTTGTTGCTTCCAAAAGCTTAAAAAAGCTTGCCCGAAAACAGAAATACACAGTGACGCTAAACCACGCATTTGACCGCGTAATTGATGCGTGTTCGTCAATTCCGCGTAAAAGTCAAAATACCGGCGAGCTTTGCAACGACACGTGGATTACCGATGACATGATTGACGCTTATCGTAGCCTTAACGGTCTAGGACTCGCTCATTCCGTTGAAGTGTGGAAAGGTGATTCTCTTGTTGGCGGTTTGTACGGTGTTGGTATTGGCAAAGTGTATTGCGGCGAATCAATGTTTCACCGCGAAAGTAATACGTCTAAGCTAGCCATGTTAGCGCTAGTGGAGCACATGAAGTCTCACGATATGGCGTTTATCGATTGCCAGTTACCCACTGAGCATTTGTCCTCGTTGGGTGCAACAGTCGTATCGCGTGAAGTTTTTATTGAAAAACTTGAAAACAACAACCAAACTTTAACTGAAGAAGGTAGGCTTTCAGAAGACTATCTTAATCGTTGGAAGCCAAGAGTGATTACACCGTGAAGTTTGGTATAACCCAATCGTTTTCATGTAGCTATTTGCCTGATGAGCAAGAGCAGCTGTTAGTTTACGCTGAAAATAATGATTTTCAGGCGTGGCGATACTCGCAGCTTATTCAAGTTGGTTTTCGACGTAGCGGTGAACAAATTTACCGCCCTCACTGCCCCGCATGCAAAGCGTGTAAGTCTGTCAGAATTCCTGTTGAAAGCTTTATTCCCTCGCGCAGTCAAAAACGTCTGTTAAAAGCTAATAAACATTTTAGTGTCGCGCTTGTTGATAAAACTAAAACGTCTTATTACCCGCTTTACGAACGCTATATTATTGAGCGTCACGCAGATGGGAGTATGTACCCTCCGTCTAAAACACAGTTCGACAATTTCGTTCAGTGTGAGTGGATGACCACTCACTATTTAGAAGCGTATGATGGTGACAGACTTATCGCTGTTGCTGTTACTGATATCGTGGATGCAAATGAACAGATGGGCGCGCTCTCTGCGCTTTATACGTTTTTTGACCCCGAATATAGCGTCGCATCATTAGGTACATGGATGATATTGATGCAAATCGAACAAGCAAGACTTTTAGGTCACCAATACGTTTACTTGGGGTATCACGTAGACGGTTGTCAGAAAATGTCTTACAAACATAAATTTATGCCATTTGAGCAGTTTAGTGATAATGAATGGCATCTATTCAGCAAAAATAGTAAAATAGACACTTAATTGCTTTACAGCTTACCCAAGATTGGTTAAGGTCTGCGCGGCAAAAATTTTGAATTACTGAGGTAACTGCTTTACATGGCAAAAGAAGATTGTATTGAAATGGAAGGTACTGTGCTAGACACACTACCTAATACTATGTTCCGCGTTGAACTAGAAAACGGTCACGTAGTGACTGCACACATCTCTGGTAAAATGCGTAAGAACTATATCCGAATTCTTACTGGCGATAAGGTCACCGTTGAGATGACGCCTTACGATTTGACGAAAGGTCGTATCGTATACCGCGCCAGATAATGTGCCATTGAAGCGGTAACGCATAAGTTAAAAGCCCGATTAATATCGGGCTTTTTTGTGTCTGTGTTTTTTGTGTTCAAAACGCAATATAAAAAGGGCCAGCAATCGCTGACCCCTTTTAAATTAACAGTCTTTCTAAGTTAAGCGTCTAACTTGGTTCAGCTTCTTCAGAAGTTGCATTTACACCGGTAAATGAGAACGTAAGCTTATCATCAACACAATCTACTTTTACGTTACCGCCTTTTGACAACTCGCCAAACAGCAACTCATTCGCCAGCTCTTTCTTAAGCTCATCTTTGATAAGGCGCGCCATTGGGCGTGCCCCCATCGCTTTGTCGTAACCTTTCTCAGCAAGATAAGCACGAGCATCGCTGGTAACCTCAAGCGACACACCTTTCTGGTCGAGTTGTGCTTGAAGTTCGATAATGAACTTATCAACCACTTGTAGGATAATTTCTGGGTCTAAGTGATTAAACCAAATGATTCCATCAAGGCGGTTTCTAAATTCAGGGGTAAACACCTTATTGATTTCAGACATCGCATCGTGGCTGTGATCTTGCTGCTTAAAGCCAATCGACTTACGCACAGTCTCCTGCACACCAGCATTAGTAGTCATAACTAACACCACGTTTCTAAAGTCAACTTTGCGGCCGTTATTATCGGTTAGCGTTCCGTGATCCATGACTTGAAGAAGAATATTGTAGATATCGCTATGCGCTTTCTCAATTTCATCTAAAAGCACCACAGAATATGGGTTTTTGATGACGGCATCGGTTAATAGACCACCCTGATCAAACCCGACATAGCCAGGAGGTGCACCAATCAAACGGCTCACCGCATGACGCTCCATGTACTCAGACATATCAAAGCGAACCAGTTCAACACCCATGATTTTTGCTAGCTGTTGAGTCACTTCTGTTTTACCAACCCCTGTTGGGCCAGCAAACAAGAAACTACCAATAGGCTTAGTTTCTGCGCCTAGGCCTGAACGAGAAAGCAAAATAGCGTCGTTAAGCGTCTCTATCGCTTTGTCCTGACCGAAAACAACCATTTTAAGGTTACGACCTAGGTTTTTAAGCACTTCTTTGTCAGAGGCCGATACAGACTTCTCAGGTATACGCGCCATTTTTGCAATAATCTGCTCGATGTCGCCAACGCCAATGGTTTTCTTACGTTTTGAAGGCGGCAACAAGCGCTGACTTGCTCCTGCTTCGTCCATTACGTCAATGGCTTTGTCTGGCAAATGACGTTCGTTAATATATTTCGCTGATAATTCTGCAGCAGCTTGAATCGCCTTCTGCGTAAAGCGCACGTTGTGATGCTCTTCGTATCGACTTTTCAAACCCAATAGAATTTTAGTCGTGTCGCTTACACTTGGTTCAGTCACGTCAACTTTTTGGAAACGACGTGCTAGCGCGCGATCCTTCTCAAAAATACCTTGGTACTCTTGGTATGTTGTCGAACCAATACAGCGAAGCTCACCGCTCGATAATTTCGGTTTAAGCAGGTTAGATGCATCCATGACACCACCTGATGCAGCACCTGCGCCAATAATGGTATGGATTTCATCAATAAACAAAATGGCATTTTTGTCTTTGCCAAGCTCTTTCAAAATAGCTTTTAAACGTTTTTCGAAGTCACCGCGGTATTTGGTGCCAGCAAGTAACCCGCCCAAGTCCAATGAATACACGGTACTTTCAGCAATCACATCCGGCACATCATCATTAACTATTCGGTACGCAAGCCCTTCCGCAATTGCAGTTTTACCAACACCGGCCTCGCCCACAAGCAGCGGGTTGTTTTTACGGCGGCGACATAAAATTTGAATAGTGCGTTCAACTTCCGAGTCACGGCCAATTAGCGGGTCAATCTTACCGTCTTTTGCGTGGCGGTTGAGGTCCGTAGCATATTTGCTTAACGCTGAACCGCCCTCTTCACCAGCGTCCGCCTCTTCAGCAGCTTCTGGATTTACGGGTTCGTCGTCATCCGCTTTACTCACACCGTGGCTAATAAAGTTCACCACATCTAAGCGCGTTACGTCGGCTTTTTTAAGAATGTACACTGCCTGTGACTCTTGCTCACTAAATATAGCGACAAGTACATTCGCGCCCGTTACTTCGTCTTTGCCTGACGATTGAACGTGGAAAACAGCGCGTTGAAGCACACGCTGAAACCCAAGTGTTGGCTGGGTTTCTCTTTCGTTTAATTGGTCATCGAGTATCAGAGGCGTAGTGTCTTTAACGAAAGCTAACAGTTCGCTTTTAATTGCCTCAATGTCGGCACCACATGCCTTAAGCGCGTCGCGAGCAGCTGAGTTATCAAGCAATGCCAACAACAAGTGCTCCACCGTCATAAATTCATGACGATGCTCTCTGGCAAATACAAACGCATTGTTTAACGTTTGTTCTAATTCTTTATTTAACATATTGCTCGCCCTCTACAAAAAACCTTATGCCTGCTCCATCGTGCACATCAACGGATGCTGATGTTTGCGTGCGTACTGATTAACTTGCATTACTTTTGTCTCTGCTATCTCAGCAGTAAAAATGCCACACACGGCTTTTCCTTGATAATGAACGGTTAGCATAAGTTGGTTGGCTTTCTCAGCGTCCATATTGAAAAACTGCATGAGTACCTCAATGACAAAATCCATGGGTGTATAGTCGTCATTGTTCAACAACACTTTATACATGGGAGGCGGCTGCGGCTTTTGTCGCTGCGCGTCTTTTTGTTTTTCCTTTTCGATACTAATAGCGTTGTCTTTACTCATAACTTAATAATAGTGGTTTACTGGCACATATGTGTACAAACTTTTAAATAAATTTATTCACATTTGCCCTTGACATAATATGGTTAAAAAATCTACATTTTGTATAGTGGCATTGGGTGTTGCACGTTATCAACTTTCTGTTGACTACATTCAATACTCTTTCCACTGCGTCTCCGGATCTATAATGGGGGCATATACTCGTGAGTTCAAGGATTAAGAGGAAGTCGAAGTATGGCGGTTGGCAAAGTTAAATGGTTTAACAACGCAAAGGGTTTTGGATTTATCGTACCTGAGGACGGCGGGGAAGATATCTTCGCGCATTACTCAACGATTCAAATGGAAGGCTACCGTTCGCTAAAAGCGGGTCAAGAAGTGACGTTCGAAGTTCAGCAAGGGCCTAAAGGTCTACACGCTGAGAACATTGGCTTCAAAGAAGAACCAGAGCGTTAAGAAAAGAATTTAAAAAGCCTGGCTCAACACGTCGGGCTTTTGCTTTTTTTCGCCTTTCAAAAAGCCCAAAGACGCGGTTAGCGTCTGTGCGGATCAGTGCGTGTTCCTGTTAGTGAATGAAAAGTCAGTCTACCGAGTAATGCCTTCCTTGATTAGGTGTTCCTTTAACGGCCAATCCACCTCCTACCCCATCAACACGTTCGTTTCTACGTCATCACTTCAGCGATAAAAAATTAGCGTTGTAAAAGTCGTGACATAAATTAACCACATAAGCAATTTAAGCCTCACTCACCAACCTATTTATAATAAATATGATTAAAGCCGTTTGAAAATAGTCGCGAAAAAGTAAAAAAAAGCCCGCTCATAGCGAGCGGGCTTTCGTGTATCGTTATCTTTGCGTAGGTAGCGTCAATTTCTTAAAACCACCTACAGCGTTGAGCTCTACGCCCAACGTATTTTGCTTGGGTTTAAGCACCAAGAATTGCTTTAAGTGTTTCGCTTGGAGACATAGTGGCGAAAAGCTTGTCTTCATCTGGGTAGTAGTAACCGCCAATTTCTTGCGCACTACCTTGTGTTGCATCAATCTCAGCCAAGATGTCGTCAATTTTAGCAGAAAGCTCTTCAAACACTGGCTTAAACTGTGCAGCAAGGTCTGCATCTTCAGTTTGGTTTGCAACTTCTTCAGCCCAGTACAAACCAAGGTAAACGTGGCTACCACGGTTGTCTAGCTGACCGGCCTTACGCAGCGGAGACTTACCGTTGTTAAGCAGCTTCTCTGTTGCCTTGTCTAGCGCAGTCGCAATGACTTTCGCTTTTGTATTGCTATGCTTAATGGCAACGTCTTCTAGCGATACCGCTAGTGCTAAGAATTCACCTAGTGAATCCCAACGTAAGTGCCCTTCTTCAACAAATTGTTGTACGTGCTTAGGTGCACTGCCGCCTGCGCCTGTCTCGTATAGACCACCGCCCGACATCAATGGAACAATTGATAGCATTTTAGCACTGGTGCCAAGCTCTAAAATTGGGAACAGGTCAGTTAGGTAGTCACGAAGTACGTTACCTGTTACTGAAATAGTGTCTAGGCCGCGAATTGCACGTTCCATGCTGTAGCGAATAGCGCGTACAGGAGACATAATTTGAATGTCTAGACCATTTGTGTCGTGATCTTGAAGGTACTTTTCAACTTTCTTGATAAGTTGTGCATCGTGAGCACGCTCGTCGTCTAGCCAGAATACCGCAGGCATACCAGATTGACGTGAACGTGTTACCGCTAGCTTAACCCAATCTTGAATAGGCGCATCTTTCACCTGACACATGCGCCAGATATCACCTTCTTCAACATCGTGAGAAATAAGTACATTGCCGTCTTGATCAACAATAGACACTGTACCGTCAGCTTCTAGCTCAAACGTTTTGTCATGTGAACCGTACTCTTCAGCTTTTTGTGCCATTAGACCAACGTTAGGCACTGTGCCCATTGTGGTCGGGTCGAACGCGCCGTGCGTTTTACAGAAGTTGATAACTTCTTGGTAAATGGTTGCATATGTACTTTCAGGGATAACCGCTTTCGTATCGTGCGCTTTACCATCTGGTCCCCACATTTGACCTGAGTTGCGGATCATGGCCGGCATAGATGCGTCAACAATTACGTCACTTGGTACGTGAAGGTTCGAGATACCTTTGTCAGAGTTAACCATCGCAATTGGCGGACGGTCTGCATAGCATGCGTTAATGTCTTTTTGGATTTCAGAACGCTGACTTTCAGGTAGGCTGGCAATTTTGTCGTAAACACTGCCAAGACCATTATTCGGGTTAACGCCTAGTTCTTCAAATAGGTCACCCCATTTGTTGAATAGGTCTTTATAGAATACTTTTACACAGTGACCGAATACGATTGGATGAGACACCTTCATCATGGTCGCTTTTACGTGCAGCGAGAAAAGAATGCCTGTGTTTTTCGCGTCTTCAATTTGCTCTTCAAAGAACTCACACAGCGCTTTTTTACTCATAAACATGCCGTCGATAACTTCGCCAGCAAGCAGGTCAACACGTGGCTTAAGCGTTTTCTTGCTACCATCTTTGCCAGTAAACTCGATACTTACGTAGCCATCTTTCTCAACTGTTAACGATTTTTCACCAGAGTAGAAATCGCCGCCACGCATATGCGCTACGTGTGAGCGAGACGCTTGAGACCACTCACCCATTGAATGTGGGTGTTTGCGCGCGTAGTTTTTAACAGCAGTAGGTGCACGACGGTCAGAGTTACCTTCACGCAGTACTGGGTTTACCGCACTACCTAATACTTTTCCATAGCGCTCGCGAATATCTTCTTCTTCCGCGGTCTTCGGTGAATCTGGAAATGCAGGAACGTTAAAGCCTTTAGCGTTAAGCTCTTTAATGGTTGCACGAAGCTGAGGAATTGAGGCACTGATGTTTGGAAGCTTGATAATGTTGGCGTTCGGGTCTTGAGTCATCTCACCCAGTTCAGCTAACGCGTCTGGCACTCTTTGTTCTTCAGAAAGATACTCTGGGAAATTTGCCAAAACGCGCGCAGCTAATGAAATATCGCTTAGTTCCACATCGATATCTGCAGCTGCAGCAAACTTCTGGATAATTGGAAGAAGTGAATATGTCGCCAGCATTGGCGCTTCATCAGTCTTCGTATAGATGATCTTAGACTTGGTCATTGTATACCTCAATTTTTTCGACAGGGTACTGCCGTCTTTAGTCCATTAGGTCGCAACGACCCGCAACATGTTTCATATTGCGCCCATGGTCATTGCGAAACGTATTTGATGTTTCCACCTTTTACTTAGAAAAGCACAAGGTCACTTGCTGTTTTCTTCCCCACACATTATTCCGTTCCTTATATTGGCAATTTGCACCTCGATGATATGGGAACTCTAAGTATGAGTTTCCCCAAGCAATAAGATACGGTGTGTAAGCAATTCCGCCTATCACTGCCAAAAATGTCTAATAATTATGCAGATGCACTCTCTTGTAAAAATGGGAGCGTCCATTAGTATAGGGTCGAAAGTGTGAGTTACAAGTCATACCATTGTCTTAACACTTAAGATCATTGAATTTATCGACAAACTTCGCCTAGTGTGTAGATATTTGTTGCCAATTTTCTCAAGCGAAACAGCGCCATTTGTCGTAGAATTTCTCTGCTAATCAAATTAAATATCAAGTGAACGTTTCATGTCCTCAAATTCTAAAGTAGTGCTTTTCAACAAGCCCTTTCAGGTTTTATCTCAATTCACCGATGCCGACGGTAGAGAAACGCTTAAAGACTACATAAACATTCCAGACGTATATGCCGCAGGACGATTGGATAGAGATTCAGAGGGGTTATTGGTTCTTACCAATGACGGTAAACTTCAGCACAAACTGTCTAACCCTAAAGCCAAAACAAGTAAAACTTATTGGGTTCAGGTTGAAGGTATTATGGACGAAAAGGCCATGCAGGCTTTACGTGAAGGGGTTGAACTTAAAGATGGTATGACACGTCCAGCTAAAGTTAAAGCAATGCAAGAGCCTGAGGTTTGGGATAGAAATCCACCTGTTCGTTTTAGGCAATCCATTCCCACTAGCTGGGTAGCAATTACCATAACAGAAGGTCGAAACCGACAAGTTCGCCGCATGACAGCACATGTAGGCTACCCCACTCTTCGCCTTATCAGATACCGAGTAGGCAACTGGACCATCGATGGCATTGAAAACGGAAAGTACGTGTGCTTTTGATAGCGAGTGCGCTTAATACACTTGAATTCACCTTGCTTGACCACACTAATGAGCCACATGCGAGTCGCACATATTTAATTACTTAATCGGATAAGGATTAAATGTGAATTAGCTATCGGAATCTGATAAAATCCGCGACCTCGAAAACGAGCCTATTTATTCGTGCCTGATTAGCGGTATCGCCTACTAAGTGGGTTACTGACTTAGCAGTTTTATCAACATGTTAATTGGCAACTAATTTAACAAATACGGCTTCTTTTTTATTAATCAAATGAGTGTGCAGTTTATAGTGAGTGATATCGAATCTAACGCCAGCAAAAAAGTAATCGTCGGTATGTCCGGCGGTGTCGACTCGTCTGTTTCAGCTTACCTTCTTCAACAGCAAGGTTATCAAGTTGAAGGTCTTTTCATGAAGAACTGGGAAGAAGACGACAACGATGAATACTGTGCAGCAGCAGAAGATTTAAAAGATGCACAGGCGGTTGCCGACAAGCTTGGCATTGAACTGCACACAATTAATTTTGCTGCCGAATACTGGGACAATGTATTTGAGTACTTTTTGGAAGAGTACAAAGCAGGCCGTACGCCAAACCCAGATATTATGTGCAACAAAGAAATTAAGTTTAAAGCGTTTCTAGAGTTTGCAGCAGAAGATCTTGGCGCAGACTACATTGCAACAGGTCACTATGTGCGCCGTCGTGAAGTAGACGGCAAATGGCAAATGCTTCGTGGTCTTGATAACAACAAAGACCAAAGCTACTTTCTTTACACATTAGGTGAAGAACACGTTGCTAAAACGCTGTTCCCCGTCGGTGACATCGAAAAGCCACTTGTTCGCAAAATTGCAGAAGAGCAAGGCCTAATTACTCACGACAAAAAAGATTCCACGGGAATCTGTTTTATTGGTGAGCGTAAGTTTAAAGACTTCCTAGCGCGTTATCTTCCAGCTCAACCTGGCGTTATCGAAACCGCTGAAGGCGAAGAAATTGGCCAACACGAGGGGTTGATGTATCACACCTTAGGTCAACGTAAAGGCTTACACATTGGCGGTTTGGCGAAATACGGTGACGACCCTTGGTATGTGGTAGACAAAGACGTTGCGCGCAATGTGTTAATTGTAGGTCAAGGTGCAGACCACCCTCGCCTTTACTCGAAGGGCTTGGTGGCAAAACAACTACACTGGGTAGATAGAAAAACAATCACCGAGCCAATGCGCGCTGTTGTGAAAACTCGCTATCGCCAAGCAGACATTCCTTGCACGATAACGCCAACGCAAAACGATACGATTGAAGTAGTATTCGATGAGCCGCAAAAAGCCGTTACGCCAGGTCAGTCAGCGGTTTTCTATAGCGATGAAGTTTGCCTAGGTGGCGGTATTATTGAGAGTTATATTCGCTGATGTTAGATACCGACATAGAAAACAACTTAGCGCTTGCTGGGGTTTGTCAGGCTGCTGCCCTAGTACAGCAGCTTGCAAGACGAGGAACGGCTGAAAACGAAGCAATAGAAGCCAGTCTATCGAGTATTCTTGTTACCGATCCAGAAACCCCTCAACAAGTTTTTGGTCAGCTTAACAATTTAAAAACAGGATATACCGCGCTGGCTGCTCAGTTGTCAGACAAGCAAGCCACCAAAGACACGGAGCTAACCCGCTACATAGCAAGTATCTTAGGTTTAGAAAGAAAGTTAGCGAGAAAACCAAAAGCAATGCAAGAGTTAGGTGAGCGGATTTCTCACGTACAGCGACAACTCGCCCACGTCGACTTTCAAAACCCACAAATTGTTGCCTCTCTCGCCAGTATTTACAGCGATATCATCAGCCCTCTTGCTCCGCGCATTCAAGTGGCTGGAAACCCAGATTATTTAAGCCAACCTGTTACGCAACACAAAGTTCGCGCACTGTTACTTGCTGGAGTGCGCGCTGCGGTTATGTGGCGTCAGATGGGTGGCAAAAGAAGAAACATTTTATTTAAACGCAAACACATTCTTAACAGTGCTGTTAAAGCACTACGATTAATAAACTAGTGAGGAGCTTAAGGTGGAACTGAGTCAGTTAACTGCAATTTCCCCTGTCGATGGTCGATATGCTGGCAAGAGCGTAGAATTACGCAGTATTTTCAGTGAGTACGGCCTATTAAAATACCGAGTTGAAGTAGAAGTACGTTGGTTGCAAATGCTATCTACCAACTCTGAAATAACAGAAGTTCCTGCCTTCACAGACACATCAAATGCACTACTAGACAAAATAGTAGCTGAATTTAGTGTTGAAGATGCGATGCGCATTAAAGAAATTGAGCGCACAACAAATCACGACGTTAAAGCGGTTGAATATTTCCTTAAAGAGAAAGTGGCTGATAACAGCGAGCTTTCTGCGGTAAATGAATTTATTCACTTCGCTTGCACCTCAGAAGATATTAACAACCTTTCTCACGGTTTAATGCTTCGCGAAGCACGCGAGACCGTTATCCTTCCTTACTGCGATAAGTTAATCGATGCTCTAGTTGAACTTGCTAAGCGCTACCAAAACGTACCTATGATGGCGCGTACTCACGGTCAGCCTGCTTCACCTACCACCATGGGTAAAGAAATGGCTAACGTAGCAATTCGCTTAAAGCGTCAGCGTAGCCAAATTGCGAACGTTGAGTTGCTTGGAAAAATTAACGGCGCAGTGGGCAACTACAACGCGCACTTGTCTGCGTACAAAGATGTAGATTGGCATGATGTTTCAGAGAAGTTTGTAACCTCACTAGGTCTTACCTGGAACCCGTTCACCACACAAATCGAGCCACACGACTACATTGCTGAAATGTTTGACGCCATTGCACGCTTTAACACTATCCTTATCGATTTCGATCGTGATGTTTGGGGTTACATTGCACTTGGTCACTTTAAGCAAAAAACCGTTGCTGGTGAAATTGGCTCTTCAACCATGCCGCACAAAGTTAATCCTATCGATTTCGAAAACTCGGAAGGTAACTTAGGCCTAGCCAATGCTATTTTTGATCATCTAGCAGCAAAGCTTCCAATTTCTCGTTGGCAGCGTGACCTTACCGACTCTACCGTACTGCGTAATCTTGGTGTTGGCGTTGGTTATGCGGTAATCGCTTATCAAGCTACCCTTAAAGGTATTAGCAAGCTAGAAGTTAACGAGCAAAGTTTGCTTAACGAACTAGACAACAACTGGGAATTGCTTGCAGAGCCTATTCAAACCGTTATGCGTCGTTACGGTATTGAAAAGCCATACGAAAAGCTTAAAGAGCTTACCCGTGGTAAGAAGGTCAATGCTGAAGTTATCGCTGAGTTCATTGATAACTTAGATATGCCAGAAGCAGCCAAAGCAGAGTTAAAAGCCCTTACACCTGCAACTTACATTGGTGATGCAATCAGGCTTGTAGATCAGTTATAAGCCCTCACGCTTTCTACTACACTAAAAACGCGGTCATAGCACCGCGTTTTTTGTTTGTAGGCGTGCCTGAGTGAAGCCAAAATCAGCGTGCAGGAACACGTAGGATAAGCTCACAATACCGCCGCTTACCACGATGGAGTAGATAAATGGATTTACACAACTCGCATGAAAAAAGTAATCGAGCGCTTGAGAAAAGTCACTTATCTGCCCTTAGTCTCGATTCACCTCTTTTAACTCTCCAGCGTAATAACAAAGGAATACTTTCAAAGCAATACATTGAAAATGCGGTTGTTATATTTACCGACTTAACAGGGTTTCAAAACCTCTCTGAACAGTACGGTGACACCATGTGTATCAGCATTATCGAAGCGCTATTCAGTCAATTCGATGCAATAGCCACTCGCTTGGACCTCATGCCGTTGAAGACCAATGGTGATCAATACATTGTTGTTTCCTTATGTGATGGGTCACATTTAGAAAATGGTACAATTTCACGCAGCGTGAGCAAAGCCGTCAACTTTTCAATTAATGCACGCAACCTAGTCAGTACCAATACACTATTAGTGTCATCCCAGTGTTATCTTCGGGTAGGCATAGCCACGGGTCCCGTTCTTGCGGGGTTTTCCTCTCGCCTTTGTTCAAGCTTTGATATTTGGGGCAGCACAGTAAATCGCGCAGCAATGCTTGAGCAATTCACAGCCCCTAATACAATTGCTATATGTAAAAACTCATTTCAACACGTGCGTTACGAACGTCTTCGTACGAATGAATGCACTGTAGAGAATGCTGAAACCTCGGGCTCCCCTCTTAACAATATGCATTGCCAAACCTTTCACTCCACAGAAATTAAAACAAAAGCGAAATTTATTAAAGCGTATATTTGCTAGGCAGTTGCCCGTATTCAATCAAGGTTTTGCCAGTGCATGGTGGTAATACGCTTTGCAATATTTGATAATATTGGAAATTGATTGCCATATAATTGGCTTTAGAAATAGAGATGCTATGCGCACAAACGACGATACTTATTTTATTGATGCACAGACTGGCAAAGGTTTTGATGCAGAGACGTTTTTAAAACACTACTGGCAGCAAAAACCTGTTGTTATTAAGTGTTTTTTTAAAGAATTCAACGATCCAATAGACGAAAATGATCTTGCAGGGCTTGCACAAGAGTCGGAAGTCGACGCTCGAATTATAAGTAATGTTCAAGGTAATTGGCATGTTGAACAAGGGCCAATTGAAGACTTTGAAAACGCGTGCCAAGGCAAGTGGACGCTGCTGGTACAAGGTGTAGACAAGTACATTGCCGACGTTTCACCAATTTTAAGCCCATTTTCATTTATTCCTCATTGGCGTTTAGATGATTTAATGGTGAGTTTCGCTACAAAAGGTGCAGGCGTAGGGGCGCACATCGATCAATACGATGTGTTTTTAGTTCAGGGCAAAGGCAAGCGTCGTTGGCGCGTGGGTCAGCCGGCACAGTACAAGGAAATTTTCCCCCACCCTAAATTAAGGCAAATTGAAGGTTTTGAACCTGTTATAGACGTTGTCGTTGAACCCGGTGACGTCGTTTACGTGCCACCGGGCTGGCCTCACGACGGCGAAACCGTTGAAGACAGTTTGACCTACTCAGTGGGCTATCGCGCGCCTGATAACTTGCAGCTAGCAGAAAGCCTAGCGATGATGCTTGATAAAGGCTCACATAACTATCGCTTTACCGATTCACAGCGTAGTCTACAAAACAACCCTGCTCTGGTTAATGCTAGCGATGTCGCTGCTTTAAAACAACAACTCATCGATGCGATTAACGGTGAGGACTTCACGCTTGCGCTATTAGAAGCCATGAGCGAACAAGGTATTCCAGAGTATCCTCTTGATAACGAAATTACCTTAGAACAAATTTCAAATGAATTTGCCGCTGGAATAAGCTTTATTCCAGCACCAGGTGTTCGCGCGTTAATTTGCGACGGAAAACGAGGACTACCTCGAGCGCTATATGTAAACGGCAGTCAGTTTGCGTTTGGTAAAAATGACCAAGAGTGGTTTGAAGTGCTAGCTTCAGGAGAAGTTTTAAATGCTACGTGCTGCCAAGACGCCCCCTCTTTTACATTTTTAGAAACCTTAACTACACTAATAAATAATGGGTACTGGGAATGGTTCGAGGGCTAATAGCTAGGTATGGCGTTTACTATACAGAACGTCGATTGGGAAAAGGATAAACATCGACTAAAAGCACTTAGGGAACATGTATTTGTTTTGGAATGGCGCGTGCCAGAAGCGAGCGAGTTCGATGAACACGATAGCACGGCGTGCCACGTGCTGATTATTAACGATGATAACGAACCCATTGCGACAGGGCGCTTAACCAAAAGAGGAGAATTAGGCCGAATAGCCGTTAAGCGCTGCCACCGAACGCTACCTGTATACCGAGCCTTGTTTGAAGCGTTAATTAATGCTGCTAAGCAAAACAACGTCCCAAGTGTTAAAGTAATCTGTAACCTAGAGAGCGTTTCTTACCACAAATCAATTGGTTTTATACCCGATGGCCAAGTCTTTATGGATGCAGGCGTACCCAGACAACGTCTTAAATGTCCGGCAGAGCGTTTCCCCTTGCCGGACGTAACACAACTTCACTAAAGTTTGATCAATCTTTCGACTATTTCCATAGCTCATAAGCACTTTGCATAGCAAAAAGGCTCTCTGCGCGCTCTATTAGCAGTTCAGCAAAGGCTTTTTGGCTTTCATCTGCGCCCTCGGCATTCATTAGATTTTCCACATTTATCTGCCAGTTCATTGAAAAATAAAGCAATACTTCAATCACATCTTTGTACCTTATTTCTGGGCCGTTATCCTTCGCAATGAGCGACTTACGAACCCATTGTGTATTAAGTGTTCACTTATTCAACAAATCACAGGTAGCTTTTGAGAAATAGACGGAAAACAAAACAACGTACAAAGATTTACAAATTTTTCGTTGGCAAACGCGTTTTGATAAACCAAACTAAATACCTTATATGTTACACAATAGGCTGAACGGTATGCGCGCACTGAGACTAACACTTGGAGCATTGTTGTTTGCAGGTGGCATTATTTTGACCCTGCTACCTGGTTCTATTTTACTGGTGATTGGTGGTTTAGTACTTCTGAGCTACGACTGGCCAAAAGCGAGAGGCTGGCTTAAATACAGTCAAAAAACCATGACTGTTAGTGCAAGAAAAGTTGACCGCTTTCTTCTGATGAGAAAGCTTCGTTAGCCTGTACTTTTAAAGTTCTTTTTTTAAACTCATCAAATACATGAGCTATTACTCAGTTCCTCATTTAATTATCTAGTGATTTATCGCAGTCTGCTAGCATTTAAGCTTATGTAAATGCGCGTCACAGTAATGCATGTTAACGTATTCAAAAGTAAAAATTGCGAAGCCTTTAATAATAACAATAGTGGCATTTACCTAGGTGCGTAAGGCACTTAGGCAATTCGTATCATCAGGCAATGTAACCGCATAAATATGATTGGTGCAACGTGCTAACGGCGTATTGCATCGCTTGGGTAGGTCATGTTCTATGAACGTGGTCCAGTTCATGTTTATCGCTTACCTATGGAGACAAGACCATGATCACGTTTACCGTTAATGGTAACAAACACGAATTTTCTGGTGACCCATCTACGCCAGTGTTGTGGTACCTTCGTGATGAATTAAATCTTACAGGACCTAAGTTTGGCTGTGGTATGGCGCAATGTGGCGCATGTACTATTCACATCGATGGTATGGCACAACGCTCTTGTGTATTGCCGGTATCCGCCGTTCAAGGCAAAAAAATCACCACGATTGAAGGTCTTAGTGAAAATGGCGATCACCCTGTTCAAAAAGCGTGGGTAGAGCATAAGGTGCCACAGTGTGGTTTTTGTCAGTGTGGTCAAATCATGCAGGCGGCCAGCTTACTATCGACAAACCCAAACCCAAGCGATGAAGAAATTGTTCAAGACATGTCTGGCAACATTTGCCGTTGTGGTACCTACCCTCGCATTCACAAGGCTATAAAATCAGCGTCAAAAACCATGAGCGGAAATGCTGGCGTTAGCTACTTCGACCCAACCACAGTGGGAGAAGAAGTATGAGCGAGAACACATACTTTGACATGAATCGTCGCAGCTTTTTGAAATCGACTGCAGCAGCAGGCGCCTTAGTTCTAGGCACATATTTCATGGGTAGCGCACCTCGCGCTATGGCTGGTGTGCTGGCAAAGCCCGCAGAGAACGCCAAGCGTGCCAATTTATTTATTGCCCTTCGCCCTGACGGAATGGTTGAAATTACATGCCACCGCAGTGAAATGGGTCAACAAATTCGAACTGCTATCGCTCAAATTGTTGCTGACGAAATGGAAGCGGCATGGGATAAAGTGATTGTTATTCAGGGCAAAGGCGACCCGAAATACGGCGACCAAAACACTGATGGCTCTCGCAGCATTCGCTTTAACATGCAACGCCTACGTGAAATGGGCGCAAGTGTGCGCTACATGATGCAGCACGCAGCCGCTAAACGTTGGGGTGTTGAGCCAGGTACCTGTATTGCTGAACAACATGTGGTAACCCATAGCTCGGGCAAAACCCTTGCCTATAAAGACTTAATTGACGACGCCTTAACGGTTACACCGCCTGAAACAGATAAGCTTAAGTTAAAAGACAGAAAAGAATGGCGCTATATCAATACAGGTATGGCACATATTGACCTGCAAGATATTGTAACGGGTAAAGCAACGTTTGCGGCCGACGTTCGTGAACCGAAAGCCCTAGTTGCTATCATTGAGCGCCCGCCAGTAGTGGGCGGTAAAGTGAAAAGCTTTAACGCTGACAAAGCCAAAGCAGTAAATGGCGTGGTAGATATTGTTGAAATTCCTGCTCCAAAAGGCGCACCACAATTTCAGCCTAAAGGTGGTATTGCCATTATTGCTAACAATACATGGGCAGCGTGGCAAGGGCGTAAAGCGCTGGAAGTAACGTGGGATGATGGCGCAAACGGTGACTACAATTCAGCATTGTTTAAAGAAGAACTTCTTAACACAGTGAACACACCACAAGCGCTTGTTCGAGAAAAAGGCGATGCCTTGAGCGTGCTCGACAAAACCAGTGACAAGCTTGTAGCTGACTATTATTTGCCGCATCTTTCGCAAGCACCTATGGAGCCGCCGTGTGCAACTGCGATGTACTATAAAGACCGCGTAGACGTATGGGCAGCAACTCAAAATCCACAGGCAGACATGGAAACTGTGGGTGCCATGGTTGGCATGGATAAAGAAAAAGTTAACGTGCACGTAACCATGCTAGGTGGAGCATTCGGCCGTAAGTCTAAACCTGACTTCTCTGCCGAAGCAGCATTCCTATCAATGAAAACTGGTAAGCCAATTCGCGTTCAATGGACCCGTGAAGATGATATACAACACGGTTTCTATCACGCAGTATCTGCTCAGCACGTTGAAGCTGCACTGGATGAGAACGGCAAAATTGACGCCTATCTTCACAGAACGGCGTTTTCACCCATTGCATCTACCTTCCAAGAAGGTGCTAACGCGCCATTTAGTTTTGAATTAGATTTGGGCTTTACTGATAACCCAATTCTAACGCCAAATATGAAGTTAGAGCGCGGTGAAGCGCCTGCTAAAGCACGTATTGGTTGGATGCGTTCAGTTACAAATATCTTCCACGCCTTTGCTGTGCAGTCGTTTATTAACGAAGCAGCGCACAAAGCCGGTAAAGATTCGAAAGACTATCTGTTAGACGTTATTGGCCCCGACAGAATTTTAGATGTTACCGAGCAGAACGCTAAATACAACAATTATTGGGGCGATAAATCTGTGTATCCATTAGACACAGGACGTTTACGTAATGTTATTGAAAAAGTGTCTGCTATGGCGAACTGGGGCCGTGAAATGCCAAAAGGCCGTGGATTAGGCATTGCGGCGCACCGCAGTTTCTTAACCTACGTGGCGACCGTTGTTGAAGTTGAAGTGTCTGATACTGGCGATTTAAACGTTATTAAATCGTGGGTAGCTATTGATGCTGGTACTGTGGTTAATACTGATACCGTTAAAAACCAGACCCAAGGCGGCTCGGTGTACGGTATAACAACAGCCATAAGCGACGGCATTACTTTTGACAAAGGCCGAGTTCAACAGAGTAACTTTCATAACTATCGCGTACCTCGCATGAGCGACTCACCGCTAGAGGTAGAAGTAGAGGTTATTGAAAGTGATGCGCCGCCAGCGGGTGTAGGTGAGCCAGCAACACCTGTTTACGCGCCTGCACTGTGCAATGCTATTTTCGCTGCATGCGGTAAACGCATACGCCAGTTGCCTATCGGCAATCAGTTGAAAGCGTAAGGCTTTAAACAAAACCAGTAAATTGGTTCACTAGCTCGGTCCACTTTAGTGGTCGAGCTATTTCATAAAAAAAGGGTAAACACATGGTGTTTACCCTTTTTTTTCGGCATCAACATTTCGCTGTATCGCCGCTGACGGCTATTGTAAACATGACCACCAAACGTTCGCACAACTGAAAGTACAAATGTAAACTTTCAATAATATAGTGGTAACCGAGACTTTTTAGAGTCGGTGTTTAACCTAATTTGTTTAGTTAAATTAGGAAGTACCTATTACTCGTAGTTACGTTCCATCCACATTAATTGCATTTTAAGCTCGTTAATTTCTTTTTGCGCTTCCGCCAACTGCTCTGCCACAGAGCGTGATTGGATTACATTTTCTTCTGAGGTATTTACTGAAACCGCGCTGTCATTATGTGCCATAAGAATTCAACCAAGTTAATTATTAATCAAAGAATTAATGTGTAAGCCACTTTGTAATATTACATTTTTAATTACAGAATGTCATGCGATCAGCGCGCAAAAGTACATAGTTTCGCGAAATAACCATGGTTTATTTGAGGAATATAACTCTGGAGCGAACTCGTCCCGTAAGAACAGACAAACACTACTTTATTTAGCTACAAAAAAGAGACCCGAAGGTCTCTTTCTTAAACGCAATTGCGTTAAAAATGCCACAACCGCAGTTGTTAAGTTAGACTGGAAAGAACCTTTCTAACCTACACATTTAACAGGCGCTATTAACCGTGTTTCTCGGCAAGGTACAGCCACGTTTCAACCACGGTATCTGGGTTAAGTGATACCGAGTCGATACCTTCCGCAACAAGCCAAGCGGCAAAATCTTCATGATCTGATGGACCCTGACCACAAATACCTACGTATTTGCCACGCTCTTTCGCTGCGCGAATAGCCATTGAAAGTAATGCTTTCACTGCTTCATCACGCTCATCAAACAAGTGTGCAATAAGGCCACTGTCGCGGTCTAAGCCCAACGTCAACTGCGTTAAGTCGTTAGAACCAATTGAGAAACCATCAAAGATGTCTAGGAACTTATCTGCAAGCAGTGCGTTTGACGGTAGTTCACACATCATAATAACGCGAAGGCCATTTTCACCTTTCTTAAGCCCTTGCTCTTCAAGAAGTTCGATAACCTGACGGCCTTCTTCCAACGTACGAACAAATGGGATCATGATCTCAACATTGGTTAAGCCCATCTTATTGCGAACGCGCTTAATGGCTTCACATTCAAGGGCAAAACAATCACGGAAATCTTCAGATATGTAACGGCTTGCACCACGGAAGCCCAACATTGGGTTTTCTTCGTCTGGCTCGTACTGATAACCGCCAACCAGGTTAAAGTATTCATTCGATTTAAAGTCTGACATACGAACAATTACTTTTTCTGGCGAGAACGCTGCGCCAATAGTTGAAATACCCTCTACCAATTTCTCGATGTAGTATTCCGTTGGCGACTCGTAGCCTGCAATCATATCGCTAATTTCTTCTTTCAACTCTTCAGGTTGGCTGTCGAAATTAAGTAGCGCTTTAGGATGCACACCAATCATGCGGTTAATAATAAACTCAAGGCGGGCAAGACCCACGCCAGCGTTTGGCAAGCGGGCAAAGTCAAATGCACGATCTGGATTACCTACGTTCATCATCACTTTAAGCGGTAGATCAGGCATGGCGTCAATGCGTGAGGTCACAACATCAAACTCAAGCTCATCACCGTAGATAAAACCAGTGTCACCTTCAGCACATGATACGGTAATTTTGTCACCGTTTTGAATGCTTTCAGTAGCGTTACCACAGCCAACCACCGCAGGAATACCTAGCTCGCGTGCAATGATTGCCGCGTGACAAGTACGCCCGCCTCGGTTAGTTACAATGGCAGAGGCTTTCTTCATGATAGGTTCCCAGTCAGGGTCTGTCATGTCAGTAACCAGCACATCACCCGCTTGGATTTTGTCCATCTCTTCGATTGAATCGAGTACTTTCGCTACGCCGGCACCAATTTTGTGACCAATTGCACGGCCTTCACAAACAATGTTGCTTTGACCTTTTAGCTGGAAGCGCTCAATGCTTTGCGAGTCTTCACGGCTGCGTACTGTTTCAGGGCGAGCTTGAACAATGTAAAGCTTGCCATCGGCACCGTCTTTCGCCCACTCAATGTCCATAGGACGCTTGTAGTGGTTTTCAATAATTTGCGCTTGCTTCGCCAACTCCATCACTTCTTCGTCGGTCAACGAGAAGGTTTTGCTGTCAGCAGCATCAATATCAACAATAGACACCTGCTTACCATGCGCTTCATCATCTGAATACACCATTTTAGTAAGCTTGCTGCCGAGGTTACGACGAACAATAGCAGGTAGACCCTTATCAAGCGTTGGCTTATGCACGTAGAATTCATCAGGGTTAACCGCGCCCTGCACCACCATTTCGCCCAAACCAAATGAACTGGTGATAAATACAACGTCTTCAAAACCAGACTCAGTATCGATGGTGAACATAACACCTGAAGAAGCGATATCACTGCGTACCATGCGCTGGATACCGGCAGACAGCGCTACGCCTTTATGGTCGTAACCTTGGTGTACACGATAAGAGATAGCTCGATCGTTAAAGAGTGATGCAAACACGTGCTTGATTGCCACGAGCACGGCATCGTAACCTTTAACGTTTAGGAACGTTTCTTGTTGCCCTGCGAATGACGCATCAGGCATATCTTCGGCAGTAGCTGAAGAGCGCACTGCGAACGACGCCTCTTCCCCTGCGTCGCCCTGTAGTGTGACGAATGCCTTTTTAATTTCTTCTTCTAGTTTTCCTTGAAAAGGCGTATCGATGATCCACTGACGAATGTTCTTGCCTGCTTCGGTAAGAGCATTTACATCATCAACGTCTAGTGAATCTAAGACTTCATGGATCTTTGCTTCTAGGCCGCTTTGCTCTAGAAATTCATTAAATGCTTCGGCGGTGGTAGCAAAACCACCCGGCACCTGCACACCGGCGTTCGCCAGGTTTGAAATCATCTCGCCTAATGATGCATTTTTGCCGCCTACGCGACCCACATCATGCATGCCCAGTTCTTGATACCAAAGTACGTATTCTTGCACAGCCCAAGCCTCCAGCTTTTTTATGTGTAGGGTATGAGGTCAGTTTCAGGTTTGTGCTTGTTATGACCTGAAACAAATCAAATTGTAGTCGATAAATGGTAAAAACCACTGTTAACGCTGTCCATCACGTTTGACAGCAAAGTTGTTGATATTTGCAGTCATTCACAAGAACCGTGTAGCTTTTCGACGAAATCATCTTAGAATGGGGAAATTCAAAATGTAAACCCTTTATTACTTTTGTAATAAAATTACAACAATGTTAAGGATATGTTGTGCGCACAGCTTTTTATATTTCAGATGGTACAGCCATTACCGCAGAAGTCTTTGGCCACGCCCTGCTTTCTCTGTTTCCCGTTTCTTTTAATCACAACACCATTCCTTTCGTTGAAACTGAGGAACAAGCTCACAAAGTTTTACAGCAAATTTCTGAAAGTTTTCAAGACACCGGAGAAAGGCCGCTCGTTTTTTATACAATTGTGAATGTAGATATCCGCAAGATAATCTCTAAATCTGTGGGGATTAATTATAATTTTCTTGACCAATTCGTTGCACCGCTGGAAAAAGTATTAGGCGTACCCTCAAAACCAGAAAAACATCGCACACATAGCATTCATGAAACCACCTACGACATAAGAATTGAAGCCGTTAACTACGCCTTGGCCAACGACGATGGTTCTAATTTAAAAGACTACGACGAAGCAGATATTATTCTTACCGGCGTTTCACGCTCAGGCAAAACACCAACCAGCCTTTACTTAGCGCTTCAATACGGAATAAAAGCAGCGAACTACCCATTCACTGAAGAAGACATGGGCGACATGCTAAAGCTTCCCCCTGCTCTGCGCCGCTTCAAACATAAATTGTTTGGTTTAACCATTGCTGCCGACAGATTACATCAGATACGTTCAGAGCGCCGCGCAAACAGTAAGTACGCGTCGTTACCACAATGTAGGATGGAGCTTCGTGAAGTTGAGAACCTGTACAGAAAGGAAAAAATCCCTTTCCTTAACAGTACTAAGTACTCGATAGAAGAAATTTCAGCAAAGATTTTGGCCGAAACAGGGCTAAAACGTCGTAAGTACTAGGTAACTAGTAAAGTGAATACGCTGCTCTAACTTTCGTGGCGTATTCACGTAACGTAATAGAAAACTGCTATCACGGATAATCAGTTACATTTCATTTATTTAGCGATATTGTTAACCCACAAAAGTTACAGTATAACATTGCACTAAATAGCTAATAGGAGTAACAGTTATGTTTACAGAAGAAATGGTACACGAAGCATTGCAGACTTGGTGCGACAATGTAGTTGCAGTAGGTAAAGTTCATGCTGAAGGTGGCGACGTAAAAGCGTTTGCAACTGAGGTGTTAACGAACAACTACGACTACGATAACGGTAAAGTTCTGTTTAAGCCGACGTTGACGTTTGGCTCACAAACATTTCGTCCTACCAAAGAAGGTGCGTTGGCTTATTTTGTTGGCGGAAACAGCGACTACCCTAACGACAATGGTTTTAAGCTTAAGCCTTGGGTTAAGGTATGGTACAGCAAAGAAGACTTTATTTTAAACGGCGAATTGGCCATTGTGCAGTGCAACGTTCATTTCATTGGTGAAGACGATAGCCATATTTTCGTAAATAAAAGCTTCGTATTTAAGCAATGCGACGACGGAAAGATTAGAATTATCCTACATCAATCATCTCTGCCGTATCAGCCATAAACTGAATGACGCTAGCTAGTAGCCTTATACTGCTAGTCCTAGCGTAACTTTAAAACGCTACGTTATGCTGGTCACGACTTATAAAGTCGTGACCAGCACTTCAAAACATGCAAGCTTTATCGCTTCACCAATTCACTACGTGATGTTAAGCACGTCCTTCAGTTCTGTTAGATTCGATTCAAATGGCTTCCACTGTCCCATTCCCGTTTTGTATATTGGCTGGCGAACTTGTTCAGAGCTAGGTGTTTTAATAACACGTTTTGTTTTGTGAAAACTCAAACATGCCTCTTCGAACTCTAGGCCGCAAAACGCTAAGATGCGCTTAACTTCTCCTTCTAAATCGTCTAACACATCTTCGTGTTGCACAGTTAGAATTTCTCCTGGCAACACCGAGTGCCAATGAGACATAAGCTTTTCGTAAGCATTGTAGTATCGCCCAATATCGGAAAGTGAATAGCTGAATTCCTGACCATCACCGAAAAGCTGTTTAAACCCACTAAAACAACAGTCCAAAGGGTTTCGTCGCGCATCAATAATCTTTGCATTGGGTAGTATTTTTTTAATTAATCCAATGTGAATGAAATTGTTTGGCATTTTATCAATGAAAAACGGTGCACCTTGTCGGTACGCTTGAGTTTGTTCAATGTACTGCTTACCTAATTTCTCAAGTGTTTCATTTTGAAGCGCTGATACGTTTAGTGGGTACGGCGTCTTTTGATGGCTTAATGACGATGCTATGCCCAAAACGTTATGCAATTCCATTGTTCCATCTACTTTAGAGTGAGACGCCAGAATTTGCTCTAACAAGGTAGAACCCGCACGGGGCAAACCGACAATGAAGATTGGGTCTGGTGCTTGGCAGCCTTTGTTCTTTTCGAAGCTTTCTGAAGAAAATGATTTTTGCTGCGCTTTAAGCGCTTTTTCGGTTTTTGTAATGTCATATTGAAGCGTTCGTTTTTTAAGCGCGTTGCCCCGCGCGTAAAATTGGAAAGCCTCTTCAGCGTTGCCGCTATCTTCAAACGCTTTTCCTAATGCGAAACAAATGTGAATCTCATCATCAAGCTTAGTGGCATCAAGATTAACCACACTTTCCATTTGCGCTATCAATTCATCGCTAAATTTATAGGTTTTTGTATTGGCTAAACTCCAATATGCATCACCAAAGTCCTCGGCGAAGTGAATAGCTTTTTTGTAAGCATTCACAGCTTCTTCGGTGTCACCTTTAGCCTTTAACGCGTGGCCCAGCGCAACCCATACCGCAGGCCTGTCTTCTTTGTGGGCAAGTAGCGTACGATAAATATCAATCGCCCTGGCTAAATCGCCAATACCAACGAGCGCATGAGCCAATCCTATTTTTACATTGGTATTATCTGGTAATGCTAACAAACGTTTTTCAGCTACGGTGACAGCTTCTGGAAATTTGCCTAATTTCGCCAGTAAGCTCTGGTAGGCAGCAGCGGCTCTGTCGTTATCAGGGTAAAGCGTGACGCAACTTTCTAATAAAAACTCGGCGTCACTGTAAACTTTTAGCTGTATTCCAATTTCCGCTAAAAGCATCATGGCTTCAGGATGATGCTCATTACTAATTAAAAACTGCCTGCAAACCTGTTCGGCCTTATGTAACTGACCTTCGTACATTAAATCTGTTGCACCCAATATAGGCTTTGGCAAGGCCTTTAAAAAAGCAATATGCTGCTGACAAAGCGCAAGCGCCTGTAGTTGATTATCTTCTTTGTAAACCTTTTCAAGCTGTGCCCAAGCGGCAAGTAATGCAGGGTTGAAACACGTTGCTTGATAAAAACAGTGCGCTGCCTTTGGTCTATCAGAGCCTATGTAGCAATACCCGAGCTCTTGAAACGCTCGACCGTAATCAGGAAATATGGATAAAAGCTCATTCAGCGTCGCAATTGCATTGTCGAAGTCATTCGATAAGCGAAAGGAAACCGCTTTTAAATAAAATACTTCCTTCAACGTATTTTGGCTTACGCCTTCCCGCTCGGTCGCGCTGCGTAATATTTCATTACAACCTGAAATCACAGCTTGATGCTGCGATTGCATAAGCCACTGCTTTAACTGTTGTACTTTTTTTTGTTCTTCTAATGTCATTAACCACGCCTATTTCGTACCAGCGTAAACACAAAAACGGCGAGCCCGAAGAGCTTGCCGTTTTCTAAGAGAGCGCAACTAATCTCTCATATGCTTAAATCAAATTAAAGACAGCTACGCTTACAACGTTTTATTAAGCCTATAAGCTGTTAGCTTTACTTTAATAGTAATCGTAAGAGAAACGAAGCCCGATAGTGCGCGGTCTATTTGTCACCACTTTTGGCGTAAATTGCTGCGTATCTATATTCAAAATCGCTCTCTCGTCGAATACGTTGTCTATGTAAAGCTCAGCTTTCCACACGTCATTTGTAACACCGATAGCAAAATTAGTCAGTACGTAAGACTCTTGCACATATCGACCACCGCGGAAGGTTTCACCATTCGCATCAGCATAGGTTACACCTTCAAAAACGTCGGCTTCTTGTTGAATTTTAAGGCCAGATCCGGTGCCATAGATAAGTGACGTGGCATCTTCCATGACGTAAGCATCCATCACCATGCCCGCTAAACGGTCGCCAGTATAGCTTACTGAGCCATTAATATAACCGCGCTTGTCGCCCTCTAATTCAAAGAAGTAGCGCGCGTTTATGTTTCCTGAAAACTCAGCCGAATAAGGTAATTCCGAGCCAACACCTGCAGCAATGCCCTCTAACTCTGAATTCACTCGCGTTAGTTCAGTGTCAAGTAAGCTAAACGCAGCGTTTATAACAAGGTCGTCGGTAGCAAGCCACGTCATATCTGCGTCAAGGCCTTTAATTTCGGCGTCGCCCACGTTATCGGTGAACACTAAGAACGAGATATTTGTGGGGTCAAAGCGAGAGGTTTGAAGCTCTTCAATTTCAGAATAATAAGCCGTAGCGTTAACACGAACCAAGCCATCAAAGAAATCGCCCTTCATGCCAAGTTCGTAGTTATCCAGTGTATCTGTAGTTGAATAAACAGGAATACGGAAGTTTTCGAACTTTCCACTTTGATTATCAGCCAGTCCACCACCCACACGGTTAGTCACCGGTGGCCTAAAGCCTTCTGAATAGTTTGCAAAAAGCAACACGTCTTCATTCACTTTCCAGTCTAACGAGAACTTATAGATAGTGTCGTCGACGGTAAGTACACCGTTGTCGTCAAGTAAGTCTACTTCTAACTGTCCACTTGCAATGGCTGCATCAACAAGTTGCGGGTTAAGACCTACAGCGGCCAGTTCATCAGGGTCTTGCGTACCGAATGCGCGGATTCGACGAGTAACGTCTACCGTTGTGGTTGACCCCACGTATTTATCATCAATTTGATACCAACGGGCACCAATACTTGCCGTCAAGGCATCGGTAATGTCGTATTCAAATTGGCCGAATACCGCAATTTGCTCAATGGTGTGCGTAATGTCGTTAACGAAGCTCACTTCTGCAGGGAATGGCCCACCGTCACTATTTATGCCTTCGTTACCAAGAAGGGTTCTTTGCAAATTATCGAATAATTCCGTGTTCGCAATTTTAAACTGGCCAACGGTTGCTACTTCTTGATCATCGTAAAACAAACCTGCTGTAATTCGCCAAGGCGTATCCATCGTGGTATTGAAGCGAAGCTCGTGTGTTGTGCGTGTGCTTGTTGTATCTTCACTATAATATTTGGTTGGATCTAAACAGCGCTGGTCTTCTGCAACCGGGTTTGAGTAGTCACACACATAATAAGAAGAGAACAAACCACCGTTAGTGTAGCCAGTGTAATCTGCCAGTGTGTCTATTTCTCTGTCTAAATAGCCACCAGTATAAACAACATCAAGCTTTTCTAAACGGCCTTCCAATGTCCACGTTGTTAAGCCAAATTCATCTTTATTCTCTTCGGGTTGGAAACGTATTGCAGAACTCTCTCCCTCGAGCGTTGGGTCGTACGCAAACACACCTTCGGTATCCAACGTTTGTTGAGTGTGCTGAACAAGAACATCCCAGTTGTCGTTGAAGTGATAAGACAAGCCAAACCGCGCGCCGCTGTACGTAGCATCATTGAAGTCTTCCTCAACCAGCGCATCGTTTTGTGGCGACACCACTCTAGCTTCAGAATTTGAGTTTATACCTGGGCTGGTTACGCGATTCATATCCATTACTTCGGGCTCTGCCAACTTGCCGAAACCCGCTGAGATACGATCGATAACTACGGCGCTACCAATATAACCGCCTTCACCTGGCACATTTCGGACGTTATCAATCCATCCGCCCTGCTTGTCGTTGTAAGCCGCTACGCGTATAGCTAGATCGTCAGTAAGCGGCATATTAAAATACGCTTCTACCGCATTACTCATTTCACCGTCTTTGGTGAAACTGATGTTGGTATCGAAACCTGCGGCAAAGCTGGTGTGGTCAGGTTTATTGGTGATTAGGCGAATAGTACCAGCTTGCGAACTCGCGCCGAAAAGTGTGCCTTGTGGCCCTGGTAACACTTCTACGCGTTGAACGTCTGTTGCGTAAACGTCTAAATTACGCCCTGCCATTGAAACAGGCATTTCATCAAGATAAAACGCAACTGATGGTTGCAGCGCCTGAACAGATGAAAGCATGATGTTTGATTGAGTGGTGGCGGCACCTCGAATGTAAATTTCATTCTGGCCAGGACCCGTTCCTTGGAATACTACATTTGGCAAAAATTCAACGTAGTCTTGGAAGTTGTCTATACCAAGGTTTTCTAACGCTTTTCCGTTTAACGCAGTAACTGCAACAGGTACGTCCTGAATGGACTCACTTCGTTTTGTGGCGGTAACTTCAATGGTTTCTAGTTTAGCGGGCGCATCTGAATCTTGCGCAGCCAATGAGGTAGATGCCAGTGCAGCGACAATTGCACAGCTAAGCTGAGTTTTTCGCATTTGTGTGTGTTTCCTTTGATTGTTTTTTATTCTTCGGACAGTGTTTACTTCAAACACGTATCAAAAAGATCACATATAACGATACACAATCTATTAATTATTTCTACTCAAATGATTAATATTTATACAAAAGAATAAAAGCATTTATTAACTCACTATTTTATTGACACAAATCAACCATGAATTTCAACTACCAGCTTGTAGAATAGAAAAAAATACATACATATCTAATTATTTCATCTGATGTTTATAAAAATTGCTCCATGCGGTATATTTTTGCGTATAAAGTCAAATTTATAAAAAGTGAAAGGAATTTACTGCGTGATTGAAAACGAAAACAAATCTCCGCTAAATAAGCCGGTGTTTTTAACATCGTCGGCTTTAATTCTTTGTTTACTCATTTTTGCTGCTGGCACGCCCGAAACGGCCGACGCAATTTTTCAGAAATTACAAGGCGCAATTGTCGCCAACGGGAGTTGGTTCTACGTATTCACAGTTGCTGCCATTGTTGTTTTTGTAGTATTTCTTGGTATGTCGCGATATGGCGAAATAAAGCTAGGTCCGGACCATGCTACGCCGCAATTTAGTTTTGGAACGTGGCTAAGTATGTTGTTTGCGGCGGGTATGGGCATCGGCCTTATGTTTTTCGGCGTTGCCGAGCCGTTAATGCATTTTTTATCACCGCCCTCTGCACAAGCAGAAAGCATTGACGCTGTTCGCGAAGCAATGAAAACCACCTTTTTCCACTGGGGTATACACGCGTGGGCTATCTATGCTGTTGTTGCACTTATTCTTGGTTACTTTGCTTATCGTCAAAACTTACCACTTACGCTACGCTCCGCGCTTTATCCTTTAATTGGTGACCGTATCTACGGTTGGCCAGGCCATGTGGTTGATATTTTTGCCGTTACTTCAACC
Organism: Alteromonas gracilis; assembly: GCF_043642145.1. Lineage (GTDB taxonomy): Bacteria > Pseudomonadota > Gammaproteobacteria > Enterobacterales > Alteromonadaceae > Alteromonas > Alteromonas gracilis_B. The sequence goes on from NZ_JBHZRZ010000001.1 coordinate 314,432, forward strand.
GTTTTTGGTGTGTCAACTTCACTTGGCTTTGGAGCTTCGCAGGTCAACGCTGGTTTCAATTATTTGTTTGGCTTGCCCTCGAATACCGGGGTTCAAATAGCGATTATGGCAGGTGTTGTGGGTTTAGCGGTTATTTCTGTAACAACCGGCCTTGAAAAAGGCATTCGCCGCCTTTCTGAAACCAATATGATCTTAGCCGTACTATTACTTCTTATCGTTTTAGTATTGGGCCCTACTGTTTTCTTACTCCAGGCGTTTATGCAAAATACTGGCGCCTATTTGTCTGATTTAGTTCGCAATACCTTCAATCTATTTGCCTATGAAAAAACTGACTGGATTGGCGGTTGGACTATTTTCTACTGGGGATGGTGGCTAGCGTGGGCCCCTTTTGTTGGTTTATTTATTGCGCGTATTTCTTACGGTAGGTCTATCCGCGAATTCGTTATGGGCGTACTTCTTATTCCATCAGCGTTTACCCTTTTTTGGATGACAGTATTTGGAAATGCTGCTATTGACCAAGTTTTAGTTCAGGGTAAAGACGTACTTGCTCAAATGGTAAATGAAGACACCTCGGTTGCACTTTTTGTTTTCTTGGAGCAGTTTCCATTTTCATCAGTACTTAGTTTCATTGCAGTACTAATGGTAATTGTATTCTTCGTTACTTCTTGCGATTCGGGCGCAATGGTAGTCGACATGCTGTGTTCGCATGGCGAAAACAATACGCCTTTATGGCAACGCATCTATTGGGCAGTAGGTGTTGGGGTGGTAAGTTCAATTCTACTTTATGCAGGAGGGTTGGGCGCACTTCAAACCATGACCATAGCTGCGGCTTTACCGTTTGCCATAGTGCTACTAATTGCAATTTTTGGTTTGCTAAAAGCGCTTCGAATTGAAGCTTACAAGCGTGAAAGCTTGCAAGTATTGGCTGGTACTCCACAGCATAGCGATGCAGACAAAAACTGGAAAGAGCGCCTTGAGAACATTGTGACCTTTCCCGACGAAACTGCGGTTCGTCGCTACATTAACAGAGTTGTTAAACCAGCCCTTACCGAAGTGAGCAACGAGTTTAAAGCGCAGCAGTTCGACATCAACATTGAAGACACCGAGGAAGCATTGGTATTAACTGTTGACATGGGAAATGACCCAGCCTTTATCTACGCGGTGAACCCTGTGCCAACACGGCAGCCTGAATTTGGCCCAAGTGATACACCAACACTGGACGAAAACAAAAAGGCCACGTACTATCGCGCCGAAGTGCACCTTAGTGAGGGTGGACAAAACTACGATATTATGGGGTGGTCAAAAATCTCAGTTATTAATGACGTGATTGACCACTATCATAAACACCAACATTTTATTCATTTACTAAAGTAACGACTACGTTGCGCATTTGTTGGAAATAACATGCGAAAAGAAGAAGAACTACTAGTGGCACTACGGCGCGTCATTCGCGCTGTAGACCTACGCAGCAAGCAGCTAAGTAAACACGTGGGGCTGACAGGCCCACAGCTTTTGGTGATGCAAAATATTGAAGAGCGCCCAGGCATAATGGTGCGTGAAATTGCAGAGAATATTAATTTAAGCCCTGCAACCATCACTAACATACTAGACCGGTTGGAGTCGCGAGACCTAGCCACGCGTATTAGAAGTACGCAAGATAAACGCAAAGTTGGCGTATTTCTCACTGAACGCGGGAAAGAAGCCGTGGTTGACGCGCCCCGCCCGCTTCAAGAGCACTTTGTTGAACGTTTTTCACAGCTAAAAGAGTGGGAACAAAGCCAAATGGTGGCTACCGTTCAACGCATTGCAAGTATGATGGACGCTGAAGATATTGATGCCTCTCCATTCTTGGAGCTGGGAAGCATTTCAGACAAAAGCTGATGGCTGTTGGCGCTTAAAAAAATGGCCTTCTATTGAAGGCCATTTTTATATGAATTAAACCGTTGATAAATAACCAGAGTTTATCGCTTCGCTTTAAGCGGGTTTACTTTTCCACCCGTTATTTTATCTGCCCTACCTTCCTCTTTTGCTTTTTCAGCACGGCGTTTACGAATCTCTTTAGGGTCGGCAATAAGTGGGCGGTAAATTTCAATGCGATCGCCATCAATAAGTGTATCGCACAATTTTACTACTCGGCTCCAAATGCCAACTTTCGTCGCTTTTAAATCAATTTCGGGAAACTGTTCAGTAATGTTAGATGCATTTATAGCTTCTTCTACCGTTGCATTTTCGTGAATAGCGATATCAACAATAGTTTGCTTAGTTGGCAATGCGTAAGCAACTTCAACATTGATAAGCTTATTACTCATGCGTAAACACTCCGCGCTCTGTCAGTAAACGCCGCCACCATACTGCTAGCAAGGCTATTAAATACTTTACCAAAGGCCATTTCAGCTAATTTATTGCTAAATTCAAACTCTAAATTTAACTCAATTTTGCACGCCTCTTCAGACAGTGCTGAAAATGTCCAGCCACCGGTAAGTGTGCGAAATGGCCCATCGACCAACTGCATCTGAATACTTTTTCCTGGCTCTAGTACATTATGCGTTGTAAACCACTGTTTAATACCCGCTTTTGCAACCAGTAGAGACGCTTTCATGCTTTGAGCTGATGTGTCGAGTATTTTGCTGTCAGTACAACCTGGCAAAAATTCAGGATAGGAGGCTACATCGTTGACTAAGTTAAACATGGCTTCTGCGCTATGAGCTACCAGCGCGCTTCTATGAATACTTGGCATTGATTCCACTACAATTAAAACTCTTGGCGACATTGTATCACAGAAAAATTGTATCGCTTGTATTCGGTTTTGAACCAAATGCCCCAATATAAGATAACAATGACAACTAAAGACATTCCTTCGAACAATCAGTATAATAGCCAGCATGAAAAAGAATAAAGCCAACAAAAACACCACAGGGAATATTGCGCTTAATAAAAAAGCGCGTCACGACTATTTCCTAGAAGACAAGTTCGAAGCTGGGCTTGAGCTTCAAGGGTGGGAAATTAAAAGTATTCGTGCCGGTAAAGTTAACATTACCGACGCGTACATTATTATCCAAAATGCCGAAGCATATTTAGTAGGTTGCAGAATTAGCCCGTTAAACCAAGCATCTACCCACGTCATTGCTGCACCAGAGCGTGCTAGAAAGCTGTTGTTGAATAAACGTGAAATAGACCGCTTAATGGGTGCTCGAGATCGCCAAGGCTACTCCATCGTTGCAACGTCTATGTACTGGAAAAAATGTTGGGTGAAACTAGAAATTCACCTAGCGAAAGGTAAACACGCTCACGATAAGCGTGATACGTTGAAAGACAAAGACTGGCAGCGCCAAAAAGAAAGAATGATGAAACACAGCGTTTAACGCTGTGTTTTTTTATCTGCCAGAGTAAAAAACACGCTTCAAGTTGATATTGTTGCAGGCTGCTCGGTCATATTAAAAACGATTTAACGTTGGTGACTTACTAACCTACATCGCGTTTAGTCATTTTTTTGCGGTGCATCATGTCCAATATAAGACTCCACAGCGGCGAAGGGTTTCGCAGTGTAGTTAAGTTATTTCCCAAGCGTCTTAGCTGTCTTCGCACCATAGCCATATTTGCAAGACTCGCTAACGATTTATCTTTCCACGTACAGTGCGGGATCATGCCCGAGTAAGTCCACTCTTGCTGCCATTTTTTGGCTAAGTCTGGCGTAATTGCAAGTGCACTTGCCAAACCAACTAATGCACAGCCCTGCTCAATTACCTTTTCTGCAACTTCAGCCCTTTTAATTCCGCCAGTAGTCATTAACGGGATATCTGTTTTGCTTTCTAGTACTTTTGCAAACTCAAGAAAATAAGCTTCTCTTGCAAGCGTTGTGTCGTCGCGAGTTTGCCCTTGCATGGCAGGCGCTTCATAACTACCACCCGATAGCTCAACCACGTCTACACCTAGCGCTTCTAGTCGGTTGACCACTTCACAGGAATCGTCGAACGAAAAACCGTTTTTCTGAAAATCAGCAGAATTTAGCTTAACCATTACAATGAAATCATTTGCGCAAACAGCCCTGATCTGACTAACGATATTAATAAGTAAGCGTGCTCTGTTAATGATAGAACCGCCCCACTCGTCTTGGCGTTGATTAGTTAAAGGGGATAAAAACTGAGTAAGCAAATAGCCGTGAGCAGCATGTATCTCCACACCATCAAACCCAGCTTTCTCTGCCTGTTTCGCCGTTTGAACAAAACGCTTGCACACATCGTGAATGTCTTGACAGGTCATTTCACGAGGCTGAGCAAACAGCTTGGAGTGTTTACCCATATCAAGTGGTACCGCAGAAGGCGCAATCGCTTTGCCCTGCATCGCTTTAAACACTTGTCGCCCAGGGTGATTAATTTGCATTACCGCTAAAGCGCCATTCGACTTTATAATTTTTGCCCACTTTTGAAAGGGTGCAAGGTCGGTGTCTTTTTGCAGTGCAACGCCACCTGGCCCTGTCATAGCGCCTTTATCCACCATGACATTACCAGTAATCACCATGCCTAAATTGCCGTGCGCCCAATATCTGTACAAAGAATAAAGAGACTCTCCGGGCACATTTCCCATACTCGACATATTTTCTTCCATTGCAGCTTTAACAAGACGGTTTCTCGCCGTTACGCCACATGGCAAAGTATACGGAGTATATAATATGGAATCTGAAGACATTTACACTACAAGCCTCTAATTAATGCAGTCGTACTTTAATGGTTCTTGGCACTAATTGCATCATTACTGGGCCGTTTTTCCCTTAAAATTAGCTAAATTCATTAAATTAAGAACTGGTAGCGACACTCGTTTTTTCTTTAGTTTGCAAACACTTTCGCTTCAAGCACTTGAATTTTCCGCTTACAGCCATATATCTTTATTAATTCAGTAATACACCTAACTAATCAGTTAGACGCTTTGATTAGACGAATTATTGTAAGCTTTTGAAAAGCTGAATTTTATTTTTGCTTGTTTTCTCGGCAAACCCTTAAAATTAATAGCGTTTTTTCAAAAGAATGTATTTAACAAGGTAGTATTTGTGCTATTATTGAAAATCACACTCGGGGCTGATTAGGATTCGACAGGATCTAGGAAGCCGGAGGTGCATGCAGAGGTGCGGTTTGCCTCTTTAAAAAGCCGCATTTAAATAGTCGCAAACGACGAAACTTACGCACTAGCCGCTTAATAACCGGTATAGGCCCTTCCACCCTAGTCTTTTCCTGCTAGCGGGGATTCGGAAGGTCATCCAAGTAGGATAGCGAGGGAACCTTGTCTGAGGGTGAACCGCGAAACAGTATCAGGCCAGCTGCAAGGAAATCCTGTTTGTCGGAGTTTCAAGCAGTTAAATAAATGACAAACTAAGCATGTAGTACCAAAGGTAGACATTTTCTGGACGCGGGTTCAAATCCCGCCAGCTCCACCAATTCAATAAATTAAGACGTCCTAAGACGTCTTTTTTTATGTCTAAAGTTTACTAATTTCATAAAGTTAGGATATTTCAGATAAACAAAAGGTTAATCAGCAAGCTTTAGCCTAGTTGCCTGTAAAAATGTTATTGGTGATCTGATTCAGTCAATACATTCATTTTTCATCTACCTCAAACTATTCACTCTAAAACCAAAATTCAGTGTTCACTGTTATCTTTCCTATTTTTCGCTGGTTGATTATCAATATTTTCAAGAAAGTCTTTTCGGTTCTTAGCCGTTTATTATCAATTCTTTAATGAATACACTCTAAAGCACATTTAAGAGCAACACCTCAATAGTTACTAGGGAGGTAACGATGACACGTAAATCAAACGCCAAAGTAGCGTTCACTACTCTCATGCTGGCATGCTCAAGCTGTTCAATGCATGCCAGTGCAGAAACCAAAGTCGTTGCTGTAGAGCAGGTGGATTGGGGCTATTTAAACCCAGCGCGTGGCGACAAAAGCCCGGGCGCAGCCGATTTATGGGGCGACAGAACCAAAAACACCGCTACGGGCATGCTGGTTCGCTTTAACAAAGGGTTTGAATCGCCTCCGCATATTCACAACATTACCTATCGAGGTATTGTGATAAAGGGAGAAATGCATAATGACGACCCACAGGCAACAAAAATGTGGATGCCTACAGGGTCTTTCTGGACTCAGCCAGCTGGCGAAGATCACATCACTGCAGCAAACGACAAGACTAACCTCATCTACTTAGAAATTGATGAAGGGCCGTACCTTGTAAAGCCATCAAGAGAGCAATTTGACAATGGCCAGCGTCCAATCAATTTGCACGTCGATAATATGGTGTGGCTTCAAAAAAGTGACCTTGTAAATATAACGGCGAAAAACGTTTCTACCACTTACCTTTGGGGCAATACCAACGGTGTTTACGGCACACTGATCAAGCTTCCCAAAGGGTTTAATGGTTCAATTAAATCTAGTGGCAACGAATTTAAGGCGGTGGTTATAAAAGGAGGTCTGCATTACACGCAAGACGCACACTCCCAGCCGTTTCAACTAAACGCCGGAAGCTATATTGAATCATCAGCTGCAGCGCACCACATAATTCGTAATGTAGATGAAAGTGAAGCCATTTTGTACATTAGAGCTTCATCAAAATATAGCGTGCAAAACTAACCAAGTCGTTCTCCGTCATAGCTACGCGAAGCGCTTAATTCAGTGCTGCGTTAAAAGAAGATTTCGTTACCTTTGTGTAAGCACAATTGGGTTTGGTGTTGTTACATGAGGCCAAACAGAAAGGTTAAGTATTCATAGATATAGCTATTTCAAAGGAAAGGCTAGATTAAAAAGGGAATCATTCTAGAGAATGTAAACGCACCGCACTTATACCCGCAAAATGTGTGCCCTCCTACTGCTATTTCGCTTTAGTCCTTAAAAACAACCTTAATTGTAATATTGAAGCGAAGGGAAGCAACACGCCTATTGAATTTGTGAAGCGCAATGGTTAGTGATAATTGAGGAAATTGTTGAGTTCCGACCCACGATATAATTGAGCCACTTGCCCAAAGTAAATGAAATACACTTGTAGAGTTTGCTTTTCTTATTAGGCACCGCGAGATTAATAGTTTTATTTAGCATGTTGTGATGACTTTTTTAAAAATTTGCACAGCCGAGCTTTCACGTTATATTTCCCTAAGATATCAATAGCTTTCATTGCTACCTCACGCTATGATGGTTATTCACTTTTATAGTATAACGAGATAGTTGAATGGACATGCCCGTGGCTGAACAGTCTTTTTTCTGGGTTGGCGTTGGTGCGTCTGCTGGTGGCCTTGATGCAATTCAGGCATTGTGTAAAGAGCTGCCCACCGACGCGAATATGGTTTACATAATAGCGTTACACCTGTCGCCAAAGCATGAAAGTAAACTAACAGAGTTGATTCAGCGCGTAACGCCCCTACGAGTGCAAACCATTGTAGATGGGGTAGAAGCACAACCCAATGTGGTCTATATCACACCGCCCAAATACGACGTCTTCGTTGTCAATAATACCATTCACCTTGCGAAACCTGACGCTAAAGCCTTAGCCAAACCTTCTGTAAATACATTATTTAAATCGTTGGCTGAACAAAAAGGTGAACGGAGCATTGGCGTTGTGCTGTCAGGTACTGGCTCAGACGGAGCGCATGGCGTGAAAGTTATTCGAGCATCTGGTGGCTGCACTTATGCTCAAGAGCCTAAATCGGCGGGTTACGATGGAATGCCAAATGCTTCAATTGACAGCGAATGCGTTGATTTTATTCTGGACCCAGATGACATAGGTAAGCATTTAAGCGATTTAAGCTCTAAATTACCAAAGGCTATACGTGCAAAACTAGACGCGAGTGAATCAAAGGATAGATTTGCTGAGCTGATCCAAATTGTTCGTAAACAATGTGGCGTTTCCTTTAAGCAATATAAGAAAGCCACGCTGCAACGTCGAATTGAAAGGCGTATGCTGGCTAAACGCCTCAACGATTTTAATTCATATGTTGACTTACTGCGTCGAGAACCAGATGAAGTCGAGCTTTTATATAAAGACATATTGATATCTGTAACAAATTTCTTCAGAGACCCAGCCACATTCAAGCAACTTTCTCCCATACTTAGCGATATAGTTTCTCAAAAAAGCGAGGGGGAGCCACTGCGATTGTGGGTGGTAGGTTGCGCAACTGGTGAGGAAGCATATAGCCTCGCGATAATGTTGACAGAGGCCTTGGGAGGATTAGATGAACTCGCCACTGGCGATCATCAAATATTCGCCACTGACGTTGATACTAACGCACTCGCAGTGGCGCGACGCGGCGTGTACAGCGAAGCATCTATGGCAGATGTACCACCTATTTTTAGAGAAAAGTATTTCAAGAAAAAAAATAATGGTTTTGAAGTTATTGACGAACTAAAACGCGTTATTTTGTTTTCTGGCCACAATATTGTCGACGATCCACCTTTCTTACGCATTGATCTCGTTACATGTCGTAATCTGCTTATTTACTTTGAACAGGAATTGCAGAAAAAAGTCTATCGCATTTTCCATTATTCGCTACGAGATCGTGGTTACATGTTTTTGGGAAAATCAGAGAGTACATCTCAAGTCACAGATATCTTTAGAACTATACACTCTCAAGAGCGTATTTTTCAGAAACGTAGCGTGACTTCTTTTAACCCACAGAGGTTCTATTTAAGCGGTAAAACATCAGGAAGTTTTACCACTAATAACCGCTCGACAGTAGAAGATTCTTCGGCTCCAAATTTGCCCGAGACGCTTATTGAACAGCTCGGCGATGCTTGTATATTAATAAATGATAATCTTGATATAGAGCATAGTTACGGAAGAAGTTCGAGCTATTTGAAATTTTCAAAAGGCAAGCCTTCACTCAATTTAAGTGAGATTATAATTGAAATCTTCAAGCATGAAATTCGACCGCTTGTTTACAAGGCAGTGAGAACCAAAGCAGCTTCCGAAGGGCAACCACGCAGGCTTTCGATTGAAGGTAAAGCTTATCAAGTTAAGATGTCGGTACTTCCTGTTTCTCTGGATGAGTCTTCAGAAACATACTTGTTAGTTTGCTTTAGTCGCGTGGGTGAGCTTAAAGAGCCAGGTGAGCAAACCCTTGCAGATAACAATTCCCAACGTGTCAAGGAGCTGGAAGATGAATTATCAATGGCAAGGGAACATATTCAAACGGTTATAGAAGAGCTCGAAACGTCTAATGAAGAGCTTCAATCTATGAACGAGGAGCTTCAGTCTTCTAATGAAGAGTTACAGTCGTCTAACGAAGAGCTAGAAACCACTAACGAAGAATTGCAGTCGACAAACGAAGAGTTGGTCACGATGAACGATCAGCTTAACGAAAAAACGACAGCACTCGAGCATGTTTCAAACCAGCTGGTCAATCTTAAAAATTCACTTCAATTTCCATTGGTGTATGTCGACAAAAACCTTAACGCTTTAAGAGCCAATGTTGCGGCGAAAAACTTTTTTTCCTTACAAGAGAACTTGTCGAATTTTAGCACTCGATTAGAGAGTATTTTTAAGTCAGACGAAATCGTACAGTTAGTTAACAATGTTATAAGGGCGGAACAAGAGGAAGTCGCTCAAGTTATTAGTGATGGTAGGCATTTTGATGTTCACGTTATGCCTTTCGTTTCCACTAATAATAACGTTGATGGTGCAATTTTAAGTTTTATAGATAATACATCAAATAAGCTTCAACAGAACGAGCTTGAAGAAAAACGCCTAATAGCCCACCGCGCAAGCCAAGCGAAGACTGAGTTTTTAGCAAACGTGAGTCATGAAATTAGAACGCCACTTAACGCTATTGTGGGTGTTAACGAAGTTTTTCGATTAAATGTATCAGATGAAAACAAGCGAGAGCGCTTGCTCAACATTTTGAATAACGCCACAGGCAAGTTAAAAGCGTTATTAAACGACCTTTTAGATTTTGCAAAACTTGAAACCGGTCAACTCGTTCTTGAATACACAGAGTTTTCAATTCAAGAGATTATTCGAGACTTAATCGACCTTTATTCTGTTGACAAGAAAAAGAAGGACGTGGCAATTTCTGCAACGCTTGATAAAAACTTGCCAGAGCAATTCGTCGGCGATCCTCTACGTATTCAACAGATTATTACGAACCTTTTGTCTAATGCGATAAAATTTACTAACGCTGGTTCAGTCAAAGTCAAAGCATACGGTAGTTGGAAGCAGACTATATATTTCCTAGTGATTGAAGTGGTAGACACTGGAATCGGGATGTCTGAAGAAAGCGTTAAACAAATATTCGATAAATTTACCCAAGCAAACTCCAGTATCGCGAGAAGATTCGGTGGTTCAGGCCTAGGCTTGTCAATTATTAAAGAGCTTATTAACCTTATCGGTGGAACAATAGAAGTAAGCAGCGAGGAAGGTAAAGGTTCATCGTTTAAAGTTACACTGCCACTTCGCACTCCCTCTTACATAAGAGGGCCTTTAAAAAGCGAAAGTAACGAGTCGTATCAACTTGAAAGGCTTGATAACGAAAAAGTTCTCATCATAGAAGATAATGAAACGAACGTATTCATACTATCTTCATATTTAGATGAATTTGGTGTGCCGTATGATGTGTCGGAAAACGGAAGATACGCATTAGAGCGCCTTAAAGACACAACCTATTCTGTGATTCTTTTAGACCTTCAAATGGATGACATCGACGGATTCGAGTTTTATGAAAGGTTCAAGTTACTTCAATCAAATGGTAAGCATAGCGGTACAAAAGTTATTGCCGTGTCTGCTCACGTTCACAACGATATCATTCAACGATGCCAAGATGTTGGAATAATCGAATTTGTTCCCAAGCCCGTAGAAATTAAGTCATTGTTTAGTCTTTTAAAAAAATATTTAGGAAAATAAAGTGGCTTCAAAGCTCATACGCTACCCTGCAGTAAACCCCGTTTTTTTCGTAGGTGCATCAGCAGGTGGTGTAAGGGCTTTTATTTCCTTAGCTTCTAAATTGCCCGAAGATTTTCCTGCTCCCGTTTTTTTTCTACTTCACAGATTAAGGGAAAGCACCGTTAAGCCAATTGGTTTACTTACTGCGCTACAATCGAAGTCGAATTTACCTGTCAAGATAGCAAAAGACGGTGAGTTGGTTCGTTCCGGCTGTATTTACCTACCTGCTGATAATTTGAATATTGGAGTAGACGATAACCATATCTTCCATTCTGAACTACCTAATAACGAAACGTGGCGCCCGTCAATTAATTTCCTTTTCAAATCAGGTGCGCGCGAGTACAAGGACCGCGCAATCTCTATTCTTCTTACCGGAAAATTAGATGATGGTATAGAGGGTATGATTGAAACCAGCATTCAGGGCGGAATTACCGTTGCTCAATCTCCAGACGATGCGTATGAGCCCCATTTACCTTTAATGGCACTGATGAAAGATCACCCCTGCTATGTATTGCCTTTAGATGATATTCCAAAGCTAATGTGTGAGTTAACGCATTTCTCTCACTTTCATGATCAACAAGCAGTACTTACTGAATCGGCTTCTGCAGCAAAGAAGTTAAAGAAAGCGGTTAAGTAGCAATTTAGTTATTTTGAACTAGCAGCCCAATTAGGGCTCTTTTTCTTGTTAGATGTATATCGCAACTTCGCGCTTTGCGACATACGATACAACAGTAGTTTTTAACTAAACACGTTCTTTTACCAGCAAGGACTAGAACATAGCTCTGCAAGCCAAACCTATTGTGATAGTGATGGTTACGCTGGTAAACGTACCCAACAAGACATATTCCGTTAATTTTCTGTCCTGGTGCTTGGTTAAATCGCCAAAGCGAAAAATAGATTTCGCTGCGATAAGAAATCCGATGGCAGAAAACTGATTAAGCAGCACAAATGTCAGTATAAGCACACGCTCTAAATAACCAATGCGTTGCCCCGCTAGCGATAAGGTTTGCTGTGCTTCTGTGCTAATTGTTGGAGGGTCGTTAGGATGTTTAGGCTGCGCGCTTGAAGTCAGCACTTCGCCGCTCCACGGCGACAACAATTGTTTAATAACAATCGAGCTAGGCTTTAATACAGCCAAGTAAGCAAGAACTACTGCTAGGTGTTTTAAATCTATCTGTTGCAACACTTGCTGTGCGCTTTGCCATTGATTAGTTGCATATAGGAATACGCCCAGAATCATAATAATATGTGCTATTTGGTCAGCCATAAATGTAGTGGTATTTTGGGCACAGTAAGACTTTATAACATCAATTTTAAAATGAGAAACCGCTATTATGGCTGTGCTGATAACTAATGTGGTTTTGCTGACATTGCCAGAAAAGAGTAAAAGCACAATGAATGCAAACAAACCATGTAGTAACGCGTGCAAGTACAAAGGTAAAGCCAGTGCGTGACGCTCGTTTCTTTGTTTCACCCATGAGTAAGGTTGAAAGTAAAAGTCAGCAAGTAAATGCGCTAGCAGCAAACCCACCAGCAACTCTGGGTTCACTATATTTAAAGCCATATCCACATTTGGTGTTTCAGCTGGCATAGTGCGCCCCTGCCGTGAACGGAGCGTTTTTTGTTTCGCTTAATAACACGTTACCCTTCCTTGTTAAATTTATCTGTGCCAACTTGCTCGTATTCTTGCTGCCATAAAACGAGTTCTTGTTCCATGTAACGAAGATATTCGGCCACCAGCTTATAGTTGCTGGCGTTTAAAATTCGACTCACATTGCTTCTATTTTTATCGAGAATATCCGCTACACTTTCGTGGCTTTTATCTTCTGCCTCAATATACGCAAGTAAAGTCTGCGATTGCGTTTGTGTTAATCCGCTTATATGAGCATCGGCAAAACGAGTAAGCAATTGCGTTTGGTTTTCTAGCGTCTTATCACTGCTATAAAAAGCGATGTAATGAGGTTTTATAGAATCGAGCCCTCGCCCAGACAATACAAAAGCTTCACCTGTGCCAGTTTTAACTTCTGATGGGCGAAACTGCGCTTCTCCTACCGCAACACTTATTCGCACATCTACGCTTGGGGAATAAGCCTTTAATGCTAGTCGTAGCCGTATCGCAATTTGCATGCAGTGCTGTGGCTGTCTAACAACTAGCTGAAATGCATCGCCTCGATAAACATCAAAATCGCCACTGTAGCGTGTAGCATAGTTTGATAGCTGCTCTCTTAATGCAGCGAGAATATTATCGAAGTCACCATTACCAAACGATTGAGAATTGGTGATGTCGCCTGTCAGCACGCCGACTAAGCTTTTTGACTCACTTTTTAAAGTACTATTTTTTTTCATTTCACTTTGCGCCGATTTTGCGTTCGTGCACGTAAAATACGCTTCTTTCAGTTTTCAACATCACTATGACATGTCAACACTTCAAATACAAAAACAATCACACTCCCATTTGTGATTATTTTCAATCACAAATTAAAATGTGATTAATTTGAGTAACATTAACGTATAGGTAGGGGATAAAAGAATGGTAAAAACCAGAAGAATATGAAGTAAATTAGGGTAAATCAGCGATTGAATATTGGAGCAAGTATTGCTACTTGAGCTGGACTAGCTCAGCCTTTACTTTGCACGCTGGTGAATCTAGATACCTTTAGAACATATTGAAAAATCAAACAAAGTCTCGCTTAAGAATATTATCTGTAGCTAGAATTTAGCGCAATTTCTTCCCGAATTTTTTGCACGATAAAGTGCTTCATCGGCTTGCTCTACAAGCCAAGATGCACTTTGCTTTCCATGTTTCAAATGCTCACTTTCCAACTCAGTATCATTGAAGTTGACCATTCCAATACTCACGGTTAGCGAACAATCGTGATCAGACGCTTCGTGATAAATGTCTAAGAACAAGACATTGCGTAAAATACGCGCTGCAATCGCTTTTAATGTGTCGCGGTCTGTGTCAGGCAAAATTACAACGAATTCTTCGCCACCATAGCGGGCTACCAAATCATCACTACCCACACAGCTATTAGTCAGCGTTTCAGCAATTTTCTGAAGTACTGCATCTCCAGCAACATGACCGTAAGTGTCGTTATATTGTTTGAAGTAATCCACATCAATAAGCAACAGGCTCAAAGAGAGTCGTTGTTCAATACATCTCGCCACGTCCAGCTCTAATGTAATATCAAATAACCTTCTATTGGCAATGCCTGTTAAACCATCAATATTGGCTAAACGCTCTAATTGCTTGTTGGCTTCTAACAGTTCAGCTTGCGCTTTTTGAAGCGCCTTTTTGTTGTGCAGATTTTGTAATGTGTTCCCCAGCATTTCTCCTATTCGGCGCAAATACTCAATATCATGAGGCTTCCACGAATAGGGGCTCCCAATAATGTCACAACCAATAAATCCGTACACCTTTCCACCAACCATTATACCTACGCAGAGTATTGAGAAAATACGCTGTTCTTGAAACATCTCTCTTTCAGATGCAGCAGAGTCAGGAATTGATGAAACATCTTCTACTTTAAATATACCGTTTGAGATATGGCTCATAAAAAATGGCATTGTGTCGGTTGGGATATTCTGTAACTCATCGATAAACGGCGTTACACCTGCTGCTACCCATTCGTGCGTATTCGACATACACTCTTCTTGTTCGTCAAATTCAAATAAATAACACCTGTCGACATCGCAAAACTCCCCAAAAGCGGCAAGCGCCTGGTCAATAATGCTATCGAGTTCATGTGCACCCGCCGTTATAAGCTTCGACGAAAAATCTGTGAGAAGTTGATTGAAAACAATATGTTTGCTCACTGCTGAATGTTTACTATTGTCGGCAAAAAGCTCCGTTGAATTCGGCTTTACTCGCAATACCACCCAATCGCCAAGTGGCGTATTAAGAATGTCGCTTTTTACAAAGCAGTTCATTGTTCGTGAATCAGTTTGAAGCCTAAGCTGTTGAGATACCGATTTGCCGGAATTTACCATAGAAAAAGGGTTGGCATTTTCGGGAATTTGCGTTTTGGTTTGAGGATCGAAGAACACGATAGACTGCCCTTGCGAAGCACCCATTTCACTTATCCCGAAATCTCTTTCAAAGCCCTTGCTAGCATATACGTGGCCTCTTTCTGGGCATTTAAATAATATGCTAGACGGCATTTGACGAAGAATTAAAAGTATATCTTGCGTATTCAATGTAGTTCTCACCAACAACTATCCATTAAATGTAGCAGTACATTTTCGACAGTTGAAAAAACTTTTTCCCATTCAATAAGCAGCTTATTACGTGATTAAACTTAATTGAGGTCAATTCGTACTGATTGAAGGAACAACTGTAAAATGGAATTATATTTTTATAATGAACAACTCAATTGTAGAACTGTTGGATGAAATGCAAGATGAGCAAGAACAAGATAACAAAACTTGTTTGGGTGACATTATCGAGCGTTTTGAGGACAGAGGGTTCGGCCCTTTACTATTAGTACCAGCGCTAATTGCCCTGCTCCCCACCGGCGCTATTCCGGGTGTACCTACATTGTGCGGAATAATGTTGTTTTTTATCTGTATTCAAGTTGCCATAGGTAATTCAAGCCCATGGATTCCTAAATGGATAAGTGAAAAAGAAATCACTACTGACAAACTTGATAGTGCAATTCAACGTGCCAAGCCTTACGCTCGAAAGACAGAGAAACTCCTTAAGCCTCGACTCACTTTTTTATCAAAAACACCAGGGAAAAACTTCATTGCGGGTTACTGTGCCATTGCATCCCTTTGCATGATTCCTTTAGAGGTGATTCCTTTCGCAGTAGCGCTCCCTGCACTAGCACTTTGCATTACCGCCCTTGGCATGACCAACCGCGATGGCGTGTTTCTTATTGTCGGAATGCTACTTCAATTAGGTACGGGTTATCTTGTACTAAAAGCGTTAGGGGTTCTCGGCATTATTTAGATTTAAACGGCTGAAGAAGCAAAGCAAGTATTGATGCATTTTCTTTTACTGCTGGCACATCTTTTTGACCGATCGGCAGCGTTTCATCGCTGTGTTCGGCCCGTGGCGTAAAACTATTAAACAGCCTATCCCACCACGACACGCTAAACCCATAATTAGAATTAGACTCTTTTTTCGCTTGGCTATGATGAATACGATGCAAACGCTGGGTGATAAGCACCAGCCCTACTCTGTCGTCCCACTTTTGCGGCAAACGAATATTGGCGTGATTAAAAAGCGAAAAGCCATTAAGCGCCACTTCAAAAATAACAACGGCCACAGCCGGAACACCTAATAAGACTACCGCTACTGCTTTCACACCTAAGCTTATCGCTATTTCAATAGGATGAAAGCGCAGGCCCGTGGTGGTGTCGACATGGCTGTCGGCATGATGCATTTTGTGAACCCGCCACAACAAAGGCACAGTGTGAAAAAGTCGGTGCTGCCAATAAATAATCATATCAAGCAGTAAAATGCTTATTGCCACAATAGAAATGAAAATGATGTTTGAAGAAAGTGCGCCATCGTTAGGCGTGATGGAATCTGGCTTAGCAGCCATAACAGCGTTAAAAAGCCCTACACCCTCTTGTTGCGCCCATAAAGACACACCCACTAACGTCGCTGGCAGAATTATTCGCGACACTACCGCGCCCAAAACCACCATGGATAAATTGCCAACCCAGCGGGATTTTCTATCAAGTACGGCTTTTCTTGCTGGCTTAACTGTTTCAAGTAAAGCCATAACAGCAAATACGCCTAAAAATATGCTTAGGCGAATAACAGACGCGTTATCCAACGTGTATCACCTTTAATATGTTTGTTTTGGCCCTTGTTCTTAAAATACGGTTGTTTATTTACCGTCATATATACCGTTTTATCACTGCCTTACTTTTTACGCTCTATCTTTTGCGCCCATGTCCCGCGCTCTACTTTTTGCGTTCTATCTTTTGCGTTCTACATTATCAAGCGTGGTGAAACCACCAGCTATACGCGTAATAACCGTAACGGCACACGCTGCAGCAAACACATAGGCAATTGGCGCGAAATAGTCAGGCCATATACAAAACGCCAAAAACACTAATATGGTTTCAGTGCCTTCAGTTAATCCCTGCATGTAGTAAAAGCTTTTATTAGCAAACTGAGGCCTGTCTATTTGAAATTTCTCTGCCGCAATAGCGAACGCCAAAAAGCTGCTGCCCGTTCCAATAAAGGTGGCTAACAACACCATGGCTGGTATGCCCCACTCCTCAGGGTTTGCAATACCAAACGCCAACGGAATAGAAGCATAAAAAAGGAAATCTAAACAAATATCTAAATAGCCCCCGGCACTACTGCTACTTTTTTGGTAGCGCGCTAGCTCACCGTCTATGCCATCAAACACTCTATTTAATATGATGCAACCAAGCGCCACATTCCACCAGTTAAGAATTATAAAGGGTGCCGCCAATATACCGGTAAAAAAGCCAGCAAGAGTAACCTGATTAGGAGAGATACCTCTGCTATCCAGCGCTTTAATAAGCGGTTTTAGTAGCGGTTTAATGAAAGGAGTCACTTTTGCATCTAACATGGTGATAACTCGATAATGTCGCCGCCTGCCGCCATCGCGTCGTCTTTGTCGTGGGTCACTAATACGGCGGGTATATTTCGCGTTTGAAGCTGCTTAAATGTCCAGCTTCGAATTTGTCCGCGCAAGGTAAGATCTAACTTACTAAAAGGCTCGTCTAACAGCACAACGTCGGGTTGTGAAGCTAAGGTTCGCAATAAACTTATTCGCGCCTGTTGACCACCAGAAAGTGTGTTTACCGCGCGATGCGCAATACCCTCTAACTCTACAGCCCCTAACAGTTCTTCAATAGCATTGTTTCTAGCTTGTTTGCCTTTCGGCGCATCTTCAGGCATTGCAAAGGCAATGTTTTCTCCCACCGTCATGTGTTCAAACAACAGTGCGTCTTGAAACATCATGCCTACTTTGCGCAAATGCGCGTCTTTGTCGTTAATCACAACATTGTTTATCTTAATGCTTCCACTACAACGAAACGGCGCATGAAGCTGACCCGCTATGGCTTGAAGTAAGGTAGATTTACCCGAGCCGCTTGGGCCCATTACCGTTAACACTTGTCCATTTTCCACGCAGGCATTAACGTTAAGTAGCTCCACATTGTCGCGATAAATAACAATATTCTCTAAACTAAGCACTGTGCAGTACGCCCTTTTTCTTTTCGTTTTTCACTATTGGTACTGAGTTACCGCGTTTTTCACCCAAAAAAGCATCAGAAGACCACGCTAGAGCAAACCCAACAAGCGGCATAACAGCTTGAACAATCACAAACACCGCCGTTAACCTTGTGCTACTTCCCGATACTGATGCTACGGCCTCGGTGGTAACGGTGGGTATAGTACCGCCAGACGCAAGTAATGTAGGTAAATACTGGCTAAAACTGATCGCAAGCCCCAGTGCCCAGGCCACTAAAATGGCGCCAATCATAGAGGGAAGTTTGACGTAATAAAACACCTGCCACGGCGTTTTGCCTAAGCTTTGGGCTACCCAAGCATAGCGATTGTCGAACTTCCGGTACGCCACCGCCATAGATAAAAACACATACGGCAACACATACACCATGTGCGCAATAAACGTGTGAAACCATACTGCATTTTGTAAAACAATTTGCTGGAACCAAACCAAACCATACAAAAATGCGACGCCAGGCACCAAAAGCGGCAGAAATATCGAGATAGAAAAAGCGTTGGCCGTAAATGCATTGGCAGGTTTGAGTTGCTCGCTTTCAAGGGCAAACAACACAAGAATAAGAGACGTTGTGCTTACTAACATACCAAGTATCAATGAATTAATTAGCGGCGCAGCTATTGCGCTTAATGCTGTAGACCAGTGAAGTAAGGTAACCCCTTCTGGCAGCAGCGTGGGATAATGCCAGTGCTTAGCAAAAGAATACGTAACTACGGTATACACCACCGCACAAATCAATACGACATAAAGTACCAATATGCCAAAGCCTAACCCTTGAATGAGGGAGTCAGCCATGGGGCGTTTACCTTTTACAATGCTGTACTTTCCAATGCGCTTAACCATAAGCTCAATACCAAAGAACATGAGCAATGCAATGGCAGATATCGCCACTTGTACCACTGCTGCGCTGCTTGCTAATAATCGCATAGACAAATCAATATGGTTGAACCAGTGCATAATTGCTACGGCCAACGTACTGGGGTTGTTAGGCCCTAAAATAAGCGGTATTTCTACATTTGAAGTAGCAAACACCAATACTGCCAATATGGGCAGCCTTATTTGGGCAAAAATGGGGGGAATGACCAGTTTAAAGAAGCTCGCGATGTGAGAATAGCCAAGCGTATTACCTACTTGCACGTAACCGTTTAACTTTTTTTGTACCAACGGCTGAGACATCACGCTAAGTGTCATTAAAATAATAAAGGGTAACTCTTTTAAGCTAAGCGCGAAGAGTACGCTTAAGCCAAACTCATCATAAGGGAAAATGCTGCTACTTGATGCCGGTAAGGCAACGTCATTACCGAAGGTGGTAAGGCGTGCAAATAACCCCGAGGGGCTTAATGCAAACAATAACGCAATAGCTGCTGCCGCATGGGGAAAAACCAAAAACGGGCTAAGTAGCCCCTGAATTTTACCAAGCAGGGCTGTACGGTAAAACGCCGCGAGCAGCAAAAATGCGCCTGCAATCGCCAATAGCGTTGAGCCAAGGCCCGTAAACAGCGACAGCCACATCATTTGCCACACACCATCTAAAGCAAAGAACCGTGTAAAAACCTCAAATGAAATAGCGTTGGCGCCAATAGCAGGAAAGTAACCTAGTGCAGGAAACACTACACCAACAAGTCCTGCCAACACTGGAATGCACAGTATGAGCAGCAGGCACCAACGTGTAAATAGCGTGAAATGAACGAACATTAGTATCGCGCTCCGTAGCGCTGGTACCAGGCTTCGCGCAGCGCGTCAGTCCAACTTGCATGAGGCTCAGCAAAAAGTACCGTTGACTTAGATTTATCAAGAGCAGAAGGATGCGTATTTTCATCGTCAAATAACGCCTGCTGAGCTTTAGAAAGCTGCGTCAGATCTAAAACCGTATCGTCGCCCCACACCGCCAATGCCTGTTTCTTCGCCTGCGCTTCAGGTGAGAGTAAAAAGTTAACCACCGTTTTTGCTGCGGCCTTATTACTTGAATTATAAGTCAGCCCAACAAAATGCACATTGGCTAAACTTCCATCTTGCATTGCATAAGTGCGCACATCTTCAGGTAGATCAAAGCGCGTCACGGCAGAGGGAATTTCAGATGCAGTGAAAGAAAACGCCAGCGTTAGCTCACCTGTACCGACTAAACGCTGTAGTTGCGAGGCTTGGCGCAGCATGTAACCTCCCTCTTGCCACATGGTAGGGTGCAGCGCATCTAAAAACGCCCACAGCGCAGGCAGCACAGTTTTAAGCGCTTTATCCGTAACGGGCTGATAAAACAATGTTTGTTTGTCGCCGTTAAGTGCAATAGCAGCGTATTTTATAAAGCTAATTCCTAAATAGTCGTTAGGTACAGGATAAGTAAATCGGCCTGATGCTTTTTCGCTAAACCGAAGAAGTTCGTGAATATTTTTTGGGGCTGTGATGCCAAGCGATGCCATGTGCACACTACGATAGTAAAATACCATCGACGCTTTACCCCAAGGAGCTTCCATTCCTTGGGTAGGTTCACCAAAATCCGTTGTCATTGCAGGGTTAGCAGCCGGATTAGTGAGTGCAAAGTTTTCAAGTTCGGCAACCCAATCACTACTGAGAAGCTGGTGTTTTTTCATGGCAGCAAAGTTTTCGCCATTAATCCAAATTAAATCTACACTGCCATTGTCATGATTACCCGCTGCCTTTTCAGCAAGCACGCGAGACACGGCATCGCTGGTGTCGGCAAGCTTTACGTGTTGCAGCTCAATGTTAAAGCGCTGGCGTACTTGAGTGGCTACCCACTGCAGGTATCCATTAACCTGAGCGCTACCTCCCCATGCATGAAATCGCACAATGCCATTTTTTTGTGGTTCATTTTTTTGTGGTTGGGAGAACGTTTTTGAACTGGGCTGCTTTTGCAAATTGCTCTGTTTTGGGGAAGAAGTCGCTAGAGCCATACTCACCGAAGTCGATAGCACCAAAACTGTAAGCAACGCCATTTGTAAGATTAACACGCATAACACTGAAAGCGATTTAGCCCTAAACCGCCCGTACACCGCACTACTGGGCATCATTAAGAGCCCAGTCGTAATCAAGAAATTCGATATCAGCATTACCTTGTTTCAACAAAGAAACTTGCTCGGATGAGAGTGCAAGCGCATCTTTATACAGCAAAATAAATTGGGAAAGGTTTGATGTGCCGCGCCAGTTCTTTTCGTTTTTGCCCGCGCTTTCAAAATCTTCGCGATACCAATCGAAAATTTTGGAGATTTTTAATGTATTGCCGTCCATCCTATTTCGCGATGTATCTGCTAAAAAGCGCATAGTTTGCGCTTCTAGCTGAGTATCTAACGTTGCACCTTCGTAGGCCTCTTCGCGAAGTGCGGGGCAGCCTATACTCGCGCAATTGACTGCAAAATGTATACGAGGCTCATCATACCTTTGGTTGCTTTCATTCGGGCCCCGAATCAGTTCATGTTCAATTTCGTCTAAGGTGCGGGTTTTACCCAGCAAAGGCGCGATGTTCTTTTTCCAAGGCGAAGAGAAAAAGCTTCCTAAGTCGCGAATAGATTCTAAATCCGGATACTCGGTAAGGATCAAATCAATGGTGTAGGCATTGTAAGCGTTAATAAGAAACGCCAGCTGTACGTCTTTATCCCAGCTATCGAAAGCGGTTTTCTTTACGCTTGCCAAGCTATTCAAATACTGAGTTAATTGGGCGCTGTCTTGCTTAAACCCAGCATAATCAACTTGCGTGCTTGCACCATTGGCAATTGGCCTTACATGCTTACCCAATAACTTATTGAACGGGCTATGTAAGTCGCCTTCAGACTGTGCCTGAACTGAAAAGCTCAGGCAAAGGGTAAGCAGAATAAGTCTACTTAGTGCTAAACACCCTGTATTGAGTACTCGCGTTTTCGTTGAACACCATACTGCTGGGTTAAAAGACGCTGAGTTATAGGACGCCGCTTTAGCGAAACGCCCCATCATTTCTATCACGCCCATCAAACTAGCCATTACACTTAGCCTCTGCGCCATGTGTGGAACTTTTCTACATAGCTAAGCAGCTTTTCTGGTGCGTTAGCGCGCTTCCAATTACCTGCCGTATACTTTGCGCCTTCAGCCCAAGTGGGATAGGCGTGAATGGTCCCCAGAATCTTGTTTAGTCCTAAATCGTGCTTCATAGCGATGACGAACTCGGCTAATAAATCTCCCGCGTGCTCTGACACTATCGTCACACCCAGTATTTTATCTTTCCCTGGTGGTGTAAGCACTTTGATAAAGCCTTTTCGTGCACTCTCGGCAACAGCGCGATCTAACTCTGCAAATTCATAGCGTGTTACTTCCACGTCTATGTCTTGCTCTGCAGCGTCACGTTCGTTAATGCCTACTCTTGCAACTTCAGGGTCGATAAAGGTTGTCCACGGAATAACGCTATAGTCCACTTTGAATTTTTTAAATGTACCAAATAACGCGTTTACCGCGGCATACCAGGCTTGATGTGCTGCCACATGAGTGAACTGATAAGGGCCAACAACATCGCCCGCTGCAAAGATATTAGGCATGAGGGTTTGCAGGTATTCGTCAGTCTCAATTGTTCTATCAAATTGAATACCTAAGTCTTCAAGCCCAAACCCTTTTAAGCGTGCTTTACGCCCTACCGCCACAATCACCTCATCAAAGGCAACGGTAGATTCTACGCCCTCTTTAGACACTACTAACACTTTCTCACCGTCTTGCTGTTCAAAACGAAGTGCATCGTGAGACGTTAATACATTTACACCGCTTTCTCTTAGTACCGATTCAGCGTACTCGGCGACATCGGCATCCTCTCGCCCCATCAAGCGAGATTCGCGCTCTACTTGCGTCACCTCGCTTCCGAGTCTGGAGAATGCTTGCGCTAGCTCACAGCCGATGGGGCCGCCACCTAAAACAATCAGGCGCTTGGGCGCGTCGTCAAGTTCAGCAAACTTCGCCCACATAGTGTCAGAAGTGACATAGCCACTTTCCTTAATACCCGGCAAGTCAGGCACAAATGGTGCTGCACCTGTCGCTACCACAATGTTTTTGGTGGTTAAAGTTTGCGTACCACCGTCGTTCATTTTAATTTCAACGGTCCATGGACTGATAATTTTCGCGTAGCCTTTAACAACATCAACACCCAGATTGGTGTAACGCTCAACACTATCGTTCGGTGCAATGGCTGCTATAACCTCATGCACTCGGCTCATTACTTTTTTAAAGGGCACAGTAGGCGTAACAGGCTCAATACCGTAATTTTCGGCATGACGCATTTGATTAGCCACTTTTGCCGATTTGATAATGGCTTTACTCGGCACACATCCATAATTCAAGCAGTCGCCGCCCATTTCCCCGGCTTCCACCAAGGTTACTTTGGCTTTTACCGCTGCTGCGATATAACTTGTTACCAAGCCACCAGCGCCCGCGCCAATAACCACTAAGTTGCGGTCGAATTTTTTTGGTTTACTGTAGCCTTTGTACACGCGACGACGATTTACAACGGCAACGATGCCTTTGGCAATCCAAGGGAATATGCCAAGCAATACAAACGAAAAAATAAGGCCAGGTGAAACAATGCCAGATAAACTTTCTATCTGTGCAAGCTGGGTACCTGCATTCACGTATACCGCTGTGCCCGCCAACATGCCAACTTGGCTAACCCAATAAAACGTCCACGTTTTAAGTGAAGTAAGGCCCATTAACAAATTAATGAGAAAGAACGGAAAAACAGGCACTAATCGCAGGGTAAACAAGTAAAACGCGCCTTGCTTCTCTACGCCTTCATCAATTTTCTTAAGCTTTTCCTTGAATTTATTACGCACTGTGTCGCGCAAAATAAATCGAGAAACAAGAAACGCCAGCGTGGCACCAACGCTTGAAGCAAAGGAAACAATGATTAAGCCTTGCAACAGGCCGAACAACGCCCCCGCAGCTAAGGTCAGAATTGCAGCGCCAGGCAAAGACAATGCGGTCACAGCAACATAAACAGCGAAAAAGACGCCTATGCTCAACACCGGGTTTTCTGCTATTTGCGCTTGAAAAGTATCAAGGGAGTCTTTCATCCCCTGAAGCGTTAAGTAACTATTTAAATCGAAATAAAAGAAGCTAAATATAGCGGCAGCAATAACCCCTAGTAGCGCTATTTTCTTAAACATATTCATCCTTAGCGCTTAAAACGCATATTGCACGGTAACTTGAGCATGACGTGGCATATTCGGCATAACAAGGGTTGCGCCAAAGAAACCGCCTTCAAACAACGGCTGCCAGTTCTCTTCATCGGTCACGTTAATGACATCTAATCGCACGCGTAAGTCGTCGCTCACTTGATAGTCGGCATTCAAATCAAGCGTATATTGGTCACGTATGTGCACGGTCTGCAAAAAATCTAATGGAAATGACTTGGTGTAAAGCGCGCTTGCACCTAGTTGAACATCATCAGTAATCTGCCAGCCAGCATTAATGGACGCAATTTGCGGCGGAATCCCCTGAACACGGCTATCGGACGCAGGAAAGGCAGCGAAAGACGGCGAACCCACGCCAGTGCCCTGAATAATGTCAGGACGACTATTATCGAATGCATCAATCACTTGTGCCGTTTCTTGGAAAGCCGCTGAATTATCAAAGCGTGCATCTAGGTAGCTGTATGCAGCGTTTATCCAGATATCATCTGCTTGATAAAACATTTGCAGTTCAAAACCTTGGGTTTTAACACCGCTGTTGCTTCCATCGCGATTACGCAGGCTTCGGGTTTGATCAAACACCGCCGCTTCTGCATACCAGCGGCTATTTGGCGCGTATTTTACGCCTACTTCATACAAGGTATTTTCGGTGGCAAAGTTAAGCGGGTTAATCTCATTATTGCCTCCTAAAACTGTACCGCCCGCCATACTATTTGAAGTGGCATCGTTTTCTGAAAACGCAGCATATAAATTAACATCGCTGGTTAACTTATATACGGCGCTTAACTGATAACTGGTAAGCGTATCGCTATGGGTATCAGACGCGGCTTCTACTGAGGTTGGCGCAAGCGGGTCTCGCGCTTCAACATCATAGTAGTCAACACGCACACCTGCGATAGTTGAAAGCTTATCTGTCCAGGTTGAACGCTGCTGTAAAGCAAGCCCAGTCTGCCAAGTGGTAGAGTCTGTGGTGTCAGACAAATTAAAGTCGCCGCTTCCATCGCCATTCAAATCGTATTGTGCCCCGGGAGAAACAAATACACCCGGGCGAAGCTCAACCAAACGCGCTTTTTGTGCATCGGTAAGTGGAATAACGCGATTTGAAATAGGCCCGGTTAAATCAATGGGGTTATCTGCCTCAGTGGTAAATTGGCTATACCCCAATACATCGTTGTAACGAATCGCTAACCCAACAGTAGTAAGTTGGTTGTCGTTCCATTGATAGTCTAATTCGGTGCGGTTTTCAAACGTGTCAGCACCGTCAATAATCTCTACAAAGCTGTTTTGCGCAATTTCTTCACGCTCTAGATATTGATAGTAGGTAATATTGCGAAGTGCTGCGTTATCCGCCAGTTTATATTCAATATTACTACGAATGACGGTAGTTTCTGCGCCGTTGACATCATCAGGGTTAGTGAACACTCGGTTTCGCGGAATCACCACTTCACCCGTGGGCGAAATAATAGCGCCTGCGCCAGGCACCGTGCTACCATTTGGTTGTACGCCCTGCCCTGTTATGTAAATCCCGTTGTCGATAAGGTCTTGGGTTGGACGGTTAATACCTGCATTATCTGGATAGTCGGTATCGTAATATTCTGCGCTAACGTCCCACGTAAGTATGTCGCTTGGTGTATAGCGATAGGCAACGAATAAGTTCGTGCTGTCGCGCTCTGCAAAATCATAAAAACTATCGTGATCTAAATATTCGGCGCTCACGCGAATACCGCTTTTACCCTCTTCAATTGCCGTACCGTAGTCAACTTGCGCGGAATACTGGTCCCAGCGACCCGCTCGAAGGGTAACTTTACCCTTACTTTGCGTGGTTGGCGCAACTTTCGTTTGCAGGTTTACAAAACCGCCGTTGCGCTGCGTGCTACCGAAAAGTACTGGCGACGGGCCTTTTACCACGTCAATTTGCTCAACACTGTTAAACGATAACGGCAAACCAAAACCGTTATTACCGGCCTGTCTGCGTACTCCGTCTTGAAACAGTTCACCTAGTTGGCCACGAATGCTCGGCAAGCTTGGTGTACCAAAGCCACTTGAGGCATAAGCATTGGGTGCGGCTTTAACAATATCGTGCAAATCATCAATGTTAAGGGCTTCTATGGCTTCTGCTGAGAGTGAGGTTACAGCTCGTGGGGTCTCGGCCGCGGTTAATCCACTTCCAAATATTCCTTTTAGCGTGTTGTCACCTGGGTTTAGGGTATCAACGCTTTGTTGATTGCCTTTTACTTCAACCACTTCGATGTCAGCCAATTGCTGAGCTGACAGTGATTGGCTTATGGCAAGTGCAAGTGTGCTAACGGCAAGGCCGATTGTTTTTTTCATTAACGAGTCCGTATTTTTATTTCTTGTTCGACAAGACCGATACGCATCACAAAAAATTTCAGTACATTTAATTTTTAAAATTTATTAAAAATTACAGAATTAATTGAAATTTTTATTTTGAACAGTCGTTCTAGTATATTCACAACATTATACTTTTGGAGCATTTATGCAAAATACCAATGATATTCAAAAACGTCTGGAATGGTCTCTGTTATCTCTTCGCGTAACCATCTTTATTGTTATGTTCGTATGGACCTTAGATAAATTTGTTAACCCTGCTCACGGCATGGCTATCTTCGAAAAGTTCTATGGTATTGGCGGTGTGCCAGAAACAGCCGTTTACATTATGGGCGCGTTTCAGCTAGCGCTAGTGCTGGCGTTCCTAGCAGGCCTTGTTAAAAAATACACGTACGGCCTTATTTTTTTGCTTCACGGTGGCTCTACGCTTTCGTCTTTCCCACAATATTTAGACGCATTTAATCACTTACTGTTCTTTGCTGCATGGCCAATGTGGGGCGCGTGTTTTGCTCTATTCCTTCTACGTGATGCTGATACCAAATTTACGCTAGGCAACTAGCATTTTTTTACTTCCGCATTTTCCACATTTTGCGATTTAAACGCTTTTGGCAGCTGCGTAAAGTTGCTGCCATTCACTCTCTTCAACAGGCATTATTGATAATCTTCCGCCTTTTTTTACAAGAGGTAGTTCACGAATACTTTCCATCCCTTTTATCACCGATAGCGGAAGGACCTGTGGAAACTTTTCAACAAACTTTACGTCGACTCTATACCAACGCGGGTTATCTTCACTCGATTTGGGGTCGAAATAGCGTGATTCAGGATTAAATTGCGTGGTGTCGGGATACCCAGCTTTTACTACTTCAGCAACACCTGCGATACCCACTATTTTGCAGCTAGAGTGGTAGATAAACACCTTGTCTCCCAACTTAACGCCATCTCGCAGAAAGTTTCGTGCTTGATAGTTGCGCACGCCATCCCACGGTTCGGTCTGATCGGGACGATTTGAAAGATCATCAATAGAAAATGCATCAGGTTCTGTTTTAAAAAGCCAATATGCCATAGTGTCGAGTGTTTTCCGTTATTCAGTGTAAAAGGCTTACTTATATTCTGCCCTGCTACCATCGCATTTATACGTTAACTAATAAATGTGTACATGCAGTGCCAAGCCACGTTAAGTAAACTCGTATCTTATCTGCATTGAGCTATCTAGCGTGTAGAAGATATCATGAGTATACAAAGCACCGTTATTTAATGACAGTGCTATACCTAACCATGACCAAGACTGTTATAATTACATCATAATTCTGAACTTTGTCTTATATAAAGTTTAGCAACTCCCTGATTTATCTAGATGTGATTACTATGCAAGCCACCATTAAGGCCGATCGCGGCCTGTTTTCTTATCCTAAATACTGGCCACACTGTTTAGGCACAGCGCCGTTTCTACCTATGTCGAAAGAAGAAATGGATGCCCTTGGCTGGGACAGTTGTGACGTTATTTTGGTTACTGGCGATGCTTATGTAGATCATCCTAGCTTTGGAATGGCGGTAATTGGCCGCGTGCTTGAAGCGCATGGCTTTCGTGTAGGTATTATTTCTCAGCCAGACTGGACCAGTAAAGACGACTTCATGAAGCTGGGCAAGCCCAACCTGTATTTCGGCGTCACAGCCGGTAATATGGACTCGATGATTAATCGTTATACGTCTGATAAAAAGCTACGTCACGACGATGCTTATACGCCTGGCAACGTGGGCGGCAAGCGCCCAGACCGCGCGGTTACCGTATACTCGCAACGTTGCCGTGAAGCCTTTAAAGGTGTACCTGTTATTGTTGGCGGCATTGAAGCCAGTTTACGACGCATTGCGCATTACGATTACTGGAGTGAAAAAGTACGTCGTTCGGTATTGTTCGACTCGAAAGCCGACATGCTGTTTTTTGGTAACGCCGAACGTCCTCTTGTCGAAGTAACTCATCGCTTAGCGGCAGGTGAAGATATTGCTGATTTGCGAGACATTCGCGGTACCGCGATTATCGTAAAAGAAGCCTTACCAGAATGGCAAGGCGTAGACTCTACCTCTCTAGACAGACCAGGCAAAATTGACGCTATTCCGAGCCCATACCAAATGGAGCCCGAGTGCGATTCGCAAGATAAAGACACGAAAAGCAGCGAAGCGCCCGAAGCCGCGCCTATTGTTATTCAGCCGCCTCAAAAAGAAAAAGAAAAGCGTAAACCATGGGAAAATGTTTACGTTAAGCTGCCAGCCTATGAAACGGTAAAAGACAACAAAGTGCTTTATGCACACACGTCGCGTATTTTGCACCAAGAAACCAATCCAGGTTGTGCTCGCGCGCTCATGCAGCGCCATGGTGATAGGCACATATGGATAAACCCACCGGCTATGCCTCTTGAAACCGAAGAAATGGATGCGGTATTTGATTTGCCTTATCAGCGTGTGCCCCACCCTGTATATGGCGATGCAAAAATACCGGCGTACGATATGATTCGTTTCAGCATTAATATTATGCGTGGCTGTTACGGTGGCTGTACCTTCTGTTCTATTACCGAACACGAAGGTCGTATTATTCAAAGTCGTTCTGAAGACTCAATTATTCGAGAAATTGAGCAAATTCGCGACACAGTACCAGGCTTCACTGGCGTTATTTCAGACCTTGGTGGCCCAACGGCCAACATGTATCGTTTGCGCTGTAAAAGTCCAAAAGCTGAAGCAACCTGTCGTCGCCCTTCTTGTGTGTACCCTAGTATTTGTGCGCACATGGACACCGACCACAAGCCAACTATCGACTTATACCGTCGCGCTCGTAATTTACCGGGTATTAAGAAAATCTTAATAGCGTCGGGTGTGCGTTACGATTTAGCAGTGGAAGACCCAGAGTATGTAAAAGAGCTTGCACTTCATCACGTGGGCGGATATTTGAAAATAGCGCCTGAACATACTGAAGATGGTCCGTTGTCTAAAATGATGAAACCGGGCATGGGCAGCTACTACCGCTTTAAAGAACTGTTCGATAAGTACTCTCAAGAGGCAGGTAAAAAGCAGTATCTCATTCCGTATTTCATTGCGTCGCACCCGGGTACGACAGATGAAGATATGTTAAGCCTAGCAATTTGGCTTAAAGAGAATAAATTCAAGCTGGATCAGGTACAAAACTTCTATCCGTCGCCTATGGCAACGGCTACAACCATGTACCATACCGAGGTAAATTCCCTTCGCAAAGTCACTAAAGACAGTGAAGAGGTACCTTCTGCAAAAGGCGAAATTCACCGCAGGCTTCACAAGGCGATGCTGCGCTATCACGATCCGAAGAACTTTGCGCAAATTCGTGAAGCACTTAAACGTATGGGTCGCGAAGACTTAATTGGCCGAGGGCCGCAGCACTTGGTTCCGCCAGAAACCGCTGATGAGAAGCGCCAGAAAGCACAAAAAGGTCGTCGTGGAGAGCGCGCATTAACTAAACACACCGGCCTACCACCTTCGTTCCAAGGCAAAAACGGGAAAGGCAGAGGAGCTGGCGGTAATTCTAGTACTAAAAATAGACGCAATACCGGCGACGCTAGCACCGTTAACGCAAACGACGGCGCTAATGGCAACAAGTCTGGTAGAAACGGCGGCAGTTCTGGAAAAGTGAATAATGCAAGTGGCACTAAGCGTCACCGTTCACAAAAACAGCCAAGTACACAAAAACGCTAGAAGCGCTTACGTTAAAAAACAAAACGCCCAATGCTAAAAAACATTGGGCGTTTTACGTTTACGCGTAAGAAAAAGCGGTTGGCATTGGCTATACCCAATAAACCTTTAGTTATGCGTCGCTTACAAAATAGCAGCTTACACTTTCAAGCTTGGCTAGTTCACCACTTTGTTCGTTACGCAATATACATTGCTCACCATTACTCAGTAACGTGAAGCTAAACACAGGGTTATCGTGTCTTCCTTCTACAGGTAGCCCCCTGCTATCACGTTGCGCTTTTCGCTCAATGATTAACTGTGGTGTTTTACTAAACGCATCATCTGCAATGGTAATCTTTGCGCCGCCAAACCATGTGCTAATGGTGTCTTCAACACTTTGCTTCTGACTCGCGTTCAATGTCTTCGCCAGCGCTTCACGTAAATCAACCTTTGTGGCAGACGCACAGCCACTTGCCACAATAAGTGACATTGCCATTGAAGCAATAAGCAGCATCGCCTTATTGAAATGCAACATCACTTGCGCTTCTCAATAACAGGTTGGTCTATTTTATTGTGCAAAATGAAAGTTTTTCTTCGTTGTTCAGGCGATTCAATTGGTATAAGTTTTTTATCAGATGAAGCGTTTTCGAAACCGCTTGTATCCTCTATGAGCGCCGAACCATTAGATGATGCAACTTCAGGGCACGACCCTGTAGCAGCATAGTGTAAGGCGGCAGAAAGCATGCCTTCATTCGGATCGCCCAAGCTTTTTGAAAGATCATCTTCAACCCTGCACCCAGGTAACTCAAAATCGAAGTTTGGCGTACTAGCAGGTCTAAAACCATCTGCATAATCACCAAACCCTTTGTTGTTTACACCTTGAAACTGAATGGTGAAGTACGTCTCACCACAGTTATCGGTAGGATAAAAGCCAAAGGGTTTTCCGCATGTTCTAGAGCCAATTTGCACTACCTCTACGTCAATTCCCCTAAGTGCATTCATTACCGCTTCACTGGCTGAACAGGTAGCGTCTGTGGTTAACACATAAACCCTCGTCAAAGATAGGCTGGGCAACTGAACATCGGTGAATTCGCTTTCACTATAATCAATTACCTTGTCATAAAAAGGGGTTGGGCGAATTGGCTCCCTCGTGACCGGGTTAATTGAAGGGCTTTTATCGTTAAAACGCAGAGTTTCAAATATTGCGTTATTTGTTTGACTAGGACCGGCGACCATGTAGGAAAGCTGAGAAGCCAACGCAAGTCGACCACCACCATTATAGCGAAGATCTATAACAAGTTCGGTAACATTTTGTTCAACAAAACTGTCGAACGCGTCAACTAAATCTTGTTGCGCGGAAGTAAGAAAGGCGTTGAATTGGAAGTAACCCACACGGCCATTTTGGGAATCTAGCACTTTAACATTTTGCACAGGGCTCAAAACAATATCGCTAGACGTTAAATCTACAGAAAGCGAAGAGTCATCAGGAAGCCTGAACTCGAAATTTGTTACAATACTTGGTTTATCAGGAAATAGCGCTGCATTAAGAATATCAACACCGCGCTGCGTGTTGTCGTTAATGTAATCTATACCGTTTACACGCTTTAACACTGCACCTCTAGGTACGTTCGCCGTTGCTGCGGGAGAGTTTGGTTCGGTAAAGTTTACCGTTCGCCATCTAGGAACGGTTACCGAGCCTTGCTTCCAATTAAAGCCATAACCCGATGAGATACCTGACTGCGACAACGCATTGTATTCTGCCGTATCTATAGACCCATGGAACTGATCTTTACGATTACCGCTTGCGGTGACCTCATTTGTTTTCAGCAAGTCGAAATAATCTAAAATAGAATAGTTTGCAGGGTCTCTGTCTGGCACTTCGTCATACCAGAGGTAAGTTTCGTTGGTCCATGAACGTAACCATAGCTTTTCTTCCAAAGCTGAGCCCTGTGTATCTGGATATGCATCTCCAGTAAAAGGGTCTGTGCCGCGTCGAGGGTTTTCACACTTTGCGATAAAGCGAGATTGAGGCTCGTAAATACCGGCCTCCCACTTAGGCGCTGTTTCTACGGGAGTTGTTGGTGTAGAAGGGGTTGTTGCCACAGGCGGATTATCTGACGAGCCACCTCCACCACCACATCCTGTTAAAAGTGAAATAGTGACTGCAAAAGCAATAGTAGAATATTTAAACGCTATCATGATTAGAAAAATGTCCTTTTCTTACAGCTAATCTTTTTGATAAAACAATATGCCAATTGAATGTAGCATAACTAATAGTGCCACGTCCTTTTATGCGGTACTAAGTAACAAAAGTTTAAAATATTCCAAGCATGGACATTTGTCCTTACTCTTTTATGCCTCTTTATATATCGCCTTTCTAATTATCCCTTATGACTACGCCCCCCTCTGTTTCCATGAAATTGTGGGGTAATCTTGTGGCTAAAGGCTCATCTATTGCCGTAGCTCTTGCTAAGCTTATCTAACCAATCATGTTGGGCTTTCAAGTAAGTGCCGCACATGGCGTACTGGCCCAGACTCTCGTGTTGACCGATAAAACACCTGTAGCAACGATTGCCTCGCTACTTAATATGAATGAACAGCTATTTAGTATAAACGCACTAGGTTTAGAGAAAGCAACGATGGGAAAAAAGGAAAGAATAAGGCCAGCGAAACCATGCGATAATTGTGGCGTTAAAGCCGATGTGCAATACCGCATTCAAACTTGTGAGAGTGAGGGTTGGCGTATTGTTTGTAAAACCTGCCAGGAAAAAGCGAAGACACAAGACGGTTATTTGTATGGCGGTACGTGGAAGCGCCAGAAACGTAATTAACGCAAATCTGCGCGCAATTATAGGTGCGCAATTACAAGCGCGCTAGGCACACAAGCGCATAGCTTGTATGCCTAGGCAAATAGACGTCAATTGATAAGCTTCTTACTACTTGCAGCTTCAGCGCTTTAATACTGCTGCGAACTACAAGCCTTTAATTTGAAACGGCTATGTTTAAGCTAGCGCCTACGTTTAAGCGCCAGCCTGAGACGGGTTGTATTCGCTTTGCTTATCGACTCCACCTTTCACTTTTACTTTTACTTTGCTGGCATGTTTTAATAACGTGGTTGCGCGATACAAACTCCAGATTACATACACGGCCATAGGTATATTTAGCTGCAGCGACGCTACGGTAAATGTTGCGTGTTGATGCACTGCTGCATAGGCTGCTAGCAGCACTAATACACTCACCCCGGAAATCAGTAACCATACAGGCTTTGTAAGCGACTTAATGCCAACGGTAGCGGCAGTATTAACAAGCATCAAGCACCAAAATACGGCGATAAGCGAGCCTGCGTAAAACATATCTACTACAGCCGTTAACGCAAGCGCACTCACACTACCCCACACCGTACTGTACCAAAGCCTGCTAGCTAGAGGTGGATGGGCCTTTTTAGACAACCAAATTTCCATGCCTGACACACAAAGCATGGTAAGCATGACACCCAACACAAAGTAAAGCCACTTGCTGGTTAAGCCTGCAAAGTCGCCAAAGTGAAGACGGTACATAGCCCAAACCAACTGCTTTCCCCATTCTCCAAACTCATAGCCAGCCACACCAATGAAGTTACCCTCGGTATCAAACCGATAGCCTTCAGCATAAATCATTCTATTCGGCGCTTTGGCGTAAATTTCAATAAATTGTTCTGGTTCACCCACTTTGTGTACGGTTAAGAAAATTGGCGACTTTTCAGGGGCTAGGCTCTCCATTTGAGAAAACGCTTTACCAATAGCAGGCTTTCCTTCTTGAGGTTCAAGCACCGGATCTGGGGTAAATATTTGGTCTATCACTGCATCGCGATCGCCACCGTAATTTAAAGAGGCAACGACAACTAAGATAATGCCTGCCAACCCAAAATATGCGCCAGTTACGCCAATAATTAAATGAAACGGTGCTGCCCACAGGCCAAACCTATTGTGCAAATCAATTTGCGCTTGTTGGCCATTCCCTCCGCGCCTTAGTTTAAACGCATCTTTTGCGATACGCTTGTGAGCAATGACACCTGTAATGACGAGCGTGCAAATAATGGCGCCAAGTGCACTTACTAAAATCATGCCCCAACTATGAGGTAAATTTAAATACAGGTGCAAATCCACCAGCATTTGAGTGAAAGACACGCTCTCTTTTTCCAGCAAGTTCCCTTCACTATCAGCAAAGTAAGCCGCGTGGTCGTTTTCTACCACCAGTCGTGGAATGTCTGATGTAGGGAAAACTACATAAAGGTGGTGAGACGCTTCGGTGTTTTGCGTTAAAAACGTATCCATTGCCTTTTCGATAACCGCGGGTGATACATTTTCCATTTCTTCAATGTGCGGCTGTTCCCATCGCTCGAACTCTAAGTGAAACACAGCAATGGTGCCAGACAGACACACTAAAAATAGAAGAACACTTAGAAAAATACCTACCCAAGTATGTGCATTTAATGCATTTTGTTTAGTTAGTTTATCCATCGCTTCTCACCTACAGGGGCATGTATACAAGTATGGGCAAGCATAAAGCAGCAACTACTGCATAAATGCTAATGACTTTGAATTTGTTTACCGTTGCAAGGTAATGATAAACAATCAGCCCCCATAGAATGGGCAGTAACACGGTACCCGTGGCTAATTTCCCCGCAATAGAAAAAGGAAGCAGCGCACACAGCCCAAGTGTCAGCAATACGCTCACTGCCAGTAGCACACCAAGCACTACCACGTAGTTCGCCACGTTCCCCGCCACTGTTTTGCCCGAGAAGTCAAAGCCTCTAGATTGAGGAACATTTTTTGGCTGCGGTAAATGTGTTTGGTTTAATAGAATAAATGGCCACACCAATATTGCTGGAATGCATAGCGCGTACAACACGCCAAACTCCCAACCTTGCGCAAAAGACCAGCAAACCGAAGACACCAGCCATAAAGTAAGCCCTAGGTAAAGAAAGGTTGGCGCTTGCGCGCGCCAGCTTTTATAAACCGCCGTAAGGGCTGCAAGGGTGAAACCACCTGCGGTGAGTGAAAGCATAACCATTCCTTAAAAAGAGTATGTTACCGACGCGTTAATCGTTCTGCGTACCCCTGGGAAACAATCTCCTCTGAATAGGCAAGACGTTAGATATTTCTTATCTGTCACGTTTCTCACATTCAGTTGCACATTCAAATTGCTCGATAAATCATATGCAACCATAATGTCACCTAACGTGTAGCTTGGTGTTTCATACCTAATTGTGCCATTTTCAGAAACGGTCTCTCCTACGTAGCGGACACCGGCGCCCACTATCAAGGCATCTAATTCAACAGGCGAATAGTTCAGCCACAAAGATGCATTGCTATCAGGCTGGGCAGAAAGGGCAAAGCCATTGGGATCTTCTGCATCCATTACAGAGGCAGCAAACTGTGCGGTAATTTCGCCGAAATTCAATCGCCCCTCAAGCTCAAATCCCTCAATGGACGAAACGCCTTGTTGCTGTCCCGCTTCATCGGGAAGGTTATTAGGGTTAGGAAGGTTAGAGATTTCAATGTCGTAATAAGCAAGGGTGATAAAACCGGGGATCGAAGACAACTCGTATTTCACACCTGCTTCGTACTGACGCCCTTCTTCAGGCTTAAGTTGATTGTTATTGGTATCTAGGCCAACCACGGTTTCAAATGATTCGGCATAGCTTAGATATGGTGATAACCCGTTATCAAATCGATATAAAACGCCGGCAGAATAAGACGTTTGCGTGTCGTCCTGTTCAATTGCGCCGTTATCGTTGTCTACGCGATCGTGACGCAGCCCAAGGGTCAATCGCCAGTTTTCAACGGAAATTTGGTCTGACAGATAGAAACCTACGTCTTTCACCGTTTGCTCAGGCGCATCATTGTAAATGGAATCGAAGGTAGCTTGGTCTGGTGCACCTGTATACTGAGGGTTTGCCAAATCGAGGATATACCTGAAATCTCCTTGCAGAGCGCCACCACCGGCGTAGTAAGCAGAATTAGCATCGGTTTCTACGTTTTGGTACTGCACACCTGCCAGTATTTCGTGATCCAATACACCTGTTATTACACGCTTGTTAACACGCACATCTACAGCATGTTGGTTGAATGTATTATCTGCCTGATAGAACGTACGAGGAACAAACGTATCGGTAGGTGCAATAGGTGCGCCTACAAATGCGTTAAGGTATCGCGTTCCCCCAGTAAAGGTTGGCCATGCTTGATGGTAATCTGCTTCGCCATCTCGCCAAAGTGCCGTAAACGAGATAAACGTTGACTCATCAATGATATGTTCACCTAGCAATGTGACTTGATTTGATTTCGTGTCGAATTTGTTAAACCCAGGCTCACCGGCGTACACATCTTGATTGGGCAAAAACGTACCATCCGCAAGAGGAAGAAGCGTTCCTTCAACGGGTATGAATTGCGCCGCAGTATCGCTTTCTGTGTCTTGAAAAAGACCAATTAACGTAAGCGTGGTGTCGTCGGTAGGCATATAGGATATAGATGGCATCAGCACTTGGGTGTCATCATTAACAAAGTCAACTTGTGAGTCAGCGTTGCGATAAATGCCAACAAAACGCCCTATCCATTCATCATTTTCTGAAAGGCTTCCATTTACATCTAGACCTACTTGCGCGCGGTCAAAATTGCCATAAGAAAGCACGACTTCACTACCTTTGCCCAACGTTGGCGTCTTAGACACATAGTTCATTATGCCGCCCGGAGAGCCCTGTCCGTAAAGCACCGAAGCTGGGCCTTTAAGTAACTCAACCTGTTCCATGGTGTATATTTCAGCGCGCGTCGAATTGTAATTACCAAACAGCTCTTGAATTGAGTCGCGGTAACGAGGAATGCTTAACCCTCTGGAAGAGATAGAATCAACACGGGTTGCGTAGCCAAATGACTCCCCTGTAACACCCGCCATGTACGTTGCTGATTGAGAGAGGTTCAAGGCACCTTTTTGTTTAAGATCTAATGCTGTTTCAATTGAAATAGTACGCGCTAGTTCTACTATCGGGGTGTTTGTTTTCGTTGCCCCAAACGGGGAACGCACGCCTCTGACTTCTATTTTCTCGACTGATTTCGCTTCAGCGGCTTTTTCTATCTCACTTTCAATCTCTTGAGCATTCACGTGTGAAACAAATACGGACGCAATAGCAAAACTAAGTAATGTTCTATCCATGTGATGTGTTGTCTTCTAATTTTTACTAAAGCACGATGGTTTTAGGCTTTCCCATTGAAAGCTAATAACCATCGTGCACTGATCTTTTATCTAACATATCAAAATTTAAACCAAATGATAACCAGTATCATTACTATTTCCGTTATATTTTATTAAACGCAACACATAAAAAAGCCGAACTAACAAAAAGTTAGTTCGGCTTTAGAGGTTATAAGTTAACTAAAAAGAAGTTTTTAAGCGGCTTCGCTTTCTTCTTCAGTCTCAACTACTTCGTGACTTAGCAAATATTCAAATGCTGCAAGTGATGCTTTGGCGCCCTCACCCATCGAAATAACGATTTGCTTGTAAGGTACAGTTGTTACGTCCCCTGCCGCGAAGATACCTGGCTCAGACGTGTGACACTTATTGTCTACAATAATTTCGCCGTATTGCGTCATGTCTACCGTGCCTTTCATAAATTGGCTGTTTGGCACCAGGCCAATTTGAACAAACACACCGGCTAGTTCTTGCGTATGTACCTCGTTGGTTGAACGGTCTTGGTACTCAATTGCGTTCACTTTGCCATTTTGTGCCGTAATTTGGCGCGTAGCCGCGTTCTTGATAATGGTAATATTGTCGCGCTTAACAGCTTGGTCGATAAGTACCTTATCCGCTTTCAGTTCAGGCATAAATTCAAATACCGTCACTGATTTCACAATACCTGCAAGGTCAAGCGCCGCTTCAATACCTGAGTTACCGCCACCAATGACAGCTACGTCTTTGCCTTTAAAGAAGGGGCCGTCGCAGTGTGGGCAGTAGGCCACGCCGTTACCAATGTTGTCTTTTTCGCCCGGAACACCAAGTTCTCTCCAGCGCGCACCTGTGGCTACTATGACAGTGCGAGTGCGAATTTGCTCACCCGAAGAAAGCGTAATAGTTTTGATATTACCTTTCTCAATGTTATCAACACGTACGTGCTCTTTAAGAGTAATATCGTAATCGCGCACGTGCTCCATCAAATTTCCAACAAGCTCAGGGCCCGTTGTCTTAGGTACTGAGATAAGGTTCTCGATACCCATCGTATCTTTAACTTGGCCGCCAAACGTTTCAGCAACAATGGCAACTTTTAGTCCTTTACGTGCACTGTAAATGGCAGAAGCAACGCCAGCAGGACCACCACCGATAACCGTTACGTCTTGAAGTGGTAACGCATCACCTTTGTTTGCTTTTTTAAGGCTAGGGTCGCGTTCAATTAGCTTGTTGATAAGCACAGAGGCGTCAACTTTACCATTCGCAAACAGCTCGCCATTAAGATATACGCTAGGCACACCTTGAATGTCGCGCTCTTGAATTAGGTTTTGATATAGCCCACCGTCAATCATTTCGGTCTTGATATTAGGATTAATCAATGCAAATTGATTAAGTGCCTGTACGATTTCTGGGCAGTTGTGACAGCTTAAGCTAATGAACACTTCAAAATTAAGTGGTTCATTTACGGCTTTCACCATCGACTTAACGCTATCATCTAGCTTAAGCTCAGTACCTGCAACATGCAGCATGGCAAGTACGAGCGAGTTAAACTCGTGACCACCTGGAATACCAGAGAAACGAATTCCAGTATCTTCACCGTCAGCTTCTAATAAAAAGCTGATAGCGCTGCGCAATTCACCGTTAGTGTCACGCTCTTCTACGTTTAATTTTTCGCTTACTGAAGCAATGTCGGACAGAAACTTTACAAGCTCTTCTCGCTTGCTATGTTCACCGGTCTGTACGACAAAGGTTACGTCTTTCTGCATTGATTCAGCATATGATTTCAATGCTTGTAAAATTTCTTTAGTTAACACGGTTATTCTGCCTTATTTTCGACACGCCAGTTCCCGCCAACCTTGTAAAAGGTCAACAACATAAGCGGAAATTGGGAATTAACATTAGGGAGCGGAGACCCGCTCCCTACAATTTATCTGCTTAATACTATGCATATGCTGAAAGCACTGGGCTTTCGAGTATCAAGCGCTAAGCGTGCTGCTTAGATTTTGCCTACTAGGTCAAGAGAAGGAGCTAGTGTCGCTTCGCCTTCTTTCCATTTAGCTGGGCAAACTTCACCTGGGTTGTTTGCAACGTACTGAGCAGCTTTTACTTTGCGAACTAGGTCGTCTGCGTCACGGCCGATACCTTCAGACGTAATTTCCATTGCTTGAATGATTCCTTCTGGGTCAACAACAAATGTTGCACGGTCAGCAAGACCCATGGTTTCACGCATACAGTCGAAGTTGCGTGTAATTTCGCCAGTTGGGTCGCCAATCATAGCAAACTTGATCTTGTTGATCGTGTCTGAAGAATCGTGCCATGCTTTGTGAGTGAAGTGCGTGTCAGTAGATACTGAGAATACTTCTACGCCACGAGACTGAAGCTCTTCGTACTTATCAGCAATGTCACCTAGCTCTGTTGGGCAAACGAATGTGAAGTCAGCTGGGTAAAATACGAAAACTGCCCATTTACCTTTAATGTCTTCACTGCTTACGTCTACGAACTCGCCGTCTTTAAATGCAGTTGCTTTGAAAGGTTTGATAGCAGTATTAATCAATGCCATGTTTAATTCTCCATTTAGTTTAAATAATCATCGTACGTTTGGGCACTTGCCCTTTACTGTACGAATACAAACTTTACGTTTATTGTGTCGACATGGTTTTTAACTTCTAAAAAGTTATTTGCGTTTCGCTAAAATCATGTCTCTTAAAACTGGTAATAAGCATAGCGCGCCGAATTTCAAAAAACTAATTGGTAAATATGAATCGCTTAATCAGGTTATTGAATTGAACAGAGAAAGCTGCTCAATTCATTACCATTCAAAGTGTTAAGTTGGTAAATGCAAATCATTGAGGAAATTATGACTGACTCTCGGCTTAAGCAAATCGTAGACGCCGTTACACGCATTGACGGTCAAGCGCCATCATCTAGTCTTTCTAAACACGCTAAGATGGCAACCAGCCCTTTTGTGTTTTATCGAGGTAGCGCTCAGTTATTTTATGCCGATATAAAAGCGAGCCTAATTGATATTCCCAGCGAGTGCAGCTCTACCCCGCTTACAAGCATTATGGGCGATTGCCATACCTCTAATTTCGGTTTTCTCACAGAAGAAGGTTCTCACGGGGACACTGTCATTTTTTCCCCCAATGATTTTGATGACGCGTGTGTTGGTAAAGCTGAATGGGATGTTTTGCGCTACTTGACGTCGTTGCACCTTGCAAAACAACACTGCGCTGGCGTCATTGAAGGCGTGTATGCGTGTGATGAAATTAATACGGCGAAGCCTGTTGTTAGCCATCAACACGTCATTGCTGCTCAATTTGCGTTTTTAGACCGGTACATCGACACATGTAATCGTGTAGTAGAAAACGCGTTAGTGCTTAATGAGGCAGTTAACTATAACCCCAATGCAACGCCAAGCAGGTTAACTAAACTCTATAAAAAACGACAGCCCGAAGCGCAGGCGGAGAAGAATTCACTACAAAAAGCGCGCTGGCAAAAGCGGTTCACTTCGACGGTGAAACCCTTGCGTTTAAAACCAACGAAGATAAGTACTCTAAATTAGACGAGCAAGCTTACGCAGAGCTGTTATTTGCCTTTGCCCCTTACATGGATGATGCGGTAGTAGATATTGTAAAGCGTCACAACGCTGGTACGGGCTCAGTCAATATGGACCGCTACTATTTTTTAGTTGGCCCCTCCAAACCCTATAAATCATCTAGCTTTGCACATTGCCATATTGTTGAAGTAAAACAGCAACGTGAAGCTGCGCCTCTTCATTATTTTCCATCAATAAATCCTGTTAACAGGCTGAATGCAGCCCACCTGACCGCGCGCTGCCAGCGCAGAATGCAAAGAAAACCAGACCTCGTTCTCGATGAGGTTAAATTTAACAATGCCCATTATCTAGTGCGTTCAAGACATCACGCCAAAGTTGGGATAGACCCTCAAGATGTTGCCATGGGCACCAAAGCCGTTAACGGTGGATTTGAATATTTCGCCGGGCTATGTGGGTACAGTTTAGCGCTGGCGCACTGCAGAGGTGATAGACGCAGTACACGCTTTGCAACTTCGATGTCGGTTACGCTTAACAAGGTTAAGCGCGAACTTGTAGAAATCGCAAATCTTTATGCTAAACAGGTCGTTGCCGATCACGCATTATTCGCTCAGCAGTTAGCTAATAAATAAATGAAGACACCGCGTTGTTCTTTTAACAAATTATCAATTGTCACTTATCGATAGCATTATTTAATGGCTATATTAGATTTTGGTTAAGAGTTAAAGCGTTAAGTAAACTTACCTATACCAAGTAACCATTTGATTATTATGTACTTTTCAAAAAACAGCTTGAATAAGGTTAAGTCATTCCTACCTATAAAAAATGCCCTTACTGTAGACCCAGCAATAGCAAAATTGCGCATCACATATAAAAGCGTTACTGCATAAAAATAGATGCAGAATCAAGCGCATGTGATTTAAAAATAATGAAAAACTACAAAGGGAAAATGACGTGAGAACATCATTAACTTTACTTTCTGCAGGGATTATTTCTGCACTTTCTTCAACCGCTATTCAAGCTAGCGACTTAGTGATAAGTGGCGTTATCGATGGCCCATTAAGCGGTGGCGTACCAAAAGCTATCGAACTGTTTGTAGTCAATGACATTGCGGATTTATCTGCCTATGGTGTTGGCACAGCGAACAACGGCGGTGGAACCGATGGCGAAGAGTTCACCTTTCCTGCTGGAGCTTCAGCAAGTGCAGGCAGCTATATTTATGTTGCATCAGAAATAGATGGCTTTACCGCCTTTTTTGGCACAGCTCCAGACTATGATACCGGCGCGATGGGTATTAACGGCGACGATGCCATAGAGCTTTTTAAAGACGGCGATGTAGTTGACACCTTTGGTGATATCAACACAGACGGTAATGGCACCCCATGGGAATACCTTGACGGTTGGGCGTATCGTACAGCAGGACAAAACGCCAATGGGGGTAGTTTTGACTCGTCGAACTGGACATTTAGCGGCGTTGATGCGCTAGATGGTTCAACAACCAATGCTGACGCTGCAACACCGTTCCCAACGGGCACTTTCACTACGGAAGGTGGCGACGACGTTGTTGACGTGCCAGAAGTGCCAGTGGTTGAGCTTGGTGTATGTGGTAGCGAAGCCACGTTAATTAGCGCTATTCAAGGAAATGAAAGCAGCTCAGCATTAGTGGGCGACAGCGTTATCATCGAAGCGGTAGTAACCGGCACACGCGCTGGCGGGTTCTTTGTTCAAGAAGAAGCCACAGACTACGATGCAGACGACACCACTTCTGAAGGCCTATTCGTTGAAGGCAGTGTTGATGTTGCAACAGGCAACGCTGTTCGTCTTTACGGCGAAGTTAAAGAAAACTACGGCATGACAACGCTTGAAATGGATAGCGATGTAGCGGCGTTAGACTGCGGTGCATCAGATTCGGTTGAAGCGGTAGCACTGTCGATGCCTTATGATGTTGACCTTGAAACGCTAGAAGGGATGGTAGTTAGTGTTGTTGATGCAACGGTTACCAGTACCAACAACTTATGGCGCTTTGGTGAGATTGTTGTAAGCGATACCATTAAGCGTCAACCAAGTGATGTAGCAGCGCCTTTGTCAGACGCCTATTTAGAAGCTGTGCAAGCCAGCGAGTCAAGCCTACTA
The DNA here is from genome assembly GCF_043642145.1 of Alteromonas gracilis. Taxonomy (GTDB): domain Bacteria; phylum Pseudomonadota; class Gammaproteobacteria; order Enterobacterales; family Alteromonadaceae; genus Alteromonas; species Alteromonas gracilis_B. The sequence continues at coordinate 357,650 of NZ_JBHZRZ010000001.1, forward strand.
ACTATCGAAGATAACAGCAGTTCACAGTATCCTGATGCGCTAAATTACTTCCCTACTTTCAGCTACGCAAATGCTATTCGCATTGGTGATGCGGTTTCAGCGTCTGGGCCACTCAATTACAGTTTCGGCACATTCAGAATTAACCCAAGCGATACTATTGACGTTACCTCTACTCGTGAAGCAAACCCTGTTGTGAGCGAAGGCAACCTGTCTATTGCAACCTTCAACGTACTTAATTACTTCAACGGTGAGCTAGATGACAACGGCGAAGTAACGTTTGATTACGACAACAACCGTGGTGCGTCTGATGAAGTGGCATTTGAGCTACAACAAGGGCGCATTGTAGAAGCCATTGTAAACCTAAATGCTGACGTTGTTGGCTTAATGGAAATTGAAAATGATGGTTTCGGTGAAAATAGCGCTATCCAGTCGCTTGTTAACGCCATTAATGCAGAACTTGCAGAAACCGAGCATTATTCATTTGTTACTACCAGCGATGAAAGCGAAATTGGTACCGACGCTATCACGGTAGGCTTGCTGTACAAGGCCTCGGTAGTTGCTTTAGAAGGTGATGCTGTTGTAGTGGCCATGCCTGAACAACAAGTTAGCGAAGATCGACTTGCTCGTATGCGCCCTAGCCTACTGCAGTCATTTAGCCACTTAGAAAGTGGTAAGCCATTTATGGTTGCGGTAAATCACTTTAAGTCAAAGGGATCGCAGTGCGCAGAAGACGTGGCCGAAACGCCTTCAGAAATCACAATTTTACAAGGTAGCTGTAATGCGCTTCGCGTATCGGCAGCACTTACTCTTGGAAACGCGCTAAACGATGAAACCTACCCAGAGCGCAAGGTGATTTTGGGTGACTTAAATGCTTACAGCGCAGAAGATCCTGTAGCCGTTCTTACCGACTACACTCCTGAGTCACGTGGTTACACCATTACAACGGCTGTAAATACCGGCATGGATGAAGGTGCATCTGTTGAAGTGGAATCTGGCTTTGGCTATCGCAACTTAGCTAAAGAATTCGATGAAGAAGGTTTCTCTTATTGGTTCTACGGCACAGAGCAAGTAGGCAGCTTAGATCATGTATTGGCAAGTGAAGCTATGCTAGCAGACGCCATCGATGGTACACATTGGAACATCAATTCGTCTGAGGTTTACCAGCTGCAGTACAACCAGGCACTGCGTTTCTACCCTGATGAAGACGGATATGCATTTACTGATGTTGGTCCTTACAGAAGTTCAGACCACGACCCATTCATTGCCACTTTCTCTTTGCAACCTGATGCTGTAGAGGGAGATGATGTAATAAGAGACGACAGCTCAGGCGGGGCGATGGGAGGAATTCTTGCGCTGCTAGCTGCAGTAGTGGGCTTTCGTCGTCGCGCTGGTACTGCTAAAAAGTAAGAGCCATTAAGTATTTGCTTATAGAAATTACTTAATAAAAATTAAAAAGCTGCCTTAAAAAGGCAGCTTTTTTTAAACACATTGACCACGTAAATAGCGTTAAATTGCTTTTGCTGTAAGCACGCCGACAAGCTCACCAGCGTTAGTTCCTTCCACTTCAATACCTAGTTGATTGATGTACTGGTCAAGCTTCTCTGCCTGTGCAGGCGATAAGTCACTTTCCAAAAGAAGCCTTGCCGATTCTTGCGCTAATTTCAGTTGTTCTTCTGTCAAATAGTCATTCAAATGAATTTGTGCAATCACTTTTAACAAGCTAAGTGCAACTTGTTTGTCTTTTGGAGAAAGCGTAAACGCCTGATGCAAATTGTTATAAGCTGGCGCTAAGCGATTTTCTTTATAGTTCACCGCAGCCATTTGCTTCAACTCTTTCGGTGTAAACTGAATTTCAGTGCGCTCGATTGATTCTTGATTAAGGAACTCACTGACCACTTGAGAAGTGAGGCTATCCCCTTCAATTTGCTTTCTAAGTTTATCAAGTATGCTCACACATTGTTCTCGCATACCTAATTCATGAAATGCTTTCATCTTATCTAAGCTATCTTCCATTGAAAGCCCATCAATGGATACCGACAAATCTTTAACTAACTCTTCTGCACCTTTTTTATCGTCTCGCAGGCACAAGACGCGCGCACGAATGACGTCTATTTGCTCGCCTAATTGAGACTGCATTCCCTTTTGCTGCTTCAACTCTTCTAGCTCAGACTCCGCGCGCTTTATGTAGCGATCACCGTCAGCACTGCCTAGGCTAGTGGCCAAATCGATTGTTGAGCGAATGACATTAAGCGTGAGTTGCGGCGAATCGTGAATAGAATTTTTAGCAAACTTTGCCATATTCTGAACCGCATTGAGTTGACCTACTTTGTCGTGATTTAGACGAGCAAGATCCCACAAACGCTTGTTGCGCTCGATATTTCGCGGTGCAAGCTTACTTGCTTCTTTCATCTGCGCATACGCTATGTCAAATTGCTCTTTTTCTACAAAATATTGAGCTAGCAAATCAAAGGTTAAGAATCGTGTATCTGAACGTTGTAGTAAATTATCAACCAAAAGTTGCGCTTCTTCTAATTTATCCTGGCGAAGTAATGCCCGCGTCAAACCTATGTGAACCCAGGCGTGATCAATGCCTTGCAACAACTTCCTAAAATAGTTTTCAGCGGTTTTGTAGTCGCGGAGTTGTAACAAACAATCGCCTATCAATCGTCTGATTTTCGGGTGAAATTCCGATAACGATGGGTCTTTCAACTGTCGCTCTGCATAGTACATGGCGGTGGAATAGTCTCCCATTTGCATGCAATGCACCATTTTATGAAGCTTGAATCTAACTTGAATGAGATACTCTAAACGCGTGTTAATTTTGCTACGCTGAAGCGGTTTAACCCAAAAATCGTCAGGTTGCAGTTCAACAATGCAGTTAACCAACTCTGATGAGGTTTCAGCACTTAGAAAAATAACGGTAGTCGTGTCATTGATATGATTGAGGTGTTTCAGCTCTTCGAAAAGATGAAAGCCATCTTTATCATGACTTACATTAAACGAGAGCAACACAAAGTCATATTGCCTAGCAACACATAATCTCTTGGCATGAAAAGCGTTAAATGCACTGCTAACATTTTTTATTCCTACTTCATACAAAGCAGATGTTACAACATCGTGCACAAGCCCCTGATTATCAATAACCAACACGTGTAGTTCTTCTCTTGGGGTTGGGGCAGGTATTTTTTCCAGCATTGACTCATCACTTCTTACGTCTTTTCCCTAAGCGCTGTAATAGCGGCTCAACTTATTCTATTACAACGTCACAGTTTTCAAGAGCTACGCACACGACGCCCCTCAACTGAAGAGAGGCCAAGCTTGTCACTTTTAAACAACTCGCTAATAAAAACGCGTACATGGCTTCGTTTTATTATACATAAGTCTTTACGATTAGATATAAACGCGTTTTTAAGGCATATCTCGGCTTAGTGAGGCGGGTCGATGGCATCATTGATACTGCCGTTTACTCTAAACCATCCCGCAACAGAGTGACGAGTGCGAACGGCAGGCAGTACTTCGTGAGGAAAAATCTCGCTTAAAAAGACAACAAAAGAGCCTTTGGCGGGCAATACTCTAATACCAGTCCGATCTTCGCTATCTTTATAAAGAACTAACTCTCCTCCTTCATCAGCGCGCCAGTCGTCGTTCAGCTAAGCTATCAGGGAAAGCACTCTATTATCTTGTCCCTTAAACGCATCTACATGGCGTTTGTAATATTTACCTGGTTCATAACAGGCAAAGTGACTTTCGAAAGAAAAAAGCCCCATAAAAAGTGTTCGATTGATATAGCTCTGCATCGCCTCGCACCACGACAACCACAATGCCCCCTCTTTAGACGAACCCGTAATCCAACAAATTGCATCTCCCCTCACGCTTTGGGCTTTTTTATAGTGTTCTGCGCGCCCTATTCCTGCAGCTTTATACTCTTGTTCAGAAATAGAATGCTGACAAGATAAAAGCGCCTGAGTAATAAAGTCGGGCAAGCCATTCTCTTGAATCGAAAAACCTTGAGTGACAAGGTCTTCAACGATATTTTCAAAAAGAGATTCATCGAAAACATAAAGGGGCTGGTACGACGCAAGTTGTTCTCTGTCCATTGATGAGCTGGGCCTATTAGAAACAAATAAAAGTCGACCTTATACGCTGCCTTTGAGCACGAGGCAATTATTAGACACTCAATTTGGTTGGTTATTTTTTTGTCGATAAAAGAAAAATTATTTGTCGTCAAAATAGATATAAAGAAGTCGCACACTTCTTGCTTAAGCTATTGTTTTACTATACTAAAGCATGTTGCAGATGAATATTTTTCAAGACGAGTATAGAAGTTGAACGCGTTAAGTTGATAACAACGATAAAGGTTTAGCGTTTCAAAACACATCGACCTACGCAAGGCCAATGTGTAAGCACTACACGTAACAATAAAGTATTACCTAGCAAAAAGAGTAAACCATGAGTCAAGATCAAACACATATAGAAGAAACAGAGCATCATCTGGACTTGAGAAACTTGAGATTAGATGACTATGACGATGTCAAAGCATTAATGGATAAAGTATATGTCAACGTGGGAGGCGCATGGCCTTACTCTAATTACAAAGCGCAAGTGACCACCTTTCCTGAAGGCCAAATATGTATTGAAGATAAAGGCAAAGTTGTGGCTTTTGCCATTTCAGTCATTGTTGATTACGACCAGTTTGGCGATAAACACAGCTACGACGAAATAACAGGCGACGCCTACTTAACTACCCACGATCCTAACGGCGACGTTTTATACGGTGTCGAGGTTATCGTATCACCAGAGTATCGTGGCTTGCGACTAGGCCGTCGCCTTTATGAAGCGCGAAAAGAGCTATGCCGAAACTTGAATGTAAAGTCTATTATGGCGGGCGGTCGTATACCTAACTACAAAAATTACGCACACGAGCTTTCGCCCTATGAATACATTGAACAGGTAAAGCTGAAAGACATTTACGACCCTATCCTTACGTTTCAGCTTTCAAATGGCTTTGAAGTAAAGCAGGTTATGTCTGCCTATCTTCCAGAAGATGAGGCCTCTAAGGGTTACGCAACATTACTTCAATGGCACAACATTTATTATGAGCCTGGTACACCATCATTAATTGCTAGCAGAAAGACCAGCGCCCGAATAGGATGCATTCAGTGGCAAATGCGCTACTTTAATAATGTGGAAGAGCTTCTACAGCAAGTAGAATATTTCGTTGATGCCCTGTCTGATTATTCGTGTGATGTTGCGTTATTTCCCGAGTTCTTCAATGCACCGTTAATGGGGCTCAGCCCATCAGATTCGTCCATAGACGCTATTTGGCACTTAGCCACTTATACAGACGAACTGTTAACGGCCGTTTCTCATTTAGCGGTATCATACAATATCACTATTATTGCTGGCTCTATGCCTGTTGTAGAAGACGAAGAACTTTACAACGTGAGCTATGTTTGTAAACGAGATGGCACTATAGAAAGTCAGTATAAATTGCACCCTACCCCACATGAAAAAGAAGACTGGATCATGAAGGGGGGCCACAGCCTTAAAACCTTTGATACTGATTTCGGTAAGATTGGTGTATTGATTTGTTATGATGTGGAGTTCCCTGAACTTGCCCGTATTCTCGCCGACCAAGAGATGCAGATTCTATTTGTTCCGTTTTGGACTGACACTAAAAATGGTTACTTGCGAGTTCGTCGGTGCGCACAAGCTCGCGCTATTGAAAATGAGTGTTACGTGGCGATTGCGGGAAGTGTAGGTAATTTGCCTAAAGTTGACAACGTAGACATTCAATATGGGCAAACTGCGGTGTTCTCACCCAGTGACTTTGCATTTCCACACGATGCTATAGTGTCAGAAACTACGCCAAATACTGAAATGACACTTATTGTTGATTTAGATTTAGACAAGCTGACTAAGCTCCAAAATGAAGGGTCGGTAAGAAATTACTTAGATAGAAGACGGGATTTATATCGCGTAGAGTGGATAGGCGATAAATCTTAGTGTGCTTTTGTGGCGCGTTTCAGTGAGTTTTCAAGACACTTTAAGGGGCTTCGAGCAAGGTGTGTAGATTTCTACATGAATGCAAGAGCCCCGCGGTTTAAAGGCATTGGCTTATGTGTGATTGACATTCGACATAAGCCGTAGAATTTCCGTTAAATTAACGATAACATGCTAATGTGCGCAAATATAAATGGGTTAACTTCTGATTGAGCTTACATCGGGTTCATCCTGTTGCAATGAAGAGAACACCTCATAACGAGACTATTGATTTACTATGGCAAATAATTCTAAAAACGACGAGTTTCCAACAATTAGATTGGACGAGGAAGATCGTCGAGACTATCAAACCAAAAGACAGGCGCCTCCTACACATTCGACGGCGCCAACCTCGTCGTCGCCCTCTGCGAACCACACCTCGTCAAATGGCAGTAGTGGCAACGGAGTCTGGGTGGTTTTAGTTGCTGTCATCGCCTTAGCGGCGTGTGGCGGGTGCTATTATCTGTACACGTTGCTTGAGCAACAAAAAATAGTCGCAGAACAAGCCGAAAAACGCATTCTTCAATTAGAAAACAAGTTGTCTGCAACTGGCGAGGAAATAGGTGAATCTACGGTAGCGTTACAAGTTAAAGTCACTGAGTTGACGAATAAAACGAATGAGCTGTGGGAGCAAATGGATAAACTCTGGGCTTCGGCTTGGAGACGCAACCAACAGGAAATCGCGGATTTGGGTGACCGAGTGAGTAATGTCCAAAACGCATTGAATAAGAACATCAGCTCAGTATCAGATGATGTAAAAGCGCAAACGGCAGCTGTTGGTTCAATTAAAAATCAACTAGCATCGTTGGCCGATGAGCTGTTAGCAGTAAATGTTCAGCTTGAGCAGGCCGTAAACGATAAACAAAGCGCGCAACAAAGCGTTCGTAACTTAACAGATAAGTTATCAGTGCTAGAGCAACGCAACACAACCTTGTCAGGCCGAATCACAAGTTTAGAAAACGAGATTCGTGATATCGCAACTAAGGTTGTCTCAAGCGGTGGCGGTACGGGTGGCGGCTCCGCACCTGCGCCTGCTTCTTCACCGACAGTCAACGAGTAACAAAATTCACCACTGTGTGCTTTTAAAAAAGTAAACAACAACGCATTCATTGCGCCGTATACATACAAAAAGCAAAGGGGCGAATCGCCCCTTTGCTTTATGCCGTGTTAATATTGCCTTCTCTCAAATAAAATCTACAGGACCTATTGCGCAATGAGTGACCAAGCGCCCAAACGTTTAAATAAATATATTAGTGACACAGGCCTTTGTTCTCGCCGTGAAGCAGATAAACTCATTGAGCAAAATCGCGTAACCGTCAATAATCAGCCGCCAGAATTAGGCACAAAAATAGGTCCAGGTGATTCGGTCAAAGTTGATGGTAAGGTAATTGGCGCCGTAGCATCAGATAAGTCTGATCGCGTATACATTGTTTACAATAAACCCATTGGCATAACATGTACAACAGAGCGTCATGTAAAAGGAAATATTATTGACGCGATTGGTCATAAAGCGCGTATTTTCCCTGTAGGAAGATTAGATAAGCCCTCGGAGGGCTTAATCATTTTGACCAGTGACGGTGACATCGTAAACAAGATCTTGCGAGCTGAAAATGCCCATGACAAAGAGTATGAGGTTACGGTAAATCAGCCCATTAGTGAGCGATTTGTTAAACGCATGGCCCGTGGCGTTCCTATTTTAGGCACCGTAACCAAGCCTTGTGTTGTTAAACCCACAGGGAAGAACAAATTTACAATTATCTTAACCCAAGGCCTCAATCGACAAATCCGCAGAATGTGTGAGTTTCTCGGCTATGAAGTGACGAAACTAAAGCGCACACGTATCATGCATCTTGAGCTTGGCACATTAAAACCAGGTCAATGGCGAAACCTTACAGACCGTGAATTAACTAAAATGAAGAACGCCGTGCGTACGTCTACTAAAACTGCGGCAAAAGTTGAGTTGCGCAAATAAAAGAGACTACTACATTTAGTAGTAGTTTAACGCCAACGCACGAAAACACATTGAATCACGGACATTATCATTTTTTCTCGGTAAAGGATCTATCCCCTAACACTGAAATACTTGCCAATTATGACATTTTTTTCGTTGTAGTATCTGTCATGATTGCTATAGCAGCATCACTTATTTCATTCGTGTTGTCTGCAAAAATGTCTCAAGCTGAGCTACAAAATGAGCGCACGTTTTGGTCATTAGCGTCGGCATGCTTCCTAGGGTTTGGCATTTGGGCAATGCATTTTGTGGGAATGCTCGCCTACCGCCTTCCTCTTGCTGTTTCTTACGACCCATTAATAACGTTACTGTCCGTTTTACCTGCAATACTCGCAAGCTTTGTAGTTATGAGCAAAGCCCCTCTTAACGCAAATAAACTTTGGCTACGCAGCATTTATATGGGCCTTGGAATTGGCAGCATGCATTATATCGGTATGTTGACAATGCAAATGAATGCCGTTATGGCATACGATGGCTGGTACTTCTTACTTTCTATTGTTGTAGCTGTGGGCTTGGCAGGCGTTTCCCTCAAGACACACGAATATGTTAGTACTTCACAATTGCACATTTTTAAACAAATTGTTCCAGCAATCATTATGGGCTGTGCTATTTCAGGAATGCACTATACGGGTATGCTATCAATGCATGTCTTCTCACTACCAACAACGCAAATACTACAAGAGCCTGAAACTAAAAACCTTGCCTACCTAGTTATGCTCATGGTGATGCTCTTCGCATTTACCATTCTTATACTTATTGAACTGCGCACTCGTACCTTGTTACTTGAACGCTACAATGCGGTGCTAAGTACAGTACAAGAGGGAGTGTTTACGTTCAACAATGCAGGTGTGATTGAATTTTCTAACCCGGTGGCTTTGAGTATGTTTGGTCTTGAAGAATTTGCGACACAGACCTTACACATTAGAGATCTTGTTAGCCCCCCTAAAAACGCAAACGCCCCACTTCTGGTAGCATTAAAAAAAGCCGCCCAAAATAACAGTGTGCAAAGCGTTCCATTGATGTTTGAGGGTATAAGAAGAAATGGAAAAGTATTTCCCTTGTCACTTCGCATCAGCGTATTGCCAGGAATCAATATCGCTTATGTCTGTACTGTAAAAGACTTATCCGACGTGAAAAATCAAGAGGTTTTTGCGCAAACAGTGTTTGATGCATTACCCAATATGCTGCTTGTTAAACATGCTGATACGCTATCTATTTCCCATGTAAACGATGCTGGAAGCAAAATTCTAGGAAAAGACAAAGCGTCTCTTGTAGGGCTCTCAGATTTCGATATTTTTGGAGAAAAAGAGGCGCAGCGGTTTGTTGCTGATGATAAAGCGTTACTTCAGAACCCAGAAAAACAAAATATCAACGAGTATGATGTCACTATCGATGGTGAAGTCCGCTATTTTGAAACTAAGAAAATTGTTATTGATGATAACTACGGTAACCCACAGTACATTTTGGCGCTATCGGAAGATGTTACAAAGTGGCGTGAAGCCCAACACACACTTAGAACGCTTAACAGGCGGATGTCTATGGCAGCAGACGCTGCACATATAGGCGTTTGGGAGTGGGATATGACAACCAACGAACTTATTTGGGATGACTGGATGTATAAAATTTATAGTGTCCCTAAAGATAGATTTAATGACAATTTCAGCGATTGGGAGAGAACAGTACATCCAGAGGATCTCGATAAAGTTAAGTCAAAAATAGAACAGGCCATCACCCAAAAAACAGGGTTTCACGCAACGTTTAGAGTTAGAGTTTCCAAAGATAAATACCGCCATGTTAGAGCCGACGGTCGAATTGAGGGCAATAAAATGTTTGGCATTAACGTGAACATAACCGACCAAGTTGAAGCCGAGGAAAAAATTAGGAAACTCGCCAATAGTGATACGCTAACAGGGCTAGCGAATAGACATGCACTTTCAACTTATATGTATAATGAACTACCTAGATTAGAAAGGAGTGACAAATTCTGTGTATTGCTTTACCTAGACTTGAACCGATTTAAGCCAATTAACGACCAATACGGTCATGCTGTCGGAGATGAAGTGCTAATTGAAATTGCGCAAAGAATGCAAATGTTGTGTCGTGTTTATGATATTGCTGCACGCGTGGGTGGTGATGAATTTATCGTGGTAATTACAGAGCTTAATGAAGGCTTTAATGTAGAAGATCTCAAAACTCGATTAGCTCGAAGTATTGCGCAGCCTATTACGACCTCTCACGGAGAATTTAGCGTTGGGGTAAGCATTGGGCATGCTACTTTTCCTATCGAAGGAAAGAGTTTAGAAGAGCTTAAACACCTTGCAGATGAAAGAATGTTTGAAAGGAAACGCATTAGCCACATTACTTGACGCCATGCCTTTTGAAAGGCAAAAAAAAAGCGCCTCATTGGGCGCTTTTCTTGAAACCTAGTCTTATCGACGTAGACCTAGACGCTTGATTAGGTCAAGGTAACGCTCAGCGTTCTTGCCTTTAAGGTAGTCTAGAAGCTTACGGCGTTGGCTAACCATACGTAGAAGACCACGACGTGAGTGGTGATCTTTCTTGTGATCAGCAAAGTGACCTTGAAGCTTGTTGATGTTGTGAGTAAGCAAAGCAACTTGAACTTCTGGTGAACCAGTGTCGCCTTCTTTTACGCCGTACTCAGCAATGATGTTTGCGGTTTCTGCTTTAGTTAGTGACATATCATTCTCCTAATATTAATGCTTCGCCGATCACTAATTCAGCAAAGCGGAATGAGCGCCGTATTATAATGACGTTTACAGACTTAGCAAGCCATAAACGTCTTTATTTCTACCGGTATAGTTTACGAGTAAACTACTCTACGCTTTGGATTAACAAAGATTTCCTGTTTAGGTACACCTTGATCTTTCGGGTCTAGCACACCTTCCCCCACGCCAAGAAATACGCCCTGGGTGTCGACACCATGATACACGCGATACGACGTTCCTTCGCGTAACGGCTCACTACACAAGCCTTTTACAGATTGCCCGTTATCAAATCGATTTCGTTCGGCATCATTAATGGTGACAAACGGTAGGCGGCTTACTGCGGTATCCATAGGTATTAGTAGGTCATCAAGTGCTTTGAAGTCACCTTCTTCTAGCGACTCCTGAATTTCAATAAGCCTATCTAGTGATACCATTTTACCGGTGGGATAGTCAGCGACTTCAGTGCGGTGTAACCTTGTTACGTAAGCACCACAGCCAAGATTCTGGCCTAGGTCGTCTACTATAGAGCGGATGTAAGTGCCCTTACTACATTTTATGCGCATGTCGACATACGGTAATTCAATGCGCAATACGTCGAGTTCATACACCTCAATATCTCGAGGCTCACGCTCTATTTCAATACCTTGTCGTGCATAATGGTAAAGTGGCTTACCTTGATGCTTGAGTGCAGAAAACATAGATGGGATTTGTTTGCTCTTGCCTAAAAAAGCCAAACACGCTTGGCGTACCTGTTCGTCGCTCACTTCGACAGGCTTCTCTTCAACAACTTCACCGTCTGCATCTGAGGTGGTGGTGCGTATGCCTAGTTGTGCCGTGACTTCATAGGTTTTTTCAGCATCAAGAAGAAACTGTGAAAACTTAGTCGCCTCGCCAAGGCACAATGGCAACATGCCACTGGCAAGTGGGTCCAGCGCGCCAGTGTGCCCAGCTTTAGCTGCTTTATATAACCACCGTACTTTTTGTAGCAATTGATTTGACGAGCCACCCAGTGGTTTATCAAGCAATACTATGCCGTTAATATAACGGCCTTTACGACGTCTTGCCATCTACTCCTGCTCTTGTGAATCGTCTTTATCGCGTTTTGACTCATCGCTTGCGATGGTCTGTGATACAAGATTAGAAATGCGCATACCTTCAACAATCGACTTGTCTTCAAAAAAGTGAAGGTCTGGTACAGAGCGCATGCGAATGCGTTTTGCTAAAATACTGCGAATGAACTTTTTGTATTCAGCTAACTGCTTAATTTGCGCTTTGCTTTCTTCTTCAGTGCTGTTGTAGATAGTCACAAAGATTTTAGCGTGTGCTAAATCGCGTGATACATCAACGTCAGACACGGTGATTAAAGGCATATCACCTACACGGTGTTTGTATTCGTTTTGCAGAATGCTCGCTACTTCTTTATGAACTTGCTGAGCGACTCTGTCGGTACGTGAAAACTCACGAGCCATTGTACTCTCCTTTCCTTAAATAAACTTCGGGCATGCCTAGTAGTTTTGTGCCTATTACAGACAAAAACGGGAGCACTCGGCCCCCGCTTTTCACATGCCGAAGTAACTAAGGCAATTAAATTTCGCGCTTAACCTCAACGATTTCGAAGACCTCGATTTGGTCGCCTACTTTCACGTCGTTGTAGTTCTTAACGCCGATACCACATTCCATGCCGTTACGTACTTCTTGAACGTCGTCTTTAAAGCGACGTAGTGACTCTAGTTCACCTTCGTAGATAACTACGTTGTCGCGAAGAACACGGATTGGATTGCTACGCTTAACATTACCTTCGGTAACCATACAGCCAGCAATCGCACCTAGTTTAGGTGACTTAAATACGTCACGCACTTCTGCAAGGCCAATGATTTCCTGCTTGAATTCAGGTGCAAGCATACCGCTCATGGCAGCTTTCACTTCATCAATTAGGTTATAAATAACGCTGTAGTAGCGTAAGTCAATTTCTTCAGCCTCTAGTACGCGACGTGCTGTTGCGTCGGCACGAACGTTAAAGCCAAGAACGATAGCACCTGAAGCAGCCGCTAGTGTTGCGTCTGTTTCAGTGATACCACCAACACCACTACCCACAATGTTCACTTTTACTTCAGAAGTTGAAAGCTTAATCAGTGATTCTGAAATCGCTTCTACCGAGCCCTGAACGTCAGCTTTAAGAACAATGTTAAGTTCGCTCACATCACCTGATTCCATGTTTGCAAACATGTTCTCAAGTTTCGCTTTTTGCTGACGAGCAAGTTTAAGCTCGCGCTTCTTCTGATGGCGCTTAGCAGCAACTTCACGGGCTTTACGCTCGTCTTTAACTACCGCTGCGTCTTCACCTGCTACTGGAACACCAGATAGACCAAGAACTTCTACCGGTGTTGACGGGCCAGCAAGCTTCATCTCTTTTCCGTTTTCGTCGCGCATTGCACGAACACGACCGTACTCTTCACCACAAAGTAAAATGTCGCCTGCGCGCAGTTGACCTTCCTGAACAAGTACAGAAGCAACCGGACCGCGACCTTTATCAAGTCGAGATTCGATAACAATACCGCGACCAGGACCTTCAGCCACGGCTTGTAGGTCTAGTACTTCAGCTTGTAGCACGATAGCTTCAAGAAGCTCATCAACACCCATTCCTGTTTTCGCAGAAACGTTACAGAACTGATGCTCACCGCCCCACTCTTCTGAGATAACTTCTAGCTGAGATAGCTCAGTTTTCACGCGGTCTGGATCAGCAGTTTCTTTATCCATTTTATTTACTGCAACGATAAGAGGTACACCAGCAGCGCGAGCGTGCTGTACCGCTTCTTTCGTTTGAGGCATAACGCCGTCATCAGCAGCAACTACAAGAATTACGATGTCAGTCGCTGTAGCACCACGTGCACGCATTGCGGTAAACGCGGCGTGTCCAGGTGTATCTAGGAACGTTATTTCACCGTTATCTGTTTGTACTTTATAAGCACCAATGTGCTGGGTAATACCACCCGCTTCGCCATCGGCAACTTTAGCGCGACGAATGTAATCAAGCAGTGACGTTTTACCGTGGTCAACGTGACCCATGATAGTTACAACAGGCGCACGCGTGGTTTTCTCACCATCAGTGCCATCTGCCAACAATTCGTCTTCAAGCGCGTTGTCGTTCACAAGCTCGTACTTGTGGCCCATCTCTTCAATAACTAGTACCGCAGTATCTTGGTCTAGTACTTGGTTGATGGTTGCCATCTCGCCCATCTTCATCATCGTTTTGATAACTTCGTTGGACTTAATTGCAAGCTTGCTTGCAAGTTCACCTACCGTGATGGTTGCGCCAAGCTTAACAACACGCTCAACAGGTGCAGCTGGCTTGTTAAAGCCTTGCTTAAGATGCTCACCCGCGTTTTTCTTCGACTTACGACGACGACGAGATGAACGCTCTACTTGCATGTCCTCTTCATCTTCTGCTTCTTGCGCATAACGGTTAGAGTGCAAGTGAACTTCTTCAGCTTCTGCTTTCTTACGACGCTCTTCTTCTTCTTTCCAGCGACGCTCGTTTTCTTCAGCTAGTTTACGCGCTTCGTCAGCCGCTTTCTTCGCGTCTTCTTCAAGCTTCTTCTGCGCTTCTTCTTCTTGCGCTTTACGCAAACGTTCTTCTTCTTGACGTGCCGCTTCTGCTTCTGCTTTTTCAGCTTCCGTCAATTCAGGCTCGTCTGCTTTACGTGCTTCAGCTTCTTTCTTAGCTTGCTCTGCACGACGTGTACGCTCTTCTTCAGCAGCTTTTTTCGCTTCTTCAGCTTTGCGTGCTTTTTCTTCAGCGGCTTTCTTCGCTTCAGCTGCAGCTTTTTCTTCTGCTTCGCGCTTCAGACGAGCTTCTTCTTCAAGACGCTTCGCCTCTTCTTCCGCTTGGCGCTGTTGCTCTTCAATATCGCTGCGCTTAACGTAAGTGCGTTTTTTGCGTACTTCAACTTTCACTTCTTTAGACTTACCAACACTTAACGTGCTTGTTGTCTTACGCTTAAGTGTCATACGCGTCGGTTCAGCTGCGCTGCCGTGTTGCTTACTTAAATGATCCAATAGTTTTTGTTTCTCGTCTTCGTTTACCTGATCGCCGGCACTCTTAGTGATACCCGCGTCTTTAAACTGGCCAACCAATCGGTCAACGGTCGTACCAATGTCGCTGGCGAGCTTTTCAATAGATACATCTGCCATTACGTAATTTTCCCCCTGTTGACCTTACTCTTCTTCACTGAACCAAACGATATTACGAGCGGCCATAATAAGCGCGCCTGCTTTCTCTTCGTCTAGTTCATCGATATCACTGATATCATCGGTACCTTGTTCTGCTAACTCTTCTAGGTCAGTAACACCGCGGCTGGCCAACACATAAGCCACGTGTTTACTCATACCTTCAAGATTCAATAAGGCTTCTGTAGGCTCTGCACCCTCAAGCGATTCTTCGTTCGCAAGTGCACGCGTGGTCAAGAAAGCGCGCGCTCTGTTGCGCAGCTCTTCAACCATTTCTTCATCTAACCCTTCAACCGCTAGAAGTTCACTTGCTGGCACGTATGCCACTTCTTCTAGTGTTGTAAAGCCTTCATCTACTAGGACAGACGCGAACTCTTCATCAATGTCCAAACCAGCAGTAAATAGATCAAGTACCTTCGCGTTTTCTTCTTCGTGCTTCTTGTTGAGATCATCAACTGTCATCACGTTTAGTTCCCAGCCTGTCAGCTGGCTAGCTAGGCGAACGTTTTGACCACTACGGCCAATTGCCTGTGCTAGATTGTCAGCTTCAACCGCTACGTCCATGCTGTTGCTGTCTTCATCAACAACAATTGACGCTACTTCAGCTGGTGCCATAGCGTTGATAACGAATTGCGCCGGGTTTTCATCCCAAAGCACAATATCGACACGCTCACCGCCAAGTTCACCCGACACGGCTTGCACACGTGAACCACGCATACCCACACACGCACCTACTGGGTCTAGGCGTTTGTCGTTAGTTTTAACGGCAATCTTTGCGCGTGAGCCTGGATCACGAGCTGCAGATTTAATTTCTAGTGTCTCTTCCGCTATTTCTGGAACTTCTAAGCGGAATAGCTCAACTAACATGTCTGGGTGAGTACGGCTAATAAATAGCTGCGCGCCACGTGCTTCGGGACGGATAACGTAAAGAAGACCACGTACACGGTCACCCGGACGGAAAGTTTCACGAGGAAGCATGTCATCGCGGTAGATAACACCTTCAGCGTTGTTACCTAAGTCGATGATGATATTGTCGCGGTTAACTTTCTTAACCGTACCTGTAACTAGCTCACCTACTTTGTCTTCATACTCAGCAATCATTTGCTGACGCTCAGCTTCGCGCACTTTTTGTACAATTACTTGCTTCGCGGTTTGCGTAGTTATGCGGTCGAATTTGATAGATTCAATCTGTTCTTCCACATAATCGCCTAGCTGTATCTCTGGTTCGTCGATTTGTGCAGCAGAAATCGTAATTTCAGCAAATGGGTTTTCCTGTTCTTGATCATCAGGAATAACCAACCAGCGACGGAATGTATCAAAGTCACCAGACGTTCTGTCGATGCTTACACGAACTTCAATTTCGCCTTCGTTTTTCTTTTTGGTTGCACTAGCGATCGCAAACTCTAGCGCTTCAAAAATCTTCTCTCTAGGCACTTGTTTTTCATTTGAAACGGCTTCCGCCACTAACAAAATTTCTTTATTCATTTTCGCCTCTCTTTTGCTTTCGTCGATGAAAGCAGAGCTGTTCCGTTAATCGAACGTGGGAACAACGTTACCTTTTTCGATATTCGCCACAGCTAACTGGAACTGCTGGCCATCCACTTCAATACTTACAATGCCATTTTCGCACGCGAGTACTTTGCCTTTAAAATTACGTCTGTCATCCATTGGCATAGACAAACGAATTTGAACCACTTCACCCACAGACTCAATATAGTGCTTCTCTTTGAAAAGCGGTCTGTCCATTCCTGGTGATGACACTTCCAAGTTGTATTCAGTGCTAATTGGATCTTCAACGTCCAAAATCGCGCTAACCTGATGACTTACATCTGCACAATCATCTACGGTAATACCGTTTTCATGATCAATAAAAACGCGAAGAATAGAATGCTTCCCCGCTCGTACAAACTCGATGCCAACCAACTCAAAGCCCAGTGCTTCAACACCTGGCTCTAGCATTTCGGTTAGTTTCTCTTCAAGTTTTGCCAATGCAAACCTCCAAAAACGAAAAAAGGGCCTAAAGCCCACCTGTCATCACCCGGTGCAGCGAGGCTGACTCCAGGTTTTAATACAACAAAAAGCCCCGGACTAGCGGGGCTTTTATTAAAATTCTGAACCCATACCTGCCAACAAGGGCAGTTGCAAACCTATGGGTAAAACCACCGTTAGGTGATAGCTTGCTACAGATGAGTGCGTTACTTTCCTGTATTGAGGGAGCCCGCGCTCATCACTTAATGCGAACATTATACGTATAGGCGGCGCATTAAGCAACAGCCAAAAGACTTATGAGTTAGTCCTCGTCCTTAAATGTTGCCTTTATATCCAGAATTTTTGGCATGATTTCTATCATCAGATCGACAAGCTTTGGTTCAAAGTGCTTGCCTTTCTGGCTTTGCATAAAATCGACCGTTTTCTCGATTGTCCACGCTTCTTTATAAGGGCGTTTGCTGGTAAGCGCATCAAATACATCGGCAATGGCACAAATACGTCCTTCAATAGGAATATCCTCTCCCGCCAACCCTTTGGGGTAGCCGGTACCGTCCCACTTTTCATGATGAGTCAGTGACACAGACTTAGCCACTTTCAGTAAGTGAGAGTTACCGCAGTCACCTATTATTTCGGCCCCTATTTCTGGGTGATGCTTCATAGTTGCAAACTCTTCATCAGTAAGCTTGCCCGGTTTTAACATGATGCTATCAGCGATACCTATCTTACCGATATCATGCATAGGCGCTGCGTGCAGAAGAATCTCAGCCTGCTGCTTGGTAAGGCCGTACGCAAGGGCTAACTCCTTGGAGTAATGACTCATTCGCATAACATGCATGCCAGTTTCATTATCTTTGTATTCTGCGGCCTTACCCAAACGTTGCACCACCTGCAAACGACTATCCAGCAGTTCATCAACCTGCACTAAGCTAAGGTGAGTTTTAACACGGGCTTTAACGATGGCTGGCGATATTGGCTTAGTAATGTAATCAACTGCGCCAGCATCAAAACCTTCTGTTTCTTCATGCTCATCATTTAACGCAGTAACAAAAATAACAGGTATATGCTTAGTAACGCTATGTTGCTTCAATTGCCGGCATACTTCGAACCCAGTTAACCCCGGCATCATCACGTCAAGCAAAATTAAGTTAGGCTGTCTGCTTTGCGCCAGCTTTAACGCTTCTTCACCGTTTCTCGCAAAAATAAGCTGATAGTCATTGGCAAGCAGCTGTTTTAACACCCGCAGATTTACAGGTTCGTCGTCAACTAACAATAAAGTAGGTTTTGTGATTTCAATTTCTAACATGCCGACTCTCTGAGCTACTTTAATTCTTCAATTAATGCGGAAATGCGTTCATGAGCTAACTCAAATTCAAAATCATCGATATCTAGTAGGATTTGAGCAATATGTTCTTTGTGACTAGAACAGGCCACTTCACGCAAAAAGGTCAATTCACCTTCATCCACCATATTTTGCTCTACACTTCCAAGCATGGCTTCAAGATGACTAAGTAGCAATGCGTTATCAATACTTTCATTGATGGCACCCTCAGCATACAAAGGCGAGTCACTTAACATCAATTCAATTTTATTCAATGCGTCGCGAAGTCGATTAATATCATCTATCTTGACAACAGCTTTATATGCATGGGCTTCTATTTCCCTTGTGATATGGAAAAACGTTGTCAAACAAAGATTGCCTGACGCTCCTTTAAGCCCATGAGATAACGAAGCGACGACTTGATAATCTTCTCGAATTGCAGCGCTCATTAAATCGTCTATTTTTTCTCTACAGGTACTGGCGAATTTATCGACTTCTTGCAATACGGTATCTTCACTTCCCCACAACTTAATCGCCTTTGGAAGGTTCAGTACTGCTTTGTCGACATTAAGTGTAGGCTCGTGGGTTAAATTTCCTTCAGCGTTGTCACCATACTTACTGAAGTTTGCGTCAAACTTCACTACTCGAGCAATCTCTTCCATCAGTTGCGTAAAGTCGACGGGTTTATTGGCAAACCCCTCCATACCTGCTTGCTGTGCAGCATGTTTATCTTGAACTAAAACGCTCGCGGTGAGGGCAATAATTGGGGTCGGTGGCAAGCCTTGCTCTTTTTCATAAGCCCTACGCTGCTTGGCCGCCTCTAGACCATCTACCTTCGGCATTTGTAAATCCATCAGTACGACGTCAAATGACTGCGATTGCATTTTCTTAAGCGCAATTGAGCCATCGGTTGCCGTTTCTACCGAATGCCCTGAACGTTTAAGTAGCAGTGAAAGTAGCTCTATATTTTGTTGTACATCATCAACCACCAAAACATTTAGAGTAGAATTGATATTGGTTGCTTTTGCTTCGACGTTATCGGTGTTGTTCTCTTCTATTTCAACAACCTCTAACGGCAGTCTAAATGTAAAGACTGTACCCGCATCTTTCTCACTGGTAGCGCAAATGTTGCCGCCCATCAGTTCAACAAGCTGTTTAGATATTGTTGTGCCTAGGCCAGTGCCCCCGTACTTCCGGCTCATCGAGGCATCTGCCTGAGCAAATGGATCGAATACTCGCTCCACTTGCTCTCGAGTCATGCCTATCCCTGTATCTTTCACTTCGAAATAGACGAACTTGTTATCGTTTCTTACATTAACGATAACTTCACCTTCATGAGTAAATTTTACTGCATTGCCAATTAAATTATTTAGCACCTGTCTCATTCGTTCTGGGACCCCTCTGTACGCGTTTGCAACAGAAGGTTCAACATTCAACACAAGTTCAACTTTCTTGCGCTTCGCTTCTAACCAGAACGTTGAAATTACTAAGTCTAGTTCTTCACGAATTAAGAAATTGCGATAGTCTAAATCGAGTTTGCCTTTGTCGAGCTTCGCGCTATCTAAAATGTCGTTTAAAAGATGAAGCAACGAACGAGCAGAACGGTTAATCGTAGTAAGGTGAGACTTTTGCTCTTCGCGAAGCGATTCGCCTAACATAAGGTCGCTAAAACCGATAATGGCGTTCATGGGTGTGCGAATTTCATGGCTCATATTAGCAAGAAATGCAGTACGGGCCGCAGCGGCCTGCTCTGCTTTTTCTTTTGCAGCTTTTAACTCCTCTTCCATTACTCGTCTGTGTGTAATATCCGAAATGAAACCATCTACATAAAGAACGTTACCGTATTCGTCTTTAATCTGAACACCGTGCTCTGTTACCCACTTTATTTCTCCAGACTTTGCAATTATTCGATACTCATGTGAAAAAGCAGTGACGTCGCTTTCGACACGAGACATACGCTCTACATCGTCAGGGTGATACAAATCGGCGAATGATCGTTTCGGGTTTGGTAGCGTGAAATCTTCTGGTGGATACCCAGTAACTTCCAATACAGCATCACTAATGAAAACCATTGGCCAACCGGGCATGCTCAAACAGCGGTACGCCATTCCCGGAATATTAGAAATAAGGCTTCGGAATTTAGCTTCGCTTTCTCGCAGCGCGTCTTCCATCTCTTTTCGTTTGCGTAAATCAGACGCAAACGAGACGAACACTGGCTTTCCATCTATTTTGGTATAACCTACACCGAGGCGAACAGGAATACGCTTACCATCCTTTCTTAAAACCTCAACTTCTCTGCCAGCACCTATAATTTGTTCTATAGGCACTAAACGCTGACTAAAAAAGTCATCGCCATACAAATGGCGCCTTTCAGGAGTGACAACCTCAGCAGCGTGCATCCCAACGATTTCTTCTTGCGTATAACCGTAGATTTGTTCAACGGCTGGGTTTGCTGTTTTTATGATACCTTTGTCATCAACCGTAAGAATAGCGTCGACCGCGGTATCAGTTATTGCGCTTTGAATTCGCTCGCTTTCTATTGCCCTGACCATGACATCGCGGTATTTAAAAAGTAAGCTGATACCCAAAACCAAGGTGATTAACACTAAGGTTACGATTGCAATTGAAATCGAAAGAAAAACAGCGATATCTGAAGACTGAGATGACGTTTCTATGCCAGGCGGCAACACAAACCGCGCTGCAGCCATACCAGTATAATGCATGCCCGATATCGCAAATCCCATTACCACACTTGCAAGTAACGCGTGCTTACCGAGTAGTTTTTTAGTTTTAGTTGCTGCAGCGATGCCAAATTTAATCCACAACGAGAGCATTGCTAAACACACAGCAACAACAATTGAAAGCGCAAACATGCCTAGGTCGTAGCGAAGAAGCGGCGCCATTTCCATAGCCGCCATACCACTGTAATGCATGGTGCCAATTCCAGCTCCAACTAAAACGCCCCCCATAACTATTTCCGACAAGCTGATACGCGTTTTTGTCAGAAGGTAAAGAGCAACCCAAGCAGCAGCTACTCCAGGCACCGCTGACAAACCTGTAATTAATGGGTCATAATCAACAGGTAAACATAGTTCAAAAGCGGTCATACCAAGAAAATGCATAGACCAAATTCCACCGCCTAGTGCAACACTTCCGGTGCCAAGCAGTGTATTTCGCCTTAACCTATCTTCAGTAATTGCAGCTTGCTCGGCAACGTTAAAAGCCATAAAGGATGCAAAAACAGCCAATAAAAGGGACAGAGCAACGAGAGGAAAGTGATACGCACCTTCAATCAAGGTGGCATTCTCTTCAAAGGAAAAAAAACGAGAGATCATAACGCGGCGAAACTACCTATTGATTCAACTGTTAATGATGGCGGAGCGTTAACTTAGCACACTCATTGTTCATTGTAGAAGATTATTCAGAACAAAAATGCCGAAAAGGAAGTGAGATAAAAACACGTACGGCTGAAAAGAAAAAACCCAGCAAATGCTGGGTTTAATATGTGGTTGCGGGAGCAGGATTTGAACCTACGACCTTCGGGTTATGAGCCCGACGAGCTACCAGACTGCTCCATCCCGCGCTTGTACGTTAAGCACTGCCTTCGCAATACTTTAAAAATCTTTATAATTTCTGTGGTTGCGGGAGCAGGATTTGAACCTACGACCTTCGGGTTATGAGCCCGACGAGCTACCAGACTGCTCCATCCCG
>NZ_JBHZRZ010000001.1:379773-774094 GCF_043642145.1 Alteromonas gracilis
CGCCAGAAATTACTGTTGAAACTGATTCAATTTCTGCCTCGCTTCAACGTGGTGCGTATTATACATAGGGACTTTCGCAACACAAGTGCCAAGGTGCGAAATATTTCATTTTTCTGACGGTTCGCAGTTTAATTGAGCAACATGTACAAACTTAATACAAAAAAGAGGGGCAAAACCCACTTCACCACTCTTATTAATTGCTTTATCTAAATTTTTCCATCTTTTCAGCAAGCGAAAAGTCTAATTCAGTTAGCCCATCAGCATCATGAGTTGTTAGCGTTACCTCTACTTTATTATAGACATTGAACCACTCAGGATGGTGCTTTAATTTCTCAGCCCAAATCGCTATTTGAGACATCCATCCAAAAGCGCGAATGAAACTTTTAAATTTGAATGTCTTTTTAATAGTGTCGCCGCTTTGCTCCCAATGCGTTTCGTCCGTCACTAACGCATTCAAGTCTTCAAGTTTTTGGCGAATTTCATTGTCAGACAGTTTCGTGGCCATTCTTCTCTCCTAATACGATGGTATTTATTATTAATCGATACTTTAATAGAAAGGTAAAAGATTTGAAGAGCTGCACAATTAATAAATGAAGGTGGGTGGAGAAATTGCTTTACAAAAAAGCCGGCTTGCTAGTGTTACCTAACGAAAGCCGGCTTAACATTCTGCTTAGTTATTAAAACTCAATAGCTAATCGAGCGTAAACCTGTCGTCCTCTTGGGTCATGCACTTTAGAGTCGAAGCCACTGTTTGTGAACAACTGAGGTGGCTCTTCATCAAATAGATTAATTGCCCCAACAGTTAACACATAGCTCTGCTCGGTGTCGTACAAACCGCCTAAGTCGATATTGTATTGCGCATCAACGGTTAAATGGCTATCCACTTCGAAGAAACCATTGGTACACCCCGTTAAATTAGCGGTGCCATCCGAACAGTTCTGGTCATCATCATAAGATGAGATGTAACGAAGGAAGATATTGGCAGCGTGAATATCATTTTGCCAAGCAAGACCTAAGTTTGCACGAAGCTCAGGTGAAGACACACCAATGTTGTTAAAGTTACGACGTCCAGCACCATCGATGTTACCGGCCTGAGGGTCCATCAGGTCGTATTTTGCAATGTAAGTTGCATTTAACGATGGAGTGAAATTACCAAAATCCGTTTCTATTTTGTAACTAGTCACGAAATCAACGCCCGACGTCTCAAGCGAACTTGCATTCACATAGGTATTATTAACTTGCAGCACAGGCCCAGTTAACGGGTCGCCTGCACGGACAATACGGTCAGCATTGGTTGGGTCTTCATTTAATACAGCCTGAGCATTTTCTTGGATAATTAAATCTTCAAATTCGAAGTTCCAGTAGTCCACCTCAACTGACATATCTCTAAATGGTTCATAAGAAAAACCAATATTGTATGCCGTTGACTCTTCTGGCTTAAGATCTTCATTACCCGATGTACGCACTGCAACAAATGCTACCGCACCCTGCACTGGGTCGATTAGCTGTTGTAACGACGTAGCGCCACCTTGTGCAAGAAATACTGTAGGTGCTCTAAACGAGGTTGAAATTGAACCTCGAAGTGAGAATTCATCCGTTGCACGCCATGACACTGCTAACTTAGGGTCGACCGTACTGCCAATTGTACCGCCGTAGTCTTCGTAACGCACTGCCAGCTGAACATCTAACTCATCATTTATTGGGAGTGCAAGTTCACCGAATGCAGCCCAAACATCCTGGCTTCCGTCAATATCGGGGTTACCGATAACGAAGGTAAAGCTATCTTGGTTTGAAAGCGCGTCGTAGTCTTGTTGAAGTTGGTTTTCACGATATTGCAAGCCAAGAGCAAGTGCAGCAAAACCACCATCCATTTCGAAAACATCAAACGAAGTAAATGCCTCAAATACTTCAAGGTCTGCTTTGGAATCGATGGTTTGTCTACCCGTGAATGAACTCACTACATAGTCAGAGTTTGGTGCGCTTGTGTATGACGTCGCGAAAGGATTGAAGAATTCACAACTTCCTTCACCTGGTGTACCTGTTATCGGATTACAATCAGAGCCGCCGAAGCCCAACAAAGCTAGCTGAAATTCAGTATTTAACACATCTGGTACAGTGAATATAAAATCATTCACTGCGCGAGTGTAGCTCACTTCCCAAAAACCTGAATCGGTCACGCCTTGTAAGTTAGTGCTAAAGCGTAAAGTATCTGATTCAGTGTTAGCAGGGTCTCCCGGGAAGCCATTTCCTTCCGCTCGTCCGAAAAAGGCAACAGATTGGCCGAATGGGTTTTGAGGATGATAATCAGGAACAATGGGTGACGTTAAAATTGGGAAGCTAGGTGCGCCACCACGCTCTGCACGGTTTCTTGCCGTACTGAATTCAGATGTCCATGTAATATCATTTCCGAACTCATATTCTGCACGCACGTAGGCGTTGGTGCGGCTTTCATCTGCAACATAAGAGTAGAATTTACCGAAATCGAAGCCACAGAAGCCAACCTCTAGCCCAGGAATAGTACCGCTTGGTGCTCTTAAGTCAGGTGCGCCGCCAAATTCTTCACATCCATAAGGGTCAATAATAGGTAATGGTCCCACTCCCGGGATATTCAAAAAGTATGAGCCTGGATTACCTAATGCGCTTGTATCGTCCTGTGGACGGCTCAAGCGTCTGTCACTTAAGAATAGTGGTGATCGATTGGTATAACTGATAGCCGCTAGCACACTGCCGTTGTCACCGGTTGCCCCCCACAAGCCTTGCAGAATGTACTCTTTATTGTCGCCATGAGCACCGTCTTGATAGTCAGCGCTGACCATAGCTCCGTCATAATTACGCTTTGTTATGAAGTTAACAACACCTGCAACCGCATCTGAACCGTACAAAGCTGATGCACCGTCTTTCACAACTTCCATGCGGTCAATTGCAATCATTGGCACAAGCGAGCTTGTATCTACAAAATTTAACCCTTCGTTTGTGGGCTGTGCGGTGACAACTTGGCGTTTGTTATTAAGTAAAACAAGGGTAGACGCGACACCCAAGCCACGTAAGTTAATATTCGACGTACCCGCCGTTGCGTTTTGTGTAAATGCGTCTGGATTGTTTTCTGCCCCCGTGTTGATGGTAAGGGTCTGTGTAATATCTGCAATATTTTTAGCGCCTATAGCTTCGATAGCGACGCTATCGACTACGGCTAGCGGTGAGGGTGATTCAAAGTTTTCGCTACGACGTACAAAACTACCGGTAACCAAAATAAGTTCAACGTCTTTCTTAGCTTCTTGCTCATTATCGACGTCAGATTCTTGGGCTGATGCGAGATAAGGCGAACAAAATAAAGCAGTACCGACCATTGCGGCAACTGCGGTCTTACGCGTTTTAAATTTCATAGTGTGATTCCAAATCTGGGCTTATCACTACCGGCACTACTATCCACACTCTCCGCTAGCAACAGGCTGTTCGATTTCGTGTTGTTATTGTGTGTAGCCAGAACAAAACACTGACCTACGTAATTGATACTATGCTTGAAATTCACCTTTGTAAATTTATTGTGAATAATATGTTTACATTAATTTTACGCATGGTCTGACCAGATTAATCTTTCAAGTAAGACTATTCGCGCATTCACCCCTGGGTGCTTGCGATTGAGAAGATGTTTCCCACAGTGAGAAATTTATTCACTATTCACTTACTTTATTTGGCCCGCATAATTATTTTATACCAACGTAATCAGTAGGTTAGGCAAAACTATCGAAAGGAATGATTTTTGTAACACCCTCGTCAATGTAAAAACAAGTGATTGAGGTCTATGGAATTTCCGAAAATAGATGAGGTATACAAACTATTAAGTGAAAAGCTCGAATCGTGGATAGAGGGCGGTATTACACTTCTTCCTAATATCGTTGTCGCATTTTTAATTGCTATTCTGTTCGGCATTCTTGCCAAAGTGCTTGGTAATGTTGCTGGAAAACTCATGCGCCGAACGTTTGAGTCTCGCCAAATCGCCAGCCTTCTTACGTCAATAATTAAAACCATCATACTGGTTGCAGGCATTTTCATAGCGCTAGATTTTGTAGGATTGAAAGGGACAGTTACATCATTACTGGCAGGTGCAGGTATTGTTGGTTTAGCAATCGGCTTTGCTTTCCAAGACATGACTGAAAACTTCATTGCAGGCGTTGCAATGGGCATTAGAAAGCCGTTTGAGATTGGTGATGTTATTGAGGCTGAGGGTGTTTTCGGCAATGTTAAAGAAATTAATTTAAGAAACACACTAGTTGAGACTTTCTATGGCCAACTGGAAGTTATTCCAAACAAAATACTCTTCCGCAATATTTTAACCAACTATTCTTATTTAGGGTATCGAAGAATAGAGGTACCCGTTGGTATTTCTTATGCTGATGATATTGAAAAAGCGGCTAAAGTTATAACTGATGCTATTAACGAGAAAGATTACGTAATCAAAAAGGAAGAGACTGCCGTTTATGCTGAATCATTTGGCGATTCGAGTATTAACCTGTTGCTATGGTTTTGGATTAGATATCCAGGCGAACCTGGCTTTATGGTGGTACGCCACGATGCAATAAGTACGGTTAAAACGGTACTTGAAGAAAACGACATTCTCATTCCATTCCCAATCAGGACCTTGGACTTCAACGCCAAGGGCGGGGATAAACTAAATGCAATGCTAAATAAGCAAGAAAAGCGCAGTTCAGATAGTAGTAAAACAACTTCATCAAACCCAAAGGCTGATGGAAAAGCGGGTGACAACCCTGAGCAACCCGCAGAAGAGTAAATATTAAGGAGATGCAAATGGAAATATTAGATTCAAAAAGACTAAGACACGCATTTTTTGTACTTACACTGGCGGCGAGCTTCGGTAGCTTGAGCGGTTGCGCCACAGTGGAAGGTGCTGGCAAAGATATACAAAGTGCGGGCGAAGCGATAGAGGAAGGAGCTGAAGAAGCATCTAACTAAGCAAGAAACCTTAGCAAAGAAACAAAAACCTGACGTGCGCAGTCTGCGCGCCTCAGGTTTTTTTATGCGCTTGCAAATTTTACGGCTTTAACACAGCCAACATAAGAAACCCACCAATTAACGCGGGATTACCCGTCGATTTCAAAAGGCATTTTGCCTCTACTTTAAACAATTTGCCTTGAGGCTTGTCACTCACGTCCACCAGTTTAAACTGGTATCTAACAGCATCATTACATTTGACAGGCTCAAGAAAACGCAGCTTATCAATGCCGTAATTAATCATAGAAGCGATTCGCTCGTTGGGAGCAATGACCTGAGCGAAAGCTTTAGGCATGAAGCTAGCGGTTAAAAATCCATGTGCAATTGTTGTTTTAAATGGACTTTCTCTTTCACAGCGCGCGACATCTAAGTGAATCCATTGGTGATCGCCTGTTGCTTCGGCAAACTGGTTAATCATGCTTTGTGAAATAGCTTGCCATTCAGGCTGTTCAAGCGTTTCCCCTACCGCCAAATCTAAAAGTGTTTTCATTTTAAAGTCCAATCTCCATTTATTCACGACAAAACTACTATTATTCACTTGAATGTTTCAATTAACTTTTAATAATAGGTATTTATAAACATTCTTGTTACACTAACGTAAATTTATCGTAGATGCTATGTAGCAACGCGTCACAGTTACATATTTATCGGCTGTGATTATCACCCGCGACTCTTCATCTATTGGCTTATTTTCAGGGGCATTCGCTCTTAAAGGATTAGTTATGAATCTCAATAGAATCGATTTGAACCTTTTTGCAGTATTCGACGCCATTTATACGGCAGGAAGCTTAACCAAGGCCGCAGATGTCTTATGTATTACCCAACCCGCTGTGAGTAATTCTCTCGCAAGACTACGCGAAATGTTAAATGATCCACTTTTCGTGCGTACTGGTCACAGCATGACACCAACGCCCGTGGCCCAAAACATTATTGTTCCTGCACGTCAGGCGCTGGCGCTTCTACGTAAAAGTGTTCAAGAAAGCCACACGTTCGATCCGCTTACCGCAGAAAAATCTTTTAATTTCGCAAGTAGAGATTTGCTTGAAGCGAGCATTATGCCGCGCTTGGTTGCTCGACTACAAAATTTAGCTCCTAACATTGGTTTAACCAACTACGAAATTCCCAGAAGCCAAGTTGTGTCGGCTATGGCGGCTGGTACGTTAGACTTTTTTGCTGATGCATCAACATTCACCGACCCGCACCTGTGCAAAGAAAAAATTGCACAAGACAGGTTTGTAGTATTGGCGCGTAAAAACCACCCTGCCCTTAAAAACGGATTAGACTTAGACACGTTTTTACGATTGGGCCATATCAACGTTTCTCAAAGAAAGTCTGGTGCAGGCCCCATTGAAATTGCGCTTGATAAAATGGGAAAAAGACGAAAAGAAGTGATGCGTGGGCAGCACTTTTTAACCGTGCCAAGCACCATTGTAAAAACCGACCTAATCGCTTGTTTGCCGTTTCATTTAGCTAAGCATTACGACCTAGCAATTTACGAAATGCCGTTCGAGCTACCACCTGTAGAATACTATTTATATTGGCACGTGAGCGCGGACCACGATTACGCTCATATGTGGATGCGTGAGCAGATTATGGAAGTTGCAAGCAACTTTAAGCCACATTAGTGCTTGCTGACACCATACTTAACAGCCCTGTCTTAAACAGGGCTTTTTATTATTGAGGTAACGACGACTATCTACCACTATCCATCGGTTAGGCCTTACCCATTAGTGCCTGTACCGCTGTACCGCCGCCCCGCGCTGCGGATGATTCAGGGGATAACGCGGGAAGGGACACTATCTCAATTCCTCTATTCGTATACTTAGTTTACCGACTATCAATAAGCAAACAATTTATAATTGTTATAGTATAACATTGCAAGCATATATAATAGGATTAGACGTAAGCTGAAACATCTCGTTTATGTAAGCTAACTTAATAAACCCAGCGCAGAAAAATAGGCATCAACAATGATTAAAGCAGTTCCAACCAATATCATCACAGGTTTTTTAGGTGTGGGGAAAACCTCTGCACTACTGCACCTTTTAAAACAAAAACCCAATAACGAACGCTGGGCAGTTCTCATAAATGAATTCGGAGAGATTGGAATTGATGGTGCCTTAGTAGAGGGTTCGAGTGTACAAAGCGCAACTAATCAACCAGATATTGGCGGCAACGCAAATACCCAAAACAAGCACAAACAAGTTTTTATAAAAGAAGTTCCAGGTGGATGTATGTGCTGTGCTGCTGGCCTGCCGATGCAAATTGCCCTGAACCAATTATTAGCGCAATCAAAGCCAGATCGTCTTTTAATTGAGCCCACTGGCTTAGGACATCCAGTAGAAGTGCTTCAAACACTTGCCGCCGAGCATTACCAAGACGTGTTAAACATTCAAAAAACAATAACGCTTGTTGACGCCCGTAAACTAAAAGACCCTCGTTACACTAATCACGATACGTTCAACCAGCAGATTGATATTGCCGACATCGTGATAGGCAATAAGCGCGATCTTTACGATGAATTCGACGCTGAACTATTATCAAAATACGTCGCGCAGAGAGGTAAGCAAAGCACGCCAGTGATGGCATGCGTAAAGGGTGAATTACCGCTCGCTCTACTCGAGGGAAAATCTTCTGCGTTAATCGAATTACAATCTCACTCCCATCACCACCATTCTGTAAACGATGTGCCATCAATCAATGAGCAGCCCTTCCCCGACTCTGGCTTTTTAAGGGTAGAAAACGCTGGTGAAGGCTTTAAATCGCTAGGTTGGCGATATTCGCCAGCCATTGAATTTAACCGCAGTGCGTTGTTACATTGGATAAAGTCACTAGATGTTGAGCGACTTAAAGCGGTGGTGATCACCAGCGACGGTATTTTTAGCTATAACCTTGTAGACAATACCGTCACTGAAAACGAGCTGAACGAATGTTCAGAGAGCAAGATAGAAATTATTGCCACCGAGCTTAGCCCGAGTTGGGATGAAGAGTTAGCGAATTGCGTGGTCTCTCGTTAACTCAACCTTCAAACTTTCTCGTTTCGCTACGTTTTATGACAAGGTTAGGCCTCGAAAAGCCTAACCGTTTTAGGATTATCAGCAGTCGGTGAGGTATTTGGCATTGAAACCACCGATGTAAAACCACCTTTAACCGCGGCCCTACTTCCTGATTCGATGTCTTCTTTATACTCCATTCCCGGCTCTCTGAAATGAACTTGAGGGTCAAGCAATCCAGGAGATAGAAACAAACCCGTAGCATCTATCGTCTTAATATTTTGAGATTCTATAGGTGTTTCTGAAATAGAAGTGATTTTGTTCTCTTCAATTACTACAGAAACACTAACCATTTCATCCACGTGTCTTCCCAGAAACTGGGTTGAAGTTGTTGCATTGTTTATAATTAATTTCATTACACTGGCAAATTGAGTTAGTGAGTAAAATGAACGCTATTTACAACGTTTACAGATACACGCCACTTCGAGGTGCGGCGTAATAATTTCGCATTCCAATGAATTGGCCTGATGAATAAGGTTGTCGTAGATTTTCGCATCTACCGACACTTCTTCAACACTGCCACACTGAACACAGATAAGAAATTGTGAGTAACCGTGGTGCTCGCAGCATTTTGCTCTAGAGCAGCCTATATACTTGTTATTCAAATTCAGCTTATGCACCAAATTTGCTTCCGTAAGAAACTCTAAAGCGCGATAGATAGTCATGGGCTTAACATCTTCTTTATACTGCGCTATATAAAGATCTCTAATTTCATAGGCGGAAAGAGGAAGCGCTGAGTCAATCAATAAACTTAAAACTTTTTTTCGATTTTCGGTTAACCTCAAACCGTCTGAAACGCACCGGTCTTTCGCAACAGCAAGTAAATTTTGAAATCGTTGCTCCATTTTTACCCCAAGGTCATACTGACAGATTTTCCGTATCGAATGTTTGTTTTAAACAGCACAATGAGTGAACAAATTTTGAATAGACTCAATGGCTTTCGACTGCAATCGTTACAGTATAACATAACGCATGCTAGACAGGTAAATTACATTAATCAAAAATAAATCTCAATCTCCCTCACCCTTTGCCATTACTGGGTTTTGGCGGTGTTGACTCTACTTTTTAAACGCGAAAAGTCATAACTTATAAATCTATATACCTGAGTATTGCTTGCGTTGTATTCAAGAATTATCTTTTGTCGTTTAATCCGCCCGAACAAAAATCCAACACGTAAATATTTGAGGAATTAGCCATGTTGAAAATTGTTAAAACTTCCTTTGTAATAGCTGCGACACTAGGTGTATCGGGCGTAGCACAAGCTGACATTAATGAAGCTTTAGCGAACATTTGCACTATCGTACAAGCAGACGATAAAGGTGAATTACGTAAGAAAATGCGCTCAGTTGAATCTGACTACAGCATGAAGTTAAAAGATTACTATTCTGGTATTAGCTGCAGCGGCAACAGCCTTATCCGCACCGCATTACTAAGTAATGCTGTAGAGGCAGGCGAACTGTTAGTAAAGAAAATGCCAAAAAGCGATTTAGAAGCACCTGAAGCAGATGGGAAGACATTGCAAGCTTGGGTTGCAGAAAACGGATTACAAGATAATCCAATTAACGCTGTAATTAACGGCCGTTTATAAGACCGTTTCACACCATGTGAACAATTCAACATGGTTGCAGAGAAATCTGCACTTTAAGAAGCGACCTTCGGGTCGCTTTTTATTTCCCTTTTAAAGTAGATGAATCTTGTTATTCAATTAGACTTTTTCAGCTCTAAGTGGAACCCTTAAGCTAGAGTGAACCAATACAAAGTGAAAGGCCTTAAACACACTCACTTGGCAGTGACTCCTAGGTAGGCAACAACAGTGCTTTTGGTTAAACAATAACGCTTCAGTGACAAATATTTACTTCTACAGTAAGTAAATAACTAAAGCAAAGCTGCTTTTTTGAACTTTTTCTGATTAATTTTCACGCTGAAAATTCCTTGTTTCATTTTGCCCTAATCCTTTAGGCGTAGAGGGCTTCAGAGCAATCTGCCGTTTCTACGCCTTTAGTTTAACGTATAACAGCACATACTTTGTTATTTGAATGAATGTTTTTCATTCAAATTGGTTGTTCTTTAATTAATTCCGAACAGACAAAACAAATAATTAAACAAACGAAGGAAATTTAACCATGTTGAAAATTGTTAAAACTTCTCTAGTCATCGCAGCTTCTACTCTAGCTTTTTCTAACGCAGCACAGGCTAACGATGTAAACGAAGCCTTAGCTAACATATGCACCATCGTTCAAGCAGACGACAAAGGCGAATTGCGCAAAAAAATGCGTCGCGTACAATCTGACTTTAAGCTCAAGCTTCGCGATTACTATTCAGGCGTCTCATGTGGTGGTCAAAGCTTAATTAGAACCGCACTTACCAACAATGCAGTAGAAGTAGGCACATTGCTTGTTAAGAAAATGCCAAGTAAAGATCTTTCAGAGCCAGAAGCAGATGGTAAAACGCTACAAGCGTGGATTGCCGAGCAAGGCCTACAAAGCTCTCCAATATCTGCCGAGCTTAACGACCGAATTTAAGAACAATTTCACATCACCATGTGAGTCGATTCAACATGGTTGCAGCGAATGCTGCAATGAAAGGCCCCGCTAACCCGGGGCC
This sequence comes from Alteromonas gracilis, assembly GCF_043642145.1. GTDB lineage: Bacteria > Pseudomonadota > Gammaproteobacteria > Enterobacterales > Alteromonadaceae > Alteromonas > Alteromonas gracilis_B. The sequence continues at coordinate 390,441 of NZ_JBHZRZ010000001.1, forward strand.
TTTTTATTTGTTTCGCAAATTCTACAACACCGTTTTGGAACTTGTTTGCAACATATCGCCAGATAGTTAAAACACCACCAGTTAGGTATTGTTTCGCATACCTCGTTATTTTACAGCATGTTTTCCAATTAGTTACTTTCGGGTTTAATGCCCCTCAACGAACGAACACAACCATATCAATTTTAACCGAAGGAATTTAACCATGTTGAAAATCGTTAAAACTTCTCTAGTAATTGCGGCATCTACTTTTGCTTTTTCTAATACAGCGCACGCTGACATCAATGAAGCGCTAGCTAACATCTGCACTATCGTACAAGCAGATGATAAAGGCGAACTACGCAAAAAAATGCGTAGCGTTCAATCAGATTACAAATTAAAGCTTCGCGATTACTACTCTGGCATTTCGTGCAACGGCCAAAGCCTTATCCGCACTGCACTTACAAGTAACGCTGTTGAAGTTGGTACTTTACTTGTTAAAAAAATGCCAAGTAAAGACTTAGCTGAACCAGAATCAGACGGCAAGACCCTTCAAGCTTGGATTGCTGAACAAGGTCTTCAAGACTCTCCTATCTCAGCAGAGCTTAACGGCAGAATCTAATAAAAACTAGTTAGTCACACCATGTGATAAAACGTTTCAACATGGTAGCGGCAGGACGCCGCGCTCGAGGCCCCTTTTATGGGGCCTCACCTTTTTCAGGCTTCAACAAAATCTACTATTCTTTTTAGTACCCATTGGGGATGTTCTCTGTGCAACCAATGTGATGCCGCTTTGTTAAAATGCATCTCAATCATTGGCACGTAGTGCTCTATGTTGTCAAGAACACTTATATCAAACGCATCGTCCTTTTCTCCCCACAACACTAAAGTGGGAATACGAATAAACACTTGTGGTATGCGGATCTTATCAAGTTCAGCTTTTGCCGCGTTCGCGCAAGGCACTTGCTGAGGCATTTGCCGATAGTAATTGAGCATCGAGGTTAGCGTGACTGGTCTGGCCCAATCCTTTTGCAACATAATTGCATAGTCAGACTCAGACTCGAATAACTCCTCGCCGAGCATCTGCTTTAGAAGTCGAAAGCCACTATTCTCAAGCTTTTGCTCTGCATTTAGAGCCGTGAGATTATGGATGTACTGACTTTTTTCTCGCTGCAATGAAGAGTTTTTTAAGGAAAGCGTGAACGTAGAGGGGTGCGCAGCATTTATAATAATGAGCTTTTTGAACAAAGTTTGATGGAAGGCCGCAAGCGGCCAAGCTACTGCCCCACCCCAGTCATGGCCAACCAGTATAATCTCTCTGCCCTTTTGGATATTCTCTATAAACGCAGCCATACGAGCAATTAATGCAGGCAATTGGTAAAGGCTAATGTCTGAAAGTGGACTTGAATGGTGATACCCAGGCAAGTCGGGAGCAATAATATCAAGGTAGGGGGGCATTAGAGATATCAAGCCCTCCCACGTATGAGCGTTTTCAGGGAAGCCATGCAGCATGACCAGCAGCTTTTGGTTCTTTTGGTTTTTTTGGTTACTTTTGCGATATAAGTAATGAATCGCGTGCCCGTTAATTTCAGCATAGTGTGAGGTAATCATCTGAGCTCCCTTCATTAATTTTGCGCTATTTTTATCAATTTGCGGTTACGCGTTTTATGCTTGAGAAGCATTAGCTTCAGCCACAGATGATTTTCGTCAAGCTTTCATTCAACATTTTGCGCGCAACAAAAATAGCCTAAAACAAAAAAGCCGAGCGAAATAACGTATCCAGAGTTTCGCTGGTTACCTCATTTGCTCGGCTTGTGTCTGCGTTTAATTTTGGCAGACACGTTGCGTTCAATTACCGCAATAATTACTCAATAGCAAACATACTCTCTGGCATAGACATCAAGTTATCAGCGCCTGATTGCATTGCAGAAACTAAAGAGCGAGTGCGTGTTAACAATCGGTCAAAATAAAAACCAGTGGTTAAAACCTTACCCTTATAAAATTCTGTTTCTGTGCTGCCCGCATCAAGCTGCTCTTGCGCTTTTACTGCCATTTTCAGCCAGAAATAAGCAACGGTTACGTAACCAGAGTACATGAGGTAGTCTACCGACGCCGCACCAATTTCATCAGGGTTTGATGCTGCCGCCTTACCAATATCCATGGTAATTTGCTGCCATTCGTCAAGGTGTGAACTTAGTGCATTAGTCCACGCACTAAACTGTGCGTTGTCACGTAGTGAGTTACAGTAGTCGCGTACTTCTTGTACAAACACGTTCAGTAATTCGCCATTTGAGCCCATAACTTTACGACCAAGCAAGTCTACTGCCTGAATACCGGTTGTGCCTTCATACATTGTACAAATACGGGTATCGCGGGCTAGCTGCTCCATTCCCCATTCTTTTATGAACCCATGTCCACCGTAAACTTGCATGCCGTAGCTTGTTGCTTCTTGCGCTGTTTCGGTTAGGAATGCTTTAACGATTGGCGTTAGAAACGCTAATTTTGCTTCCGCTACTTGCTTCTCAGCCGCGTCGTTACCGTATAGTGTTACATCTACCAATTGCATGCAATACGCCGCTAGCGCGCGATTACCTTCAGCAAACGCTTTTTGCGTTAGTAGCATGCGGCGTACGTCAGGGTGCACGATAATCGGGTCGGCAGGGCCGTCTGGGTTTTTGCGCCCAGTAAGCGAACGAAACTGTATGCGATCTTTAGCATAGCGAAGCGCACCTTGAAATGCTGCTTCAGACGCAGCCAAGCCTTCAAGACCAGTGCCAATACGCGCTGTATTCATAAACGTGAACATACAGTTAAGACCGCGGTTTGGTGGTCCAATCAAAAAGCCTTTTGCGCCATCGAAATTAATAACACAGGTTGCGCTAGCTTTAATGCCCATTTTGTGTTCAATGCTACCGCAGCTCACCGCATTACGGTCTTGTTTTTCACCATCTTCAGATACGTTGAACTTAGGAACAACAAACAGTGAAATCCCTTTTGTGCCTTCTGGTGCATCAGGCAAACGCGCCAACACAATGTGCACGATATTTTCAGACATATCGTGTTCACCCGCAGAGATAAAGATTTTTGTGCCTGTTAAGCTGTAGCTACCATCTTCTTGAGGCTCAGCACGACATTTAAGCATGCCCAAATCTGAACCGCAGTGCGCTTCCGTTAAGCACATGGTACCTGTCCATTCGCCGCTAACCAGCTTATCAAGGAACATCTTTTGCTGTAGCTCAGTACCGTGCGCTTTTAGCGTTTCCATACAGCCTTGGCTAAGGCCCGGATACATTGCCCAAGAATGGTTCGCACCAGAAAACCATTCAGCAATAATAGACGACAGTGAGTAAGGTAGTGCCTGACCACCAAACTCTTCCGGGTGAGACATGCTTGGCCAACCGCCTTCGACGTAGGTTTGATACGCTTCTTTAAAGCCTTTTGGCGTGGTAACTTCGCCATCAACCCACTTACACCCTTCCTCATCACCCGACGCGTTGATAGGTGCTAGTGTGTTTTCTGAAAACTTAGCCGCTTCTGCAAAGATAGCCGACACTAAGTCTTCGGACGCTTCATCGAAACCCAGTTTTTGATAATGATTCTGATAATTTAGTAGCTCATGTGTTACAAACATGGCGTCACGTTGTGGAGCTTTATAACCTTCCATACCCAATACCTATATAACTTCAAATAGACCAGCAGCGCCCATGCCGCCGCCGATACACATGGTGCAAACAACATATTTCGCACCGCGTCGTTTACCTTCGATGAGTGCATGACCCACCATGCGAGCACCGCTCATGCCGTAAGGGTGACCAATTGAAATGGCACCGCCGTTTACGTTTAATAATTCGTCTGGAATGCCCAACTTGTCGCGGCAATACAGTACTTGTACTGCAAACGCTTCGTTAAGCTCCCACAGACCGATATCGTCCATGGTTAATCCATGCTGCTTTAATAGCTTAGGAATGGCGAACACTGGGCCAATTCCCATTTCATCTGGCTCGCAACCTGCCACTGCAATGCCGCGATATATGCCCAGTGGCTGCGCATTGCCTTTAGCGGCAGATCGCTCATCCATAATGACAGTGGCACTTGCACCGTCTGATAACTGACTGGCGTTACCTGCGGTAATACAGCCACCTTCAATTACTGGATTAAGCGCTTTTAACCCTTCCAAAGTAGTCTCAGGGCGATTACCCTCGTCTTTAGACAGCGTTACTTCTCGCTCCGATGTCTCGCCCGTTTCTTTATTGAACAACGCTTGTACTGCTGTAATTGGCACAATTTCATCGTCAAACCTACCCGCTTCTTGGGCAGCTGCCGTGCGCATTTGACTTTGGAAGCCGTACTCATCTTGCACATCACGGCTTATGTTGTAGCGTTTGCCTACCACTTCCGCTGTTTGAAGCATAGGCATGTAAATGTCCTTGTGCTTGGCTACAAGCGCTGGGTCAACCGCGCGAAACATATTCATGTTCTTATTTTGAACTAAAGAAATTGAATCTAGGCCACCTGCAACCATGATATTGGTATCGCCCGTTCGGATTGAGTTTGCAGCAGAAGCAATGGCATACATGCCAGAACTACACTGACGGTCTAACGTCATTCCTGCTACCGTCACGGGCAAACCACCAGCGAGGCCGGCCAACCTACCAATGTTCATGCCGCCACTGCCTTGAGTTAACGCCGCGCCCATTACCACGTCATCGACACTGGCTGGGTCGATACCCGCACGTGCTACTGCATTTTGAATAGCATGGCCACCTAATGAAGGTGCCGGTAAATTGTTCAGTGCGCCTTTGTAGGCGCGCCCGATTGGCGTTCGAGCCGTACTTACAATCACTGCATCACGCATATTAATATTCCTTTCAGTTGAGCTGAAAGATCAGCTTAAAATTAACTCAGGCTTAATGCTTTGCTAAATGCAGCCGAGCCTTTCCTAATTCATTTAAGTAAAAGGCGTAAGCAAAAAAACTTACGCTCTTTCCTATAGCTACTTCGACTTATAGCTTTTGAATGTACTGCCTTCTTGCGCTAGTTTGACAAGTAAATCACTTGGCTCCAGCCACATTTTGCCGTACTCGCCTAGTTGGTCACGGTAGGTAGTTAATTTATCCAAAATGGTGCCAAGCCCTACTTCGTCGGCAAATTGCATAGGGCCACCGCGATACACAGGGAACCCATAACCGTAGACATAAATGACGTCGATATCGCTAGATTTAGCCGCAATACCTTCTTCTAAGATGGCGGCGCCTTCATTAATGAGTGAGTACATTACGCGAACAAGAATTTCTTCATCACTGATATCTGAACGCTGGACAACGCCTAAACGCTCGGCTTCTTGTTTAGCAATTTCTAGTACTTCTGGATCTGGGATAGGTACGCGACTGCCTGGCTCATAGTTGTAAGCACCGCGTCCTGTTTTAAGCCCGTTACGTCCCATTTCTACTAAGCGGTCAGCAACAACGCCGTAGGCGGGATCATGAGAAATATACTCTTGGCGAGACTGCCTCACGTAATAGCCGATATCTAACCCAGCCATATCACCCATAGTAAATGGCCCCATGGGCATGCCAAATTCAGTAAGCACCCTATCCACTTGCTCGGGCGATGCCCCTTCTAACAGCAAGCGGTTTGCTTCGCGGCCATATGGCTCAATCATGCGGTTGCCAACGAATCCAAAACACACGCCAACCAGCACCGCAACTTTCTTGATGCGTTTAGCCATTTTCATGCACGTTTTGATGACTTCTGGCGATGTTTTCTCTGCCTTGACGACTTCTAACAGTCTCATTACGTTGGCTGGAGAGAAGAAGTGAAGGCCAATCACATCTTCAGGACGTGATGTTGCTGTTGCAATCTCATCAATGTCCAACGTTGAGGTATTTGAAGCCAAAATAGCGCCCGGCTTACAAACTTTATCTAGTGTTGAGAAAACGGTTTTCTTCACTTCCATTTTCTCGAACACAGCCTCTATAACCAAATCAACATCGGCCAAATCGTCGTATGACGTGGTACCCGAAAGCAGCGCCATGCGGCTTTCTACTTGCTCTTGGGTTAACTTGCCTTTTTTGGCAGAGTTCTCGTAGTTTTTACGAATTAGCGCAAGTCCTTTCTCTAGCGCTTCCTCTTTAAGTTCGAGCATAGTTACTGGAATGCCTGCGTTAGCAAAGTTCATTGCAATACCGCCTCCCATCGTGCCAGCACCTATAATGGCGACCTTCTCAATATTGCGTTCAGGGGTGTTTTTATCAAAATCGCTTACATGACCAGCTGCTCGTTCAGCAAAGAAGAAATGTTGTTGAGCACGCGCTTGAGGCGTTTTCATGCATTCCATGAAAAGCTTGCCTTCGTTTTTAAGGCCGTCTTCAAACGATAATGTATAAGCGCCGCGCACTGCTTCAATACACTTAAGCGGTGCAAAAAAACCTCGGGCAGCCTTTTTTGTTTGCGCGGTTACTGCATCGAATACAGCATTTATTTCATCTGATAGTGTTAATTCAATATCGCTAGTGCGCTTAATCGCATTATCTGGAGTGATAGCTTGCAAATATGCTTTCGTATCTTCGAGTAAGTGCTCAGGCTTGTCTGAAATTTTGTCGAATACACCCGGAAGCTTCACAACTGAGGTAGGCTTGCCTGTAACAATCATTTCTAGTGAAGTTTTCACGTCGGCAAGGCGAGGAAGACGCTGCGTGCCGCCTGCACCAGGTAGTATGCCAAGATTTACTTCAGGCAGACCAACTTTGTTATCGGCAAAGGTAATGCGGTGATGACATGCCAGTGCTACTTCTAAGCCCCCGCCAAAGGCAGGTCCAGGCAGCACCGCGACAACAGGTTTGGAAGCATTTTCAATTTTATCTAATACTTCCGGCAACATCGGAGATAAATCGCCGCCAGAAAACTCACTTATGTCTGCACCACCAGAGAATATTGGCAGTGAAGAGGTAATAACAATTGCACTGACGCTTTCGTCGTTTAAGGCATTGTCTATGCCTTCTATAAGCCCTACTCGAATAGCACGAGAGAGCGCATTTACGGGTGCGCTTTGCATCGTTAGCGTAGCGACACCATGCTGCACTGCATACCCTACAACTTTATTTTCCATCTCAGTCATAACCATGTCCTGTTTATCACGTTAACTGGATGTTATGGCAGTGTTGCCAATCATCCAAGTTTATTGGTGTTATAGACATTCATCATAATATTTAATAATAACTGCCAGGCCCTTTATGAAGTCGTTTTCGCTCACAGAGCCTATTAATCCTCGCTTAAGGTTTATTTGACAGCCAGTGAAACCAGTGTTTTTGTTAACCGGTGAATATCTACACTTACAATTTATTTACAAAGGATGGTTAGCTATGCAAGTGCTGAAAACTCCAGAAAGTGCGTTTGACAAAATTACCGACTTTTCTTACACGCCTCATTACATACAAGTGACAGATACAATTAGCAGTGAAATTACAATGGCGTACTATCAGTGCGGCCCAAAAGATGGTCACACCGTGCTTCTTATGCACGGCGAGCCCACATGGGCATATTTGTACAGAAAAATGATGCCAATTTTGGCAGATGCTGGATTCAACGTAGTTGTGCCTGACCTTATAGGGTTTGGCCGCTCTGATAAGCCTGTACGAAAAGAAGATTACAGCTATGCAAGGCACTTTATTTGGCTTAAAGATTGGTTTACGCAAGTTGTCAAAGGCCCTACCACCTTATTCTGTCAAGACTGGGGCGGCTTACTTGGTTTGCGATTGGTCGCTGACATGCCAGATCAGTTTGCCAGTGTCATGGTCTCCAATACTGGCCTACCTACTGGTGATCATACGCCAAGCGAAGCGTTCACGAAATGGCGCAGGTTCTCACAAGATGTTCCTGTATTTCCTACATCAAGTATTATTCAAAATGCCACCGTAACGCCATTAGATGATGTCACGCTTGCTGCTTATGATGCACCTTTTCCTGATGAAAATTACAAAGCAGGAGCGCGGATGTTTCCCCTCCTGGTCCCTACAACTCCAGATAGTGCTGAGGCACAGGCCAATAGAGATGCGTGGGGAAAGCTAAAGCAATTCGACAAGCCCTTCATGACTGCCTTTGGTGATAGCGATCCTGTCACAAAAGGCGGCGACAAAATATTCCAAAAGTTAGTGCCAGGTTGTGAAGGCATGCCGCACACGGTGATCGAAAATGGGGGTCACTTTATCCAAGAAGATCAGGGTGAATTGCTTGCCAAGCTACTTATCAATTTCATTCAACAAACATCAAATTAATAGGAGTTACACAATGGATGCTCTACTCGATTTTACAGGACAAGTGGTATTAATCACCGGCGCAGGAAGCGGTTTTGGGCGCTTGTTATCTACAGGACTGGCTAATCGCGGTGCGAAGCTCGTACTAAGTGATATTAATGAAACCGCCCTTGAAGAGACGTATCAAGAAGTAAAAGCGTTAACCGATGTGGTGACTTTGGCGGGAAATATCGCAAGCGAGGCACTTAACAAATCCTTGGTGGAGAAGGCAATGGACAGCTTTGGCCGCTTAGATATTGCGGTTAACAATGCGGGGATTGCGCACACGCCTGCGCCCGTTCATCAAATGACAGAGGACATTATAGACTCTCAATTCGCGGTAAATGTCAAAGGCGTTATGTTTGGTATGAAATATCAAATTCCCGTTATGCTTGCGCAAAAACAAGGCCATATTTTAAATGTAAGTTCGCTGGCGGGCCTAGGAGGCGCACCAAAAGGCGGTGCCTACGCTGCTGCAAAGCACGCTGTGTCTGGTATTACAAGAACAGCCGCAGTTGAATACGGGCGTAAGAACGTTCGAGTGAATGCTATTTGCCCTTTCTACAGCCCAACAAACATTCTAAATGTTGATGGCTACAACACGCCCGAAGCGCGAGAGCAATTAGGTTTGGGAAGCCCAATGAAACGTCTTGGAGAACCGCAGGAAATCGTAAATACTATGATGTTGATGTTATCGCCAGGCAACAGTTACATGAACGGACAGACAATCGCTGTAGATGGTGGTGTAACCGCTTGGTAATGCCAGCTACATTTATGTTTCCAAAACCAAAGGTATTGATTGAAATACCTTTGTATAGCCCGCTATGCTTTCCTTTTAGTTAATTTCTTGTGTAATGGAAAGGAACAAGCAAAATCGACGAACGAGGCGCCTACAACCGCCTCTGCAATCGAGCTTCTTAAGCAAAAGTGACGGTGTTGTAGCCGTAATTCGATTTCACAAGCATGCTCAAAATAGAGAGAATGTAATGAAAAAGCAAAGTAAAAACATTTTATTAGCAATTACACTTTGCTCTGTGTTGCCTTTTCTCAACACTGGATTTGCGCAAGAACTGCAGCCCTCATTGCTTACAGAAAAAAAAGAATTATCTTCTCAACATTTCAAAAAAATTCGTCAGAGTAAGGCACTGGCCATTCACACGGTAAAACGTGCGTCTGTACCCACGTCAAAAGCGCCTAAACATAATAAAGGCCAATATCTTATTCATGGCTCGCTTCCTAGCGACCGCTACGACGCTCAGTAAAAAGCGATTTAATCGATTTACAATCAATTCATTATTCGCTTATTACAGCAAACGGTTGTTCTCGTTATCTGATACAAACATTTCGCCTTAAGAAACATAGCCTTTAATAAAACGGTTTTTCACTGCCAATCTAGCTTTTAAAAAACGTTATGCTTAGTGGGTAAACCCACAACTCCCCATTGTTGGCTTTCATTGCAGCAACAATAGCAAAAATGATATTCATCAAGCCAAGAACTAAAAATCCGAATGCACCGATTATTATAAACGTTAATACGAAACAGATTACCGAATAAACAAGCAAGCTTAATAGCCAGTTGGCCGTTACCCTCCCATGCTGGTCAATATTTTCATTTTGATCCCTGTGCGCTATCCACAGAATAAACGGTAAAATAAAGCCGAGCCCTGGTAAAACAAAACTAGACAATTGCGATAAATGAATGAGCGTGCAATAACTCCGTTTGGTTAGCCCCCAATAAAGAGGTTCTTCTGTTGGCATATCAATCCCTTATAGTAGGTGTGGCTTAAAATTGTGGATATTTATGTCCATGAATACACTATTTTGTGCTTTTCGAAAATGCGGCGAATAAAGCGATTAATTTAAAGGTGAACCCGCTTCTATATACATTTTTTGAAAGCCAATCGCTTTAATCACGAAACCTGACATTTTCTCTTTGTTTAACAGCAGCACTAAATCAGCATTAACTTTATACTAAACCTGAAGACAAAATAGCCAGACGTTCGCCTAATTTCAAATTTGTTTTACAAAAGGCACACACCGTTACACAATGCTAAAGCATGTCTTTGTGAACGCAGATTCACGACAAAAACAAATAAATAAGGACAACGTATGCTCAATCATAAACGTACTCTAATAGCAGCACTAGTAAGTGTAACGCTTATGGGGTGTGGTGAAAGTACTACACAGACAGAAACAAAACCTCAACTAACAGCACAAGATGCCAAGCAATTTTTGGTACAGGCACAAAGTGATATTGAAAAAATGCAGGTTCCTGCGGCTCACGCGCAATGGAGTTATGCAACAAATATTAACTTCGATACAGCTGCCGTAAGTTCGTATTTTAATGAAGTGCTGTCAACGAAAGTCGCCAGTCTAGCCAAAGAAGCGGCTAAGTTTAACGATGTTGAAGTAGACGCTGATACTCGTAGACAGCTCGATCTACTTAAAAATGGTTTGACTATGCCGCCTCCGGCAGACGAGCAAAAAGCAGAGCGCTTAGCGAAAATTGGTTCAGAGCTTAGCGCTATGTACGGCTCAGGCGAGTACTGTAGCGAAGATGGTTCGTGCAAAAGCTTAGTAGAAATGAGCGCGGAAATGGCGACGCTACGTGATGCCGACAAACTGTTGGAGTACTGGAAAGGCTGGCGTGAAGTATCTAAACCTATGGCGCCTCTTTATGCCGAACAAGTATCGCTAGCGAATGAAGGTGCAGCAGAGCTTGGTTTTGAAAATGTAAGTGCGCTTTGGCGTGGTAAATACGATATGCCAGCTGACGAGTTTCCAAAAGAGCTAGACCGCTTGTGGACACAAGTTGAACCCTTCTACGAGTCGCTTCACTGCCACGTTCGTGCAAAACTCGGTGAGCACTACGGTGAAGATGTCGTGCCACAAGATAAACCTATTCCAGCCCACCTTTTAGGTAACATGTGGGCGCAAACATGGGGCAATGTTTACGATATCGTAAAACCTCAGCAAGAAATGCAAGTGCCTGATGTTACCGCTGCGCTTGTTGAGCAAGGTTACGATGAAATTGCTATGGTAAAACAAGCAGAGTCATTTTTCTCATCGCTTGGTTTTGAAGAGCTTCCTGAAACGTTTTGGGAACGTTCGATGTTTCAGAAACCAGAAGGAAGAGACGTTCAATGTCACGCGTCTGCATGGGACTTAGATGACAAAGACGATCTGCGAATCAAAATGTGTATCCAAAAGACAGGTGAAGAATTTAACGTTATTCATCATGAGCTAGGTCACAATTATTACCAGCGTGCGTACAAGGGGCAACCATTGCTTTATCGCGGTTCTGCAAACGACGGGTTCCACGAAGCAATTGGTGACACCATCGCCCTTTCGATTACGCCAAAATATCTTAAGCAAATCGACCTCATTGACGAAATTCCTGACGCGTCAAACGATATTGGTATGTTGATGCAAGTTGCCTTAGATAAAATCGCCTTCATTCCTTTTGGTTTGATGGTTGATCAATGGCGCTGGAAAGTCATGGCCGGAGAAGTTACACCAGAGCAGTACAACGAGCTCTGGTGGGAACTAAGAGAGAAGTACCAAGGTGTTATGGCTCCCGTAGAAAGAAGTGCAGATGCATTTGATCCGGGCGCTAAATATCATGTGCCTGCAAACGTACCTTATACACGTTACTTCCTAGCACACATCCTTCAATTCCAGTTCCACAAAGCGCTTTGTGATATTGCTGGTGATGAGGGCCCACTGAACCGTTGCTCAATTTACGGTAGTGAAGAAGCGGGTAAAGCACTGAACCAAATGTTAGAGATGGGTATGAGCCAACCATGGCAAAATGCACTTGAAACATTAACAGGTTCACCAGAGATGGATGCGAGTACTATTGCTGATTATTTTGCACCATTGAAAACCTGGCTAGACGAGCAAAATGCAACTCGCCAATGCGGTTGGTAATTGATTGCGTAAAATAAAAATTGCACTAATTTTATATTAGTACTGCAAAAGACCTCGATTTATCGAGGTCTTTTTTTATACAAATTAAACTTTAGTCGCATTGTAAGTCTTGCTTATTAGCGTAACGTTGTTGTATAAAATTTAATAAAACTCTGAATGGATTATGAGCACCTTAACGCTGGTGAGATACATTGGATTTACGTTACTGCTAAACTGTTTTCTATTGCGCGCTGAAGCAATTTCACCGGCTTTTTATACATTTGACATGGACAGCGGAATTTCCCATGTTTCTGTAGCTGATATCGCAGAAGATAAATATGGTTTCATATGGTTAGCCTCACAATCAGGTATTGATAAATTTGACGGCTACACTTTTAAAAACTTTGGAATGTGGGGTGAAGACAAGTCTACGGGTTTGCAAACACTAACCGCACTTCAGGTTGAAGCAAGTACCGATGGGCAGTACATATGGATTGGAACGTTTAGCGGGTTGAGCCGCATCAACGTCGATACAGAAAAGTTTCAACATTTTGCGTTGCCCGCGTCAGAACCGTTTAATAAACAAGTCATTAACCGAATAAAGACTACCCATAACGGGCAGCTTTGGATTGTTTCTGAACGTAACTTGTACACCTACTCCCCTGCCTCTGAAAATGTGGAGCTGGTAGCCTATCTCCCCAATACAACGAGTACGCTGACAGACGTTGAACTAATTGGAAATACCGTTTACGTAACCTCTACCTCAGGTTTGTATAAACTTGATCCGTTTAAAAAATCCCTCGAACTGTTCGCTTTTGGTGACACCAACATTTCACGGCTTTTAAAAGCTGAAAAATCACGAATCTGGCTTGGCACGGCAACCCATGGAATATGTATGTTTAACCCTGACATACAAATCTCTGTCATTGCTAAAAACTGTACCTCAGAAGAGCACGGTTTGTCCGACAACTATGTGACCGATATTCTTCAGCAAAACAATGGGGATATTTGGGTCGCGACTGAGCGCGGGCTAAACATTATTGACACTCACACGCCGGACACTGTCACTCGCGTACAAATTAGTGAAAAAGATGCCGCAAATGAGCGCGTTTCTAGTCTCTATCAAACTAAAGCGGGTCTCGTGGTGGTAGGTACGAAAGATGATGGGTTCGCAATAAGCAATCCACAGCTAAGCAATTTCTTTTCAAAAGAAATTGGGGAAGGCCGAATAATTTCTTCGATTGCGAAATACAAAGATAACCAGGTGTGGGTGGCCAATGAAAAAGGGCTTTGGCTATATGACAGTACGAGTAAAAATCACCTAGGCCCCTACACGTCAAGCAATGATAAAAAAAACGATGAAGGCACCAATGACAAACTTCTCAGTGTTTTATACCAAGAAGAAAACGATACGCTTTGGGCAAGCACGAGAACGGGGCTTGCAAAGCTCAATAAACAAACCAACAAACTCGACATTGTCGCGTTTCAAGGGAAATCTGGATACACCATCAATATCGATCACGAAGGTGATATATGGTATGGGGGGTATAGCGATGGCGTATTCGTTTATCGCCCGTCAGAAGATAAAGTAGTAAGACAGTGGCCTTTGTCGTTAACAACACGAATTGTGTCTGAAGACAAGGAAACGGCGTGGTTAAGCACTGTATCTGGTTTATATATTGCAAATAAGCGTACTGGTGAATTAAAGAGTATCAGCAACTTCACTGACAAAGTTACCGATCAAACTGTAGTGACATGGATTTCGCGCTCTAAACGCGGTGGGTATTGGATTGGCACACAAGCAGCTGGGCTTTACTTCATGACTAAAGAGGGCGACAACCTCTCGTCTGTAAAAGTCACACAAATTAAACCCGAAAGCCGGCTGAGCAAAGTTTCTATAGGCGCTGTAGTCGAAGATGACGAATATGGCCTCTGGATTTCAACCATTGAAGGCATCACCTATTTAGCACCAGATTTATCTTCTCTGTCTTATTACGGTGCTGAAAATGGTGCACTTTCTACCGGATACTACATTGGCTCTGTGGCTGTAACTAAAAATAACACCATTTTATTTGGCGGAGCCGAAGGACTGACGCAGTTTACTCCTTCCCAGGTGGCTAAGGTGAAATGGTCTCCAGGTGTTCACCTAACCAACATTGAGGCTGTAAGAAAAAACGAAAGCGACGGCACGACTACTCAGCAACGCCGTAAATTGGGCAAAACAATAGAGCTAGATCATAATGACATTGCGCTTACCATAGAATTTGCCGCAACCGACTACATGAATGCAAATGAACTACAATACGCTTATAAACTTGTCGATTTCGAAAACAGCTGGCGATTAACCGATTATAAAACCCGAACGGCGACTTACACGAATTTAGATCCTGGCCGTTATCGTTTTACAGTAAAGGCAATAAATCAAGAGAATGAATGGAGCAACAACGAAGCACAGCTTGAAATAGTTGTAATACCGCCATGGTGGGATATGCCGATGTGGCGCGCGGTGATGGCGCTAGTGGGGTTGTTCTTTGTCTCGTCAATAGTATGGCTTCGTATTGCTTCACTAAAAAAACGATCAGCAGAACTGGCATTAAAAGTAGAAGAAAAGACCAAAGACCTAGAAGAAGCCGTTGAAAAACTAACGTTACTTTCAACGCAAGATGCATTGACGGGGCTTAAAAACCGACGCTACTTTACCCAACGTGCAAAAGCAGCATGGCAGGAATACCAGCGCCACAATCACACGTTTTCACTACTCATAGTTGATATAGATTTCTTCAAACGAATTAATGATGAGTATGGCCATCATGTGGGTGACATTGTGTTGGTTAAAATCGCAAGAATCTTGGAAGATAACTTAAGAGAAAGCGATGTAATTTCTCGTTGGGGCGGCGAGGAATTTCTCATTCTTTTACCATCACTTAAAGTGCAGGAAGCGTTTTGGGTTGCCGAGAAACTTCGCAAAACCATTGCAGAGCAAACCTTTGACGCACCTCCCCACTCAGTGAGCGCAACTATTACCTGTGGTGTAGCCGATATCAGAGACTATGATAGCGTGGAAGCCTGTATTCACGCCGTTGATAAGAAGCTATACATCGGCAAAGAATCTGGACGAAATGCTGTTATTAAATAAGGCCCAGCACGCCATTTAAAACCTTAAGTGGAGCGCAGAAAAAAACGCTTACACTGACCTAACCGTATTATGTCGACAATCTTCACCAGATGTATTTCATCGCAGTGATTGATCGCTTTCCCCTCTCCTGCCCTATGAATTCATGAATTCACATTATGTAAATACGAATGCAAGGAGGATAAATCATGGCAAATGTATTAGTCATTGGTGCATCGGGACAAATTGGCAAACAGGCAACCGTTAAATTGTTAGACGCAGGACACAAAGTACTGGCACCAGTAAGAAGCCCCGATAAACTGTCTGACATTCAAAACGATAACCTGACTGTTGTAGAGCAGGACCTAGAAAAGGATTTTTCGGCGCACTTCGAAGGGGTTGATGTTGCTGTATTCACCGCAGGCTCTGGTGGGAATACAGGCGCAGACAAAACCTTAATGATTGATCTCTGGGCTGCACGCAATGCGGTAAATTACGCAAAGGCGGCCGACACATCGAAATTTATCATGGTAAGTTCCATTGGAGCGGGCGACCCTGATGCGGTTTCTTCTGACATAAAGCCTTATTTAGTTGCCAAGCACATGGCTGATGAGCACCTTATCAACAGTGGGTTACATCATGCCATTTTAAGACCTGGCACACTGTTAAATGAACCTGGTACGCATTTAGTGCGCACAGATATGCCTAGCAACAAAGACGATGCTGTAATTCCAAGAGAGGATGTGGCAACGGCTATCGTAGAATGTGTTGCCAAGGAGAATAAAGAAAATGTGATCACTTATCTATTTAAAGGTGACACACCAATCTCTCATATTTTTTAATTCGTCTATCGCTATGTGTATGCGTTTAGTGAGATTTGAAAATTAATAGTGGATGCAAAACGTTGCACTAGATGATTGTTATTTTTTTAAGACCCGCTCGCGCCCTGATTAATTGTGATGAACTATAAGGGCAAAGCGAGCGGGCTTCTCTTTTTTGACGACACTTTGTACCCATGAATATCGTTAATGCTATTAAAGCCTGAGAGGCTTACGGAATTAACGACTGACAGACCCAATTGCCGTTTTCGTCTTTTTGATGCCACTCACGATTTTGTGGATTCCCTCTCAGGTTTAAATAATCTACGCCTTCAATTTTAAAGAGAATAGTACAGAAATGAGATGGCACCTGATCGAAGTCTCCTTCCACTTGCAACGCTGAACTGTCTTGTCTTGGCGTGCCGGGTTCCCCCCACAAAAACTGTTTTTTTCCAGCATCAGACAGCTTATTCCACTGGTGCGATACTAAATCAGCGTCCTGTACAGCCGTAATTAAGGTAGCTATACAAGAGAAGCGGTACTGCTCTCTGGTTTTTGAAAAATACCAGCAAGCTTGAGCATTAGGTTTTTGCCCTAGTTGTGCGAATTTTTCAGAGCGGGTATCTGAAATTACAATCAATTGGTTGTCGTCAGTAATACCTCTAAATACCACGGTTCGGCAATGGGGAACGCCGTCACTGTCTACTGTAGCCAGCTGAAAATAACGACTTTCAGGCATATTTCGGGTTTGATGCAAACTCTTGGTCAATCCTTGTCGCCATTGGGGCATGCGCACCTCCGCGTGCTTAATCGCTAATTATTTGCGGCCTGCCGCTAGCTATTTAGCGGCAAGAGAAAACAATGAATAAAAATTACGGGTGGTAATTTCGGCCAACTCCTTTACCGACACACCCTTTAACTCGGCAATGAACTCGGCCACTTCAACCACATAACCGGGCTGGTTCTGCTTCCCCCGATGAGGTACTGGCGCGAGCCATGGTGAATCGGTTTCAATCAGTAAACGCTCTAATGGAATAGCTTTAACAACCTCGCGTAACTCATCTGCCGAATTAAAGGTAACAATGCCAGAAATTGAAATATAAAAATCCATTTCAATGGCGGCCTGCGCCATTTCAAGCGATTCGGTAAAGCAATGCAGCACACCTTTTGTATGCGGTGCTTTGTGCTCGCGCAGTAAATTAATTGTGTCTTCTCGTGCATCACGCGTGTGAATTATTAGCGGCTTATTGGTTTCGTTGGCCACTTTAATATGGTCGACAAATGATGTTAACTGAACATCCTTGCTTTCTGGGCTGTAAAAATAGTCAAGGCCAGTTTCACCTATTGCAACCACTTCTTTACGCTGCGCTTTCTCTAGAAGCTCGTCGTAGCTACACGCCTCGTCTTGATGTAATGGATGCACGCCACACGACACCGAAACGTCGTCAAAGCTTCCTACTGCATCGAGCATTCTGTCGTAATCGCTGACAGATACACAAACACACAGGAAGTGCTCTACGCCCCGCGCTCTTGCAAAAT
Source organism: Alteromonas gracilis (assembly GCF_043642145.1). Classification (GTDB taxonomy): domain Bacteria; phylum Pseudomonadota; class Gammaproteobacteria; order Enterobacterales; family Alteromonadaceae; genus Alteromonas; species Alteromonas gracilis_B. Next base: position 408,086 of record NZ_JBHZRZ010000001.1, read on the forward strand.
TTAATGTTTCAGCCAGCTCTTCTGGCCCTTGCTTTAGTCGGTCTAAGTGACAATGAGAATCTACGAACAAACTACACCTGTTTATATTGAAACTAACAGACTGCGAGGTTGGTGGTTAGCGCAACCTGAATCTATTAGCGTTGAAACTGTTTTAGTAACCCAAAAAGAACCATAGACTTATTCACACCGGCATGTTGAAGTGTTTTAACTGCTTCAACGCAGGCCAAATAGCGTGAATAATCTGTACCTTGCTGACGTTTGATGTATTCGTCATGGGCCATTTGCTGACACCACAATGCAACTTGCTGTGCATTGTCTTGCCATTTGTTTGCAAGTGTTTGAACTTGCATTTTCGCATCACCCGCCAAGAGTGCCTGCATGCCATCGCTAAAACCGCGATAGCTTATATCCTCTTCACCAGACAGCGCTTCTTCAACGCGAAGTGGCGCATAGCCGTAAGCGGCGAGCAGCGCTTCACTTGCATCTTCTACGCCTTTGGCGCTTAAGTAGTTCAAACTGTCTGATACTGACGGTAACGTAAGTATTTGCCGCTCACATCGACTTAGAATGGTCGGCATGATCTTGTTAATGCTGTCAGTAATAAGTAGCAAGAACGTATTATTTGTGGGCTCTTCTAACGTTTTCAACAGAGCATTCGCAGCCGCTTCTGTCATGGTATCGGCCCGAGGGATCAGCAGCACCTTGTTCCCTCCCATTTGCGCAGTTCCAGACAGCTTCGCTATACCTTCGCGAATTTTATCTACGCCTAACTGCTTTTCACTTTCAAGAATATGAAAGTCTGGATGGTTTCCTGCCAGTCTTAAATGGCAGCTTTGGCACTGCCCACATGGCCCTTCAACACTTGGATGTTTGCACAAAAGAGTATGGCTAAGCCCCAACGCAAGTTGGTTTTTACCAATACCCTTAGGCCCCGTTAACAGTAAACCGTGGTGCAGTTTTTTTTCTAGATAACGAGAAACCAGCGTTGTGTAAGTGGCAGTAAACCAGGGCAACACTTGCATTAATTATTCCCTTGAGACTCGTGGCCTTGTGTAAGTGTATTACTGTGATTGTTAACGTAATCATTGATGATTGCGACAACGTCTTGATGAACCTTTTCCATGGGCTGCATTGCGCTAATTACGACAATACGCTCGTCTTTCGCTGCGAGTGATAGATATTTCGCTCGGGTGCGCTCAAAAAACGCAAGCCCAGCTTGCTCGATACGGTCTAGCTCTCCGCGTCCGCGCGCTCGTTCTAACCCGACAGCGGGCTCAACATCTAAATACACGGTTAAATCGGGTTTGAACCCTTTTAACGCGATATCACTGATAGCGGTCATTGTTTTTTCGCTCACACCACGACCGCCGCCTTGATAGGCCTGAGACGATAAGTCGTGTCTATCTCCTACCACCCATGCGCCTGAATCTAGGGAAGGAAAAATTTTATTGGTAAGTAGCTGAACTCTGGCAGCGTACATAAGTAATAACTCGGTTTCTTCGCTTACCGTTTCGTCCCAGTCGTGCTTTACACATTCACGAATGGCTTCTGCCATAGGTGTACCGCCTGGCTCTCGAGTTTGCTCTACGCGTTTGCCGGCATTTTTCAGAGATTCCACGATTAGCCCTATTACAGAGCTTTTTCCCGCTCCTTCAAGGCCTTCTACTACAATAAACTTTCCGCGCATTACTTTTAAACTCTATTCATTTTTTACTTTATCTGTGCAGAGATACTTATTCTTCCTGCACGTTTATCGTTTTAATTGGTATTTTCGCACAGCTGCGTTGTGGTCAGCTAGTGTTGAGGAAAACTGATGACTGCCATCACCCCTCGCAACAAAATACAACGCATCGGTTGCAAGTGGATGCAGCGCTGCCTTTATCGCAGCCTTTCCGGCCATTGCTATAGGCGTTGGCGGCAACCCTTTAATCACGTATGTATTATACGGTGTTGCTGTGCGCAAGTGCTTACGCGTGATGTTGCCATCAAATGAGGGTCCAATGCCGTAAATTACAGTAGGATCGGTTTGAAGGCGCATATTTTTGTTTAACCTGTTTACAAACACCCCCGCAATCATGTCTCGCTCTTCGGGCACAGCCGTCTCTTTTTCGATTATACTGGCCAAAATAAGTGCTTCGTACGGTGAGGCTAGCGGCAAGTCAATGGCGCGTTCTTCCCACTCACTCGATACAAAATCAACTAGCGCACGGTGGGCTCGTTTCAGTACCTCACTCGCTTTTGTCCCTAGAGTAAAAAAGTACGTATCTGCTAAATAAACGCCTTCTGTTTGCTGCATAATATTGCAACACCATTCTACGCCGTTATCTTGCGTGAGCTGACCTAAAACTTCTTCGTCTAAATCAAACACTAAATCGCTGTTTTGACGGAGTGTTTCAACCCATTGCTTAAGCGTAAGTCCTTCAACTAAACTTACGGCGAACAGGTGCTCCTCACCTTGCGTAAAGAGTGCAAACGCATCAACCATCGATTGACCAGGGCGTAACATATATGTGCCAGATTTAACCGATGTGCTACCCGCAAAAAACTTAAGCCACACTTTTGCAATAAACGGTGGCACATCACTCATACCAGTTTTACGCAAGTGCTTAACTGTCCTGTACGCATTGCTTCCCTTATCGATGGTAAACAACATCTCGGTTTCTAGTTTAAGCGGAGTCGTCACCTTCTCAGATACGTAAATTACGCCCGACGCTGCACCAATAACAGCAAGTAAAACCAGCGAGATTAAGACAACAATCAATCGCTTCATGCGTGAACTTCTCCGTTTTGCATTATTTTTAAATCCATTCTTTTTCTTTATGACAGTTTCTTTCGTCGTTAACGGGCTGTTTATAAGGTAAGTCCGCTAAGGACCGCTTCTCTCAAACGTGAATATTTGTGTCTTTAACTATGCCAGGTTTAGGTAGCCTTAACTTTAGCGAGCCGCGTTTTTAAAGCGTCAATAAGGCAGCTTTGCACTTCAAAGTTAACCACCGAAAAATCGGGCATGCGTAATTGCTTTACCGGCATCACACCCATTAAGGCATTCGTTATCACCACTGCACGCGCATTATGCAAATGTGAAAGATCATATTCACCAACCTGAAGCTCTTGGTTATCGTTTAACAGGGAATCGATAAGACACTGTCTTACAACGCCGTTCACCCCACTTCCTTTCAAGGAGGGGGTATACCACCTATCATTTGAATAAAAGAAAATATTACCTGCACTTGCTTCAACGACGTTGTCATAAGTATCGCAAACAATGGCATCGTCAAATTTGGCTTCATCAATCTCGTGTTTTACTAAAACTTGCTCTAACCTGTTCATGTGCTTTACGCCAGCAAGCATTGGCTGGATAGCTAAACGTGTTTGTGCGCAAATTAAAGATACCCCTTCGGTCACCATCGCATCATAATGAGCAGGATAAGGATGATTACTCAATCTTACTAACGCCTCACTGTCACTACTTCTTGCATACCCTCTTCCCGCTTGACCGCCGGAAATATGCACTTTCAGTACGTATTTTGAAAGAGCAGCGTTACTTGAGGTTTTGGCGAATGTATCGATGTACTGATTTATCGCCGACTCAAGAGCAAAGGTATCTATCTTGAGTTTTATTGCAGTGGCATCGTGCTCTAATCGAGAGAGGTGGTACAAGAACAATTCTGGCTTGTGGTTGTGTACCAAGATAGTGGTAAATACACCGTCACCATAATTGAACGCCCTATCACTAGATGAAATAGGCGTAGCGCTAGGAATTATTCTCACTGCCTACTCTTTTTCGTCATTATTTCGTAAGGGGGAGTATACCAACTTGCGATGGTCAGACAACTTATAGCTTATCTGATATTGACCAAGCACTCGTTATTCCAAGGCTAAACAAAAAAGGCAGCGTTGAGCTGCCTTTGGATAAAAGTGATTTTCACATTAAGTGAGCGTTAAATACGCTTGAAGATTAAAGAGCCGTTTGTGCCGCCGAACCCAAATGAGTTACACAGTGCATAGTCTTCGTTGAATGCTTTCGCTTTGTTTGCAACAAAGTCTAAGTCACAACCTTCACCCGGCTCATCTAAATTGATGGTCGGTGGTGCCATTTTGTCACGTAGTGCCAAAATAGTGAAAATCGCTTCAACTGAACCTGCAGCACCTAGCAAGTGACCTGTCATCGACTTGGTAGAGCTAACTAGCAGATTATAAGCGTGTTCGTTAAATACGCGCTTCACTGCAGCTACTTCAGCAATATCACCAGCAGGAGTTGAAGTACCATGGGCGTTAACATAACCAATTTCATTGGCGTTAACTTTGGCGTCGTTAATCGCGTTTTGCATTGAAGCCGCTGCGCCCTCTCCATCTTCTGGTGGAGAAGTCATGTGGTATGCATCACCGCTCATACCAAAGCCAACAAGCTCGGCGTAAATGGTAGCACCACGTGCTTTTGCTGATTCATATTCTTCAAGCATTACCACACCAGCGCCCTCACCCATGACAAAACCATCTCGGTCTTTATCCCATGGACGGCTTGCTGCTTGCGGATCGTCATTACGAGATGACAACGCGCGTGCTGCGGCAAAACCAGCCATACCAAGAGGAGTAATTGACGCTTCAGCGCCGCCTGCTAGCATGGCATCTGCATCACCGTAAGCAATAGTTCTTGCGGCAATACCGATGTTGTGAACGCCTGTTGTACATGCGGTCACAACGTTTAAATTTGGTCCTTTCAACCCTTCCATGATAGACAAAAAGCCCGAAATCATGTTGGTAATGGTTGATGGTACAAAAAATGGCGACACGCGCTTAGGGCCGCTATTTGTCAGCTTTAAGTGGTTTTGTTCAATTTGTTCTAAACCACCAATGCCTGAACCAATAGCCACACCTACTCGGTGAGCATTATCTTGTGAAATAGTTAAACCAGAATCGACCAAGGCTTGTTTGCCTGCTGCTATACCCAGCTGGATAAAGCGGTCCATTTTTTTGGTTTCTTTCTTTTCAATGTATTCCTGCGGATCAAAGTCGTTAATTTGACCTGCAAAACGGGTTGAATAGTTACTGCAATCAAAATGGGTGATTTCACCGATGCCGCTCTCGCCCGCGAGCAATTTGCGCCATGTGTCTTCGCTATTAAGACCCAATGGTGAAAGCATTCCAAGACCAGTAACCACTACGCGACGTTTTGTCACAAAAAGTCCTCGCTTTGGAACTAAGGTAGGAGAAACAAAAACGGCTCCTTGAAGAGCCGTTTTGTCGCTACTTAAGACTTAAGCGTCTTTGTTAGCGTTGATGTAGTCAATTGCAGACTGAACAGTAGTAATTTTTTCTGCTTCTTCGTCAGGAATTTCAGTATCAAATTCTTCTTCCAAAGCCATTACTAGCTCAACAGTGTCAAGTGAATCAGCGCCTAAATCGTCAACGAATGAAGCTTCTGCTTTTACTTCTTCTTCTTTCACGCCAAGTTGTTCAACGATGATTTTCTTAACGCGTTCTTCAATGTTACTCATAATTCTAGGTTTCCCTTAAACGTCACTAGATAATAAAAGTGCCGCTAGTTTATTTTGCAAGGTGCGTCCTTGCAAGCACCAGTTCAAACAAATTTTCTGGTCAAACCAGCGGCATTCGAAATTCGTAAAATACTATTTTTACATTCAAGTTCGGGTAAATACCACCCCAAACTAAGGAAAATTCGCAATTTTTGCGAATTTAACCCATATACATACCACCATTTACATGGATAGTTTCGCCTGTAATGTAGGCTGCACCATCGCTCACTAAAAAGGCAACGGTGGCTGCAATTTCATCAGGCTCGCCTAAACGGTTTGCCGGAATGTCTTTAAAAATGGCGTCTTTTTGGTCATCGCTAAGCGCCTTGGTCATATCGGTATCGATAAAGCCCGGTGCAACTACGTTGATTGTGATACCTCGAGAGGCCACTTCTCGAGCCATAGATTTAGAAAAACCAATAACCCCCGCTTTCGCCGCAGCATAGTTTGCTTGTCCAGCATTACCTGCACTGCCCACCACAGAACCAATATTTACAATACGACCAAAACGCTTCTTCATCATACCGCGAAGTACTGCTTTTGACAGTGTGAAAATCGACGTTAAGTTGGTGTCGATTATATCTTGCCACTCGTCATCTTTCATGCGCATTAGCAAATTATCGCGTGTGATACCTGCATTATTAACCAAAATATCGATACCACCGAAAGCTTCATTAATCGCTTTTAATGTGGCATCTACACTGTCTTTATCTGTAACATTTAGCGCAAAGCCCTTGCCGCCAAATTCAGAAAGATAATCACTGATCGCTTGTGCTCCATTGTCACTGGTTGCAGTGCCAATAACCGTTGCGCCTTGCTGAGCAAGCTGCATTGCTATCGCTTTGCCTATACCTCGGCTTGCGCCAGTAACAAGCGCAATTTTACCGTCTAATTGACTCATTGCGTTTCCTTATTGTTTTATTGCTTCAACACCATCAGGTGTGTTAACTGCAAGAGACACTAGGCTCTTATCAATACGTTTGTTCAATCCGGTAAGTACTTTACCAGGGCCTACTTCAATAACGCGCTCAACGCCTGCTGCCGCCAAGTATTCAACGGTACGCGTCCACTGAACTGGGCAATAAAGCTGTCTTACTAACGCGTTCTTGATGGCATCACCTTGAGTTTCAATGGTGACATCAACATTGTTCACAATATTGATTGCAGGCTCATTAACGTTCAATGACGATAGTGCGTCTTCTAGCTTGTCAGCTGCTGGACGCATTAACTCGCAGTGTGATGGAACACTTACTGCGAGAGGCAGTGCTCGCTTAGCACCTGCTTCTTTACAAGCGTTTGCGGCTTGCTCGGCTGCGTTCTTTTCTCCAGCAATAACCACTTGGCCTGGAGAATTAAAGTTTACTGGCGCAACAACGTCCCCGGTAGCAATTGCAGTTTGCTGACAGATATCAGCAATTGCAGCATCATCTAGTCCAATGATGGCATACATGGCACCGGCGCCTGCTGGTACAGCTTCTTGCATATATTTACCACGGGCTTCTACAAGCTTAATGGCATCAGCAAAATCCATTGCGCCGCCACATACTAATGCTGAGTACTCACCAAGGCTATGACCTGCTAAGTAATCTACATCTATGCCCTGCTCGCGAATAACACGCCAAATTGCAACACTAGCAGCTAGTAGCGCTGGCTGAGTGATATGCGTTTCATTCAGTTTACCGTCTGCATCGTTTTGGACTAAATCCCAAAGGTCATAACCTAGTGCGTCAGACGCTTCTTTGAACGTCGCTTCGATAATAGGAGAAGTCTCAGCGAGCTCTTTAAGCATGCCAACAGATTGAGAACCTTGCCCTGGAAATACACAGGCTGTCTTTGTCATGTCGATTCCTTATTATTTTTAATGTACTAGAAACGAGAAAACGTCGAAGATTGAATGCGTTTTGCAAGCTTAATAGCGCACAAGCGCTGATGCCCATGCAAATCCGCCTCCGAACGCTTCTAGTAATAAATGCTGCCCGCGCTGTATACGCCCGTCTCTGATAGCCGTATCTAGCGCTGTAGGTACGGTGGCTGCAGATGTATTGCCGTACTGCTCTAATGTAAGCACAACTTGATCTAGGGACATATTCAGCTTTTTGGCTGTGGCTTTAATAATTCTAAAGTTTGCTTGGTGTGGTACCAGCCAGTCAAGATCAGATTTTTGCATACCGTTTGCAGCAAGGGTCTGTTCAACCACTTCTGAAAGCTTGGTCACTGCCACCTTAAACACTTCATTACCACGCATAACACCCCAGTTCTCGTGAACGGATTGTTCGTCACCACGAGTTGGGTTGCCCACGTATAATAGATCACCGTACGAGCCCGCCGCGTGAATATGCGTAGAAAGAATACCTGGCTCGTCACTGGCTTCTATGATAGTTGCACCAGCAGCATCTCCAAAGAGTATAACCATGGTTCTGTCTGCTGGGTCTATCAAACGGCTCAAACAGTCGGTACCTACTACCAGAATGCGTTTCGCCATCCCCGATTTTATGTATTGGTCGGCAACGCTTAATGCGTAACAATAACCCGCACATGCGGCTGCAACATCAAATGCAGGGATGCCGTCTAAATCGAGAATACGTTGGATTTCACATGCTGTGCTTGGAAGCGCATAGCGACCACTTGTGGTAGCGCACACAATCATGTCAATTGATTTTGGGTCTATACCTGCCATCTCAATGGCTTTTTTGCTGGCTTCTGCCCCCATGGTAGCAGCGGTTTCATCTGCTCCAATAATACGTCGCTCTTTTATCCCGGTACGGTCAGTGATCCAATCGTCACTGGTGTCTACCATTTGCTCTAGATCTGCGTTCGTACGCACGTCGCTGGGATAATAGCTACCTGTTCCTATAAAGCGTGAATATTTGCTCAAAGCTGCTCCAACAATACCGTTTCTATCTTTGTCTTTATCTTTTCAGGTAAATGCATCTTTGCTTCTTTCATTGCTTGCACGATGGCGTAATAAAAGGCGTCTTTTTGTGCATTTCCATGACTCTTGATAACAATGCCGCGCAATCCTATCAGACTCGCACCGTTATACTGGTCGGGGTTCACGCTGTTATAGATAGATTTCAGTAATGGGAAGGCAATTTTTGCCAATAATCGGGTGTAAAAGTTCTTCTGTGACTGGCGTTTTACTTCGTTTATCACTAACTTAGCCAGCCCTTCGCTCGATTTAAGCGCTACATTTCCGGTAAAACCGTCCGTTACCACTACATCGGCATGATCGGTGAAAATGTCATCACCCTCTACATAACCAATATAATTAATACCTGGCGCATCTTTAAAAAGCTGGTCAGCAGATTTTACTTGCGCGTTTCCTTTGATGTCTTCTTCACCCACGTTGAGCAAAGCGACACGTGGCGATTCAATCCCGGCCACTTCTTGAGCAAGCACTGATCCCATAACACCGTATTGGAAGAGTATTTCAGGGGTACAGTTAACATTTGCGCCCAAGTCCAGCAGGAATACATTATGGTGCCCTGTTGTCGGCATCATATTAATAAGTGCGGGCCTATCAATGCCAGATAGGGTTTTAAGCAAATAGAAAGAAAGGGTAAGCAGCGCTCCAGTGTTTCCTGCACTAACGCATGCATTCGCTTCGCCGCTTTCGACAAGTTCGATAACGCGACGCATAGAAGAGTCTTTTTTATGTCGTAATGCAGATGTTGGGGCTTCGCCCATTTCAACTACTTGTGAACAATGCTCAATCGTAACGCGTGTGCGCTCTGCATCAGTAAGAGGTTGAATACCTGCTTTGATAGTGTCTTCGTCACCGCACAACGTAAAATGCACATCGGGGTGAAGTTGGATAGCCTTTACGGCTGCGGAAAGGATAACAGGGGGACCATGATCGCCCCCCATGATATCTAACGCGATGGTTAGTTTAGACAAAATGTAGTCGCCGTATTACGCGCCGATTACTTTCTTGCCTTTGTAATAACCGTCAGCGGTCACGTGGTGACGACGGTGAGTTTCGCCCGACGTTGAATCGACAGACAAAGTCGCGCCTGTCAATGCATCGTGTGAGCGACGCATACCGCGCTTAGAACGCGTTTTACGATTTTGTTGTACTGCCATAACTTACTCCTGGTCTCGCTTAAGTTCTTTCAAAACCGCGAAAGGGTTTTGTCGCTCTTGTTCCGGTTCAATCTTTCCAAACGACATATCGTCTTGCTTCACTGTACACTCCGACTCTGCATGAAGGGGCACAATTGGCAAAGATAACAGTAGCTCGTCTTCAAAAATTTGAAGCAGATTAACTTCTCCGTGGTCGTTGACCTCTACCGGTTCGTAAGCCTCGGGAATGATGTCATCGCTTTCCTGCTCTTCTCCCTGCACTGGAGTAAAACAGAATTCCGCTTCCACGGGATAATCGAGTTCACCATTACACCTTTGACAGATAAGTGTTACCTGCGTGGCTAAGCGGCCTTGAAAGACAGTAAGACCCTGCGCGTCTTTTTCAAACTGTACTTCTGCGTCCACATAGTCGTTGCATCGGACAACTGCTTCACTCAATCGTTCCATATCTTTAGACGCAATCACGCCCCGATAATCGGAACGTTTCATGGCACTTTTAGTCGGTTCAACCGAATGAGGGAGTTTCACTTTCTGCATAGGGCGCGCATGATATAGGGTCAACCCCTTCCTGTCAAAGCAAAATTGCGTTTAGAGCGCAATAAAAGACTGTATGTCTGTTATGGTGATAATGTAACATGCCTTATAAATCGCTTCATCGCAACATATTGATTTTACTAAAAGGAGTATTTGTGGCTCACCTTATCCTCGCTTCATCATCACAATACCGAAAAATGCTGCTTGCTAACATTGGAATACAAGTGGATACGCACGCCCCTGACATTGACGAAACGCCCCTGGAAAATGAAAGTCCTACGGCATTAAGTCTACGCCTAGCCGAACAAAAGGCACGTAAAGTTGCCGATGAATTAGAAAGTGTAACTAACAGCCCAATTATTATAGGCAGTGATCAAGTTGCGTTGGTGCAAACAGTAAGTGGTCCACAATTTTTAGGCAAACCAGATACATCTGAAAATGCGGTTAAGCAGCTTATGTCATGCCAAGGTAAGCAGGTTTCATTTTTTACCGCACTGTGTCTTCATCAACCTAGCACCAACACGACCATTACACAGGTGGATGAAACCCGAGTCATTTTTAGACATAACAGTGAAACAGCCATTCGCGCCTATGTGGAAAAAGAACAGCCTCTCGATTGCGCAGGTAGTTTCAAAAGCGAAGGCTTAGGTGTATTGCTGTTTGATAAAATAGAAAGCCGCGACCCTAACAGTTTAATTGGTCTTCCTATTATGCTGCTAAATGAATTATTGGACGCGCATTTTGATGTAGATTTATTAGCGATGGCAGCGCAGAAGAATAGCTGATTTATTTAAAACAGCGCTATGTAAATAGCGCTGTTTCTAGCTCACTAATGGAGTGAACTAGGGCTACTGGAGACAACGCCTCTAAATGAACCTGCGCATGCACGCCGTATGACACCCCTATTCTATCCATACCAATTGTTTTCGCCATTTGCATGTCGTAAGTTGTATCACCAATCATTACAGCATCTTCTATACCTATGCCAAGCTCATCTAGAAGCTGAAGCAACATGTCGGACGAGGGCTTAGACTCAGCCTCATCGGCTGTTCGAGATGCGCTAAAAAAATGACCCGTACCAGTTTGCTTCCATGCACGGTCAAGTCCGCGACGCGCCTTTCCGGTAGCCACGGCTAGGGTGCAACCTGCCTCTTTCAAATTACTCAGCAACTGGTTAACACCCTCAAATAAAGGGCATGGTGTTGTGTCACTGGTTACGAACGCCTCTTTATACGCTTGAACTAAACGCTCGGCCAATTCGTCATCTTGAATTTTAAAGAGCTGCTTAATAGCAGGCTTTAAACTAATTCCGATGATATGACCCACTTCTTCGTAGGTTGGAATTGGCATCGCACATTGTTTTGCTGCAATCTGCATGCAGCTAACAATTTTGTCAGCTGAGTCCATCAGGGTGCCGTCCCAATCAAAGATGACCAGCTTATAACGAGATTGCTTTTCACAAAATGAATGAGAAGGCTGCGGGTTGGCAGCCTGATTGTCTGAATTCATAACTTATAGTGCTTTAAGTGTATTAGAGAGAGCGTCATCCAAAGGCGCGGTAAATGTTACGCGTTCTTCGGTTGCCGGATGCAGCAGTGAAATACTGCGAGCGTGAAGAAACAGTCTGTTTAGCCCTTTTTGGCGCATTGACGCATCAAAATCCGCATCACCGTATTTTGGGTCGCAAGCAATAGGATGACCTGCATGCAAACAGTGAACGCGAATTTGGTGGGTTCTACCGGTAATTGGTGACGCTTCAACCAAAGTTGCTCCCGCATACTCTTCTAATATGCGATAGCGAGTTTCCGATGGTTTACCATCGTCACTAACACTTACCATTCGCTCGCCGGACTGAAGCACATTTTTACGAAGCGGCGCCTTCACTTTGAATCGGCTCTTAGGCCACTCACCTGCAACCAGCGCATTATATCGTTTGTCCATCTTGCCAGTACGAAGTTGTTCATGCATATGACGAAGTGCGGAGCGTTTCTTAGCAATTAAAATACAACCCGAGGTGTCGCGGTCAAGACGATGTACCAGCTCCATAAATTTGGCTTCTGGGCGTAAAGCTCTTAAGCCCTCGATTAACCCAAAGCTTAAGCCACTACCGCCGTGAACGGCCATTCCCGATGGCTTATTTATAACGAGAATACGATCGTCTTCAAACAAAATATGTGACTCTAATGAAGCGATCTTATCGAGCTTAGGCGATGGCGCAGGCGCACCTTCCGATACACGGACAGGTGGTATTCTAATTAAGTCATCGGCTTGTAACTTGTACTCAGGCTTAACACGACCTTTGTTCACTCGCACTTCACCTTTGCGCAAAATGCGATAAATCATGCTTTTCGGCACACCTTTTAGCTGAGTGCGTAAAAAATTATCGATACGTTGACCAGCCAAGTCGGCTTCAACCGTTACAAAACGAACTTTTTTGGGGGCTTCTTCTTTCATGGGCGCATTATACCTTAATGCAAACACCCCACCATACTGAAACTTACGTTTTACTGAAATATTTCGCACTTATGTAGCTATGCGAGGGTCAAGTCAACCGGCATTAGCGCACAGTTTTTAGACAAGACGAGTATTTTCCTTATTTAAGTACTCAATTAATACGAATTATTCATTCGCTTTCCTTGCTAAAATTCAAGTTTTAATGCGATAATTATCGATGTTTTTGACACGGTTAAATTCACGTAAAACTAAAGGTGTGGAACAGGCATTACGTTGCCGCACTTTAACAATGTGAAACGCAGCGTTATAAAAACAACAACAAGACCGAAAATCAGCACGCGCTAAAAGCGTGTTGTTTTAACTTGTAAACGATAAGAGCATGGTTTGAGCGTCGGTGACATCAGTAATGATAGGTGTTTAATGAAATAACACATTCATACCGACCCCGCGAGAGAGGCAACGACTACACTGCCGTAAGAAGCGAAACTGTGCTTGCGAACATAAAATAAGTTTGCCGTTTAGCTAACAGAATTAAATGACAATCGAGCGCTATAAACGATAGCGCTCGAATTAATGAAATGAGTAATAAGGGCTAGTCGCTCCCGACATCCTTAAAGCAGTGTGATTACGAATGCACCTTTACGACAGTAAGTGTCAATTCACAAGCGTACAGGTTTGCGCATAAGAAATGCGCTTGTTTTTTTCGCATAAGTGTTCACCCACCAGGGATAATGCGACGTTACAACAAGGTCCCCGTCCAGCCGTGAGGTTGCGCGGCGAGGGTTTGCACATGTCACTTTAATTTTGTGTCTTAACGGCTGTACGAAAACAGAGTTAGATACAATGAAAAGAATGTTAATTAATGCAACTCAGCAAGAAGAGTTGCGCGTTGCCCTTGTTGATGGGCAGCGGTTGTACGATTTAGATATAGAAAGTCCTGGACACGAGCAGAAAAAAGCAAACATCTACAAGGGTAAAATTACCCGTGTTGAACCAAGCTTAGAAGCTGCTTTTGTTGACTACGGCGCAGAGCGCCATGGTTTCCTACCCCTCAAAGAAATCGCCCGCACTTACTTCCCTAAAGGTTATAAATTCGAAGGCCGCCCCAACATCAAAGATGTGATTAAAGAAGGCCAAGAAGTTATTGTTCAAATTGACAAAGAAGAACGCGGACAAAAAGGCGCTGCATTAACCACATTTCTATCTCTAGCGGGTAGCTATTTGGTGCTCATGCCAAACAACCCACGCGCAGGCGGTATCTCGCGCCGCATTGAGGGCGATGAGCGCACTGAGCTTAAAGAGTCTCTGAGCAAATTAGATCTACCAGACGGCATGGGCTTGATTGTTCGCACTGCTGGTGTAGGTAAATCTTACGAAGAATTAGAGTGGGATTTAAAAGTACTGCTTACCCATTGGGAAGCCATTTCAAGCGTAGCTGAGGAGCGCGAAGCCCCTTTCTTAATCCACCAAGAAAGTAATGTAATTGTACGTGCTATCCGTGACTACCTACGCCGCGATATTGGCGAAATCCTTATCGATAAAACCAGTATTTACGAGCAAGCCTTACAGCACATTCAATTGGTACGTCCAGACTTCGCTAACCGCGTAAAACTATACCGCGGCGAAGTTCCGTTATTCAGCCACTACCAAATTGAAAGCCAAATTGAATCTGCATTCCAGCGTGAAGTGCGCTTACCATCTGGCGGCTCAATTGTTATCGACCCTACAGAAGCGCTGACTTCAATTGATATTAACTCTGCCCGCGCAACAAAGGGTGGCGATATTGAAGAGACTGCGCTTAATACAAACTTAGAAGCGGCAGACGAAATTGCACGTCAGTTACGTTTACGTGACTTAGGTGGCTTAGTTGTTATTGATTTCATCGACATGACACCAGTACGCCACCAGCGTGAAGTTGAAAATCGCATGAAAGATGCGGTAAGAAGCGATAGAGCACGTGTGCAGCTAGGTCGTATCTCTCGCTTTGGCCTTCTAGAAATGTCTCGTCAGCGCTTACGCCCTTCTTTGGGCGAGTCAGCGCATATTGTGTGCCCGCGCTGTTCTGGCCATGGTACTATTCGCGGTACTGAGTCTTTAGCACTGTCTATTCTTCGCATTTTGGAAGAAGAGAGCATCAAAGAAAACACCGGCCAAATTGAAGCACAATTACCTGTGCCTGTTGCAACCTATTTGCTTAATGAAAAGCGTAAATCTATTCAACAATTAGAAAAGCGTCATGGCGTTGATTTACTGCTTATTCCTAATGCAAACTTGGATACGCCGCACTACCAAGTACTGCGCCGCCGCCCAGATGACGTTGTGTCTGAAGCAAGCTACGACGTAGAGTTGATGCCAGCCGTAGAAGCAGAAGCAGAAAAAACCACCACGTCTGCACCTGTTAAGCGTGAAGAGCCTGCCCTTAAAGGCTTAGTTGCACCAACCGCTGCACCTGTTGTTGCTCCTAAAGAAGAGCAAGCCAAGAAAGCTGACGATGTGCCATCACTATTTGCTCGATTCGGCAAATGGATAAGCGATTTATTCGGTAGCGAAAGCGAAGAAGAAACGAATAAAGACAAGAAACCACAGTCAGACAATAGGAATAGAAATAACCGCAGCCGCAACAACGATGATCGTCGTCGCAAGCCGCGTAATAAGAATAACCGTCGTGGCAATCAGTCTCAAAACCGAGACCAAAGTAAAGATCAAAACCGCGATGGCGAGCAGCAAGATAACCGCAAACCGCGCAATGACCAGCGACAAGAACAGCGCCAAGACCAAGACGACAAGCGCAATAATAAGGGCCGCAAGCCTCGAAAAGCGCAACAGCCTCGTGACGAGCAACAAAAGGCTAAGCAAGACAAGCATGACGGCGAACAGCAAGAAAACCAAGCGCAGAAAAAGCGTGAAGTTGCTGAGCGCAGAAAACGCCGAGATAAACGCCGCAGCGTTCGCGTGAAGAAAGACGACAATGCAGTAAATACTGCAGAGCAAAACGACGCTCAGTCTGCTTCAACGTCACAAGAAGCGCCAGCGCAGAAAAAGCAAAAGGCCGATGCAAAGCCTCAGTCGCAAAAGCCTTCGAAAGCTGATAAAGCAGAGGCTCAAACTGACAATGCGGCAACACAAACGCAAGAAGTCAAAAAGCCTGCACCGAAAGCAGCTGAGAAGCCAGTTGAAGAAAAACCAGTAGCTGATGTGGCCGTTGTTGATGAAAAACAAACCACAGAAAGCGCAGAAGCAACTGAAACAAACGGTGAAGACAATGGGCAAAAACGTGAAGGCCGAGGCCGTTCTCGTCGTTCGCCTCGTCATGTTCGCGCAGCAGGTCAACGCCGTAAGAAAGAGTCTCAGCAAGTTGATGATGCAGAAACTCAGGCCAAACAGCCAGGCGAACTTGCACCTCAAGACGCCGAAGCTACCGTAAGCGCCTCTTCAACAACAGAATCACCTATTGTTGAGGAAACACAAGCGCAAGAGCCTGGTCAATTAGCACCAGCCGAAGCGCAGCCTGTAACGAAACAAGAGAAGCAAGAACAAGCGGCACTTGATGTAGAAGCTGTTCAGGATGAGCTTCAATTTGATGCAGAGCCTCCAGCGGCAGATAAACCTTCAGCGGCAGAAAAGCCAGCTTCAGCGCAGGAAGACGCGCCTGAAGACGTAGCGCCATCAGCTAGCACCAAGCCTGAAGTTAAAGCTGAACCTAAACCAAGCGAAGTGAAAGCCCCTTCTGTAAAAGAAGATGCTAAAGTTGACGCACCAAAAGCTAAAGACGACTCAGAAGCATCACCTGAACAAGTTGAAATCAACTTGGCAGATGCAGCTGAATCTAAAGGCTCAGAGCAAGTGAACGAAGCAAGCGCTGAATCATCGACTCAAGAAGCACAAGAAACAGCGACAGCAGTTGCTCAAGATAATACTGCGAAAGCAAAGATTTCTGTGGTAACAAGCCTTGCAGCGAGTGGCAAAGGTAAACGCGGTGCCTCGCACCCTATGGCGCTACCAGCAGCTGTTAGCGATGCGTTCATCGACGTAGCCCTTACTGCGAAAGCTGATGATTCAAGACCTAAGCTTGCTGTATCAGGTAAAACAGCGGCAATGGCTTATGTAACATCTCGAGCATCTGCATCGACAACGCTACCTCAGTCGGTTGACGCTGTAGTTGAGGCGAAAGCCGTGGCTGAATAACTGTTCAGGCACGCTAGCGTTTAGCTAGGCAAATGATTTAAAAGCCGCTTTCGAGCGGCTTTTTCTTTTGCTACAGTATTTTAAGTCACCTTTTTAGTTCACTTAAGGCGAAGTTAAGTAAAACAGTGAAAGATGCGGTAAACGAAAAATTTCTACATTGGTTAAACCAAGTATGCGGCGCGCGGGTTGTAGAAGCAGAAATGATCCAACCTCTATGGAGCGGTTTTGGTGCCTGCTTTCGTGCCAAATTAAACCGTTCTCACGACATTGCTATAACCAACAGCAAGCAAGCCAACAAACAAAACGAACACCACATTAAAGACCAACCCAGCCATGTAAATATTCCCAAGGAAGAGCCATGGGAAGATAACACTGCGCGTGTGGTTGTTAAATGTGCATCGCCGCCTAAAAACTTGTCGCATCCTAAGGGGTGGAATGGCTTAGCCAGTCACAAAAGAAAGTGTCGTTCATTTCGCGTGGAGAACCATTTTTACAGCGCGATGCAGTTGCAAACCAATGAAAAATGCAGGACAGCAAAATATCTCACACACGATGAAAATGGCGAAGCCAGTCTTCTTGTAATGGAAGACCTAGCCCACAGTGGTTATTCACGAACCGCAACGTCGCTAACCGTAGAGAGCGCCAAAACTGTACTAACGTGGTTGGCTTATTTTCACGCATGCTTTTTAACGGTTAAACGTGAAATCGATGGCCAAGATACTACGCTTTGGCGCGAAGGCACTTACTGGCACCTAGGCACGCGTGAAGATGAATTTAAAGCAATGCCAAGTGGCCCACTAAAACTGAACGCTCGCACTATTGCCAAACGCCTTAGTGACGCGCGTTATCAAACTTTAGTTCACGGTGACGCTAAAGTTGCTAATTTTTGCTTTTCTCAAGACTTTGCATCTTGCGCCGCCGTCGACTTCCAATACGTGGGCTATGGTGTAGGCGTTAAAGACGTCGCTTATTTTCTTGGCAGCGCGTTAACAACCGAGCAGCACATTGCTCATCGCGACTTACTGCTAGATTGCTATTTCAACGTACTAGAAGAGGCTCTGTGTGTGAGATTATACCAAAGTAAACATACTTGCCCTTTTGATGACATCGACATTAAGCACGTTGTTGAACAATGGAGAGGGCTTTACGCTTTTGCCTGTGCAGACTTTTACCGCTTTTTAGCCGGTTGGAGCCCTGAGCATTGGAAAATTGATACTGAATTGCAATATCAAACAGACATTGCTTTAGCAGCGCTGGCAGCGCTGGCAGCGAGTGGGTAAGTCAATTTACGGTAACAGCGCGTTTTTTATCAGTAAAAACTGTTCCATTAAATAAAACTTAGCGTATGTACAGGCAAATAATCATAGTGTATTTGCCAATGTATAAACGCAAACTTTATCTTTTTGGCTTGCTATCAACGTTTATCTTGCTGATAGCTTTAGCTAGCGCTGCTGTTTCGGCCCACTTGACGCGTAGTAACCTAACCCAAGCACAGCTAGCCCAATCACTTTTGTCTGAGCATCAGCAACTTTCCAGTATTTCATACCGACTCTTTAAGCAACTTACTGATGAGCTAATTTTTGGTAAAAACGCAAACCAAGCCAAAGTGCGCAATAAGCAACAACAAATTGAGAATTCACTTGAGCGTATAAAATCGTTAGAACTTGCGCAACGCGACGCCTTGGGGATAGAGGCGACACTAGGCAGCGTTGAAGATACTGATGAGTTAGAAGCGCTCATAAAAAGTATTGTCGAAGAGTTTAGAGAGATTGCACTTAGCAATGATAAAACACCGCTCAACCAGCAACAACGGCTTCAAACGCTACTTGAAGTAACAATAGACAACCAATTTAGAGAGGCCATTAACGCCGCTGTAAATCGACAAACGGGTGTGGTTTCTCGTATTAGCGCGAGCATTGAAACGCTCAATACCAGCATCGTCTGGTTTACAATTTGTCTAGGCCTTATTACCTGCCCATTTATATTATTGGGTTGCTATTGGCTTTTTCACGCACTCTATCAGCCCTTAACCGTAATTCGCACAGGCACAGATGCCATTGCGTCAGGCAATTATCACTATCGGCTTCCCGAGACACTCGACAGCGAATTTACAGACTTAGTGAAAGCACTAAACTCTATGATTGTTAGGCTGCAAGAACATGAAGATCAAGCCGACGCACACCGAAAACATTTAGAGTTTGAAGTAGAAAGCAGAACGCGGGCGCTCAAAGAGGCTAACAATAAACTCACTCAACTAGACGCCAAACGTCGTCAATTTATGGCCGATGTTAGTCATGAACTGCGTACACCATTAACCATTATTCGCGGTGAAGCACAAGTGACACTAAGACAAGCAGCGGCAAGCAATGAAATTTACAAAGAAACGCTAGAAACCATACTCGAACAGGCCATCAACTTAAGTAAATTGGTTGACGACTTGCTGCTTTTAGCCCGTGCCGAAATGCACGAATTCACTGTGGATTTGGTAAAAACCAACCTATATTCATTGTTAAATCAGCATATGCCGTTATGGCAGAAGCTAACAAAACCCAGAGTATTTAATATAGACTGGCAGGCACAACAAAATCTTCAAGTACTTGTCGACAAAGACCGTATTATTCAGGTTTTAACCATTCTTATTGAAAATGCGCATAAGTACTCTGAAATTAATGCACCTATTTCCTTGCGAATTGAAACTGACTCTCCTTACATAAAAGTCTCGGTAATAGATACAGGTGAAGGTATATCATCAAGCGACTTGCAACATGTATTCGAGCGATTTGTTAGGCTTAAGCGTAAAGGCAATGGTATGGGTTTAGGCTTATCAATAGCGAAGGCGATCGCACAAGCGCATAACGGAACATTAACCGCAGAATCTACGCTGGGTAAGGGCTCACAATTTACGTTAGCGTTGCCTATGTTAGAGGAAAATACTGAAATGCAGGCAGCGTTACCATCTAAGAAATAGGGTCACAATATGAAAATTCTTATTGCCGATGACGAGGCACCACTATTGCGTTTTCTATCAAGAGGTTTGAGCGCTGAAGGCTTTGAATGTGTTGAAGAACCTGCCTTGCATAACTTGGTTACTCGTATACGCCATGAATCACCAGCCATCATAGTTCTTGATAGAATGTTTGGTGATGAAGACAGTGTGGAATTGTTACCCGCCATCAAATCGCTGCCACAAGCGCCCATGGTTTTGTTGCTCACTGCGGTTGATGAAGTTCGCGAACGCGTGAATGGTTTGAAACAAGGTGCCGATGACTATTTGTGTAAACCTTTTGATTTCGACGAATTGCTGGCACGCATAACGGCGCTCAGTCGCAGAGTAACGCACAACCCCGTTTCTAGTAGCTTACTTCAAATTGGCCCTCTGGTAATTGACGACGAATCTCGTATAGCTACGCTGGGTGACCACGAAATGACGCTCACTAAGTTAGAATACGACATGCTGTACTACTTTGCGGAAAACGCTGAGAAAGTACTTTCCCGTGAACGGATTTTAAGCAGAGTGTGGCGAAGCCACAGCGATCCACTCACTAACGTGGTAGATGTATATATAAGTCGGCTACGTCAAAAGCTACAAGACAATGAAGCTGTTTCGATAGAGACACTGAGGGGTAACGGGTACCGATTGACCATCAAAAACTAGTCACGTCCTCTCATTGCCTATTGCGTTACAGTTTATCGAAGATTAAAAACCAACTTTCTTTGCACTGGTCGTCAATAGACGCCGACCAGTACCTCTAATACCCTTTTTAGGGCTTATTAGCGCCAAGTCGCTTCATATCGATATGGGGAATATCGTCTTCTAAGTACATAGGTGATGTAGCTTCAAACCCAAAGCTATTGTAAAAGCCCTTTAAATATTCTTGCGCGCCTATTTCAATATCGCAGTTTGGCCACAAGGCTTCACAGTGTTTTATCGCTTCACGCATAAGCTGTTTACCAGCGCCCTTCCCTCTGAACGCTTCAGTTGTGGCAACCCGGCCAATACTCACCGACGGATAACTCACACCTTGCGCCAGTAATCTTGCACACGCTACTAACGTATTATCTTGAAATCCCATCAGATGGCGTGTTTGTGGATGACGGTCTTTTTCATCTAGCTCTGGGTAGGCACAGTTTTGCTCAACAACAAAAACGTTTACACGAAGTTTAAGTAAATCGAAGAGTTGATGATTGGTAAGTTCATTAAATGTTAGAGCGTGCCAAGAAACCATGTTACCTCAATGAATTGTTTGTATAACTAAATGAATGGAGCGCTGCCCCAGAACCTTTACGAATGCGAAAATTCGACGCCCCTTTTTTACGTGTAACCCTAACAGATTTTTCTAAAAAAGTGCCCTTCAAAATGTGTATAACAGGATGCCGAACTTGTAGATTTCATACTATGGTATCGTTAAGGTGTTACCATATCATAGACACGCACTAATATCAGACGCAGCACTAAGCATGAGCGATCATCGCAATATCAGAAAATACAACAAACCCGCTGGTGGATGGGGCGCACTAAAAAGCATAACCCAAAGCTGGATTAAAAGTGAAAAGCCGATTAAAAACTTTCGGGCCATGCTAAAAACCAATCAGGACAAAGGTTTTGACTGCCCGGGTTGTGCATGGGGTGAATCACCAGAAAGTGGTTTAGTTAAGTTTTGTGAAAATGGCGCTAAGGCGGTGAACTGGGAGTCTACTGGCCGCTATGTTGATCCAGAATTTTTCTCTAACTATTCGGTCGCATCCCTAAGGAAGCACAGTGACTACTGGCTGGAGTCACAAGGCAGACTCACTCACCCAATGCGTTACAACGCTCAGACAGACTATTACGAGCCAGTGTCATGGGACGATGCTTTTTCGCTTATCGCCAAACATTTAAACGGTTTACGCTCACCTCACCAAGCGGAATTTTATACCTCTGGACGAGCGAGTAATGAAGCAGCCTATTTATACCAACTTTTTGTGCGCGCATTTGGTACTAATAACTTCCCTGATTGCTCAAATATGTGCCACGAAGCGTCAGGCCAAGGCATGAAGTCTACAATAGGTGTAGGCAAAGGCACGGTCACCTTCAACGATTTAGCAGAAGCAGACACCATACTTGTTATCGGCCAAAACCCAGGCACCAATCACCCTCGAATGCTAGAGCCCCTTCGTGAAGCTGTGCGACGAGGTGCGCAAGTAGTCTGCTTTAATCCATTAAAAGAGCGTGGCCTTGAGCGATTTCAGAACCCGCAGCATGCTGTGGAGATGCTAACCAACGGTTCAGAGCCAACCAATACCGCTTACTTTAGGCCAGCTCTAGGCGGCGACATGGCTGTAATGCGCGGCATTGCTAAATGGCTTTTCACCTGGGAACAAGAGGCGAAAGCTAATGATATGCCTTCGGTGTTAGACCACGATTTTATTAATACGCATACCAACGGAATGGATGACTATTTAGCGGCAGTAGATGCGACAAGCTGGGAACATATTGAGGCGCAAAGTGGCTTGTCGAAAGATGAAATTCATCGCGCAGCAACCATGTACAGACGCGGTAAACGAGTGATCATGTGTTGGGCAATGGGAATAACGCAGCACAAACACTCAGTTGCTACGGTTCAGGAAATAGTAAATGTTCAACTTTTACGTGGCAACGTTGGCAAGCCTGGGGCGGGGCTATCACCTGTTCGAGGTCATAGCAATGTACAGGGCGATAGAACCGTAGGTATTAACGAAGTGCCGCCTAAAGCGTTACTCGACGCGCTAGAAAACAAGTTTAAGTTTGCAGTACCTCGGGAAAAAGGTCACAACACCATACAAGCGATCCAAGCCATGGAAAAAGGTGAAGCAAAAGTGTTCATTGGCTTAGGCGGTAATTTCGCACAAGCAACACCCGATACACCTCGCACCCACGCCGCGCTCTCGAAATGCGAGTTGACCGTACATATCGCTACGAAGTTGAATCGCTCTCACCTGACCACAGGGAAAGATGCACTTATTTTACCTTGCTTGGGTAGAACTGAAATTGACATGCAGGCAGAGGGACAACAAGGCGTGACCGTTGAAGATACGTTCTCTATGGTCCATATCTCTTATGGTCAGCTTCCACCAAGCTCTCCTTCGCTGCGTTCTGAACCCGCTATCATTGCAGGTATCGCTAAGGCGACGCTCGGCAACACTCCCGTTGACTGGGATTTTTTAATTAGCCACTACAATAACATTCGAGACCTCATCGCAGATACCATAGAAGGCTTCGAAGATTTTAATACTAAACTTGCCCAACCGGGTGGCTTTCATTTAGGAAATGCAGCGAGCGAAAAACGCTGGCTTACGCCTTCAGGGAAAGCCGATTTCAAGCCTAATAGCCTGCTCGCTTCGTTGCTAAATGCCGAAATGCTTGCATTGGGTGAAAAGCCCGATCTTATCTTGCAAACACTGCGTTCACACGATCAATACAACACTACTATTTATGGGATGGATGACAGATATAGAAATGTATTTGGCGCAAGAGATGTATTGTTTGTCAATGAAAGTGATATTAAGAAGCTAGGGTTTAGTGATGGCGATAAAGTAGATATAACGTCGCTTTGGAATGATGGTAAGACCCGTAAAGTAAAGCAGTTTATGTTGGTGGCATATGATATCCCTGAAGGCCAAGCCGCTGCGTATTACCCAGAAACTAACCCGCTAGTTCCACTAGAAAGCTATGGCGATGGTTCTTTCACACCTACGTCTAAATTTATTGCAATTAAGCTTTCAAAAGCCGAACCTGATGGCCGAATTGCGGTATCTGCGCTTTAGTTTGATAGAAATGGGTCTATGAAGAAAGCTATGTTAGAGATCGTAAGGACTCCTTGGCTAGCGGTGCGATATTATGTTCGCGGGGCTATATTACGCATGCAGGGCAATTTTAAGCGTGCGGCGCATACGCCCTCGGTGGGTCGTGCTTGGGCACATGAATGAGAGTAACACCATAGCGGTTTGCCCACTTTACTGATAAAGCAGTGGGTGCAGATAACGTTACTAATATCCCTAACTTAGCGCGAATAGCTTTTTGCACCAGTTCTAAACTGCAGCGACTGGTTAATACAACAACATTTTCTGGTAAATACAATTGCTTCACTGCAATAGCACCAATTAGCTTATCAAAAGCATTATGTCTGCCAATATCTTCGCGGCAAGCCAGTACATTTCGCTTTGTGTCAATGTAAAGTGCTGCGTGCACTGCCCCTGTTACTTTGGCTTGCACTTGGGCGCTAGAAATAAGGCCCCTTAGACCTTTAAACCAACCGCTGTTTAGCGTAGGTAGCTGAGTTTTAATGAGGCTGGCATTCAATGGCGTTAGCTCAGGCATGGCACTTTCAAGCGCTTCAATACCACAAAGCCCGCAGCCCGACACCCCTGTCATCTGTCGTTTTTTTTCTTTTAATTTCCAAAAAGCCTGATTCGAAATTTCAACGTCGGCATTGATATGTTCGTTGTGATGCGCAATTTCAATACCGTATAGTTGCCTTGGGTGCTCAACAATATGGTTGCTTAAGCTAAACCCAACAATAAAGTCTTCAATATCACAGGGAGTAACCAGCATTACCGCAAAATTAATGCCGTTGTAACTAATACTTAAGGCAACTTTTTCTGCCAAGTCAAAAGCTTGTGTGTAAGGTTTTTCACTTAAAACCTGTGCGAGAGGCATCAACTCATCGGATCTTGAAAGTGCTGTTAGCTTCTTTTCACTTCTTTCTAACTTACATGAGGTCGCATTGGGCTTAATGTTATCGGTCATGTGGCCAGTCACTTGGTGCATTTACATTCAACCAGTGTGCAGAACTTTGGCCTGATTTTTCTTGAAGCGCCGCGGCTCCTACTTCTTCTAAGAACCCTACTACACGCCGTTTTTTTTCTTTAACCAAGTAACTGTTTAGCGCATTTTCGGTTGCCTGAGTAACGGGTAAATAAAAAGGTAAGAAGCGATTTTCAACATAGCACGCTGCGTTATGCTCACGACCGCTAGAAACCAACTGTGTTAAAAACTGAGGAGTCATTTGTGGCATGTCTACGGGCAGCACTAAAAGCTCGAAAAACGAGTTTGAGGGGCATAATGCATGAAGCGCAGCATGAACGCCTCCTAAAGGACCAACATCTTGAATTTTGTCATTTAAAAACCCCGGTTCATTTCTGCTAACCATGATTTCACTGCACTTCGCGCTTTGTAATAGCGAAGTCGCGCGGTCAATTAATGTATTACCTTTATAGCACATTAACGCTTTATCTTGCCCCATTCTGCGTGACTGCCCCCCGGCTAGCACAAGACCTATAAGCACATTGTCATCTTCCTATGTTTATCTATTACATCACGCATTATTACTTACAAAAATAACGTAATGCATATTTTTAACACTTGCTACAGTTTGCCATAAACTCGATTGTGAGTTTACAAAGGAAACAGCATTAATAAGCGCCACGTTAGTTAAATTTAAAAAAATGGAACACGTGGGCGACAATACTCGTCACTTTTGGGACTTTACATACTGTATTGTTTTTGACGTTGCGCTTTGGGTCGTCTTCTTTTAATAACCATTCCTGTAGAGAGTAAAAACAGCCAGACAGTCGCAGCTTCACTTACCGCATGAGTAACCGAAGTTAAATAACCAATATCGGCAAACGACGCCACTGTCGTATCACTTAACGTAATAGGAAAAGGGCCAATAAACCCCGTCATTAAATCAGAAGCGCCCCCAGGCCATGGTTCATCCCAATGGCTATTTGCCGTCCCATCTCCACCATTGAGCTCGACAGGAACAAACTCTGCATTTTCAACAAACTCTTTACGGTAAATATCCAAAGCATATTGCCCTGTATAGCGACCAGATCCATTGATATAGTTTGATTGACTGCCTGGAATAAAAGAATCGGTTGTCCACAACGTTCCGAACCCAATCACATGGGCCATTTCGTGAACAATGACATCAAATAGCTGATCGCGATTTTCCAATCGTGCTAAATCTGCGCTATCGAATTGCATTCTTCCTCTGTTCGAAAATACATACGGGCTATCTGAAAAACGGGTTATTCCTGTAAAAAAAGCAGAGCCTAAAACACCTCCAGGTCCATCAATGTTAACGCCACTTGCTTCGATGACAATGCTATGATTAAACGAACTTTGAACTCCCGTTAAATAAGATTCCCAAAAGTCAATGGCTTCACCGAAGAGGCTTGACTGAGACAGTGTTAAACCTCCGCGATCATTTATTGAAATGCTAAACAATCCGGCATTTACTGGGAATGAAATACCTACAGCAACCACAAAACTTAGCACTAACTTAAGTGAGCCATTCATGGCTTTCCTCCAAAAAACTAAGAAACAACGTAATAAGCGGATGAAACAGTAATGTTTGAAAAATTATAGTAGTAAAAACAGGAGTATGTAATTTAATTGAAGTTGTATATGTAGCGGCAGAATTGAAGAATTCTGAAGGAAGTCATTAAGTATTTATAAAAAGAAAGCGTATTTAGTGCAAATTACTTTCTACCACAAAGTTTTGGCTTCACATAAATAACAAAAAATTTGCTTGTCGCCGCAAGTTGATATTCTTCGATGACAAGCAAATTTCGCAATGGTTACCAGGTTAAATCATCTGGAATTTCATACTCGGCGTACCAATCGTCTTCATCTTCGTCTTTACCGTCACTGCCGCTTTTATCTAGGTCAGCGCGGTAGACAACGGACGCTTCGTCTCGCTGGGCAATTTTGTCAGCAACAGGGGTAGGCACAAGTTCGTAGGCATCGTCTAATAGCACAACGGCCAAGCGCCCCTTTGTCACTTGCTTATGCACTTCGTCGCTAACGTACATCCTCTTAACTACGTTATCGTGGGTAAAGTTAAGCAAGGTTTCCCCGTCTCGTGGCTGTTTATTTACAGTAATAAGCTGTTTTACTTGCGCCACAATTGAGCGTTTTTCTCGCTCTTGCTGCTGAAGTTGATTTAACTCGCGAGAGCGTGCTTTCTTCTCTTCAGCCGCTTGTTGCGCAGCAATGGTCGCTTCATCCACAACGGGCTGCTTCTGCTTATTTTTCTGCTTTTGCTTTTTACGCTTATCGGCGCGAGCTTGCTTTGCAGACGCTTTATCGGCCAAACCGGCTTTCAAAAGTTGGTCTTGTAACGAGGCCATAATTAACTCTCTATCAATCTGGGAATACGCTTCCGTCATAAAATCATTATCGACATTTCATGACGCAACAAGCCCGAACAAGTTCGGGCTTATAGATATTGGCTTAAGGCTTATTTTACCCTTGCTCTACTTAATTTACTTACTTTTTTTCGCTTTCGCTGCAGGCTTTTTGGCAGCTTGTTCTTGCCACTTTCCATCGTCATACCAAGCAGACCAACCTGTGGCTTTTCCGTTGTCATTTTCGGACATTACGTATTGCTGTTTAGTCTTTCTACTGTAACGGACTATCGCAGCGTTACCGTCCGGATCAGTCTTTGGTGCATCAGCAAGATAGTAGAATTTCGGCGAAATTCTATCCCTGAAACGTGCAAGTTCTTCCACTTTCGGCGCACGAGTCTCGCGCGACTTCGGGAAGTTATGAGCCGCCAAAAAGATTCCAGACGCACCGTCTCTAAGCATAAAGTGGGCATCGGATTTTTCACACGGTAGTTCAGGTAAGTCTACCGGATCTTCTTTAGGCGGCGCAGCTTCACCGTTTCTAAGCAGCTTACGCGTATTTTTACACTCTTCATTGGTACAGCCGAAATACTTTCCAAATCGACCGTTCTTAAGCTCCATATCGCTGCCACATTTGTCGCACTCGATAATTGGGCCATCGTAACCTTTAATTTTAAATGTTCCGGTTTCTACCAACGTACCGTCACAGGTTGGCGTGTTACCGCAAACATGGAGTTTACGTGTCTCGTCAACCAAGTAGCTATCCATGGCGGTGCCGCATTTTGGGCAACGCTTTTTAGAACGAAGCGCTTCTGTTTCAAGCTCTTCCTCATCGTCCACCTTAACCACTTCATCACCTGGGGTTAAGTTCATGGTATTTGTACAACGTTCTTTAGGAGGCAAGTTATAACCTGAGCAACCTAGGAACACCCCGGTTGATGCAGTTCTAACGTTCATTTCGCGACCACATTTATCGCATTCAATGCCCGCAGGAACAGCTTGATTCAGACGCATACCGCCCTCTTCAGGGTCTTTTTCTGCGTTTAACAGTTTGCCGTAGAAACCGCTGTAAAAATCGTTAAGGACATCTTTCCAGTCTTTATTGCCTTCGGCAATATCATCGAGATGCTGCTCCATGTTGGCAGTGAAATCATAACTCATTAAATCGTCAAAGTTTTCCATTAGACGATCGTTGACAATTTCCCCCATTTTCTCGGCATAAAAACGTTTATTTTCTAAACGTACATAGCCACGATCTTGAATCGTGGAAATAATACTGGCGTACGTTGACGGTCGGCCAATTCCACGTTTTTCAAGCTCTTTCACCAAAGACGCCTCGTTAAAACGCGCCACTGGTTTGGTAAAGTGCTGTTTAGGGTCAAGCGCCTTTAAGTCCAGTACATCGCCTTTTTGAACATCCGGCAGCATAAGCTCTTCTTCGCCTTTCTTGCGAAGCTGTGGCTGTACGCGGGTCCAACCGTCAAATTTAAGGACGCGGCCTTTTGCGGTTAGCTCGTAATCGCCTGCGGCAACTTTTATGGTAGTTGCATCGTATTTAGCTGGCGTCATTTGACACGCCAAGAATTGACGCCAAATCAGCTCATACAAACGCTGTGCATCACGTTCCATATCACCTAGGCTAGCCGCGCTAACATTTACATTAGAAGGGCGAATAGCCTCGTGCGCTTCTTGCGCCCCTTCTTTGCTGCCGTAGCGATTTGGCGAGTCAGGCAGGTACTTATCTCCAAAATTATCCGAGATGTATGACCTTGCACTGTCTAACGCTTCTTGACTTAAGTTCGTCGAGTCGGTACGCATGTAGGTTATGTAACCTGCTTCGTACAAGCGCTGCGCCATCATCATGGTTTTCTTTACACCAAAACCTAAGCGCGTACTTGCTGCTTGCTGCAGTGTAGAGGTAATAAACGGCGCTGACGGTCGGCTTTGCGTTGGTTTTGACTCGCGGCTTTCTACTGTGTAATTTGCCCCTTCTAATTCAGCCAACGCTTTATCAGTCTCAGCTTTATTTTTGGGCTTAAAGCCGCTGCCTTGGTACTTAGCAACCAACATGCGAAGTGCCGCTTTTTGCTGGCTGCTTAGGTCGGCGTGCACGTCCCAGAACTCTTCAGGAACAAAAGCTTTGATTTCTCGCTCGCGCTCAACAACCAAGCGAACGGCTACCGATTGAACGCGTCCCGCAGAAAGGCCTCGAGCAATTTTTTTCCACAATAGTGGAGATACCATGAAACCAACCACGCGGTCTAAGAATCGTCGTGCTTGCTGCGCATTTACGCGAGAAATGTTTAACTCACCGGGGTCTGAGAACGCGTCTTGAATAGCATTTTTGGTGATTTCGTTAAACACCACGCGCTGATAAGTCTTATCTTTTTTACCCAATAACTCTTGTAAGTGCCACGCAATCGCCTCCCCTTCGCGATCCAAATCGGTTGCGAGATAGATAGTGTCGGCATCTTTGGCTAGCTTTTTAAGCTCGTTTACAACTTTTTCTTTCCCTTGCAAAACTTGATAATGAGCCTTCCAGTCTTTTTCTGGATCTACACCCATTCTGTCTACAAGTTTCAAATATTCGTGACGACGAAGATATTCTTGGCGCTCTTCTTCGCTCAAAGTTTTGAGTTCTTTAGCCGGTTTTTTAGGCTCAACTTTGCCTAATGCCTTCGTTGGAAGATCTCGCACGTGGCCAACTGAACTTTTTACGATAAAATCTTTACCGAGATATTTATTTATCGTTTTCGCTTTGGCTGGTGACTCGACTATGACCAGTGATTTTGCCATATAATTGAACTAAACCTATTGATTTTAAATGACTAATTAAGTCAATTACTGAAAATTGGAGCAGCCTTGTACTATATATAGGGTGCTCGCTCTTTTTTAACATATATCTACAAAGTGAATGGAAAACAAGATCTTCTTCATACTTATTCTTCCCTTCGCTTTAAACGCACTCAAAAACTGTACAAAAAACAACCTCTGCGATTGGCATCGGCCTTAAAAGCCGTATAATGCCAGCCATTCCAAGCAAGCCTGACATTGATTTCAGGTTAAAAAAGTGCGTCGTTAGGCCCCGTGTAAAAACGAAAGCGTAGCCGATATTTGGAATAATTTTGGCAATACGAATGAAAAAATAGCATACGGGTCAAACGTAAAAACACCAAGAAAGAGGGAAAGTATGAAGCAGTTTGAAGTTAATTTTGATGGTTTAGTAGGTCCTACCCATAACTATGCCGGTCTGTCATTTGGCAATGTTGCTTCCCTGAACAACGCGAATGCGATAAGCAGTCCAAAGCAAGCAGCCAAACAAGGTCTTGCTAAAGCAAAAGCTTTATCTGACATGGGCATGGTTCAAGGCGTTTTGGCACCGCAAGAACGCCCTGACATTGCTGCACTTCGTCGATTGGGCTTTACAGGCTCTGATGCCCGCGTACTAGAAAGCGCTGCAAAGCATTCTCGCGAGATTTTCCTTGCTTGTTGCTCTGCTAGTAGCATGTGGACTGCAAATGCCGCTACTGTGTCTCCTAGTGCCGATACTGCCGATGGACGCGTTCACTTTACCCCTGCCAATTTAACTAATAAGTTTCATCGTTCGCTTGAACCACAAGTAACGGGCAATATTTTGCGCGGCACTTTCGCCAACGAAAAGCACTTTGCACACCACCAGCATTTACCCGATAACGAACACTTCGGGGACGAAGGGGCAGCTAACCATACCCGCCTTTGCAGTAATTATGGGCAAGCTGGCGTTGAGTTATTTGTCTACGGTCGTCACGCATTCGATACCAGCAAGCCTGCGCCGAAGAAATTCCCGGCCCGTCAAACCTTGGAAGCATGCCAAGCGGTTGCGCGCCTTCATGGCCTAGACGACGATGGCGTGGTTTATATGCAGCAGAACCCAGACGTAATCGACCAAGGTGTATTCCACAACGATGTGATCGCCGTTGGTAACCAAAACGTGTTGTTTTTCCACGAACAAGCGTTTTATCAAAAAGATGCTGGTTTCAAAGAACTTCAAGCCAAGTTTGGTAGTGAACCACTTCACTTTATTGAAGTTCCTACTGCCGAAGTGTCTGTTCAAGACGCAGTTAAAACGTACTTGTTCAATACACAAATTATTACGCTTCCTAGCGGCGATATGACAATAATCGCTCCTACAGAATGCGAGGAAAACGAAGCGGTTAAACGCTATTTAGACAAGCTTGTTACACTGGGTACCCCCATCAAGTCTGTAAACTATTTTGATGTCAAACAAAGCATGCGAAACGGCGGCGGACCTGCTTGCTTACGACTACGTGTTGCCATGAATGACCAAGAGCTTGCAGCTGTGAACCAAAATACGTTAATTAGCGACGCCCAATTTACTCGTTTAAATACATGGGTCGACAAACACTACCGCGATGAATTAAGCGAAGATGACTTGCGTGATCCGCAATTATTAATTGAATCACGCACAGCCCTAGATGAGCTTACTCAAATTTTGAAAATTGGCTCTGTTTATCCGTTCCAGCAAAGCTAGATAACGCAAGATACTTAGAAAGTCGGAACAAGACAGTCGATTCGCCCTGTTTAAAATCAGGTCAAGTAGGCGTTACCTTTAAGCTGTCGTTCCCCGCATAAAAAATCCAGTAGCATTTTTGTTTACTGGATTTTTTTATGCCATGAATTCGGCCTAGTCAAACAAACTCTCTTCAATCGCCTCAAATAAATGTGTGATGGCGCTAGCGCAAGTCCATTCTTCAGTTTTTTTCACCTTTCTTTCAAAAAATACTGCCGATTTACTCTAAACATACAAAGACCTGAAATCGACACGCTACTGGCAGAGGGGCCACCAGCGTCAATTCAAACGTTGCAATTTTTGTTAGTTTTGAACGTGTTTTTATCGATATTTTGTTTATACGTACTTTTTAGAAAGTGGCGGTTATTGAACTGGCACCTAGTATCTAGAGTTTTCCATTTAATTTTCTTGTGCGCGTCGGCCTTGTGTCTTATGTGGGCAGCACATCTAAAGCTCTTAATGCCAATAATAATGCTTAGTTGAACAACGACATCTGGGGTAACTCCTTTGACAGCTATTGCCGCTGTTGAAGGAGAAGCGCAGCTCTTGCTGCTTTCTTCAATTTATTAAAGCGAGTACTTTTCTTTCATTCGCTTGAACAATGCCCTTTTTTCTTCTTTATTCATTTCCAAAAATGCGTTTACACGAGCATTTATTTTGGCTCTGCGTTTGTTCTCTCGGTCAATCATTGCTTTAAATCGAGGATCGTCAGACAGTGGCTGAATCATGGGGCTTTCCCAATACATAAATGGAGAAAATGAAGCAACTGTGCTTTTACCAATACCCTGCTCAATCAACGCTAGATGCTCGAACGCCTTGTCGAAATTATCAAGCATTGTAAATGACTCTGCATGAGCTAAATGGAAATCATATTCATCTTTGTAAGACGGGTTAAGTTTGAAGTTAAAGACATCGTCTAAATGCTCTTGCCAACCTTCTTGGTTACGCAATTTCATTAAGTAAGCCATGAACGTATGCTCCCGCGGAGACCTTGAGCGTTTTATTGCGCGTATCAGCTTGTCGTAATTTTTGTTTATCTCTCCTGCATCGGCAAATTTCAGCATGATTTCAGCATATTGTCTTGATAACCACGACCTATAGGTTACATTTTCATCTATTTGTAATATCAAATCGACAGCTTCTTTTGGAGCGGAACGGCCTAAGCCAAATAAACGGTAGATAGGCCCTAGCTCAGCATTTAGTGGAAGTTCAGCCAACCCATTCAAGTTAAGGTCTCTGCCTAATTCTGTTTCTATCCTGATTTTGAGTTCTTTTATATTGGAAGCGGCAATTTTACTCTCGATCATATAAGCCAAGACATAAGCGTCGAAATAGCGGCGTTTGTGAAACAATTCAAATGCCTTTTCAGCG
The DNA here is from genome assembly GCF_043642145.1 of Alteromonas gracilis. Classification (GTDB taxonomy): domain Bacteria; phylum Pseudomonadota; class Gammaproteobacteria; order Enterobacterales; family Alteromonadaceae; genus Alteromonas; species Alteromonas gracilis_B. Next base: position 440,969 of record NZ_JBHZRZ010000001.1, read on the forward strand.
GATTGGGATACGCCTGTACCATTTGACATTACTGCGACATATTCTTCTTTTAGCTTGTTGTACGAGTCATTATCGTTTTGCCGTAAGTAGATATCCGCCATGCTGACATAAGGGCCAGTCACGTTCGCATCTAGCTCTTTTGCCCGTTTATAAAGTGCTAATGCCTGCGCTAAATCATCTTGTTTTTCAAAAATTAACCCTTTTACATACACTGGCGCCCAATACTCGGGTGCCAGCGTAATAGCTTCGTGAATAAACAACAATGCTTCTTCTAAGGAGCAGCGTTCTTTCTCGGCGCCAGAACTGGCACACGCGAGATGATACAGCGCTTCCGCACCCAAGTACTCCACATCTGAAGCGTTGGATGCAATGGCTCTATCAAGTAGACTTCTCGCTTTCATCAAATGGTCAGACCTGCCTCCAAAATATGATGAAAGTGAATAATAAGCTGCAAGCGACACTAACGGAGGATAAAAGTCAGGCTGAATATCCAAGGCCCTATTTAGATAAGGTATAGCCTCTGCCCACTCATACCACAGCTGACTGCGCACAGTTTGCATACCTTTAAGGTAATTAGCGTACGCACTAGGCTTGATAGCTTGATGATCTGAATAACCTATGGGCAACGCTTTTGCGTCGCCGAGATAACGAAAATTAGTTAGAACACTTTTATAGATTTCAATGAGACTATTTTCATCAAACTGATGCTGCTCGGTCCAAAGCATTTTTTGTGTATTAGCGTGAACAAGCGAGATAGAAATAGTTTTTTCATTTTTGACCGTGTTTACAGAGCCAGTAATTATATGGGAAACGTCCAAAACGCTGGCAATCTCATCGAGTTTCAAACGTGAGTCGAGCCTATCTACCGCCATCGGAGAAGCCACTCTCACATGCTGTTGAAAACTAATTTGCATCGCAATTTCATACCCTAGTCCTTTTGCCAAGTTACTTAACTCCGGGTCTGAACCAATCACTTCGAACGGCAGAACTGCAATACTATCTATGTGTTTAGGTGCAAATTTATTGTGAGCGAAGTAGCCAGCCAAAACGATAATAAAGAGGCATAGGGCCGATATAATTAAATTGAACGTGGTTAGCCGTCGCGAAAGCCCTGCATAACGCGCAGTTTTTGGTGGCGTGCTTTCTCTCACCACATTTTCATCTAATTCCCCACCTTGCTGGTCGACTTCTGCGAATGCTTCTTCTAATAAAGCAGTATTCAATAAGTAGCCGCGCTTAGGGACGGTCTTAATAGCTTTTTCTGCTCCGGGTTTAAAGTCTTTTAAAGCCTTGCGAATATCTGAGATTGCGCGAGTCAACGACTCATCAGCGCCAAAGCGACCTGGCCACACTATTTCAAGCACATGCTCTTTTTCAACAAGGTTGTTTGCGCTCTCAGCGAGCAGAGCAAAAACACGGGTACATTTGGGGGAGAGTCGAATCTGACGATTATGTTTCAAATAATGAAGAGAAGTGTTCAGCGTGAGACTGCCAAAGCTATAAATTTCCTTAAAGTCATTCATCAACCCTTCCTTGTAAACAGATAAATGCCGAACGTTAATTTGATTTATATTGCTAAAAACTGAGATGCGTTACAAGTTTTCGCGCATTCGCGATAGTAGTTTGAAGTTAAGCACGAAAATGAGCTACAAACAAATCCGTTTGCTCTCTCATTCCAATAGATAAGAGTGAAGAGATAGATGAGTTATCGAATAAAGAAGCTGCTCTGGCTTACATCAAAGTAAGTAGTGTTAAAGAGAACGGCCCTTAAGAAAGACCGTTCTGATAAATGAAATGCGCTATGGCGAAACCAGCGTACATTGGTCGGTAACCCCAAATGGATTCGCAGGTGGTGACGCTCCCTCATCGTTTAAGTCGTCACCAGAGATGCTCAATGTGTAGCGCATTTTAGCGCTTGCTTCACTGCCTGTAGATTGACCAAACACAGAGATGACCGCGTCGTACCAAACCGCGTAACTTCTTGGGTATCTATATTCTAACTCTGCATAGCCGTTTTCATCCGTTACCGCCGCACCATTCGCAAAAGAGATAGTGCCCACTAAACCAGGAGTAAGCATACCGTCACCATTGGTATCTTCATCACGTGGTGTGGTGTCTAGAATGCCGTTGTCGTTTACATCTTCTGTTTCACAGTTTTGGTTAACCACTGCAGCCCATTGCGATGCATCATCGTCAAACACCCAAAAGCCTGTTCTGTATTCACCACCGTTCACATACTTAACTGGCGCTACAGATGCAGTCAAATTCACGCCACTCACTGGCTGACCTGCTGAATCTGAAACAAATACACCGAAACGTTTCAAATAAGAAGTTGCCGTGGCTTCTTCTAACTCATTGCCCGTACCTAATGAAATATCAAACGCACGAGCACCTACTGTTAGTACAACATCGTCATCAATTGCAGGGTCGTCTGCTACAAATGCAGTTACTACTACCGCATCTTGTGTCGATACCGATCCAGAGGTAAACACTGTCGTCGCTATACCTTTGCTGTCTGTTGTAGACTGCGACGGAGAAACAAACCCAGTTGAAACGTCTGATACAGAGAAGTTAATAACGCTGTTCTTAACTAAGTTACCATCAATATCTCGCACTACTGCGCTAATGGTACTAGTTTGACCATCTGGGCCCAGAATGTCTGGCGACGCATCTGCAATAAGGGTGTGAGGCGTAGTTGCAATAAATTCAATTTGCGTTAATGCGGATACCAGCACATTTCCGCTTCCGTCGCTCGCTGACGCTGTAATAGATGAGATACCAGCGTTGTTTGCACTAATATCAATACTCGCCTGCCCTTGTGCGTCTGTGGCCACGGTTGAGCTTCCTGAGATAACACCTCTAGAAGCACTGAACGTTACGTTCTCCCCCACTACCGGAGAATTATTTTGTCGCCATTGAACTGTAATGGTTTGCGATTGACCCAGAGGCACTTCTTCAGTTGGCAAATTAACAAAGTTAAACTCATCTTGCTGTACTTGAACGGTAAAACTAGCCTCAGCATTAAGCGCTGTTGCAGTAATTGTATCTTCACCTGATGCAGATGCCGTGTAAGTTACCGTTGCTTGACCGTTTGCGCCAGTGTTGACAGTGGTGCTACTTAACGTGCCGTTGGCCGCACTTAATACAACGTTCTGATTCAGAATTGATGTACCGTCTGAGTCTTGAACACGAATGGTGTAGTCTACGCTATCGTTCAAAATAACTGATGAAGCGCCATTGATGGTGACTTCCGTACCCGAGATCGTGATATCAACCGTTTGAGAGAGGCTGCCAGCCCCTGCAGTAATCGTAATAGTGCGGTTAGACGCATCGTTTTGCGATGTTAAAATAGCGCGCGCAGTGCCGTCAGCAGCAGTTTGAGGCTGCGTTAACTGTATTTCAACGCCATCGCCAGATGCTGCAGAAAAACTCACGTCCACGCCTTCCATTAACACGCTTTGTTCGTTTTTAACCAAAGCGATTAGCTCAACTTGGTCGCTACCACTTGACGCAAGCTGAATGCTGTTTGCATAAAGTTCTAGCGATGCTGGTTCTTCACTTACTCCCGTGTTACCTGTAGAGCTAAAGGTTGTTGAATCTGATTCACCCGTAGCGAGCGTAGCCGTTACTTCACCATCGCCAGAAGCACTCCCTACTGACATTCCAATTGTCGCCACACCATCTGCATTCGTAAGTGCTGTAGCGGTATCGTTTGAAAACGTAGCGAGTTGGTCATTACTTAGTGAGAAAGTAAGTAGTAAGTCAGCTTGAGGTTCACCCAACGAGTTGGTGACCGTTGCTAAAGCAACCAACGCATTGCTTGGCGACAAACTATTGTCCGCCTCTCCTGATGAGTTCTGCAACGCTAAAGAAACACCAATGGTGGTTGGGTCAGTGGTATTAACAGCCGTTGCCGAAAAAGTTGTTGTTCCTGTCTCACCAGAGCCAAGTGTTGCCGTTATTTCCCCATCGCCAGACGCGGTACTGGCATTAAGGCGTAGCCTGGCAACACCGCTTGAATTTGTGCGAGCCGTGCCCGTGTCATTACCAAACTCAGCTAAATTTTCGTTACTTAGCGTGAATGTGAGCAACGCATTACTGTGAGGGCTGCCGTTTTGGTCTGTGACCGTCGCTACAACAAACAAACTGTTATCTTCTGATAGATTGTTATCGCTTGCGCCGCTCGAATTTTCCAATGACAAAGCAATTGAATAAGAAGGTGTTGGCGTACCGCCGCCCCCATTTCCGTCATCTGAGTCATCTCGAGAGACTGATGAACCACTCCCACCGCATGCTGCTAGCATAAATAATGCGCTAATAAGGCTTAGCGTTTTCGCTAATGTCGACATAATTCGTTCCTGAACCTCTTTTATTGACAATTGCGTCGTTTTTTATGTTTAAAAATCAACTGAATCTGGCAAACTACGGAAGATTAGAAATATAAAAATGTACAGGAAACATTAATGTCTTCATCTGCACACAAGTTAAGTCTAACCGCCCGCATATTTATCGGCATGGCTGCCGGTATCTTGACTGGCGTCTTACTCCAAGTATTGTTTGATGATAGCGGAGATTTCGCTTTTTCGATATTCGGTTTCGAGTTCTCAACGTATAACTTTCTTGTCGAAGGTATATTTTCCACTCTTGGTCAGATATTTATCGCCAGCTTGAAAATGCTGGTAGTCCCTCTAGTTTTCGTTTCTCTTATTTGTGGCACTAGTACGCTTACCGATCCAAGTAAACTAGGTAGACTTGGGGCGAAATCCGTTGGTTTATATATTGTCACAACGGCCATTGCGATAACACTGGCCATGAGTATGGCATTATTGTTCTCACCTGGCGAAGGTGCAAACATGATGACAGAAGTTGTCTACGAGGCTAAAGAAGCGCCCAGCCTTTCTGACGTTATTGTTAATATGTTCCCAAGTAATCCTATTAACTCGATGGCGCAAGGCAATATGCTTCAAATTATAGTTTTTGCAGTGCTATTTGGCATAGCAATGGCCATGACTGGCGATGCAGGGAAGCGACTGACTGCTATTTTCGAAGACATTAACACCGTTATTATGCGCCTTGTAACCATTATTATGAATTTGGCACCTTATGGCGTATTCGTTTTAATGGCTAAACTATTTGCAACCGTTGGCGGTGATACCATATTTAAGCTGGCTAAATACTTCTTCTTGGTGTTTGCTGTGCTGATTATTCACGGCTTAGTAACCTATTCGGCGTTGCTTAAGCTTTTATCTGGCTTAAGCCCCGTGATGCTGTTTAGAAAAATGCGCGACGCCGCTTTGTTCGCATTTAGTACATCAAGCAGCAGCGCAACCTTACCTGTCACAATGGAAACAGCGAGAAATAAACTTGGCGTAGGTAAATCTGTGTCGTCGTTTACATTACCGTTAGGTGCAACCATTAACATGGACGGCACTGCAATTATGCAAGGTGTAGCTACAGTGTTTATTGCACAGGTTTATGCGGTAGATCTCACAATGAGCGATTACCTAATGGTTATTCTTACCGCTACCCTAGCTTCTATTGGCACTGCGGGTGTTCCGGGCGTAGGTTTGATTATGCTGGCAATGGTCTTGCAACAAGTGAACTTACCTGTTGAGGGTATTGCGTTGATTATCGGCGTGGACCGACTGCTTGACATGACGCGTACCGCGGTAAATATCACAGGTGACTGCATGGTGTCGTGTATTGTAGCGAAAAGTGAAGGTGAACTTGACGCATCAGTCTTCAACGACCCGAAAGCTGGACTGAAAGAAGAAGATGTTGATTTCCAACACTTCGATAAAAATGGGTAACATGCTTTTATTGCAAAATTTCGAAGCTTGTACCACCTCAGATTGATACACCGCAAATGGGCCAGCTCTCTCGCTGGCCCTTGCATTTGGACTAATCAGGCACATTTTGCCCGCCGTTACGCAAAGTCTAGAACGCTCAACGGTAAAGTCTTCGGCGCCTAATGAAGTGCAGATGACGGAGAAACATTCGCCGCCTTGTGCGCAGGATAAAGGGTTGCCCCAATGCTTAGGCACATGGCAACAATTACCGTCACCAACACGTCATTGAAATGTAAGCTAGACGGTAAAAAGTCAATGAAGTAAATGTCGCCCGATAGGATCTCAACTCCTAAAGCTGACTCAATAAAGCGTACTATATCTGACAAATTTGGCGCGACAAGTAAAGCTAACGCCACGCCCACGGTTATTCCTACAACACCATTAATCACGCCTTGCAATATAAAAGTGTTGCGAATTAGGCTGTCTGTCGCCCCCATTGTTTTCAAAATCGCAATAGCGGCCTGCTTATCTCTTACTGCCATCACCAATGAAGAAACAATGTTAAAGCAAGCAACCGCAATAACTAAAGTCAGTGCTATATAAACTACTGCCCTTACCAACTGAATATCGTTATATAAGTGCCCTTGCGTACGAGTCCAGTCAGACATGTAAACCGCCTGCGGATAACTGTAACCGATTTCTCGCATTATGTCGTAGGCCGAAAAAGGGTCGCTTAACGTGAATCGGATCCCTTGCGCAACCGATGTGATTCCTATGGCTTCAGAGGCCATTTGCAAGTGCATAAGACCTAGTTGATTATCCAACTCTCCCCCAACTGATAGCACGCCAGATATGACAAGCGTAATTGAGCGAGGCGCTTTGAAAGTTAAATCTTGCGTTGTTTGAGGAATTAAAATTTGAACAGTGTCTCCAACGTTTAATCCCATCGACGAGAAAATGCCTTTGCCCACTATTAGTCCGTTGTTCTGTGATGCGAACCTCTGCCAATCTTCGCTTGTTATTCTCTCACTATATCTGTGGGCAACGCTCTCTGGAGAGACTCCAGTTACACTTATCGCTTTCAATTCACCTTTCGATTGCAGCATGCCTGTTAACCCTGTGTAAGGCGTAACACTCGCAACTCGGCTGTCTTGAGAAAGACGATAAATCTGCGCTTCTAAATTCTCTATCCCACTTTCACTTTTACTAAATAGTTCACCATGAGGAACCACACTTAAAATACGACTTGTCAGCTCTTTTTCAAATCCGTTCATCACACTAAGCAATACAATAAGGACAAAGCAACCCAGCCCTATTCCAATTGTTGAGGACATTGAAATAAAGGAAATAAAGCGCTGCTGAGAGCGCGTTTTCCTGAAACGCTGAGCTAGTTCAAAGGCGAGCATCTTGTCTCTCCTTGGATAACGTTTCGCTCGCCAACTGACCATCTTTAATTTTAAGGACTCTGTCCATTTTTCTAGCTAACCCAATATCGTGGGTCACTACCACGAAGGCTGTGCCTTTTTTCTCACTTAAACTGGTAAGTAACTTATAGATTTGCTCGCCGGTAGAGTCGTCGAGGTTTCCAGTGGGTTCATCGGCCAGCACTACTGAAGGCGCGGTGACGAGAGCTCGCGCTATTGCAACGCGCTGACGTTCTCCGCCAGACATGGTAGAGGGTAAGTGGTCGACACGGTGCGATAACCCTACTTCCTCTAGCATTTCATGCGCTTTTGCATGGGCAGCTTTTACAGACAAGCCTCGTATCCTCAGAGGCATTGCAACATTTTCTAAAGCGGTAAACTCGCCCAACAAATGATGGAACTGATAAATAAAACCCATTTCGTCATTGCGCAACTTAGCCAACGCATTGCTAGATAGCTTACCAAGAGGTTTGCCGTTAAACTCTACGTCGCCGCTAGTGGGTTTATCTAGACCGCCCAAAATATGTAAAAGTGTACTTTTACCCGATCCAGAGCTGCCCAAAATCGCGACATGTTCGCCGGTTTTTATAGATAATGAGACGTCGTGTAAAACGGGGGTAGCATTGCTGCCATCTTGATAGGTTTTGTTAATATTGCGGCAAATTAGCACGTCCTGCATGCGAGTGTTCTTCTATATTTTCCAGACGGTGAATGGTAGCGCTAAACACTACCAACACCAACCGAAAAATGACAGGGCTAAAGTGTGTTATTGTGTGTTTTGAATGCTTTTGACAAGAGCGCTAACGGTTTGCGGTTTGCCAAACAACCACCCCTGACCAAACCCAATTGTTAACTCTTTTAGTTCGTTGCACTGCTCAATGTTTTCAACACCCTCCGCGATTAAATCAACGTTTAACCCGTCTGCTATGCTCACAATATGAGGGATCAGCGATGAACGAATGCTATTGTCTTCCATGTCCATCACAAAACTGCGATCAATTTTGAGGTAATCACAGTTCAAAACCTTCAACTGGCTTAAATTTGAATAACCAACACCAAAGTCATCAATTGCAAATAAGAATCCTTGGCTCTTTAGCGACTTAATATGTTTAACTGCGCTATGTGTAGCAATTTGCTCATCTTCGGTGATTTCCAATACCAGCTTGAAGTTTTTTGTATTGATTTCAAGGAGGAAGTCTAAGTCCAAACATCCTTCACGGGTAAAGTCGAAAGGAAATAAATTGAACGACACCTTAAACCCTCCGGGGATATCAGGATTCTCGTTAAGTTCCTTCATTGCCGCAGTGATCATCTCTACTGTAAATTCCCACGTCATATCTTGTTCTTTAATTTGGGGAATAAATTCATCGGGATAAATTGGACCAAAGTCATCTTCAAACCGACTCAGTACTTCACAGCCAATTACCTGTCCAGACCTCAAGTCAACAAAGGGCTGGTACAAACAGTAAAATTTGTGCTCGCGTAATCCCTTGCTCACTCTCGATTCTAGTGAACGCCTGTTCCTTAAGTAGTTAAAGCTAAGCATGTGAGTTAGCGCTGCTGTCATCAGCATTATGAAAACAAACAACACGATTTTACCCATATGCAAATCGATGACCCGTCCTTGGTCTGATTTAACTTTTAGGCAGGTTTTTGTATAGCGCTCATCGCATTGCATAAACTGTAATGAAAAAAAGCTTGCACGGTTTTTCAATTCTTTATGACTCAGCGTTGAATCAACCAAATCTGGATTACCGGCCATGTGATAAAACTGCTCGCCGTTGTAAAAAAGCTGCCAATCTTGTGTATAGCTGTACCCAATAACACTATCCATATCTAAGACAGCATTGTAGCGCCCACGCTTAACAATTGTGCCCGTTGCTTGCTTGTCAAAGAGTTCTAGAGGGGTATTTATCCAAAATACGTCGCCAAGCTGTGTATGGAAGTCTGGTTCGGCTTCTTTAACGGGTTCTTTCAAAAGACCTAAATAAGTACTACACAAAAGCTTACCATCTTCATAAAACCCAATTTCTTTTACGAACCGAGAGCGAAACAACGTTTTTCTCATTTCAATGAGGTTATCTATATCGCATTTCTGATATGGCAGCGCGTTAAGATAATCAAGGGTTATCTCAGCATCCCTGAATACCATGCGTACACTATCTAAAATTTCTGAAGCACGGCTTTCTTCTCGTTCTTTAACAAACGTGAATATAGTGATGCCAAGAATCAGTGTTATTGCCACAACGCTTAGTGTTGAAAATCCAATCGCTTTGAGGTTGTCAGTGAAAAAGTACTGTTTTTGGTCGTTTTTGTTCATAAACCTTGTGTAGTTAAACAATTACGACGTAACTCTAGTACAAATTTAGAAAAATACACTACGACTTTAGGGTATGTGGCTGTTTGTTAGATATTTTTATGCTTTGTTGGAAGAATTTAAAAAACGAATAAAGAAAGATATCTGAGGGAAAAATTGGCTTTGCAGCACGAATAAAATCAAAATATACAAATAGCTATTCGTAGCAATGATTTGGCAGATGAAAAATAAAGCTTTCAGAAAAGAAAATTTTTATCCCCGAGGAGGGGAATAGGATTTATGACGTCTCATTAATGGCGGAGCGGACGGGACTCGAACCCGCGACCCCCGGCGTGACAGGCCGGTATTCTAACCAACTGAACTACCGCTCCGCATAATGGGAATGCGCTTTATTCGATTAATGGCGGAGCGGACGGGACTCGAACCCGCGACCCCCGGCGTGACAGGCCGGTATTCTAACCAACTGAACTACCGCTCCACATAATCGAGATTGCGCTGTATAACTAAATGGCGGAGCGGACGGGACTCGAACCCGCGACCCCCGGCGTGACAGGCCGGTATTCTAACCAACTGAACTACCGCTCCGCATAATGGGAATGCGCTTTATTCGATTAATGGCGGAGCGGACGGGACTCGAACCCGCGACCCCCGGCGTGACAGGCCGGTATTCTAACCAACTGAACTACCGCTCCACATCTTCAATGTTATCAGTAAGTTGACTTGGCTGTTGTTGCCCTGTCCCCTGACTGCGGCGCAGATAATACGTATTCCCCTATGTAGAGTCAACGCTTTTTATTAATAAAATTGTCATCTGCGGTTTGTTTGCCTGTTAAATAGGCATTATGTCGAAATAAAATTCAATATGAACAAATTAACAACGCAATCAATTATGCTTATCTCCCTTCACTCAAGCATCATCTTGCTTATTGCGCTTTTTAAACATATTAAGCAGTTTTTTCACCCCTTTTGGTTCTGGTTCCATAGTGAGGTCGGCATCAGTTGTTTGAGGTTTAGGTTTAGTAGCGCTTTCAGCCTTTAGAGATTTTGCCGGCTTTTTACGCAGGACTATTATGACCACTGCCGCTATTGCACCTAAAAGTACAATAGAACCATTAACTGCTACTAAGATAAGAGTAAGCGTATCATCATCCATTCCCTCCTTCGTCACTTCTGACTCAGTAGGGTCGCTTATTGTTGGTGCTGCTGTTAACGGTGTGCTGCCATCAATAATAGGGTCCTCGCTTTCAACTAATGGATCTTCTATCTCAGGTTCAGGAGGGCCTTCTGCTACAAAACTATACTCAGGCACATCTAAAATGAAGTCTCTTCCATCCATGGTCGTACCGTATGCGGTGAGCTTGACTCTGAAAACACCTTCTTCGTAAGCTACAATTAAGTGTTCGCGTGCTTCTGCTCCCCCTTCCGTAAGAGAGAAGTTTTGCATGTCTGTATTCGGAAACTTAATCTTGCCGTCAACAAGCAACGACTCTATATCCACTAACTCACGGTCAACATCAATAATAATTTTGTGATAGCCCTCACCACCACCATCCAGTTCAACGTCAATTACAACTGGATTCTCGTGTAAAACGATAAGCTCGCCAATCTGCTCACGCGTATACATTGGTGTGCTAACACGAAAGGTGGGTTTCCACTCCCCCGCTGGAATTTTTAAATTAAACTGGCCAGTAAAAACACCGTCACCAGGTCGTTCATCCATTCCTCGTCCATCGTCTTTAAACGTGGCGATGCTTTGGTCGCTAGAACCAAAATTCCCATAGTTGGGGTTATTAGTGCTTTTAAACTCAATATCTAAATCTACAACATTCCTAAATTGCTTGTTTTCAATAGGCTTGCCGTTATTTGTAAGGTAGGCAGTAGATTTGAGGATTTCACCAGCGAAAAGAATATTAGGTAAAGGGTCGGCGTGTAATTCTACGTCAGATAACACCATGACACGACTTTGCGGTAAAATTTGCCCTACAGCTTGCCATGGACCAGGCACGGGATTTTTTATCGTGATCATGTCGAAGGTATCAGAGTCGAACCACTGAACCTTCTCTTCATCGACGCGTCCTTGGAACAGTTTCGAGCCATCGGGCCTAACAAGCACGACTGGCGCTGAACCATACTCTCTAAAAAACACCATCGTAATTTCTTCCACGTTGTAATCAACGCGAAAACGGTTTTTTAGCAACTCTATAGAGTTGGTGTATTCGTCACCGAGGTCGGTTAGAGGCGACGTGTCAACGGGTTGATTCGTCGCCTGAGCGCTTTGAACTACGCTGTCAGCTAGTTCCCGAGCAGCATCACGCTCTTCTTCTTGAGATTGCGCCCCTGCGCTTAGGTGTATCAACAATAATGAAAAGACTGTCCATTTCAACCACACTCTCACGCTAAGCTGCTCCTGCCCTGTTACTATTCACATATATCTATTAGGTTATTCACGAGGAGTTAGTTTAAGACACCTCTTCCGGCTTTGGTCGCCATAGGCACTTGCCTCCCGCCTTTTCTACAATATCTAAGCGAGCCTCATGCTGTGTTATCTCATCGGCGGTAGCTTTTATAACCTTTAATTTATTTGCACTACGCTTAACTCTTCGAATTGCCGTAGAGTCAGCATCACTGCCTGAGCTCGACGCTAGCTTAAGTTTGGTTTGACCACCGGTCATCAAGAGATAAACGTCGGCCAGAATTTCAGCGTCCAGCAAAGCCCCGTGAAGAGTACGATGGCTGTTGTCTATACCGTAACGCTTACAAAGTGCGTCAAGGTTGTTTTTCTGCCCCGGATGCATTTGTCGAGCAAGGGTAAGCGTATCGAGTACATCACAAATTTGATGGGTAATTACGCCACTTGTCGACGCTTCCATTTTAAACTCGTGATCCATAAACCCAACGTCAAAGGGCGCGTTGTGGATGACGAGCTGTGCCCCTTTAATGAAATTTACAAACTCTTGAGCAACTTGTGAAAATGTAGGCTTATCAGCAAGGAATTCGTTAGTAATACCGTGAACTTCAATAGCTTCTTGTTCAATATGACGGCCTGGATTGATGTAAACGTGAAAGTGATTCCCCGTCAACCGGCGGTTTACCACTTCTACACAACCAATTTCGATAATGCGGTGGCCTTCTTTGGGATCAATACCAGTGGTTTCAGTATCGAGAACAATTTGGCGCATGGAACCTCTACTATAATTACGCTTTCGTTTTTTGATAGTATATCAACCCCTTCGCAATCCGCTAAGGGAAAAGACAAGTTAAATTAAAGGAAGCGCTGTGGCTCAAAAGACCATTCACATTTACACCGACGGCTCGTGTTTAGGCAACCCTGGACCAGGCGGGTATGGAGCTGTATTGATTTATAAACAGCATAGAAAAGAGTTGAGCGATGGCTTTGCACACACCACCAACAATCGCATGGAATTGCTGGCCCCCATTGAAGCACTAAACAGTTTAAATGAGCCATGTAAGGTTGAGCTAACAACCGACAGTCAGTACGTAAAAAATGGCATCAATCAATGGATCCATAACTGGCGTAAGAATGGCTGGCGTACCGCAGATAAAAAACCAGTTAAAAACGCAGACTTGTGGCAGCGTTTAGACGACGCGGTTAAAAAGCATGAGGTAAATTGGCATTGGGTAAAAGGTCATTCAGGGCACCCCGAAAACGAACGCTGTGATGACCTAGCACGCAAAGCGGCAGAAGCAAAGCCAACCAAGCCGGACGAGGGCTTTGTTGGCAACTAATCAATTACCAAGAGATAACTAACTTGCCTTGTGTGTCGTTATTTTCTAATCGCACATGGGGCTTGTCGATGTCGTCAATGTGGTAATGGGTGTCAATGTTCACCTTTAGTTCTTTATTTTCGAATGCAGGTAAACATACGGTGCTAAAGTCTCTTATCAAATCAGCCTTGTAATCGTCGCTTCGATTCCTAAGCGTTGTACCGATAATTGATGCTCTTTTGCCTAACAACAACGCCATATCCAAGTTATCGGCATATCGACCGGCGAGCATAGCAAGATACACTAACTTGCCATCTTGCTTCAGCACTTTTAGGTTTCGATTTAGATAGTCGCCGGCCACCATATCTAGCACCATATCTACGCCTTCAGGCCACACTTTAGTAAGCACATCATCAAACTGCTGCTGTTTATAGTTAATAAGGTGCTCTGCACCATAATCTTCACAAAGTGTAAGCTTACTCTGGCTTGATGCGGTAACTGCACTGTGTACGCCCCAATATCGACATAACTGAGTTGCAGCAAGCCCCACACCACTCGCACCGCCATGAATTAACGCCCGCTCGGCGGGTTTGATGTGGGCAATAGTGCGTAAACATTGAAATGCGGTTAAAAATACTTCGGCAAGTCCCGCTGCTTCATAAAAAGGCATACCATCAGGAATGAGCATTAAATGGGCAGGGTTAACAATAACTTCAGTGGCATAGCCACCACCCGCCACCAAGCCAAATACTTTATCACCTTCTTTAAATTCACTGACATCGCTGGCAACCTCAGCCACTACACCTGCCACTTCAAGCCCCAAAATTTCGCTTTCACCAGGCGGTGGTGGATACTTCCCTTGGCGCTGAAGCGTATCAGCTCGATTTACACCGAACGCTTTTACATCAACTTTCACTTTTTTGGATGTCAGCGACACCCCTTCACCTTCCTTAACGGTCAGTTCGTCAGGGTTACATCCTTTTTCAAAATCGACATAGAGCATAGTAAAATCCAATTTATTCAACAAAAGCTTGGTTACGTACCATATCAACAATCAGTTCGAGAATCTTCGCGTTTATTCAACACAGACCACATGAAATTGCGTATAATCCCGACCAATTACAATACTGTTTAATACTCATTTATTTAGCACGAGAGCCTTCATGTCAGCACAGGTCATATTACAACCCTCACGAGATAAATCACTTCGCCGTAAACACCCTTGGGTATTTGAAAGTGCGGTAGCTGAACTAAAAGGCCGAGCCCGTGTTGGCGATACGGTAGACGTGTTCGACTCTGAGGGCGACTGGCTAGGTAGAGGCGCATATTCTCCCAATTCTAAAATTCGCGTTCGCATGTGGACGTTCAAGAAAGACGAAAGCATAGACAATGGATTTTTCTTACGCCGACTGGAAACAGCCCTTCGCTTACGTAAGCGTTTGTTTGACCCTAGCAAAACTAACGCGTTTCGCTGGATTGCGTCAGAAAGCGATGGACTGCCGGGGATCACAATCGACCTTTACGACAATGTTGCCGTATTGCAGCTGTTAAGTGCGGGCGGTGAGAAGCACAGAGACAAAATAGTGTGGGCCATTACAAAATTAATGCCTGAGGTACATATTTACGAACGAAGCGATGTCGATGTTCGTAAAAAAGAAGGCTTAGAGCCTGTAACAGGCGTGCTTCATGGTGAGCCACCTATGCAAGTTACCGTTAAAGAAAACGGTATTAACATAGTGGTTGATATTGAAAATGGCCATAAAACAGGGTTTTACTTAGACCAGCGTGACAGTCGTGCTGCCGCAGCCCATTATGCTAAAGATGCCGACGTACTAAACTGTTTTAGCTATACAGGCACTTTTTCATGCTACGCTCTCTCTGGCGGTGCTAAATCGGTAACCAATGTCGATGTATCTCAGCCTGCGTTAGACTTAGCTAAGCATCACGTTGCCATTAATGGCTTAGACGAAGACAAAGCACATTACGTAAACCAAGACGTATTCAAAGCACTTCGCGAATATCATGAGCAAAACAAGCAGTTTGATATGGTTATCTTAGACCCACCAAAGTTTGTTGACAGCAAAGCCACCCTCAATCGTGCCGCACGTGGTTATAAAGACATAAACATGTACGGCATTCATGCCGTGAAATCTGGCGGGTTATTGCTTACCTTTAGCTGTTCTGGCCTGATGCCTGCTGACCTTTTTCAAAAAGTCGTGGCCGATGCAGCACTTGACGCTGGCCGTACTATAAAGATTATCGCACGACTGAATCAAGCTACCGACCACCCTATCATTGGTAGCTACCCAGAAGGCTATTATTTGAAAGGCTTGGTATGTGAAGTAACTGACGAATAAAAAGAAAATAGCGCCTAAACAGTTTATGTTCAGGCGCTTTTCATATTTTTCATTGTACGCTTCAATCTATGATGCCTAATTTTTGAAATGTTTTTAATAGTCTTCAAGAGACGAAAGTTATGTCTTGATTAGATGCCTTCGGAACCAGTACCGACTTCTCTTCGTTCGATTCAATTTTCTTCCACACCAGTTCATGGAAGTAAAACGCCACTGTGTTAATGGCTGGCTCAACTAATGCAACAGCGCCACCAACTACAACGCTGCCGGTAAGTATATATGCAACGGTAAAAGCCACAGAAAAGTGCATAACAGCAAAAGTGATAGTCTTTTTCATAATCTTACCCTCTTTCAATAATTCAGTTCGCTTTAGCAGTTTTTCTGCGTTGTTGAGAATTATCGTTCAGCAGAGCGTCAAATAGAAAACAGAAAAAATCGAACGCGCTGTTCAGTTTATTAAATGAAAGCGACGGTTGAGTATTTTTGGCAGATTAAAGAAGGTCAAAAAAGATGAATACGGTGAGATGCGTTGCCTTTCAACGGGCAAGGCGGCCTTTAACTATAAGGAATAAACACAAAAGGCGAAGTTTTAACCTCGCCCGAAAATCAAATGAACCGGCTACTTCATTTGAGAAATTTCTACGCCAATTATACAGCTAGACTCTGACTCGGGCTCACACCGAACAACCGTAGCCAAAGCAGCTAAAGATGGAATCTGTGAGCTAGAAGACTCAATAGCCACACTTACTTGCGTGCCTACTTCAATAGAAGGCTCATCGACTTCTAATGACATTCCAGTTGCACTAATATCTTTGCACATTGCCTGCATCGTACGGCTCGACTCATCATCAGTTATTTGTAACTGACAAGGCGAATTTACCATCATCCTGAAAAAATTTCGCTTATCGTCGTATCCCAACATCTCTACTTCTCCCGATTTTTAGCATTACGCTGACGACTACATCTGTTGTTATAGGGCGACGGCGATAACTTGTCAATCCAACTGCCCAAATTTTATTCAACAAACTTTAAAAGTAGACGTTGGTCTACCGCCTTAAAAACAATTTTCTGGTTAAGTTTTAAAAGCCCTTCGTCACCCCAGCACGCCCCATTATTGGGAAGCATGCCCGATTAAAACTAAATGCGAAAAACTGGTGCATTAAAAATCGGCAAGATAAAGCGTAATTCGTTTTGCCGAAATCGGATAGGCAGTACCGAGCTGCTGAGCAAACAACGACACTCGAAGCTCTTCAATCATCCAACGTGCATCTTGTAAGCCTTGTGGTACTTTACCCTTAGGATATTTGCCGCACGCTTTTTCCCATTCTTTAATCGACTTTTCTACAGTAGCCTGATGCATTCTGTCTTTATTCGGGTCGATAGGAAGCTTCTCTAGCCGGCGAGCTAAGCCTTTAATATAGCGATTCCAGTCATCTAGCCTACTCTCGCCAATTTCAGATACAAAGCCTGGGAAGACTAACGATGCCAAGTGAGCTTTGCAGTCGCCTAAAGCGTTGATCATAGTCAGGGGTACGTTGCCTTTCATTTGCTTTTGGCATTGATGGGCAAGGGTAAGCCCCTGCTCCACCTGCTTGGCTATCTCTAACACTCTGTCGTTAATGTTTGCACGCGCAATCTCTAAACAGGCATCGAAATCGACTTTGCTGCGAATGTCGGTGTTATTGGTTTTGCAGTAATCACTGACAATGGCGTCGATCCCCGCAAAAATACAATCATCAATTAATGCTTTCACTTGCCCAAATGGATTGAAATACAAACCCAGTTTGGCTTTGTTAGGTAATTTGCTTTGCAAATAATTAAGCGGCGACGGCATCGCGTTCTTGATCAAGACATTCACGCCTTGCTTGTGCAGCACTTGGGCCTTATCTGCCTCTTCAATTAACGCAATATCTACCTTATCACCCTTTTGCACCAGAGCCGGGAACGCCTGAACTTCAAACCCGCCAACTTTCTGCACAAAGGTTTCTGGCAAGCTTTCGAAATCCCATTGTTCTATGTTATTTCGCTCTAATTCCGGTGTTGCGGCTTTCTCAAAGGTTTGCTTCACCTGCCCTGCACACTGCTGTTTAAGCGCGTGCAGGTCGTCACCTTTGGCAATATCATCACCATTGTCATTAACTACCGCGAAGTGCATTTTTAAATGCTTATCAAGCTGATCTAAATTCCACTCTTCGCTTTCAATAATAACGCCTGTCATTTTGCGTAACTTATCGGTTACAGCTTCAAGCAAAGGCACCGGACGGTTGTTCTTATCCGTTTCACTGATATCAGCAAGACATGCTTCAGCAAAGTTGGGCGCAGGCACAAAGTTACGGCGCAAACGTTTAGGCAAGGTTTTAATTAACCCCACAATTAGGTCGTGCCTTAGCCCCGGCACCAACCAATCAAAACCTACGTTATCGACCTGATTGAGCACAGGCAATGGAATTACCACGGTAACGCCATCGTCTACTGCGTTAGGTTCAAAGTTATAGCGAAGCGGCAGCGTAATATTGCCCTGACGCCATACATCTGGAAACGCGTTTGCTACCGATTGCCCCGGCTGCTGGCGATATACGTCTTCTTCTTTGAAGGTTAAACTGTCGTTGCTTCCGTGTTGCTTAAACCACTTCTTAAATTCCGCGTCGTTATTGGCTTCAACCGGAATACGTTTCGCGTAAAAGCTAACAAGCTCTTCGTCATCAACTATCAAATCGCGGCGACGGGTCTTTTGTTCAAATTCGTCTGCCTGCTCAAGCAGTGCCTGATTTTCCTGTAAGAAGCTGTAATTTAGCTTTGTATTGCCCTCAACTAACGCTTCGCGAATAAAAAGCTCGTGGCAAATTGGCGGGTCGATAAGGCTGTAAACCTTCGCACGCTTCATCACTATGGGTAGCCCGAACAAGGTAACCTTTTCAAAGGCAATCACCGCGCCGCGTTTCTTCGACCAGTGTGGCTCTGAATAGCTTCTTTGCACAACATGCTCGGCCAAGAGCTCTACCCATGCTGGGTCTATTTTTGCCACCATACGAGCAAATAGCTTAGAGGTTTCTACAAGCTCGGCTGCCATTACCCATTTTGGCTGAGATTTTGATAATCCCGAACCCGGGAAAATGAGAAAGCGCGAGTTACGCGAGCCCATATACTCGCGTTCTTTGTCTTTAAAACCCATGTGCGACAGCAAACCGCTGGCAATGGCTTGGTGAATAGCTTGATAGTCGGCTTCTTGTTTTGAAATGCCAAAACCCAGTTCGGCAATAGATTTTTTGAGCTGGCTAACAATATCTTGCCATTCGCGCATACGTAAGTAGTTGATGAAATTCTGTTTACACCATTTGCGTAGTTGATTTTGACTCAGCGCGTTTTGCTGCTCTCTAAACGCCACCCACAAATTGTAAAGGCTGATAAAGTCAGAGTCTTTATCGTGGTATTCGCTGTGCTTCTCGTCTGCTTGTTGACGTTTCTCTTGTGGACGCTCTCGCGGATCTTGAATTGATAAACCCGCCGCAATCACCATGACTTCGCTAAGCGCATTAGTGCGCTCAGCTTCAATCACCATGCGCGCATAGCGAGGGTCGATAGGCAATCGTGCCACTTGACGACCTAATGGAGTGAGCTGCATTTTGCCGCTTTGCTTGGTCTTTCGGTTATCTTTGCCTTTCGCGATAGCTTGAATTTCTTCAAGTAAGCGGAAACCATCATTAATATTGCGATTATCCGGCGGCTGTACAAACGGAAAAGCGGCGATATCGCCTAACCCTAAAGCAAGCATTTGCAAAATAACCGACGCTAAGTTGGTTCGTAGGATCTCTGGGTCAGTAAATTCTGGGCGGCCTAAATAGTCATCTTCACTATAAAGGCGAATACAAATACCGTCAGACACACGGCCGCATCGCCCTGCCCGCTGATTCGCTGACGCTTGAGAGATGGGCTCAATAGGCAATCGCTGTACTTTACTTCTGGCGCTGTAGCGTGAAATACGGGCAAATCCAGGGTCGATGACGTATTTAATGCCAGGTACCGTAAGCGAGGTCTCTGCCACGTTGGTGGCAAGTACAATGCGTCTGCCGCTGTGAGATTGAAATATGCGGTTTTGCTCTGCCGCCGACAACCTCGCGTACAGTGGAACAATCTCAGTGTTGCGATAATGCTGTTTGCTCAAGGCATCTTGGGTGTCTCGAATCTCGCGCTCTCCGCTTAAGAACACTAAGATATCGCCCGGCGCTTCACGCATTAGCTCGTCGACAGCGTTTACGATGGCATCGCTTTGATCAATATCGTCATCATTATCTTCTGGCGCGTGGTAACGGATCTCTACCGGATAAGTACGTCCGCTCACTTCAATAATCGGCGCATTATTAAAGTGTTTAGAAAAACGCTCTGGGTCGATGGTGGCCGAGGTTATGATAAGTTTTAAGTCAGGCCGCTTGTCTAAAAGCTGACGAAGATAGCCCAGTAAGAAGTCAATATTAAGGCTTCGCTCGTGGGCTTCATCAATGATGATAGTATCGTACTGATTCAAGAAGCGGTCTTGCTGCATTTCTGCTAGCAGCATACCGTCGGTCATAAGCTTAACGTAGCTTCGCTCGCTTACCTGATCGCTAAAGCGAATTTTAAAACCCACCTTTTCGCCAAGTGGCGTGTTGAGCTCTTCAGCAATACGCGTAGCTACGCTTCGCGCCGCTAATCGTCTTGGCTGGGTATGGGCAATCATGCCATTTACACCGCGACCCAATTCTAAGCATATCTTGGGTAGCTGTGTAGTTTTACCCGACCCTGTCTCACCGGCAACAATAACCACCTGATTGTTAGCTATTGCTTCTTTTATGTCTTCTTTTTTATCGCTTACCGGCAGCGGCGGATATTCCACGTTAGGCAGATTGTCTTTGCGCCAATTGCGCTTTTCTATTGATGAATTAATGTCGCCTTCCAGCTTTTCAAACTGTGCTTTTAAGCTTTCTTCGCTGTAAGTGTTATCCTTTTTTGAGCCAATAGGCTTAGTTTTGTTTTTCTCTGCGTCTTTTCCTTCAACACTCGATGCATTATTTACTTTTTGCGCAAGCTGCGTAATGCGGCGCTTTAAGCGAAATTTATCAGCGCTTAAGCATTCATCAAGTTTGTTATAAAGAGGTTTTATTGCAAGTGGTGAAGACAAAGTGACATCCTAAAGCGTGTTTCTAATCATCAATAAAATTCGGGCGGTGATCCTAGAAGATACCGCCCTAAAAAGCCAGTGTGTTAAGCGTTACGAGAATTTAAGCGCTTTGGGTTAATTCATCGTTCTGCATGGTTTTAAAACGGGGAAATCCAAACCAAATGGCCGCCACACCAAATACAAAGATAAGCATGGGATACCAGCAATATGGCGTAATGGCCAACGGTGAAATACCCACTATGGCTGCTGCACTTAAAAGCTGGGCACCGTAAGGCACCAAACCTTGAAAACTACATGAAAAAATATCTAAAAGTGATGCTGTACGCCGTGGGTCAACGCCGTATTTCTCATTAAGGTCTTTAGCAATTGGGCCCGCGGTAACAATCGCAATGGTGTTGTTCGCCGTTGTAATGTCTAAAAAGCTGACCAAGCCAGCAATACTAAACTCAGCGCCTTTCTTTGACGTAACTTTACGGGTTAAGCGCTCAATTAACCAGGTTATACCGCCGTTAGCATGCATCAGCGCCACAATGCCGCCAATGGTAATGGCAATCATGGCTAAGTCTTGCATCCAGCCCATACCTTTTTGAATGCTTTGCATCATTGTTAGTGGCGTAAAGCTGCCCTGGACCAAGCCCACTAAACATGCACTGGCAATACCCACTGCAAGCACGCTTATTACGTTAAACCCTGTCAGCGCAAAAGCGATAATGCATAAGTACGGTGCTATGCGCCAAAAATCGTAGCTGCCGCCTTCAACAATACCTAAGGTATCAACATCGACCATAAGCAACAATGCCATAGTGACAATACACGCTGGTACGGCAACCATTAAATTCGCTTTAAACTTGTCTTTTAGCTGTACGCCTTGGGTTCGTGTCGCTGCAATGGTGGTGTCTGAAACAAACGAGAGATTATCACCAAACATAGCGCCCCCCACTACAATGCCTAGCGCCATTTCCACCGGCAGCCCAAGGCTTGTAGCAAGTCCAGCACCTATGGGCGAGAGTGCGGTAACGGTGCCCATAGACGTGCCCATAGAAAATGAAATGAAACAGCAAATTAAAAACAGACCGGGAAGTATCAGTGCAGAAGGCACAAATTGAAGGGCCATATTTACCGTTGCATCGCGAGCGCCAATATCGATAGTCACCGCGTAAAACGCGCCAGCAAGTAAGAAAATGAGCACTAGCAGAATGATGTTCTTATCCCCACCACCTTTGCAAAATGTTTGTACCTTTTCAGAGAAACTGACTTTCTTGTCCTTCGGATTCAAACATAAGCCATACCCGGCACTTATAAAGAACGCCACCAAAATAGGCATCGCGGTAATATCATTGGTCGTGATACCCGTTACTACAACAAGGATCACGAACAGTAAAATAGGCGTTAAGCCTAAAGGGTTTGGAGTTATCGGCTTTGCTGCAATGCCATTATTTTCCTGCACAGAACACTCTCTTCTTGTTTGATAGCTTGGTTGGACGTAGTAAAAAGGCTGCGTAAAAATGGCCAAAGTTCTGGCTGAGAATGCGCATAAAGCTTAAACAGGGTCATGTTAAGGCGTTTATACACTGTTTAAAGCTAAAGCGAGAAAGGATAAAAGTTTTTATCCAGGTTGAAAAGGAAATTGGCACAGTTTATACAAGGCTTTCTGTTCTATGAAAGATAAAGTGGCAAGCTATACAGAGGTGCGGCGCTTTTGTTTGGTTAAATAGCCACGTCACGAAGAGTAAGTGATAACTCGTTAGCCAAAGTGAAGATGTGAGATTTGTGATTGCACCGCCAAATCACCTAAGCGGACATATTCTCGATTAGTAATTGTTCTTTCAATAGAGACTGTTTAACACGCTAACAAGCGAAAAAATACAATGCTTGTTAACGTGTAACATCTCAAATGAATTTAGCCTGCGCGTTGATATCCATCGTGCAACTGCACGTCAATTGCACGAAGTACTTCCGTTCGGTTAATTGTGCCTAACAGCACGCCATCATCATCCACTACCGGATAAACACGTGGCTTTTCTTCTAATAACATTTGCGCCAGCTCGATCACTGACATGTAAGGTTTAATTGAAAGCACAGGCGTCCTCATGATTTCACCTACCCTACAAATCTGCTCTCTGTAATAACTTGACGCAATCATCTGAGCAATACAATCTTGTTCAGATAAAAAGCCAACTACTTTCCCTTTATTATCGAGTACTGGACCACCACTTTGCCCACTGGCTAGCAACACCTCGACCGCCTGAGCTACAGGCATGTCAATATTAAGCTTCACCGGATGAGTATTCATATAATCACTGACTTGCAACGATTCCATTTTCATTTCTCCAGCCGTGGCGCCTAATGTGACCTATATTGCTAACTATTGACGATACGGCACTTCAAATATTTTAACCACATGTGAAAGCTATTCCCCCACACTTAAAGATTAGACGCTTACGCGTTGACTAGCCAGAAAAATGAGCATTTTGACAGCATTTAGTTTTTGTAAATTGCAACTGTAACTTTACCCCCTTTACTCACGCTAGCTCGGTACATACCAGCTGAGTTAAAAGGCATTGCAATATTTCCTTTACTATCAATGGCTATCACGCCTCCTTCCCCACCAGCGTTAACTAATACCTCATTCACCACTGTATTTGCAGCATCGTCTAAAGTTAACCCTTGGTATTTCATGCGGGCGCAAATATCTGCAGCAACATTGTATCGAATAAAGTATTCGCCATGCCCTGTCGCAGAAACGGCGCAACTTTCATTGTCGGCAAACGTACCTGCACCTATGACAGGGGAATCGCCTATACGCCCGTATCGCTTCGCAGTCATTCCACCTGTTGACGTTCCGGCTACGATATTACCTTCGCTATCTAATACCACCGCCCCCACTGTTCCAAAGCGTTCATTGCCTTGCTGTGTGCCATACCCATTAGACGCTTGCTGCATACGCGCTTTAACTCTATCCAGTGCTTGCTTACGAAACTCGGTATCAAACACGGTATTCTCTACCTGCTCTAGGCCATTTTCTTCTGCAAAGCTTTCTGCACCTTCACCCGAAAGCATCACATGTGGCGATTCGTTCATAACCAATAACGCAGCTTCAATAGGGCTTCGTATTGTTTTTACTCCAGCTACTGCGCCGGCATTTTTGTTGCCACCGTGCATTATTGACGCGTCTAATTCATGTTCACCATCAAAAGTGTAAACGGCACCTATGCCCGCATTAAACAATGGCGATGTTTCAAGAATTTTAATAGTTTCGACTACCGCGACTTCTCCTTTTCGCCCTTCCTGTAACAGCGAATAACCATGCTTAACGGCTTTAGCTAACACGTTCTTATAGGCCGCTTCTTTCTGTGGCGTCATGGATGACTTTAAAATAGTGCCGGCCCCGCCGTGTATAGCTATGGCAACGTTCGATTTTTTCTGAAGCGTTTCAGCTGCTTGGGCAGCATTGCTTAACTGCATAGATGCTGCGATAACTGTACTAAGCGCAGCAAAGGTGTGACGAAACACCGCTTTTTTACGGATAAGGAAATGATTCAACGGGTTTACTCCAAATAGCAGTTTGATAACGACGATTAATCTTCAAATAGCAAACTAATTACTACGCGAAAATTGCCAGTTGCTAAACCTAACATGACACAATTTACGAAGGTTATCTAGGTTACCTCATGTAGGTCCAAGTCTCGCTAAAAGAAGAGCTGATTACGTATCGCCTATATAAACAGCAGTATTTGGTATTCAAATTTTTGCGGTGTACACTGCACACATTATTCAATTTATTACGCAACGGTGGTTATGCACACACCTACATTTTTGTGGCACGATTTTGAGACATTTGGCACTAGCCCACAAAAAGATCTCCCCTGCCAATTCGCAGCAGTAAGAACGGATATGGATCTAAATGTGATTGGCAAACCTATCAACATCATGAGCGCCATAGCCAACGATTACTTACCTCATCCTGAAGCCTGCTTAGTAACGGGTATTACACCTCAACAAACATTAAGAGATGGCAGTAACGAAGCTGATTTTGCTGCACGCATCTATCAAGAAATGTCGGTATCTAATACATGTAGCGTGGGCTTTAACAGTATCCGGTTTGATGATGAAGTTTCGCGTTATTTGTTTTACCGTAACTTCTACGCCCCTTATTCACGTGAATGGCGCAATGGCAATAGTCGTTGGGACATTATCGATGTAGCTAGAGCGTGCTATGCACTAAGGCCTGAAGGTATCAACTGGCCTTTACGAGAAGATGGTGCGCCGAGTTTCAAACTTGAAGCACTATGTGCTGCAAATAACATTGGCCATGAAAATGCGCACGACGCTTTGAGTGATGTTTACGCTACGATTGCTTTTGCCAAGCTGATTAAAGAAAAGCAGCCAAAGTTGTTCGAGTATGCACTTTCTTTACGCAGTAAGCATACAGTTATGCAAAAAATTGACGTGAGTAAACCGTCTGTGCTGCTACATATATCATCAAAGTTACCTGCTTCTCAGGGCTGCTGTACGTGGGTAATGCCAGTAGCAAAGCACCCGACAAATGGAAACGCCTTTATTGCCATCGATTTGTCTCACAATATCGAAAGCCTGATAAACGACACGCCGGAAGAAATTCGACAGGCTTTGTATGCTCCTTCAGATACATTTGACGATGCGCTAGAGCGCCCCGGACTTAAATTAATTCATGTTAATCGCTCACCCTTCATTACTACGGCAAAGGCGATGACAGAGGAAAACGCTGAGCGCCTTGGTCTAAACCGAGAGCGCTGTTTAGCTAACTATAAAATGCTTGCTGCTATGCCCGACCTTGGGGCTAAGCTTTTTGAAGTATATAACGAAGAAACTTTGGTAAGTGAACAAGATATTGACTACGCGCTTTACAGCGGTGGATTTCTTAATGATGAAGAGAGGCGTTGGTGTGAGAGCGTTATTAATACACAACCAAATGACTTAGCGATATTGGCTGAAAAAACGCAGCACGAAGGGCTAAGAAAACAACTATTTCGCTATCGCGCGCGCAACTTTCCCAACACACTTACCGCAGATGAAATGACAAAATGGCAGTATCACCGACAAGCACGTCTTACCGATCCCGCCTTTAGCGGTTCGATAACGCTCGACAGTTTTATGATGCGACTGGAAGCGTTGGCACACGAGCACAGTGAAAACCCTGAAAAACAGGCAATACTACGTGCACTATATCAGTATGCGGAAAATCTTTGACGAGGCTACTAGAACGTCTTAAATTAACAGGTACTACAGAAAATGGGCAGGCCGAAATAAGTCAACATCAAGAAATCAATTGATGCCGCCGATAATAAGAATATATGTGCGCAAGGGAATTAAGATGTTATGAATGGCGTTACAATAAGCTTTGACGAATCAAGAACTTATATTAACTTAACATTAACTCCTTCTGAGTTTTCGTCAGAGGTTGATATTAGGGAAATACGGAAGCAACTTGAAAGCGGAGAAACAAAGCGACTATACGTTTCAGAGAAATCGTTAAAGTCAGCATGTGATACTGCGAACCATTATTTCAAAACTGGCGATAGTACAGTTGTTCAAGAGCGCATAGGCGAACGCAAAAATGCCGAGGTTGAATTCCGTATTCCAGAAGACGGCATGCAGGCCAACCTTGTTCTTACCACACCCTACGGCGGCAAACTTCCTACACTAGGTGCCGTTACAACCCTTGCCCAAAAAAATAAAGTTGTTCGTGGCTTAAGCACTAAAGTCATAGAGTCTATGTTGAATGCGGCGAAACAATCTCCTCCAGGTACAGTGCTTGAACAAACTGTTGCTAAAGGTCTCCCAGCCAGAAATGGTAAAAATTCTAAATTTATTCCTCTAGTTCCCAATGCACTTGAACGAGTTTTAAAGCCTCAAACTGGTGATGGTGAACGTGTGGATATGCGAAATTTGGGCGAAGTTATTTGCGTCAAAGTTAATACACCTGTGCTACGCCGGACGGCCCCAACCAAAGGCCGCTCTGGGTTCGATGTGAAAGGTAACAACATGCCCGCCATTAGTGGTGAGTGGATTGATTTCAAGATGGGAAGCGGCACCGTTGTGTCAGATAGCGACGCAAATTTGTTGATGTCTGCAATTTCCGGGATGCCAAAATATCGCGACCAAATAATGAACATTGACGACACCTTTATCTGTAGTGGTGTAAATGTAGGGTCAGGCCATGTCAATTACGAGGGTGCAGTGCTTGTCAATGGCGATGTCACAGAAAAGATGCAAATAAAAGCATCCGGCGACGTCACCATAAACGGCTTTGTGGAATCTGCATACATTGAGTCTGGTGGCGATATCATCATCACCGAAGGTGCTATGGGTAAAGTTAACGATGCCCAAGGCGAATTTCAGTGCAGGTTAGTTGCAGCGGGCAGTATTCACGTTCAGCATGGTCAGGGTATAGATATTCAATGTAATGGCAATATTACCGTAGGTCGTCAGTTGGCATATAGCAGGTTGCGCTGTGGTGGCGCTGTTATTGTCGGGCAAATCGACAAACCTATGGGAAACCTGTTCGCATGCGATATCATTAGCCAAGACCGTGTCGAAGCTGGAACACTGGGCGCTGTTTCAGGTAGCACCTTGAAAGTTGATTTCAGTCCTGGCTTTAATCAATTGTTAGAGAGAAAAGAGTCTCTGGACGAGTTATTGCGTCAAATTCGCGAAAATAACCTTAAGCACAAGGAAAAAATTAATCTTATTCAAAGTAAGAAAGTGCCTAAAGAGTTACAAAAGAAAGTCGCTGAAGCACTGGAACTGTTTAACAATGAAAGTGCATTACTAGAGTGGCTTGAAAATAAAGCAAATGACGTAAAAGCTGCTAAAGAAAACTACCAATCGGACATCAGACTCATTGCAAACAAACGGCTGTACCCTGGTGTTTCGGCGAAACTAAACAATAGAAATTGGCGCTCAGAGCGGGAATATGACAGAGCGTGCATACGTTATGAGTCGCATCAGTGGCATTATGACCCGTTGATGTAGGCATTGCAGTTAACGGCTTTGCTTTTTTACAGTTACTCGGCAACGAATACGTTGCCGTAACCTTGTCTTTTTGATTGATACACAGCTTTAATCGTTCTCTCAAACCATTCTGCGAACTCTTCTGACTCACTGAGCTCGGAGATCCCCATTGCTGTTCTAAAGTTTTCATTTAAAATGTAGTGAGAAGTTAGGCTGTCCAATAACCTGACTGCAAGCGTATTGGCTGCGGTAAGCTCTGTTTGAGGGCATAGAATAATAAATTGTTCGCCACTAAACCTCGAAACGACATCCACCTCTCTGACCGTGTTCAGACAGTTTGTGGCCACTGCCTTCAAGGCTTCTTCCTTTAATGGCGAGTCAGAGAGGTCAGCACTCACATCCGCAGGCGATAACTCAATCACAATTAAAGACGCAGTGGTGTGAAAACGGTGAAATCGAGAAATTTCTTCCTCAGCACGCTGTATCATATGATTGCGATTGTACAACCCTGTTACGGTATCGTGAGCTGACAAGAATGCCAATGTTTTATTTTTTTCTAAAAGCGCAGCCTGAAGTGCACTAATTTCCTCGTTCTTTTGACTGATGATACGCTTGAAGCCACTTTTGTTGCGACTTTTTGTAATAAACAACAATAAAAACAACAGCACAATAACGGTACTCAGAAGCATCACAGTATAATTTCGGCTGTAGCGAACTTGAACATTGTTCCACTGCTTATAAATGTCAACTTTGCGAGTCTCTGGAATACGCTCTATTGCATAATCAATCTTGTCGACTAAATGGCCATAAGACTTATTTACACCATAAGCTAAAGAATCAAAAGGCTCTGCATACCCAACAATGTTTAAGTCTTTCAGTTTCAGGTTGTTGATGTGCATATTAACGCTCATCAGTGAACCTACCATGACATCAAACTCATCGTTAGCAAGCTGTTTAAGCCCTTCCTCTTCAGATGGAATTAGCTTTAAACGCAACCCGGGATAGTGTCGAGAGATATATTCAACCTGACGGTATCCTTGCACAATACCAACAGTGCGATTTCCAATTCCCGAGTAGCCCTGCAACATTGGCATTCCCGCCTTGGCAACAAGCACGTTTGGAGCTTCGAAATAAGGCTGACTGAAGTCTAAGAACTGCTTTCGATAGTCTGACGTGTTCATCATAGGGATAACCTGGCACTTCCCTTGTTGAACAAATTCTAAGCTCTGTTGCCAACTTTCGGTAGGAACAAGAGTGAACGTTAATTCTGATATCTCAGCAATAAGCCGCATATATTGTGCAGAAATACCTACATGTACACCATTTCTGATAGCTTCATACGGTGCCCAGTTTGGATCAATGCAATAAGTGACATCACTAGATTGCTCAGAGTCTACTTTCTGACCAGCAGCAACAAGGAAAGCGCTGAAAGCACTCGTTCCCAGAAACAATATTGTGCAAAGTAGATATCTTTTTATTTTTTTCAACCGCACACCCAAAACTTTTGAACACATCAACGACAACCGCGAAGTATTAAGCGTAAACCACGAAAATGCAATTAATTAGCTGATTTTATTCTTCAATTTTTCACGTAACGCTTTGTCTTTGCTGAAAATATGCGTTTTCATAACGTTTTTCTTTCATAATTACAGAAAGTAATGAAACAGCTTTTTCGATATCAGCAAAGCTCAGGTACAAAGGCGCAAAACCAATACGCAAAATATTAGGCGCACGAAAGTCAGCAATTACACCTTCTGCAATCCATGCCTGGCATATCGCGTAAGCCGCATCATGAGCGAGCGCAAAGTGACTACCACGGTAATCTATACTCGGGCTCACTATCTTTAATTCTTCTAATAGGCCAGCCCGCTTGGCTTCAGCCTCAAAAAAGGCCTGTAACTTTTTGGATTTCTCATCAATCGCTTTTAGAGAAACCTCTTCGAATACATCTAGTGCAGCATCTAAAACACTCATTCCAATGATGCCAGGAGTACCACACAGGTTTTGCTTAATAGAATTGTCGCCGTTGTAATCAGGCGAAAATGAAAACGGCGAGCTGTGTCCCATCTAACCAGATAGTGGCTGCTTGTATCGTGCCTGATGACGTTTCGCTACATAGATAAATGCTGGCGCACCGGGCCCACCATTAAGATACTTGTAAGTACAGCCTACCGCGAAGTCTACATTGCACTCGTCTAAATTAACGGGAAAAGCCCCCGCACTGTGTGCCAAATCCCATAAGGTAAGAATGCCTTTTTGGTGTGCTTGCTCTGTGACGGTTTGCATATCAAGCTTGTTGCCGGTTCTGAAATTAACTTGAGTTAGCATTAACACTGCTATGTCGTCGGTAAGATGTGCAGTAATGCTAGCCTCATCAATGTAGCGAATGGAGTAGTCGCCACCAAGTAAGTCTAAGAGCCCCTGTACCATATAGATATCGGTTGGAAAGTTATCGCGAGTGGTCGCTATTACCTTACGCTCCGGGTGCATTTTAAGTGCGGCGCTCAACACCTTAAACAAGTTGATAGAGATAGAGTCGCAGCAAACAACTTGTCCGTTTTTAGCACCAATCAAGCTGCCTATTTTATCTCCCACTTTCAATGGTAAAGAAATCCAATGGTGTTTATTCCAGCTGGTGATAAGGTCATTACCCCATTGGTGACCAACTACTTCATCAGCCCTCTGCTGAGCACTTTTCGGGAGAGGGCCAAGAGAATTACCGTCTAAATAGACAGTGTTCGCTGGCAACGAAAACAGCGAGGCCTTGTCGCGCAATGGATCTTTCGTATCAAGCTGTTCAGCTGAAAAAACCTTATTCATCATGTTCACTAATAACCTCAAGTAAAGCATCAAAGGATATGGATCTAGGGTGCAACCAATCGAAATGGCCACCATTTTTAATTAATTTTTTTTGTGCACCTGCTAGCACTGCATGTGCAGCAGGTACAATGCTGTCTGCGTCACCTTGTAATAAGGTGATAGGTGTTTTGCTAAGACGTGCTTCCGGCGTTGCTTTTATATAAGCCTCGGCGTTTTGTGTTGGCGTTGAATTCATAAACTGCTTTGTCGCTGTCTGACAGCTATTTTTGCCCATGGCATAGGCCTTTATATCGGTGATAGCAGCAAGCCCGATAGTGCGCTTGAGCACTGTTTGCGAATGTTGCAATGACAATGTTGAAAGTTGCTGTGCAGCCAGCAAAGCTAAATGACCACCTGCAGAGTGCCCCACAAGATACACGTTACTTTAACGCCCTTCATCCTCAATTCTTTGTAACGATGCTCTTACCGCATTCGTGACATCGTTCAAGCTTCCGGGCCAACCACCACCGTCATCGCCAACTCGTCGGTATTCAGTTGCGTAGACACCCATCCCACGGTCAGCCAACGTATTGTATAGCCCCTTAGCATGCTCATAACCATATGCATTTAGCCAGCAGCCACCGTGCACAAAAATAATGGCCGTATCTGTAAACTCCGTAAATGAAGACCGCTGGCCATGCCACACGTACACAGACTGCAATTTGTCGTTGCCATAGCTGAATTGCTCACTAACCTCGCTTGTTTGCAAGACACCCAACGCAGAGTACGGCACTTGCTCTAATTTTTCAGACGTACTTTTTTCTGACATGCCATCGTTTAGGTGGGTGTCATTCAACCTTTTTTGGGGCTGATTCGAGTGGGTGTCAACCGAAGTGTTAATTAACAATTGAGTAGGCTCTTGGCTAACAGCCGTTTGCATCGCGCTGGGTTGGGTCTCTTTGTTATTTCGTTTGTTAATTCTCTGCGTATTAGCGTGGGTGTCACTGTTGTCAGCGGCCGTAAAGTTAGTGGCAGCGCTTGCACTTTTATCGGTGGTCACATCGAATAGGTGATGGAGGTTGGTTTGATTGGATGAGGTGAGCTGATTGCCCAGCGTTTCGCTTGCATGGCTGATTGAAGCAGTCAGCATCACTATGATTGTTAGGGTAAATGCTTTCAAAAATAAAAAAATGTTGAAGTTTTTCATGCTTATTCGTTTTTATTTTATTAAAACACAGAGTAACGCGAAGTTGGCGTTACTCTGAGATTAAATATTCTACATTTAAGCTATGAAATAAGACTTACAACATTTCCACTGCTAGTGCTACACCCTCTCCGCCACCGATACAAAGTGATGCAATGCCTTTGCGAGCATTTTTTTGCTTAAGCGCATGAAGCAAAGTAACAAGGATACGCGCACCCGATGCACCAATTGGGTGGCCTAAAGCACACGCTCCACCTTTGATATTCACTTTGCTTTCGTCAAGGCCAAGTTTTTTAATCGCTAGCATAGTAACCATGGCAAAGGCCTCGTTAATTTCAAATAAATCAACGTCTTCTTTTGTCCAGCCAGCTTTGTCTAATACTTTTTCCATTGCGCCCACAGGTGCAACTGTAAAGTTTTCTGGCTCAATTGAATTAGTCGCATGAGCCACCACACGAGCAAGCGGCGTCAAACCAAGTTCTTTCGCTTTACTTTCACTCATCACAACAAGCGCTGCCGCACCGTCAGATATCGAGCTAGAATTTGCCGCTGTCACTGTACCGTCTTTTTTGAAAGCCGGTCTTAACGTAGGTATTTTTTCAGGGCGAGCTGAACCTGGGCCTTCATCAGTATCAACCACCACATCACCTTTTCGAGAAGATACTGTTACAGGCACAATTTCATCAGTAAATGTACCACTGTTAATTGCTTCATGTGCCTTTGATAATGAGCTTAGTGCAAACTCATCCATTTCACCTCGAGAAATGCTTTCATCATCGGCCGTGTCTTGGGCGAAACAACCCATTGCTTTTCCATCATACGCATTTTCCAACCCATCAAGCATCATGTGATCGAGCACTTGACCATGGCCCATGCGATAGCCCGTTCTTGCTTTTGGCAGCATGTACGGCGCATTGCTCATACTTTCCATACCACCAGCCACAACAGCCGTTGCACTACCTGCTTTTATTAGGTCGTGCGCCATCATCACAGCTTTTAAGCCAGAGCCACACACTTTGTTGATAGTTGTAACACCTGCACTTAACGGAAGGCCTGCACCTAGAGAAGCTTGTCGCGCTGGAGACTGGCCTAGCCCTGCTGGTAGTACGCACCCCATAATGACTTCATCTATTACAGAGACATCCACGCTTTCACACGCTGCTTTTATCGCAACTTCTCCCAGCTTTGTCGCAGCTAGCGATGACAAACTACCGTTAAACCCACCCATTGGAGTGCGTTTTGCTGCGACTATCACTACCGATTCGTTACTCATACTCGTGCCCTTAAAATTCATTAAAATTATAGAGTTAAGTGAAGAAAGCTATGCAGATGTATACAAAAGTAAACACCACTTACAGCCACAACGTCTTGCCTTCACCATGAAAAATTGACGTTAGCAAAATGTTACTTTACCTTAACGTAAAATGTAATTAACGTTAACGTAAACCTGTACTAAGTATGTGTCAACCAAACACTACGTTTAATATAGCGCCAGAAAACTACTACGGCTCTAAAACGATAGTGCTATTGCAAAGACACCCAACTTAACACAGTCGATTAATTACAAAGACACCCATGCAATACTCTGGGTGGTAAGCAGCGCTGATACAAGGTACGTGTAATGAATAATTACGACGATAAAACAACATACGCAATAGGCGAGCTCGCTAAAGAGTTTGATATTACTCCCCGCTCTATCCGCTTTTATGAAGAGCAAGGGTTGATGTCCCCGTCCAGAACGGGTCAAAACCGAGTCTATTTAAATAAAGACAGAGTAAGGCTAAAGCTGATTTTGCGAGGAAAACGCCTAGGTTTTTCACTTGCAGAAGTCAAAACGTTGTTCGACATGTACGACACAAACCCTAATTCGGCGGTTCAGTTAGAAGCCATGCTTGAAATGACTGAGCAAAAAAGAGCGGTGCTTAAACAGCAGTTAGAAGACATCCAAATGCTAATGACAGAACTGGATGATGTTGAAGCACGTTGCCGTGACGAACTCGCAGAACTAAAACGAGGAAATATCGCATGAACACCTCCTACCCTACTTTGAATTTTGGACTTGGTGAAGACATTGAAATGTTGCGCGACCAGGTCTATCAATTTGCACAAAACGAAATTGCTCCTTTAGCTGAACAAGCAGATGCAGATAACCAATTTCCTAACCAGCTATGGACCAAACTGGGCGATATGGGATTGCTAGGTGTTACCGTTTCAGAACAATACGGTGGCTCGGATATGGGATATCTTGCCCACACCATTTCAATGGAAGAAGTAAGCCGCGCCTCTGGCGGTATTGGCCTTAGCTATGGTGCCCATTCAAACCTCTGTGTAAACCAAATTTATAAAAACGGTAATGATGCCCAGCGAGAAAAGTACCTTCCAAAGTTGGTAAGCGGTGAGCACATAGGTGCGCTAGCTATGAGCGAACCAAATGCAGGTTCAGACGTTGTTAGCATGAAATTAAAAGCCGAAAAGCGTGGCGACAAGTACATTCTTAACGGCAATAAAATGTGGATCACTAATGGTCCTGACGCACACACGTTTGTTATCTACGCAAAAACCGATCCTAATGCAGGCCCTCGAGGCATCACTGCATTCATCGTTGAGCGTGACTTCCCTGGATTTAGCCGTGCACAGAAGCTAGACAAACTAGGAATGCGCTCTTCAAACACTTGTGAGTTAGTCTTTGAAGACTGTGAAGTTCCTGCTGAGAACATTCTTGGTAGCGAAGGTGAAGGTGTTCGCGTGTTAATGAGCGGATTGGATTACGAGCGCCTTGTGCTATCGGGTGGCCCGCTAGGTATTATGCAGTCTTGTATGGATATTGTTGTTCCTTATATTCATGATCGTCAGCAATTTGGTCAATCTATTGGCCAGTTCCAACTTATTCAAGGCAAAGTGGCTGACATGTATACCCAGATGAATGCGGCCCGTGCCTATGTTTACACGGTTGCACAGTCGTGCGATCGCGGTGAG
This sequence comes from Alteromonas gracilis, assembly GCF_043642145.1. Lineage (GTDB taxonomy): Bacteria > Pseudomonadota > Gammaproteobacteria > Enterobacterales > Alteromonadaceae > Alteromonas > Alteromonas gracilis_B. The sequence continues at coordinate 475,706 of NZ_JBHZRZ010000001.1, forward strand.
ACAACGCGAAAAGATGCGGCTGGTGCCATTTTATATTCTGCGGAACTTGCCACAAAAATGGCGTTAGATGCTATTCAATTACTTGGCGGTAACGGTTATATCAACGAATACCCTACTGGTCGCCTTCTTCGTGACGCAAAGCTTTATGAAATAGGTGCTGGTACGTCTGAGATTCGCCGAATGCTGATTGGCCGAGAATTGTTTAACGAGTCTAAGTAACCCGTTTTAGGGTGTCTGGTTTAAACCTCTTCATAGGTCGACAAAATACCTGTGGCGAGTAGCGGATTATTTCGCAAAGGTTTAACAAGACACCCAAGTTAAGAATCAAGACAAAATTCTGTAATAAGCTACTACACTGCATAGACACCCAACATACTTAAATTTGCTTAACGTGAGTGTCTTGCTAACTACGGTTAATGCGGCATCTTTATCGATGCACAACACAAGGAGGGGTTATGCCCGTTCTTCGCTCAAGTATAAATACCAAATCTGAAACATTTGTCGCTAATGCAGAACACATGCAGGCGCAGGTAGATGATCTTCTTGAAAAGATAAAACAAATTTCTTTAGGTGGCGGCGAGAAAGCGGCTGAGCGCCATGTGTCTAGAGGAAAGCTGTTACCACGTGACAGAATCAATGCACTTTTAGATGAAGACACGCCCTTTTTAGAAATAGGCCAGTTGGCAGCGTGGGAAGTGTATGACGACTATGTGCCGTGCGCTGGCGTGGTAGCAGGGATAGGCATCGTAGCTGGTATCGAATGCATGATTGTTGCCAATGACGCTACCGTAAAAGGCGGGACATACTACCCTCTTACTGTAAAAAAACACTTAAGAGCACAGACGATTGCTGAACAAAACAATCTTCCGTGCATTTATTTAGTCGACTCGGGCGGTGCTAATCTGCCGCGTCAAGATGATGTTTTCCCTGACAGAGAGCACTTCGGACGTATTTTCTTCAATCAAGCGAATATGTCGGCGAAGAACATCCCTCAAATTGCGGTTGTTATGGGGTCGTGCACCGCAGGTGGCGCTTATGTTCCAGCTATGGCGGATGAAAGTATTATTGTAAAAGAGCAAGCCACCATATTTTTAGGTGGACCACCGCTTGTAAAAGCTGCAACGGGTGAAGTAGTAACCGCAGAGGAACTTGGGGGTGGTGACGTACACACTCGAATTTCAGGCGTGGCTGATCATTTAGCGAACAATGACCATCATGCCCTATCTCTTGCTCGAAATGCCATATCGCGGCTAAACAGGAAAAAGCCCGAGTGCTTAGACGTAGCCGATGTGAAACCTCCACGCTACGATACTAAAGAGATATACGGCATTGTTCCGGCAGACAGCCGTCAAACCTTCGATGTGAAAGAAATCATCGCACGAGTTGTGGACGATTCAGACTTTGACGAATTTAAGCCGCTCTACGGCACTACGCTCGTCTGTGGCTTTGCTCGAATTTTCGGTTTTCCTGTTGGCATTGTTGCCAATAATGGCATTTTGTTTGGCGAGAGTGCCCTTAAAGGTGCGCATTTCGTTGAGCTATGTGCAATGCGCAAAATCCCACTTGTATTCTTACAGAACATCACGGGGTTCATGGTAGGCAAGCAATACGAGCATGGCGGTATAGCTAAACATGGCGCCAAAATGGTGACAGCAGTAGCGTGTGCAAATGTACCGAAACTTACTGTTCTTATCGGAGGAAGTTTTGGTGCAGGTAACTATGGTATGTGCGGTAGAGCTTACGACCCACGATTCCTCTTTATGTGGCCAAATGCGCGAATTTCAGTTATGGGCGGTGAACAGGCTGCAGGTGTACTCGCTCAAGTTAAACGCGATCAAAAAGAGCGCGCTGGAGAATCATGGAGCCAAGAGGAAGAAAAAGCCTTCAAGCAGCCCGTTATCGACACCTACGAAAAGCAGGGACACCCTTACTATGCCTCAGCAAGGCTTTGGGATGATGGCGTTATCGACCCTGCTGATACTCGATTAGTACTTGGACTTTCGCTATCAGCCACACTCAATAAGCCAATTGAAGATACCCAATTTGGCATATTTAGAATGTAGGAGCATGGGTCATGGATCAATCAGTATTATACAACGTAGATGAAAGAAACATTGCCACTGTCACACTTAACAGAGCTGACAAGCACAATGCTTTCGACGATGAAATGATAAGTGAACTTACTCGCGTATTTAAGTTAGCCGGTGAAGACCCAAAGGTAAGAGCGCTCATTTTACAAGCAAAGGGCAAGAGTTTTAGTGCAGGTGCAGATCTTAACTGGATGAAAAGAATGGCCAGTTACACTGAACAGCAAAATGAAACTGATGCTCATGCATTGGCAACTATGTTGCAAACACTTTACGCAATGCCCAAGCCGACAATAGCACGTGTTCAAGGTGCAGCTTTCGGCGGCGCCGTTGGCTTAATCGCGTGTTGTGATATTGCCATTGGCAGCAAGCTCAGTAAATTTTGTTTAAGCGAAGTCAAGATAGGACTTATTCCCGCAACAATTAGCCCGTACGTGGTAGAGGCGATGGGCGCGAGAGTATGCCGACGTTATTTCCAAACGGCTGAAGTATTTTCTGCACGCAGAGCAAGGCGACTTGGGTTACTGAGTGAGTCAGTTACAGAAGATGAACTCGATAGCACGATAGATAACATCTTATCCAATATTCTCAAAAATGGTCCTCAGGCAGTTGCTAAAGCAAAAGACTTGGTGCAATGGGTGTCTACGCAAGAAATTAATGATGCGTTGCTCACTAAAACAAGCAAACTTATTGCTCAAGTAAGAACCTCTGAGGAAGGGCAAGAAGGTTTATCAGCCTTTCTAGAAAAACGTAGTGCATCGTGGGTGGAGTTGAACAATGATAAATAAACTATTAATCGCAAACCGCGGTGAAATTGCCTGCCGTGTTATCAAGACAGCCAAGGCACAAGGCGTAAAAACCGTTGCGGTTTATTCGGAAGCTGATAAAAACGCGCTGCATGTTCAAATGGCAGACGAAGCTGTTTTCTTGGGGCCGTCACCGTCGAAGGAAAGTTATTTACGTGGCGATTTCATAATAGAAAAAGCTAAGCAACTTAACGTCGACGCCATTCATCCTGGTTATGGCTTTCTCTCTGAGAACGCTGAATTCGCTAACCTGTGCGCAAAAAACGATATAATTTTTGTAGGCCCACCAGCATCAGCAATTGAAGCGATGGGCTCAAAGTCTGCTGCTAAAAGAATTATGGAAGACGCTGGTGTTCCCCTTGTTCCTGGCTATCACGGTGATGAACAAAGTGAAGCAGTATTGAAAAGTGCAGCCGATGAAATGGGGTATCCAGTGCTTCTTAAAGCCGCTGCTGGCGGCGGTGGTAAAGGCATGCGCCAAGTTTGGAATGCGAAAGAGTTTTCTCAAGCGTTGAACGCGGCGAAACGTGAATCAATGGCCAGCTTCGGCGACGACCATATGTTGGTAGAAAAATACCTGACTCGCCCTCGCCATGTTGAAATCCAAGTTTTCTGTGACACCCATGGCAATGGTGTCTATCTCTTTGAGCGCGATTGCTCTGTACAGCGTCGTCATCAAAAGATAATTGAAGAAGCCCCTGCCCCAAATATGTCGCCTTCTGTACGTAAAAAAATGGGCGAAGCTGCAGTTCTTGCAGCTAAGGCGATTAACTACGTTGGCGCTGGCACTGTAGAATTTTTGCTGGACGAAGATGATTCATTTTACTTCATGGAAATGAATACACGTTTACAGGTTGAACACCCGGTTACCGAAATGATAACCCGTGAAGACCTTGTTCATTGGCAGTTAACAATTGCCGAAGGAAAGCCAATTCCAAAGCAACAAGATGAGCTAACGCTAACAGGACACGCATTCGAAGCTCGTATTTATGCCGAGGATCCTAGCAATGAGTTTCTTCCTTCTACCGGCACGCTGTCATTGCTACAGACGCCTATTGAGAGTGATGTAGTTCGCGTAGATACAGGTGTTGTTGAAGGTGATGAAGTAAGTGTGTTTTATGACCCGATGATTGCAAAGTTAGTCGTGTGGGCCGAGAACCGTGAAATTGCACTAAAACGCCTAATTAGTGCGTTGGGCGAATACTATATTGACGGGTTGAGCACGAACATCGACTTCTTAAAACGTGTAGCTTCACACCCTGCATTCGTTGCTGCCGAGTTAACGACCACGTTTATTGAAAAGCATTACGACTCGTTGTTTAGTGATACTAATAAGAAAGACACCCAAGCTAACTTAGCGGTGATGGCTTTACTTGCACTTCTAAACAGAAAAAATGACGCTGTTGATACTCATAAAACGCCAACGCCATGGTCAAATGCTGGTGCTTGGAGAGCCAATCATCAGCATAAAGAGACACTCACGTTAAATCACGAAAACGAAGAAACGTTAGTCGAAGTAACACATCAATATGAAGGCGGCCATAGCTGGCTAGTGTCAGTAGACGAACACGACTTCCAAGTGTCGGGCTCTATTGTCGATGGTAAGTTGCTAGCAACAATCGACGGCTACAGAACGACATTCTCGTTTTCTGACAACGGTGGCCAATATACCCTGTTCAACAAAGACACCCACGCTAAGTTTACTGTTGTACCGGCGTCTCTAGGAGAAGACGACCATGCAGATGATGATGCTAATTTTAGCGCGCCAATGAACGGTACTATTGTTGCTCATTTGGTTGAGAAGGGGCAGCTAGTTGAAAAAGGCGATCCCATTTTAGTTATGGAAGCGATGAAAATGGAGCACAGCATCATAGCCCCCTATGACGGTTCGGTTGAAGAGTTTTACTTCCAGCCAGGAGAATTGGTTGATGGTGGAGCGCTGTTGCTAGCATTTTCCGCAAAAGAAAACGCCGAGGCATAAATGATGTTTCCGCAAAAAGTTAGCATTGTAGAAGTTGGTCCAAGAGACGGCTTACAAAATGAAAAGTTAGCATTAAGTGCATCTCAAAAGGTGGAGCTAATAAACCTTCTATCTGAAACTGGTTTGAGACGTATTGAGGCTGGAAGCTTCGTTTCACCGAAGTGGGTGCCACAAATGGCTAATTCGGACGAAGTTTTCAAGACTCTGAACTATCAGCCTGATGTGCAATATTCTGCGCTTACTCCAAACCTGAAAGGACTTGAAGCGGCAATTGAAGCAGGAGTTAAAGAAGTGGCTGTATTTGGCGCTGCTTCAGAGTCTTTTTCTCAAAAGAATATCAACTGTTCGATTGCCGAAAGCCTAGAGCGCTTCGAAGCCGTTTTTAAGTTGGCCAGCGACAACAACATAAAAGTGCGAGGCTACGTCTCTTGTGTGATGGGCTGTCCATATGAAGGTAGTATCGAGCCTAAAGCAGTGGCGCAGGTAAGCAAATCTTTACTTGATATGGGGTGCTACGAAATCTCTCTTGGCGATACTATAGGTGTTGGTACACCAAAAGCGACCAGCCTCTTACTCGACGAAGTTCTCAAAGACATTGGAGTAAATAAGATCGCTGCCCATTTTCACGATACATATGGGCAAGCACTTGTTAATTTGTACACAGCCTTAGGCTATGGCGTATCTACTATTGACTCAGCTGTTGCCGGATTAGGTGGCTGCCCCTACGCAAAAGGCGCCAGTGGAAATGTAGCAACTGAAGATGTGCTTTACATGCTAAATGGCATGGAGGTTTCAACTGGTATAGAAATGGACAAGTTGCTTGTTGCATCTTCGTTTATTTCAAAAATCCTGGGACGCTCCCCTGTCTCTAAAGTCGCAAATGCATTGTTAGCGAAGTAAAAAAATCAAGAGCATGATTCTCATGGATCATGCTCTTTTCGCTTTCATCTGGTCCGTGATCATAACCGCCCAAACCAGACCCATTAATACCATTTCAGTAACGATGACACCCACTTCAAGCCTCTTAAGGTTATCGTGACGTACCTAATTCAAGATTTAAAAAACTCTCTTGAAGAATTTTTTAGTTTGGAGATTGATTTTTGAGAAATATTAAGAAGTCTGCATTGGGTGTCACTGGTAGTCAGAGAACTCTAAAAGATTCTCCTATCCCTCCTTAGAATGGGTGTCTTGATTAGACTTCTTTATTAGATTGCCTCTCTATTAGACCGCCTAATGTCTAAAAACACTCCTTGCGATCAGGTCACAAGACCCTCTGCAACTGATATGGTCTTACTCCCTTAATAACTTCAATGGTGTATATCATCATGGCGCGAAGTAGAAAATCGCTTATAAGCCTTACAGACACACCTTATTATCACTGCATTTCTCGTTGCGTGCGTCGCAGTTTCCTTTGTGGGTATGACCGGAATACTCAGGTTAGCTATGAACACAGAAAGTCTTGGGTAGAAGAACGTTTGCTTTTTTTGGGTCAAGTGTTCGCTATTGATATCTGTGCTTATGCGGTAATGAGCAACCATGTGCACGTGGTGCTATGTGTTAACAAAGAGTCAGCTCTTTCTTGGCCGCTCAAAACAGTTCTATCACAGTGGCATAAAATGCATAAAGGTACTCTGCTCACTCAAAAGTATTTAAAAGGCGAGCTTGTCAGTGAAAGTGAACTGAAAACTATCAAAAGTACCGCTGAAGTGTATAGAAAAAGACTCTACGACATCAGTTGGTTCATGAGAAATTTAAACGAATATATTGCAAGAAAAGCCAACGAAGAAGACGAGTGCACCGGAAGGTTTTGGGGGGGTAGATTTCGTTCTCAAGCGCTTCTTACCGAAAAAGCACTCATTTCCTGCATGGCTTATGTCGATTTAAATCCAATACGAGCGAAAGTTGCAAAAGGCCTCGGGGACTCTTTATACACAAGTATCAACCGTCGACTAAGCAAAACTCCCCACACTAAACGCACAAAGGGTTTAATGTCATTTAGAGATAATATTCAAAGCAAGCAACGAAGAGGTATAAATTTCACCCTAAAAGCTTACTGCGCACTGCTCAGAAGCTCTATCGAAGTGTTGGATACTAAAGAGTCACAAAGTGTAGCGGATGCAAAGGCTATTGAGCTCAAGTTGCTAAACATTAATAAAGAACAATGGCTTCAGGTTATAAGTAACTTTGAAAGCGCCTTTTCATTTGCTGTGGGCGATACCAAGTCAATGCTAATGTTTAAACAACACACCAGTAGAAAGCGAATAGCTAAACTAAAGACTACAGCGCTTTGCTTTAATAGTTAGGTGCTCACTTTTCATCAGGGAGAATCACCGAGGCTATAATTGCGCAAAAAAGCATGCCCGACATGATGTATACTACAGAAAACGTTAATATCGGCGTCAGCGCCGCATAAAGAGCGCCAAAGCCAAGCAAAATCAATCCGATTGCAGTATTTGAAAAGCCAACCAATTCAGTTCTGCCCTGCCCTTCTTTGACGTCTAAACTATAAGTTTTTCTGCCCGTTCTCACGCCAGCGTGAGCGACAGAGAGAATGAAAAACAACAGCGCTGAAGTAAAAATAGAAGAGGATTCAGATACAAGAAGCCCAATGCAGGCTGAAAGCGCCAATACCCCCGAGAGCCGTAGTGTAAGTTTGGCACTTTTGTCAGCGAGTTTTCCCCAGATGATAGATGAAAGTAACGCTGCAAGTGCCTCTGCGCCTATATATATTGGGAGAAGCTCTTGCACTTCGTCACTTTTCTCTAACATAAAATAGGGTGCTACTAATGCAGAATGAACAAATAGTCCTCGAACAAATATAAACTTGTAAATCGTAGCATTAAAATTTAGCCTAAATGGATTCTCCTGTGATTCTTTCACCTCTACCTTTGTCTTGATAGGCCACACGCAAATCAACGTAAAAACGAAAGACAAAAAACTTCCACTTAAGATCAATAGAAGTATATCTGAAGTGAAGGCGTCTCCGTAAATAACCAAAGGTACCGCAATAATAAGTGTAAGTATTCCAGAGACGGTAGATGCCACCCCAATTAAGCTGCCTCGCTCCCCCTTTTTAGCAACATTAGCCTCCATGTCTTTTACCGTAAGCGAGCAAGCTGAACGCCCTAAGCTCAATATTACAAGTGAAACTAGTACGAGAGCGCCTGCCTCAAACCCGGTAAACAAAACAGTAGACAAAAGTATACAAACAACTGAAAGCGCTTGTATCATCATTCCCAGGCGCCAAACAATATGTCTTTTGGGATGCTTTCGAAGATATATACTCAATAAAACTTGAGGAAGAAGGGCTCCCGACTCTCTTATAGGTACCAACCAGCCGACCATCCAAGCAGGCGCGCCAATGCTAATTAGAAGTGCAGTCAGTGTTGTTTTTGCTGAGATAAGCAAGTCAGCTAGTTTATTTAAAGATAATCCTGCGACGAGCCGAGTTTTTTGTTTCATTACGTTGAGATGTGTACCGCATTTTTGTTCATAAATTTACGGTACATATCCCGCAACAGATCATTGAATTGGCTTTGTTCAGTCTCCGTTTTCCACTAGGACTTTAAGGTTTTCTAACCCCATTTCAAAATCAGGTCCTATCATACTGTCCATCATTAAAGCAAAATATCGGTTGATTGGATTGTTATCAACTGATCCTTCGTCTCGCCATGTTACTCTACTCCCACTCGCCGTCGGTTCAATTTCCAGTGTCCCCGTCGAGCCCATGTCAAAGTCTGGAAAATACAAGCGATACAGAACACGTTTATTATGTTCTAACTGTGCAATTTCCATTTCACCGTTACCTTCTGTTTCACTTTGCCATTCAGAACGCATGCCAATTGCGCGGTCGGGACCAGAATAATTTAGCTTCATGTCGGGGTCACGCTTAAACCACACTCCCCACTTCTTCCACTCCCTGAGGTCAACAATGTATGGGTAAATTTCCGATGGCTGTGCATTAATTGTTATCGTTCTCTCAACGCTATAGTCTTTTGGAATAAAAAAGCTAGCAACTACAAGCATTAACACGACAACGCCAAGCACCGTAAAAAGTTTTTTCAATGCTCCCATTTAAAACTCCATAATCGAATTGACAATCCAAATATAACATTTAATTAACATTTGTCACTTAAAGTTAAGCGTTTTGATGCAAAGCTCAATTAACCCGTAAAATAGATGCCTAATTAAACATTATCAAAGAAGATAATTACAAATACACGCTAGATGCAACTTCAGCCTGTTGGTTTGTTTGCCCTTAATCTTTCTCAAATTTTCAAACTACCTCTTGCTCTCGGAGGAGATAGTCTGAAATCTTCAATCAGAAGCATTTTTATGCTGCATGGAGTTTCTAGGGTTAGCGATGGATGTCTTTGTGAATTTTGGGGTGGGTGTCTCGATAAACCCTAAAATGAACTCCCGTACTAGAAAGACGTTGTCTAAAGCCTTCGATTAGAAGCTTTTACATTTGCACGAAATTCATAAGGTTAACGGTGGGTGTCTTTATAAATTTCTTTGAATTTTGGGTGGGTGTCTCTATAAAACTCCGTCTCTCAAAAGCTTTGCTTGAAAGCTTCTGTTGGGTGTCATCGTAAATCTAGGAAGCTTGCCGCATAACACTATTTTAAAATTCTTTACAATTTCGACACAAAGCTCAAAATTCGCGCTGTCATTATAAAATATCTTGTGTAATATGGGGTTAGGTTATCAATAAAACCCGTTTGAACGGGTCTATCAAGCATAGCGCAGTCAATCGCAGCACTTCGTTTTCTTTTTATATTTCTATCGATACACAGTTATCGCTTTATTACAGGAGTTTATAGGAAATGGCAGATCAAAGTTCTCGTTACATCAGTAACCTAACTCGCGACACATATGCGCTCATCCTCGCGGGGGGTAAAGGTTCTAGGCTACACGAACTCACTAATTGGCGAGCCAAACCAGCCCTTTATTTTGGCGGAAAATTTAGAATCATCGACTTTCCGCTATCAAATTGTGTAAATTCAGGCATTCGACGAATAGGTGTAGTCACTCAATATAAATCTCATTCACTCATTCGTCATCTAGTGAGAGGCTGGGGTCACTTTAAAAAAGAGCTTGGCGAATCTGTTGAAATTCTGCCCGCATCACAACGATTTTCAGATAGCTGGTATGAAGGTACTGCTGATGCCGTTTTTCAAAATATTGACATCATTCGAGACGAGCTTCCCAAATATGTCATGATTTTATCAGGTGATCATATTTATCGAATGGATTATGGCGATATGCTAGCCAAGCATAAAGAGTCTGGGGCAAAAATGACCGTTTCTTGTATGTCAGTCCCACTTCAAGAGGCAGCAGGTGCGTTCGGTGTGATGTCAGTAGACGAAAACTTTCGTATTAATGGTTTTGAAGAAAAGCCAGCTAATCCTACCCCACTTCCAAACGATCCTACCCGCTGTCTTGCGTCTATGGGTAATTACGTCTTCGATACGGAGTTTTTGTTCGAACAACTGCGTGTTGACGCTGAAAATATGGGCTCACAACGTGACTTTGGGAAAGACATAATCCCATCGATTATTGCCGACCATCCTGTTTATGCTTATCCATTTGAAAAGAGTGGCGGCGATAATGCTTACTGGCGCGACGTAGGTACCATTGATTCGTTCTGGGAAGCAAACATGGAAATGGTAGCTCCCGTCCCACAACTCAATTTATATGATAGAAAGTGGCCTATTTGGACTTATCAAGAGCAGCTGCCTCCAGCGAAGTTTGTATGGGAAGATCATGATAGACGGGGCGAAGCCATAAACTCTGTGGTATCGGGTGGCTGCATTATCTCAGGCTCCACACTGCGCTCTTCGATCTGTTTCTCCAATGTAAGAGTGCATTCTTACGGTCTCATCGAAGAAGCAGTCATACTTCCTGATGTTGAAATCAAACGCCACTGTAAGTTGAAGAAGGTAATAATTGACCGAGGTTGCGTTATCCCAGAGGGCACGATAGTTGGCTACGACCATGACCACGACAGAGCACGGGGCTTTCGCGTTTCAGAGAAAGGTGTCGTTTTGGTAACTCGAGAAATGTTAGGTCAACCTGTAGGTGGTGTGAGCAAACCGAGAAAGCCAGAGTAATTTATCTTTGAAGGTTAATTTTGACGCTCACTACGTCGAAATTAACCTTCACGCTATGTGTTCCATTGAATTAGCTTGTCTTGTATAAACTCTGCAACTCGCTCCGGGTACTCCAAGGGAAACATATGACCTCCCTCTAGAACAATGTGTTCTATGTCATTTTGCTTCATAAGTTGCTTATACATTTGTGGTTTGCACACTTTACTTTTGCTGCCAGTTACCAGTACAGCTGGGCACTTAAGTTTGCCCTTGTACTTACCTAAATTGTGGGGGACATTCCGAAACAACGCAGCTTCAACCTCAGCGCGAAAAGTAAGAGCAATGTTTTCTCCTTTACGAGCTGTTACCGACTTTACGTAGTCACGTACACAGCGCTTATCCATGTCTCTAAATAGCGCTTTGCTATGAAAATAGGCTTCCATGTCAGTATTGCTGGGCCAACTCGTGTTTCGAGTTTGCGCGAGCTTCGCTGGCGTCAATTTGTTAATTAACGGCGTATGCTTAGCAAATTTAAAAAAATAGCTCAAAGGGCCTACAACTAAAGGAGGGTCTAACAATATGATCCCCCTGAATAGCTCTGGCGCTTCGCATGCTGCCATGTAGGTGATTACTGCGCCAAAAGAGTGCCCCACGCCAAATACGCCACGCTCATCCTTATTCTCTTTTTGTACGTGCCTAATAAGCTCTTGTACTTGGTTTCGCCAATTTCCATTTACTGGTAAATGTGGATCGTGTCCAAAGCGTTCTACGTGTAAACGGTTGAAGTGACTTGGTAGGGCTTCAAACAACGCTTGATAACTTCCCGCAGGAAACCCGTTTGCATGCGCAAAATGAAAACTCAACTCTGACGAAGACACCACTACACTCCTTGAACTCAAACAATAAAGGGGCCTCAAATCAGCCCCTTAACATCAAAGTTGGATAATACTACAAGCCTCTTGCTTCTGCCATTTCCCAATCCTTTACAATTTTCGTGCTTGTCCACAAGAACACGGCAATTGAAAGTGCGTAAGGAACAACAAGATAAATCAAAGCTTGCCTAAGCGCTTCGGTTTCTCCGAGTGAAGGCACAAGAGCTTGGCTAATTATACCAGTAAGCGTAGGCCCACCTCCTAACGCTATAATGTTAAGTACGAAAAAGAACAATGCCGTAGACATGGCCCGAACATTTACTGGTGCTAGCGTCTGAGCCATGGCAAAGCTCGGCCCTAGATAGGAACCGCTTGTAAATAAAAGGAGTGCCATCAGCGCTACTGATGTCGATAAATCTTGCACTTGCAGAGATACATAGAACGCTGGAACACCAATAATTAAAGCTATTGCTGGAAGAAGTGCGTACGCTTTTTTATTATGCTTGCCCCATCTATCAGCAATGTAGCCCCCTAACCAAACGCCTAAGGCGTAAGCAGTGCCGTTAATAATGCCAAAAACAATAAGTAGCTGCGTAATATCTAGGCCTGCGAAGGCACGTACATAGTAATCAATCACCCACGTCGAAATAGCATAATTACCGAAAGAGCCAAATGAAATGCCTAGCGCCATGCCCCACCATGTAGGAATTTTTAGCAGCGTTTTAAGCGAAGCTTTAACACTGGGCTTATCCGAATCATCTGAATTGGGTAACGATACCGTACGGGCTGGCTCTTTCACTGTAAGCTTTAGCAAAACTGCAAGCAAAACCCCGGGAATTCCAACACTGTACATAACAGTGCGCCAGTCTGCAGAGCCGCCCTGTAGGAAAAACGCCGAAGCAAAAAACGCTAACATTACACCAAACGGAATACCAAGAGAGTAAATAGCTAGCGCGCCTGCTCGCTTTTCCTTTGGAAACAGGTCCGAGATAATACTGTGCGATGGCGGACTTCCACCAGCCTCACCTATTCCAACTCCTATTCTCGCAATTGCTAGCTGCATGTAATTAGCAGCCAAGCCAGACGCTGCTGTAAAACCACTCCACAACGTTAATGATATTGCGATAATGTTTACGCGACTGTATCGGTCGGCAAGCCATGCAATGGGAATACCCATTACAGTATAAAGAAGCGCAAAATAAATGCCTTTTAACCAACCAAGCTGAGCGTCATCTAAGCCTAAATCAGCTTTAATAAAAGGTGAGAGGATCCCAATGATTTGCCTGTCAATGAAGTTGAAGGCGTACACCAAGGTTAAAATAAATAAAACATAGTTTCGGTAACTTTTAGATGCTCCAGCTTCCGTCGTTCGGATACCTTCAACATGTGTATGGGCCATAACAGTCCTTTTAAGTGACGATAAGACCAGTCTACGCATCAGGCAAAAAAATAAACAACTAAATGTTACTTATTTGTTAACATAACGAAAATTTCTAACTGAGGCTTTTCGTTCTATAGCGCTTAGGGTAGGATGACGAACACTTAACTCATCAGACCAGACAAGCAAGTATGACAGTAGACGAATTGCTCAGTATTCCTCAATTATCGCAAACATCACAAAACACGTGGAAAGTTGATGGACTTGTTATTCCCAAGACATGGGGACAAGGTCGCACGGCTTTCGGGGGTATTTCTGCAGGTATGCTTTATACCGCGGTAAAGCAGCAGGTAACTGACAACAGGGTATTACGCTCGTTTACTACGAACTTTGTTGGGCCATTGGCGCTTGAAGCCCCTTTTTCTATTGAAGTGACACTACTTAGAACTGGCAAGAATGTCTCTCAGTTCACTGCGCACGCTATTCAAGATGGGAAAAGCTGCGTTTTTTCGCAAGCATGCTTCGGTGTAGCACGGGATTCTAGTATTCACGTTGAGAATGTGGAAACCCACGACATGCCACAGCCAAACAAAGCGAAGTTCATTCCACAAATTCCTAAAGTAACGCCCAAATTCTTACGCTACTTCGATTTAGCAATTGATGATGGTGGCATTCCGTTTACGCGCAGGAAGACTAGCCATTACCACGGCTTTATGCGTTTTAAACACGCCCCCGAAGCCATTACTGACGCACATATCATTACAATGATTGATGCGTGGCCACCTACGCTTTTACAAATGATGAAGCTACCTGCCCCGGCAAGTACCGTTAGTTGGAATTTAGAGTTTATTCATCCTCACAAACCGGTAAACCCAACGGACTGGTTTGCTTACAAGGCGCACACCAGACAAGCCGCCGACGGTTATGGACACACTGAAGCGACGATCTGGGACAAAGACAACGAAGTTATTGCAATAAGTAGACAAACCGTAGCAGTGTTCGACTAGTCGCTACGGTTTGATAGAGGCACGTCTATTAATAAAGCATAAACGCGTTAGGATTAAATAACGAAATAACCGAAATACACTGCAAATTAGTTATATCTAACGCGTCTTCCAAATCTTCTCGATTTAGTGAAAGTACTTCATGCTGTTCCGGTTTCAAATTGTGATAGCTTGGATACACCTCAGGATTTACATTATCTAACGCCAACACATAAGCAAGTTGGAGAATTTTCTCTTCCAACGATGACGACTCTTCTTCAGCTTCGTGAATTTTAGCGATTGGCGTGTAAATAGACTTTGGTATATCCCATTTCTCAATCAACCTGGCAGAGAGATCAGTGTAAGTAAAACCTAACACACCAAATTGGAGCTCGGCTGGGCTAACCCTAGTATTGAACGCCTGGCAGCGCGTAGCGGCCTCTGGTAAAACCGATACTGTGACAAGTTCACCAATATTATGAAGAAGACCAGAAACGAAAAGTCGCTCGGGCTCACGTATATTTCGCAAATCGGCAAAGTATTTAGCTAACAGCCCACAAGAAACACTCTGCTCCCAGAATTTGTCTAAATCAATTCGCTGAGCATCCACATCGCTAAATGCCTGACTAACACCATAAGCCAACGCGAGATCATACGTAGAGCGTGTACCAACCACCTGAATGGCTCGAGTTACCGTGTCTATCTTATTTGGAAAACGATACAGCGCAGAGTTTGCTACTCTAAGAAGTTGTGTTGCTAATGACGGATCGAATGCGATAATGTCACCGATATCATCAATGCTTGAAGCTTCGTCATCCATACACGCTTTGAGCCGTGTTACTGAGTCAGGTAATACAAAGAGGTCTTCCGCTTTCGATACTAGTTCATCTAAATTCATTCGTGCACTCTCTTCAATGCCGCCTTTATCAATGTAGCGTCCAAGGCACCTCCATTCGCCTTATGTCAATTTATGTATAGGCACAAAATTCTGGTTGGTCAATAAATATCAACTAGTAAAAAAGTATGATTTCTTTGCTAATCAAAAAGTTAAACCTTAGCAATTCAACGGTCTAACAAAATTAAAACCAGTGTCTAATGTGACATTTTAAATTAGTAACATAACGTCTGTTACGTTATTCGATGTTAATGATATCGTTTGCTCTGCGCACAATGCGTTTTTTCGATATACGCTTATTATAGCGTTTTGCTACTTTTTACATACCTGTAATTCTAATATATCGAAAAACTTAGGGTAATTACCTATTAGAATGAGATTTTCTAGGGGTGGACAGCATATTGATAATGACCTACTTGAATTTATGCTAGCATGCGCAAAGTTTTTACCATGCCTACCTCGGCGGCACTCTTGAAGAAAAAGTTGTAATAGATTTCATGTTAAATATTGTTGTAATTGGTTATGTGTGGCCTGAACCAAATTCGTCGGCGGCAGGTCAGAATATGCTATCTTTGATAAAAAGCTGCTTAGCATCTGACTACAGTGTGACATTTTTAACGGCTGCTACTGATAGCGAGCACAAGGCTGACCTCAATGCCTTAGGCGTAAACGCTCATTCGGTCGCCCTAAACTGCAGTTCATTCAATACATTAATTGCTCGCATTAACCCAGACGTGGTTATATTTGACCGATATATGACCGAGGAGCAATTTTCATGGCGTGTAAAAGAAAGCTGCCCTGACGCGTTACGCGTTTTAAATACAGAAGATCTTCATAGTTTACGCCAAGCAAGGCATGAAGCGGTTAAGCAGCATGGCGAGGCAATGAACGCGAAACTCAATAGCGAACTTGCCCAGCGAGAAGTTGCAGCGATATTGCGAAGCGATCTAACGCTTGTGATTTCCTTAAGCGAAATGCGCTTACTAACACAGCATTACGGGGTGCCCTCTGCACAGCTTCATTACCAGCCGTTAGTTGTAGGAAAATCGGTTCCATCTTCTCTGCCTTTTGAAGAACGTGCACATTTTGTTCATATAGGTAACTTTCGCCATGCCCCAAACTGGGATGCAGTATTACAGCTAAAACAAAATATATGGCCCGCGATTAAAAAAGCGCTGCCTAAAGCACAACTGCACATTTACGGTGCCTACCCGCCCAAAAAAGCAACGCAGCTTCACAATGAAAAACAAGGTTTTTTAGTAAAAGGTTGGGCTGAAGATGTTGAATCATTAATGACAAGTGCCAAAGTGTTAATTGCACCGCTTCGGTTTGGCGCTGGCATAAAAGGAAAACTTCTGGATGCTATGCGATGCGCTACACCAAGCATCACAACATGGGTGGGTGCAGAAGGTATTGTATCGACAAATTCAGAAACCTTACTTCCATCCTACGAATGGCCGGGCGCGATTTGTAGCACAGATACGTCAAACGTAGCAGCCATAGAAGATTATGTTAACCAGGCAGTCTCGTTGTATACCATTAAAAGTGAATGGGAAAAAGCGAGTGCACTATCAGGTCAAGTTCTTGAAGCGTTTAAAAATCAACAGTCACGTCAACCGTTAACTGAAAGATTATTTCAACTGAAGCAGGAACTGAACGCTCACAGAGGCGTGTTGTTCATGCAAAGCTTACTATGGCATCAAACCCTGTCTGCAAGTAAATACATGAGCCAATGGATAGAGGCGAAAAACAAGAATAGCGACAAGACAGAGGGATGAATGGCAGCGACATTTTAGCTCGCCACTACTCTAACTTATCACTATTTTAGTTCGCCTTTATAGGCCTCTTAACTTTTTAATGACCGATTTTATACCATTGCCGCGAGACTGGCTTAAATAGCGCTCGAGCTGGCATTGCGCCAAATATTGTTCAAAATTAAACTCGCTACGCTGCTCGTCAGTTAAAGAATTAGCCTTTTCCAGTAGCACGGCTAAAACGCCTCGAATTACCTTACTAGGTGAAGAAGCCATCAACATACTCGAGGTGTTTGAGTAAGCAAGCCATACAGGGCTCTCACAGCCCTCTACCGCATTCTCTTTGGTGCGTTCAGTATCCGGTAGTGGTGCAAGGGATTTTCCAGACAGCATTAGCGTTCGAGTAAAATCATCCCACCCTTTGGCATTAGCTAATGCCAACGCAATTGGAAGCAAAGTATCAGGCGCGCTCATGTTAAATACTCAACTTAGCTATTTTTAAGCTCTAAAGCCAACTCTTCAGCGGTCATCACCAAGTTTTCAACATCACTCGTAGTTGGGAACATAACAAGCTCAACACCGTTTTTCTCAAGACCTGGAAGCCATGTTTCGGTAAATTCCACTAGCGAAACATTTACACATTGGCCGTCGATGTCATTCATATCAACAAACTTTTGAGCTAAGTCACGGTGAGGAAAGATAGGCAATTGAACGTTTTCGCCATCTTCAAACATAACAAAGCCTTCAGTTCCTTGTACTAACCAAACTTCTTCGGCTTTAACAATGTAACTCACTACCAACTCTTGACGCTCCTCTGCGCCTAGCTTCATTGCTTGTTCAATCACTGCATCGTTTAACTTGTCTGCAACTGTTTCTGGGAACACAATTTTTCACCTATCTCTAAATTTGCGGCAAGTATACCCGCCCTAATTATAGGCGCAACGTAATATGCATGAAAAAAATACACGGCTACCTACCTATAGCAAAGACACCCATGATAAAGTGATTAAAAACCACCATAATTAATTGAAGCTTAAGGCTAAGAGCTGTTACTCATGCGCAATCTTTTTACCGCTTTAAAGCAAGACACCCATGCAAATCATACAACCTTAGAAAAGACATTCCCCTTTTCGATGTATCACAAAAGCAGCCAGTTCAACAAAGACGCGTATGCCGAGCTCCTCGGTATCATGCAAGTTTTTCATCAAATAACGACAGAAGCTGTAAGAGATGGCGCATCAAAAGTGCCGGAGCTTAACCAAATAAGTTTGATGATAAACAGTGAAGCCGTACTAAATGCTATTAAGCAAGACACCCAATCGATAAATAGACGCCCCCAGCCACTTGCGCACTCAGTAAATGTTGAATTGAGTACTGATGACGAAGAAGCATCTAACATAGACACCCATGCTTGCGAACCATTACTCCCCCAATTTAGCTCTGTAGCATCAAAAACCATTGCGGCTATTTACGTATGGTTAGGCTCCTCGATGGGAGCAAATATTATTGCAAGGCGACTAGACGCCATGGAAGAAGACATACCCACACAGTATTATCAGGCCATGGCCAGCTGTGCTAAAACATGGGTGTCTTTCAAGCAAGAGGTTGATGCCCTTTTACCTTCTTTGGGTTTAGCTGAAGAGCGGTTTGTGAAAGAAACAGTGGCAGATGCCAATGCGTGGTTCGAATTTTTGATTTCAATGGGTATTCAAGCAGAGCGCAACCGCACGCTGTTTTCACAAGAAGAACTAAACGCGACCTGAACAAACCGATTTCAAAAGCTATAAATAAACTTAATCTCTCTTAACGTCCGAATGCATTAATATAGTGTCAATTCGTGATTAAGAGCATGTCTGCTTTCTGGTAAACTCTCACCAAGTTTTAAGCAACCTCAAATTTAATATGAAAGTAATCTCATTTAACATTAATGGTATTCGCGCCCGCCTGCACCAACTGCAAGCGGTTATTGACGCCCACCAGCCAGACATCATCGGTTTACAAGAAATCAAAGTTCACAACGAGCAATTTCCCGTTGAAGCTGTAGAAGCAATGGGATACCACGTTTATTTTCACGGACAAAAGAGTCATTACGGCGTGGCGTTTTTGGCAAAAAAAGAGCCGCTTTCAGTGTCTATGGGCTTTCCAACCGACGGAGAAGACGCCCAGCGTAGAATGATAATTTTAAAAACGACTGATGATGCAGGTCAGCACGTTACCGTGTTAAACGGTTATTTTCCTCAAGGCGAGAACGAAAAGCATGAGACCAAATATCCTGCTAAGCGAAAGTTCTACAAAGATTTAATGGTTTACTTAAACGAAAATCACACGCCAGATGAAAACGTGATTGTTATGGGAGACGTAAACATTTCCCATACCGATTTGGATATTGGTATTGGTGAAGAAAACCGTAAACGCTGGCTTCGAACGGGTAAATGCAGTTTCTTACCTGAAGAGCGTGAGTGGCTAAATACCGTAATCGACTGGGGGTTTGAAGATAGCTTTCGCACGCTAAACCCCGATTCGAATGACAAATTTTCGTGGTTTGACTATCGCTCGAAGGGCTTCAACGATAACAGAGGCCTGCGTATTGATTTAATTCTAGCCACAAAGCCTCTGCACGAAAAGTTGAGCGATGCAGGCATCGATTACGAATTAAGAGGCATTGAAAAGCCGTCGGATCATGCACCAATTTGGGCCGAGTACAAAAGCTAGTGGCCAAAAGATAAGACGCAACTACTGAGGAGCAAAAGTGAGTACTCTACAAGTGTTTGCACTGCTAATTTACGGCGCATTTTTATTAGGCGCAGCAAAGCAAATTGACTTCGCTCAATTTGCCAAAAATAAGCAGCAGCAACACGTTATTTTTGGTACAGCGTCTTCACTGTTTGTTTTATGGTTGTTCAAAGCAGGCATTTTTGAAGGCCTAGACGTTCATTTTCTAGGCCTTTCTGTACTTACCTTAATGCTTGGGTTTCGCAATGCTATTATTGCGTCTTTCATAGCGTTAATAGGTGCAAGCGCAATTGGGTATGGCTCGTGGGAGAACATCGGGGTTAATGGCTTGCTTGGTACCGTGCTGCCTATCGGTATTACCTACCTTTTCTACATGCTGTCATTTCATCACATACCGCGGCAGTTGTTTGTGTATATTTTTGTTTGTGCGTTTTTCCCTGCCGCGCTGTCAATTGCACTTAAAACCCTATCTTTGGGTGCGTACTTTTACATTGAAGGCACCTATACGTGGGATATTATTTTCGACAACTATATCTTGCTAATTCCACTATTAGTTTTTCCCGAGGCACTACTTAACGGCATGGCAATTACGCTACTTGTGATTTACCAGCCAACTTGGGTCTATACATTCCACGACAAGTTTTACCTCGATAACTGAATACCATCAAACCGTCGCTCAAAGGCAGTTAACAGCCATAAATTAATATTCAGTTGGCAAAAAAAACCGCACATACGTGCGGTTTATATATTAACGAGCAAAACAGCATTAGCTGAGTACTTACTTGTTGAACAAAATGTCCATAACGTCGGCCAGTTCGCCCTTGCCTTCGCGGATTTCTTCTTCAGACAGGCCTGCGATTTCGTGCGGGAACACTAACCATTCATCACTTTCGTTAACGTAGTAGTCAGGCACGATATCCGTTGTATTGTTCTGCGGCTTATACCACGGACACGCAATACGAATATCTTTTGGCATGTTCAAGCGCATTAGCTTATTGATTTGCTTAATAAGCGCATCAACACTGCGGCCTGAGTCAAAAACATCGTCAACTATCAACAACTTATCGTTAGCATTAGCGTTTTCAACCAAGTAATGCAACCCGTGAACACGGATTTCTTTTGATTGCTTGTTTATTCCGTAGTAAGACGAAGTACGCACTGCGATATGATCGGTCGACGTATTCTTAAACTCAAAGAACTCTTGTACTGCGATACCAATTGGAGCACCACCACGCCAAATACCAATAATAAAGTCAGGGCGAAAGCCGTCTTCATACACCTTTGCCGCTAAGCGAAAGGAATCCTGTAGAAGCGATTGCGAGGTGATAAAATTCTTGTTCATGACGTCTCACTGGGCAAAATCTAAAAGACCGCGAGTATAGTGAATTTCCCACTAGTTTGCACGGTATATTCAGCGATTTATTCGTTTTGAAGCGCTTGAGATGGTGCTATTTTCATCGCTTTGCGCGCAGGATATACGCTAGCAATAACGCACAAGGCCAAAGATAGAAAAGTAATACCTATAATTTGTACAACATCCATCTCAATTGGCAAACCGCTACCATCTGCTGCAAGCGCCAATGGCGATCCTATTAAATGCAGAACATTGTTAAGCTGTAGAGTTATGATAACGCCTAAAACCAGGCCGAACCCAGCGCCTTTTATGCCATTAAACAAACCATTTAAGACAAAAATCCACATTACCGTGCTAGGCAGCATACCTTGAGTTTGAAGCACCGCAATATCACCTTGCTTTTCTGTTACCACCATCACTAGCGCAGACACAATATTAAAAGCGGCCACGGCAATAATAAGCAACAGCATAAGTGTCATCATGTTCTTTTCCATTTTAACCGCATCAAACAGCGGCCCTTGACGCTCGCGCCACGTTTTAATGTGATTAGCAGAGACACCCACCGTATTCGTTAAACTATTAACCACGCCTAGGTAGTTAAATGCATCGTTTAAGAAAAGTCGCAACGACTGCTCATTGCCTTTGAGGTCACGCATCAACCTATTTACATCTTCAAGGTTCATGTACATTACTTTATCGTCCATTTGCGAGCCCATATCAAACACACCCACCACGGTTACAAGCCGTTGGCTAGGCATTCTGCCGAAAGGCGTATACACGCTTGCCCCCGCGACCATTACGCGCAACTTGTCACCAACTCTAGCTTCAAGCTTAATAGCAAGTGAACGCCCAATAATGGCTGCGAAGCTACCTTGAGTTAAATCCGCAAAACTCCCCTGCTCCATATGGTTTGCCACTAAGGTGTGTTCAATCATTATGTCAGGCTGTACACCATGAACCTGAACACCACGTAAATCTGAGCGAGATTGCACAACAGCTTCCGCCTCGCGGTAGGCCATACTGGCAACAACGCCATCAATGGGTGTCATGCTGATTTCATTTAGGTTAAACGACGGCGAGTTTTCCGAGTTTTCCATGGGTGTCTTGGAAAGATTTTGCGCAGCGTCGTTAGTTTCTGCCATTAGCGTGGGTGTCTTTGTTATTTCGATATGCGGCACAATGCCTAAAATACGTTGCTTTAACTGCCCTTCTAGCCCGTTCATTACCGACACTACAATGATAAGTGCCATTAAACCCAGTGCGATGCCGGCTACCGAAAATCGATTTATAAACGAAACAAAACTGGTTTGGCTTGACTTGTTAGACTTGGCATAACGGTACGCAATGAATGCAGAAAGAGGATAGAACATAGCGCCTTGCTTTTCAGTAATACGGTAATCTGACTCACACTTGGCTATGCTTAATGAATGAATAATTCAGATAAGTAGCCCAAAGGCGAGATGACGGGTTAACCCCAAAATAGTAAAGTAGGTATACTACGTGTAAGCTACTGGCTGCACAAGAATTAGTGGCAGAGGAATGATGTGAGCGAACTAAGCCTAGAACAAAAAAAAGCCCAATTCGAAGAATACTTCTCAATAGCGCACCGCATAAACGCTAATGTGCGACCCTTAGGTGTGAATGAAACAGTGCCTGACGAAGAAAATTTAGAAGAGTCGATGCCTTACGCTTTTCGTATTGCCAGCGAAATGGCTTCCATTGAAGCTCAAGCCCTTCGCCCTTTGCGCAATTTAAGCGACCATGCAGAGTCACTGGCAGATTACCTTAATCATCAGTCGCGAAAAATTGACCTAATGATGTCGTTCGTCTTACACCAGCAAGATGAGCCAGAATACCGTTTTAAAACCGTAAAGCTTGGTGGTGGCGGCGTTATCATTGAGTCACAAGAGGCACTTGAAGTAGGCACCCAAGCGGAACTAAAGCTTTTTCTTGATGCCGAAGCAGCAGCTATTTTTTGCTTCGGTGAAGTAATTGCTTGCGAGCAAGTTGAAGACAGTTACCATATCGCCTTTATTTTTAATACAATTCGAGAGCAAGACCAAGAGCTGCTGGTTCGTGCAAGCTTGCACATTCAAACTCAGCAGCTTAGAAAACGGGCAAAAGACAAAAAAGCGGGATCCTAACGGGGCCTAATATCAGTATATAAGCCGTAAAAATTATCTTGCACTTAAAAAACAGGACGTCATGACAGCCACTTTATTATCGCTACCTTTACCTGCGCCTAAAAAAGAAGCCTCATCACAAGATCACAAACATTGGGGTCAACTTCAAGGCAGCAGTGCCGCGCTTTGTATTAGTCAAACTCTTAACCAATACAATGGCCCAATAGTATTGATTACTGCTGACACGCCCTCGGCCATGAAGCTGGAAAAAGAAATAGCATTCTTTTTAAGCGATAATACAAAAGATACGCCAATTACCCTTTTCCCTGATTGGGAAACGCTGCCTTATGACTCGTTCTCACCCCACCAAGATATTGTTTCGCAGCGTTTAGAAACCTTGTTTCGTTTTACGCAACAAGGCGAAGGGATATTCATCGTTCCTGTTAATACATTAATGCAGCGCTTGGCCCCTACCAATTATTTAGCAAAGTACCTACTCATGCTAAATAAGGGCGACACGTTAGACAGAGATCAATTTAGACGAAACCTCGAACAAGCCGGCTACTTGCATGTAAGCCAAGTGATGAGTCACAGTGAATTCTCGGTACGCGGTAGCATTATCGACCTATTCCCAATGGGCAGCGACCAGCCATTTCGTATCGATTTGTTTGACGACGAAATTGACTCAATTCGTTACTTCGATACAGAAACTCAACGCTCAGGAGAAGCGGTGAATGAAATTCGTTTGTTGCCGGCACGCGAGTTTCCCACGGATAAAGAAGCCATCACGCTTTTCCGCCAGCAATTTTTAGAAAAATTCGACGCCAATAACGCATCAGAAAGCGTATTTTCTCAGGTAAGCAAAGGCACTATGCCAAGTGGCGTGGAGTATTATCTCCCCCTTTTCTTCGAAAAAACGGCTACCTTATTTGATTACCTGCACCCTAAAAGCTTACTTTTACTTCATGGTGACGTACAAGACGCCAGCGAGTTTTTCTGGGCTGATGTGCAAGAGCGTTACGAACAATACCGTTACAACTTAGCGCGACCACTGCTAGCGCCCGACGACCTATTCTTGCCAATAAACGAATTATTCGGCGCTATTAAACAGTGGCCAAGAGCGTCGCTTTCGAACAACGTTATTGAAGAAAAGCCGGGGTCGACTAATCTTCAGTGCGAAAAGCTCGACGACATCGCAATTAACTCTCAAAAGAAAGTGCCTGCCGAGCGTTTAATTAAAACGGTTAATCAAGCCACCGAGAACGGGGCGAAGGTACTGTTTTGTGCAGAAACCCAAGGCCGCCGAGAGGGGCTACTTACCGTTCTAGCGAAGGCAGGCATAAAGCCAAAGATTGTTGATAGCTTCAGTGATTTTATTGCAAGTCACAACAACATTGGCATCACCGTGGGTATGGTTGATAACAGCTTTCGCTGGCAAACCCAGGAAGGTGAGCTTTTATTTATCACCGAAACTGAGCTTTTAGGGCAAAAAGTAAGTCAGCGCCGTCTTCGCGATAAACGAACGGCTACTGATGAAAACGCGATTATTCGCAATTTGGCTGAACTTTCTATTGGCCAGCCTGTTGTTCACCTAGATCATGGTGTTGGCCGTTACCTAGGCTTGCAAACTTTAGACGCTGGCGGTGTCGCTACCGAATACCTGTGTATTGAATACGCAAAGCAGTCTAAATTATATGTTCCTGTTGCCTCGCTACACTTAATTTCCCGTTATACAGGGGGCGACGCTGACAGTGCCCCCGTTAGTTCACTAGGGTCTGATGCGTGGACGAAAGCCAAGCAGAAAGCCGCTGAAAAAGTGCGTGATGTTGCGGCAGAGCTATTAGATGTTTATGCCCGCCGCGCTGCAAAGCCAGGCTTTGCCTACAACATTAACTGGGACGACTACCAAGCGTTTTCAGATAGCTTTCCGTTTGAAGAAACACCCGACCAAGCACAGGCCATCGCTGCGGTTATGCACGACATGGGCAGCCCTTCTGCTATGGACCGCTTAGTATGCGGTGATGTGGGCTTTGGTAAAACTGAAGTTGCGATGCGCGCGGCTTTCCTTGCGGCAATCGCGGGCAAACAAGTAGCGATTTTAGTGCCCACCACCCTGCTCGCTCAGCAGCATTTTGAAAACTTCAAAGACCGTTTCGCCGCATGGCCATTTGAAATTGAAGTCATGAGCCGTTTTGTTAGTGGTAAAGCACAAAAGTCAGTGATAGAACGAATTGGCGAGGGCAAAGTTGACATTGTGGTGGGTACTCACAAGTTGCTGTCTAGCGACATCAAGTATAAAGACTTAGGCCTTGTGATTATTGATGAAGAGCACCGCTTTGGTGTGCGTCAAAAAGAGAAGCTCAAGTCTCTGCGCGCCGATGTTGATATCCTAACGCTAACCGCCACGCCTATTCCGCGCACGCTTAATATGGCACTGTCCGGCATGCGCGATTTATCCATTATCGCTACAGCACCGGCTCGTCGATTATCTATAAAAACCTTTGTGCAGCAGCGTAATAAAGCCGTTATTCGCGAAGCAATCATGCGTGAAATTTTGCGTGGTGGTCAGGTGTATTTCCTACACAACGAAGTGGATAGCATTGCGCGAACAGCAGAGGAAATTGCCGAAATTGTTCCTGAAGCACGTATTGCGGTAGGTCACGGTCAAATGCGTGAACGTGAGCTTGAAGGCGTAATGAGTGACTTCTACCACCAGCGCTATAACGTACTGGTGTGTACTACCATTATTGAAACCGGAATCGACGTGCCAAGCGCAAATACTATCATTATGGATAGGGCCGACCACTTAGGCCTAGCGCAGCTTCACCAGCTTCGTGGTCGTGTGGGTCGTTCGCATCACCAAGCGTATGCTTATTTGCTAACACCGCACCCTAAACGCATGACCAAAGACGCGGTAAAACGATTAGAAGCTATATCGCAACTTGAAGACTTAGGCGCAGGATTTGCGTTAGCAACACACGACCTAGAGATTCGTGGTGCGGGTGAGCTTTTAGGTGACGATCAATCAGGCCAAATTGCCAGCATTGGTTTTAGCTTATACATGGACATGCTGGATAAAGCAGTAAATGCGCTAAAAGACGGCAGAGAGCCTTCTTTAGACGACGCCATGTCTGGTCATACTGAAGTAGAGCTGCGTATTCCAGCCCTGCTGCCGGAAGACTACATTGCCGACGTTAACACTCGCCTTTCACTCTATAAACGATTAGCAAGCTGTGCATCGCAAGACGACATTGATGAGTTCCAGGTAGAATGTATTGACCGCTTTGGTCTATTACCTGAGCCTGCTAAAAACTTAATAGAAGTAGCTGAAATTAAACTAAAAGCGCAAGAGCTAGGCATTCTAAAAGTAGACTTGTCGGCACAAGGCGGTACCATAGAGTTCAAAGAAACCACTAAGGTAAACCCCGGCTATATTATTAGCCTTGTGCAAACCAAGCCAAACACATTTAAATTTGAAGGCAGTCAAAAGCTACGTTTGGTAAAAAATACAGAAACAGCTAAAGCGCGCATAGCGTTTATTAGCGATATTATTGCCGATTTTGCAAAGGAGTCGCGGTAACATGAAGTTATCTCGCTGGTGCCCGTTAGTTGCATCGATTAGCGCAGTTTTCTTAAATACTGTTTCATCTACAGCCCTCGCCAATGACGATTGGTGGTTCGATGTGGAAGTTATTGCATTTAAGCGCAACGTTGCACTTACTGAATTAGAAGAACAATTCTCACTGGCCGATAACTTATCAGCACCCCGAGCTCAAGCTGACATCATTAGCGATGTTATTGCACCCGACATAAGCTACCTTAAGCAAGGGCTACCAGTGTGCGGTGAAGATACGTCTGTAAAATGGCCGTCTAACGCTCTGATCAGTGTGCCTTCCAAAGATGTCGACTTTTTATCGCTGCCCAAAAATGAAAACGGGCAGCCTTCTGGCGCACAAATTTATGAGGAACTTAGTGCTACTAGAGAATTCGGCACCGATTTAAATTCCGAGTTAAGTTCTGAGCCAGATGCAGAATTAAATTCAGAGCTTACACCTGAGTTCACAACAAAGCGCAGCACGATT
The DNA here is from genome assembly GCF_043642145.1 of Alteromonas gracilis. Lineage (GTDB taxonomy): Bacteria > Pseudomonadota > Gammaproteobacteria > Enterobacterales > Alteromonadaceae > Alteromonas > Alteromonas gracilis_B. The sequence continues at coordinate 502,846 of NZ_JBHZRZ010000001.1, forward strand.
AACAATGCATCACCTGACCCATCCTATACTGAGTTAGGTGACGAAGACGTGGTGATAGAAAGTGAGGGTACAAACGCGCCTGATGCACAAACCATTGCAAGCTATTGGGCGTCTTTTTTTGGCGTAAACGATGCTACGCCAATTACTGTTCCTGCTTTCAAATACTGTGAAGAAGCTAAGCCATGGCTTAGCGCAACTATCACTCTGGTACCTAACGAAGGTGCAACACCAGACAACACAAAGAAAGCTGGCTTAGGTGACGAAACTATAGACGATGTTTCGGACAGCCCTACCCTGCAGTCAGCTATTGTTTGGAAAGTACACCACGTTGATAACAGAATGCCTACGCCTGCTAGTCTTCCTATTATTGTTGAAGGTCACGACTGGCCCTTGTCGTCAAAAGCCCATTTACTCACTAGCAATCAACAGGCGCTAGCATCTATTTCCCGTCAAATTCGCTCTAATCGCGACTTAGAGCGTTTGTTTCATGCAACATGGCGACAGCCGGTTATGTTTGGTAAAAGTAAAGCGTTCAACGTTCGCTTGTTCGGCGGCCAAAACTACGCACAGCAATTCTCACTAGATGGTGAAATGCGTGAACAAACATTATCAAATGCCAACAATAACGATTTTGACGCAAGCACCTCACCATTTGGATACGATTCAACAAGCGAGCTAGCACCAAATCAAAGTGCTGGTACCAATACAGAGTTTGAGCAACCTTCTTCAGAACTTTTCGTTGTTACTGATATTTTTACCGAACTTGAGGAGAGATTAGCAAAGCCTGAAGCCATTGATTACAGCGCTTTCAAGGCCCTTGAAGTACCAGTAATTATAGAGCAAGGTGATAGTGATACCAGCAATGCGTCGTTACGCACGCCTATTTGGGAAATTGACGGAACGATGAAAGTGTTCCTTAAGTATATTAATCGCGTACCTTATCTGCACATTGATAGCGAAATGTTTTACAGACAGCCTGTACCGATTAGTTACTTTAGCAGTGAAGATGAAAGCAGTGCTATGAATAATGCAGCTCCGTTAGAGTACAAGTTGGTTTCGGTTCCGCTGGCAGAGCAACGCAGAGTGATCAGTACGCAGCTGCATTATTTCGACCACCCACTGTTTGGTTTTGTTGTACAAATTCGAAGATACAACCGCCCTGAAATATCTGAGTAATACTTGATTTAAGAGCAATTAGGTTTGGGAAATAGTTTTTACCTCACAGAACCAAGCACGTCGCTTTAATGACAAAGAATTAATGACCTGATTGCGGAGCAAAGTCTGCAAAATAAAAGGTTTAAAATTAAGAGAGTTATGAATAAAGGGTTCTATGAAGATTTATACTCGCACAGGTGACAAAGGCAGCACCCAAATTTACGCTGATAAAGCGGTTCGCGTAGAAAAAGACGACCTAGTAGTTCAAAGCTATGGTGATATGGACGAACTAAACAGCCACGTTGGTTTGTTAGCCGCCTATGTCGATGATAAGCATAAAACGATGCTTTTTGATATTCAGCGAAATTTGTTTCAAGCTGGTTTTGCTATTTCAGCAAGCTCTACGCTAGCACAAACAGACATTGAAAAGCTAGAAAGCCTAATCGACCACATTACGGGCCAAATGCCGCCAAATACTTCGTTTGTTTTACCCGGCGGAAGCAAGGCAGCAGCGCAAGCGCATGTATGCCGTGCAGTGTGTCGGCGCGCCGAGCGCGCTGTAATTAGCTTATCTAAGCACTATGATGTGCCAGAGGTTGTACACGCCTACCTAAACCGTTTAAGCGATTTCTTTTTTACATTTGCACGTTTTATGAATGTAGAAGCAGGGGTTGAGGAAGTACGCGTTTAACTGTATTTTGCCGCTGAAGCGCTAAATCAACAAGCGCCCAGCAGGCAAATTAAACGGCCCAACATAAAGCGTTATCTTTCGCTCAGCGTTTTAATCAATTTTACTGCGCTTTCATATTTATCTTGAAGCCCTATTGGCATGCTACGTCCGTATAACGCCATCACGCGCTCCTGTTTCTTTGTATCCTTCGCGCTTAATTGTGAAAAGCGAGACTCTAGCCCATCAAGTATACTTTCAGCCCCTTTTGGATTGTTACAGGCGAGTACCATGTCGCAGCCTGCATCAAGTGCCGCCTCAGCTCGCTCTAAATAACTTCCCGCTACACTGGCACCATGCATCGATAAATCGTCTGAGAATACTGCGCCTTTAAAGCCAATATTGTCACTTAGAATACGTTGCAGCCACTTTTGTGAAAAACCTGCTGGCTGGCTACATACTTGGTTATAAATGACATGGGCAGGCATTACACCATCAAGTAGGTCGCGCTCAATTAATCGTTCAAACACCACCATGTCGGTATGTCTAATCTCGTCGAAATCGCGTTCATCCACGGGTAGCGCTATATGTGAATCGGGGGCGACACTACCGTGGCCAGGGAAGTGCTTGCCAATAGCTGGCATATTAACGACTTTCAATCCTTGAATTAAATGAGCAGCAAGACGAATAACGTCATCGGCATTATCTGCAAACGCCCTATCGCCAATGACTTGTGAAACGCCGTTTATATCAAGCACTGGCGCAAAGCTGAAATCGATATCTAGCGTTTTTAGCTCGTGCGCTAACACTAACCCACACGCTTTTGCATAGGCTGCGCTTTCATCTTGGTGCTCAGACTGGCGCAAAATTTCGCCCATGGCAGGTATGGCCGTAAAGCCTTCCCGGAAACGTTGTACGCGTCCTCCTTCGTGATCTACGGCTATCAATACAGGCTTTTTAGCGTAACGCCGTATGTCTTGAACAAGAGCAGAAAGCTGGCGTTTATCGTGGTAATTTCGGCTAAACAGGATAATGCCTCCCACTACGGGATGCGCTAGCTTTTCCTTTTCCTCAGGTAAAAGCTCTTCAGCCTGACAGTCCAACATTAATGGCCCCACGGCGCCGCCTTAGTATGTGTCATAAAACATCACTTCAATTTTGCAAGATCTGTGGTTAGGATAGAGAAAAATAAGGAGTTTTACACGTGATAAATTGGATCAAGTGGTTAGTTTTTGGCGCTTTGACACTGCTTGTAGTTGCTATTGCAGCGTTGTATACAACGCTGCATCTTAGTCTGCCTACACTGGAAGGAAATAGTGCTTCTTATCATGTTACTGCGCCAACTGATTTAAGTCGCGACGGTTTAGGTCAGGCTGTGATCAAGGCAAACGATATTTTCGATGCAGCTTACGCATTAGGCTTCGCACATGCCCAAGACCGCTTTTTTCAAATGGATCTACAGCGCCGCGCCGCTTCAGGCAGTTTATCGCAATGGGTTGGTGAAAAAGCGTTAGAGGTAGACAAAAAAGCACGTTTTCATCAATTTGAAAAGCGCGCCAAAGCCGCCTTTGAAAACCTGCCTTCAAGGCAACAAGAGCTATTAGTGCGCTATGCGCATGGTGTAAACGACGCATTGTCTGAATATACTCTACCACCTTTTGAATATTTAGCTGCAGGTGTTGCAATTAAGCAATGGCTACCCACCGATAGCATTCTTGTTATCTATAGTATGTATCTAGATTTGCAAGCTACCCAAGTTGAGCTTGATTTAGCAAGAGAAGCACTGCTTTCTACCTTTGGCAGCGATATTTATGGCTTCATAACCCAGCCCAGTAATTATCAAGCCGCGCTTGATGCCAGTGAAATCCCGTTACTTGATGCACCTATACCTGCCTATCCAGCCTCGCTTCGCTCACCAAATGCTACCCCCATACTGCACTCGCCAACAAAAGCGCCGCCAGAATCAACAGACGAAGAAACGGCCATCGCTCGCGCGCAATATAATGGTACTGAACTTCCCGATATTGGTAGCAATAATTGGGCAGTAACAGGAAAGCATACTGTATCAGGCGCAGGTCTTTTAGCGAATGATATGCACTTGAGCTTACGCGTCCCCATAATTTGGTATCGCGCCCAACTGAACTATCAAGAGTCGGGCAGCAATGTTCAAATGACAGGCGTCACGCTACCAGGGCTTCCAGGCATAGTTGTAGGAACCAACGGACATATAGCCTGGGGTTTTACCAACGCGAATTTAGATAACGTCGATTGGGTCGAGTTAACCGAAACAACAACCACCAAAACGGTTACAGAGAAAATTGCCCTTCCCGAAGGTGAACACGACTTTACCTTTGAAGTAAGCCAGTTTGGCCCAGTAAGAGAACTAAATGGCAAGCGTTATGCACTTAATTGGGTAGCTCACCACCCTTTTTCCGCTAACCTAAACATTGTTAATTTCGGCACCGCTAAAAACGTTGAAGCGGCGATCAAAATAGGAAAGCGTCTTGCGATACCTACTCAGAACTTAGTTGTGGTTGATGAAAACGGCAATGCTGCATGGCTGCCCGGTGGCGCGGTATTAGCAAGGCAGCAGGCGTCATTTACCGCGGTTAAAGAACGTGACGTTGAAAGTACTCCAACACGTGCTGAAGACTTACCACAAGTTGTTAACCCTGCCATGGGAAGAATTTGGACAGCGAACGCCCGAGTTATTTCCGCCGAAGATTTTAAACAATGGGGAGACGGTGGATACGCATTGGGCGCTAGAGGCCAGCAAATTAGAGACCGACTTTTTGAAAAAGACACTTTCAATGAAACTGATTTCTATGCCATTCAACTAGACAATCACGCGCAATTTCTTATTCCTTGGCAACACTTGCTATATGGTTTGCTCACTTTGCAAGATGTTGAATTTAAACCGGACCTTACGTATTTAAATACATGGAACGAGTGTGCATGCGAAGATTCGGTAGGGTATACGTTGGTTAAGTATTTTAGGCAGGAAGTGGTACAAACCCTCTTCGGAAGTTTACTTCTAAACCTAGATGAACAAGGTGTAAATAGCCGCACACTATTGCGGGGCATTGAGCCAGCGGTTTGGCAACTCATCCACAGTCAGCCAAAATCTTGGCTACCTACAGATACAGAAAGTTTTGACGAACTATTGGTCGATGCATACAGGCGCGCCAAACATAAGTTACTCGATAAGTATTCGCCCGTTGAAGCGAATATGGATACCCTAGCGTGGGGTAAAGTAAACACACTTTCTGTCAAGCACCCGTTTGCAAGCCAAATTCCATTTGTTGGAAACATGCTAAACATGCAACAAGTGGAAGGCTTTGGCGATACCTATATGCCCGCAGTTCAATCAACAGGGTTTGGCGCATCACAACGACTTTTCGTAAGCCCAGGTCATCTTGAAGACGCCATACTTACCCTCCCAGGAGGGCAGTCAGGTCACCCACTGTCAGAATTTTTTACAGCTGGATTCAATGACTATGCTACACATGCTGCAACACCGTTATTGCCAAGCGCATCTGTATTCACTCGCACGTTCTATAACAAAGAGGTCAAATGACACCCGCCATAGTCTTACTGCAGAAAAAGCGCGTTGAGCACAGCGTTTTGAAGTATGAACACGACGCGAATGCAGCTTCTTTCGGGTTAGAGGCTGTTGAAAAGCTAAACCTTAACGCGGATACCGTGTTTAAAACCTTGGTAGTAAGCACTGACAACAACAAGCTTGCCGTGGCCGTAGTCCCTGTAAACTCGAAACTTAGTGAAAAGAAAATGGCCAAAGCGTTAGGTGTAAAAAAGGTGGAAATGGCGCAGCCGAATGCTGTTATGGTTGCAACGGGATATGTATTAGGTGGAGTAAGCCCATTAGGGCAGAAAAAGCGGTTAGCTAGTGTGATCCACAAAAGCGCTGAAAGCCTCTCAACTATTCACGTAAGCGCAGGCAAACGAGGATTAGAGGTGGCACTTGCCCCTGCTGATTTAGCCTTTCTTATTAGCGCTCAATTTGAAGATATTTCGGTAAGTTAACTCATTACAACTTATTAAATTGCTAGCAAGTTTTTTTGCATAACCATCAACGCAACTTTGCGTTATGCAACTGCCGCCATTATATTTTTTAGGTTTTCGATGGGTTTAAGTCTCTTTTTAATCAACACGTCTTCGTTTATCTTTAGAATAATACTTTTCAGTAAGTCAGTGGTGTTTCCTATATGGGATAGCGATTTAAGAAGCTCAATGTCTTCGAAAATCTTTCGCCCTTTAAGCGATAAGCGCTTTTCTGATCTGCCTGTTGCCAAGTCACTTTGAAGGTAACTCGCTATTTTTTTCGCCGACTTTTCATCTTCAGACAATGCATGGATGTAATATTTCATCATACTTGGGACAAAGTCTGTCGTTGCACCGATTTCCATCGTTGCTAAATTTAGAATATCGATTAAATGTGCAGGTAAACGCCCTTCAACAGGTTTGCGCTTAGCCTCATATTGGCGTTTAACTGCAGGGGTGGATTGATGAGGTAACACGGTCACGCTGTCACACTTGTCACACACCCCCACCAAAACCTTTTTAACTACCCCCGTTCCATCACTGAAAGGAACATCTCTTAACTGAAATGTTGCATTTTCAAATGATTGACAGTTGCTGCATGCCACTTTTTGCGACTCGCCCACTTTGAAAATTTTCATATCTTATCCTCAATGGTGAACGCTAATAAAAACGCTATTAGGCTCAACAAAATACCACTTTATGTACCACTTCTGACCTGCTTGCTTTGTCTTAATTATGTGCACAGTAATAATTGTATCAAAATGATGGGGGCTGAAAGAATAATCGTTCCCTCGACTTCGACCTATAATTTTAGCAACCTCCTCAAGTGATACTTGCCCAATTGCTAATAGGTTTTTAACATCAATATCGTTTCGCTGTTCATGAGAAACATACCCCTTATTTAAACAGTCAACGACCTTCCGCTTTATTTCCCTATAACCCATCCGTGACCCACAATGTACGACAATGTGCGTACAAAATCAAATTTAGTTTTCAATGAATATAATATGGAAAGTAGCGAGGAGTATGAAGTTGGCCTAAGGTATAGGTTTATTGTGAATTAATGTTGAAGTGCAACTCGGTCAGAAGTCTTAGCTTTTTAGCACAGTAGGATGTAACTTTTGAGGTAACTACTTTTAACGAATTTCCGCCATCACAACGCGAAAGTTAGTAATTCAGTGGCAATACGACATAAGCTACTCTTTAGACAAGAGTAGCTAACAGCAGTCTACTTACCCGCTTGCACTAACCATTGTTCACGTGCTTCTTTAAGCGCGGCTTCATCAGGCTGCTCGCTTCCTGAAATAGCGACAGCAATTTGTTGAATAATCGCATCACGCTTTTCAATCAGTGCATCAGTACGCGGAAACAAGTCTTTGGCTTCCGGATATTGCTCTTTAAGCGTTTCGACCTCTTCCAATGCATAATAACGCGCTTCAAACGCCTCGTTATACAGCTGGCGTTTAGCGTTAAATATTACATATTCCTTCGCTGTTTCTGAAGTTAGGTAGTTCATATCTTCAGATGATAGATTGGCGGCCTGCCCTACTTTACGGGCTTGTGCCATCCAAGAATCCACTGCTTCTATATTCCCATCTTTTACGGCCTGCTTAACGCCTTCCTGCAAATCGCTAGCGTGAAGAATTTCCATGACGGTGATTAGCGGAACTTGCGCTGCATCTTGGTCTCGCTTGTCTGCATCTAGCGACAAATAAGCGAACCATGAAAAGGTAGCAGCAATAATAATAGCGAGAACAACAAGTGCTTTTTTCACACTTTCCTCCAAACAAAACGCATATGAAATTCAGTGCGGGTGCACTGTAAAAAGAAGCAATACAAAAAAGAGCGAGAGTTCTCGCTCTTTTTCAGTATTGTAACGACCTAAAGATTATTGGTCGACAGGTGCTGAGTTTTCAACTCGGCTTTTTAATTTTTGGCCTGGGCGGAACGTTACCACACGACGTGCTTTAATTGGAATGTCTTCACCGGTTTTTGGATTACGGCCAGGACGTTCGTTTTTATCACGCAGGTCAAAGTTGCCAAAACCTGACAGTTTTACTTGCTCACCAGATTCCAGAGCGCCTTTAATCTCTTCGAAAAAAAGCTCTACCAGATCTTTTGCATCACGCTTGTTAATGCCTAGTTTCTCGAATAGGTGTTCAGCCATCTCGGCTTTGGTCAATGCCATAGTTTACTCTCTTAACGCGGCCCCAAACTCAGATTCCAGACCTTTAACCACAGTATCCACAGCTTGCTGAATCTCAGCTTCTTCCAAGGTTTTATCCGGATCTTGTAAATGAAGTGACAAAGCAAGGCTCTTATAGCCAGGCTCAATACCCTTGCCTTTGTACTCATCGAACAAGTTTAGAGCAACTAGTTGATTTACGCCAATTTTTTCTATGTAAGAAAGTACATTTCCTACACGCACTTCATCTTTAACCGTAATTGCAATATCACGGCGGTTTGATGGGAAGCGCGATACGGGTACTGCTGACGGTAGTTTGCGGTCAGTAATGGCATCTACCACTAGCTCGAACGCAAATACACGGCCGTTAACACCAAGCAGTTTAGTGAACTGCGGGTGTATAGCACCAATATAGCCAACTTCTTCATCATTAAGCAAAATTTTTGCAGTCATACCAGGATGTAACGCGCTGTGCTGCCCTGTTACGAATTGGAACTCACCTGATTTACCTGTAAGTGCCAATAACGCTTCTACGTCTGCTTTTGCGTCGAAGAAATCAACTGGGCTGTCGCCCAAGTCCCAATGTTCTTCATTACGACGCCCTGCTACTACACCACCAATTACTTGCTGTTGCAACACACCATTTGGCGCATCTTGTTGAGGAATAAAGCGTAATCCGGTTTCAAACATGCGAACACGTTGTTGCTGGCGCTTCTGATTATAAGCAGTTGCACCTAGTAAACCCGGCCACAAACTTACGCGCATAACCGACATATCAGATGAAATTGGGTGTGGTAAAACCATACCTTTTACGTCTGGGAATAATGCGTTTTGAATTTTAGGGTCAACAAACGAATACGTAATTGCTTCATTGTAGCCACGACTAAGTAGCAATGACTTCATTGTGTTTAACGGCAGCTTCGCTTCTTGCGAAGGTAGCATTGCCAGCGTTGCTTTTGGTGCAACGTTTGGAATGTTGTTGTAACCGTACACACGAGCAATTTCTTCAATCAAATCTTCTTCGATTGAGATATCAAAACGATAGCTTGGCGCAATTGCTTCCCAACCTGCTTCAGTTTGGGTTACTTCCAAACCAAGACGGTTCAGCATTTCAGACACTTTTGCGTCGTCAATACTAATGCCGAGTACGCGAGACAAACGTTCGCGACGAAGCGTAACCGTTGCTTGTTTTGGCAGCTTATCTTCTGCCACAGCTTCAACAACAGGACCCGCTTCACCACCACAAATTTCAAGTACAAGCGCTGTAGCACGCTCCATCGCTTTGCGTTGTAGTTGAGGGTCTACACCACGCTCGTAGCGGTGCGATGCATCGGTATGTAAACCATACTGACGAGCACGGCCCATAATCGCATCGCGGCTAAAGAAGGCGCTTTCTAGCAAAATGTCTTGTGTTTCAGTGGTTACACCTGAGTGCAAGCCACCGAAGATTCCCGCCATCGCTAGCGCTTTGTTATCGTCAGCAATCACTAAAGTATTGCTTTGTAGCTTAGCTTCAGTTTCGTCAAGCAAAGTAAGGGTTTCGCCTTCACTTGCCATACGCACGTTAATGTTGCCTTCAATGCTTGCAAGATTAAACGCATGCATTGGCTGACCAAGCTCAAGCAATACAAAGTTAGTCACATCTACAATGGGGTCGATACTGCGAATACCGCAGCGACGCAGCTTTTCAACTAACCATAGTGGCGACGCAGCTTCAACGTTAACACCTTTAACCACACGGCCTAAATAACGTGGGCATGCGTCGTCAGCGCTTAACGTAATTGATAATTTATCATCGATGGTGGCGTTTACTTCAGCCACTTCAGGCTCGCAAACGTCAAGGCTGTTTAGTACACCAACTTCACGGGCGATACCGCGAACACCCAAACAGTCTGCACGGTTTGGTGTAAGGTCTACTTCAATGGTGTTGTCGTCTAATCCAAGATAATCGCGAATGTCTGCGCCAATAGGTGCATCAGCTGGAAGCTCGATAATACCGTCGTGGTCGTCGCTAATACCTAGCTCAGAGAAGCTGCAAAGCATGCCAAATGATGGCTCACCGCGTAGCTTCGCTTTCTTAATTTTGAAATCGCCTGGCAATACAGCGCCAACAACGGCAACGGCTACTTTAATGCCCTGACGGCAGTTAGGCGCACCACAAACGATGTCAAGTAGCTCATCGCCACCTACGTTTATTTTAGTCACGCGCAGTTTGTCGGCGTTAGGATGCTGACCGCACTCTACCACTTCACCTACTAGCACGCCTTTAAAATCGCCTGCAACTGGCTCAACACCGTCTACTTCAAGGCCAGCCATGCTCAACTGTTCAGACAACTCATGTGCCGACAGCGACGGGTTAACCCACTCTCTTAACCATTTTTCACTGAATTTCATGTATACACTCTGCCTTAGTTGAACTGCTTAAGGAAACGAAGATCGTTTTCAAAGAACGCGCGCAAGTCGTTAACACCGTAACGAAGCATTGTTAAGCGCTCTACGCCCATACCAAAGGCAAAGCCTGTATATTCTTCTGGGTCAATACCCACAGCTTTAAGTACATTTGGGTGCACCATGCCGCAGCCCAATACTTCAAGCCACTGACCGTTTTTACCCATTACGTCTACTTCAGCTGACGGCTCAGTAAACGGGAAGTAAGACGGACGGAAGCGAATTTCTAGCGACTCTTCAAAGAAGTGATGTAGGAAGTCGTGCAAAATGCCTTTAAGGTCAGTAAAGCTAACGTTCTTATCAACCATCAAACCTTCCACTTGGTGGAACATAGGCGTGTGCGTTTGATCGTAGTCGTTACGATATACGCGCCCTGGCGAGATAATACGCAATGGCGGCTTTTCCGCTTCCATGGTACGAATTTGAACACCAGAGGTTTGCGTACGTAGCATCATGTCTGGGTTGAAATAGAACGTATCGTGATCGGCACGCGCTGGATGATTCGCTGGAATATTCAGTGCGTCGAAGTTGTGAAAACCATCTTCAATTTCAGGGCCAGTTTTGACTGAGAAGCCAAGCTCACCAAAGAAAGATTCAATGCGCGCAATCGTGCGACTAACTGGGTGTAAATTTCCTGGCTTTTCTGTACGACCAGGCAAAGTTACATCTACCGCTTCTTCTGCTAGCTTTTTATTAAGCTCTTCTGTGAGTAAAAACTCACCTTTTGCAGAAATAGCCTGCTGAATAACCTGCTTTGCTTGGTTAATCTTCTGGCCAGCGGCAGGACGTTCTTCGTTTGATAACTTTCCAAGCCCTTTAAGTAAGTCGGTAAGTTTACCCTTCTTACCCATGAATTCGACCCTAACTTGGTCTAATGTGGCTGCATCTTCGGCAGCGTCAATCTGGCTCTGTGCCTGATTGATAATAGCGTCAAGCTCCATGTTTTCCTCAATTTACATGATGACTGCATGGCCAAAGCATAGGAAGAATTATTCTGTGCGCTTAGGCTTGCCTGAAATAAAAGCGGTAGTTTACACGAGTGATTGACATTACCGCTACCCTATATAGCTGATAATGACGAAATTTTGGTGGATAGGTTGGAAATTAGGTAGGCACAGATTGTTGTTTGTTAACTTCTTGTATATTCCGCGCACTTTTCATCCAATCGAATAGGCTAACTGCAGATACTCCTTGAACAATTGTTCACATTACTAATATCATCGACTGTAAATAAAAAACAACAATTACAATTTGATTATTACAGGGATTAGTAAAATGCAGTTAAGGAAACCTCTTCCTTCAAATCGTTCTTACGATCAAGTACTTAACCACTACCTCGTCGAAAAAGCACTTGCAACCAAACTTAAAGCAGCAGATAAAAAGTCTCGAAAAGAAATATACAGTTCAATGTATGATGAACTGTTTACCAAAGTTCCAGACCACCCGCGACTAACAAAACGTAGTGACGAAAAAGAAAGCCGTAAAAAGGTAGGTCACAGAATGGCTTTTATTAAAAGGTTTCTTAAACAAAACGAAGTTTTTGTAGAATTTGCTTCAGGAGATGGAAGGCTTCTAAAAGATGCAGCTGGGCATTGCAATCAAGCGATCGGCGTTGATATATCAGACCAGAGAGATGAAAATGAGCATTTCCCCGACAATGTCAGTGTAATTGTTTATGATGGGTATGACTTGTCAAAACTGACTGATGAAAGTGTGGACTTTGTATTTAGCGATCAGTTAATTGAGCATCTCCACGATGAGGATGTAGAGCACCACTTCACAACGGTCAAACGAATTTTGAAAAAAGGCGGCGCATACGCTTTTAGGACACCTCATGCTTTTTGCGGCCCACATGATGTTTCTCAATACTTTTCAGATTTTCCAGAGTGTTTTCATTTAAAAGAGTGGCGCTTTAATGATGTCAAAGCTATCGAGCGAATTGGCTTTAGTCGCGTGAAATACTACTGGAGCGCTAAAAACATTCACGTGCGTATGCCCCGCTTTTATTTTTCTATTTTAGAGTCACTTTTAGAAAATATTAATTCTTACAAGATACGAAAGATAACTCAGTTGTTTTTACCGTCTGTAACCTGTGTTTTAGTTAAGTGAGCAAGAATTAGTTCTCGATTTGCTGTTGACAAATAAACCATAACAATGTGGTCTATTTCAGCGTAAAACTTAAACGTAAGTTGGTTAAATAGCAGGCCCATGACGAATAAAAAAACACCGTTTGTTTCAACAATGCGTAGCTTGAAAATTCACAATAGAAATACGTTCAATTGAAGGTACGTTTGACATATAAACGAAATCTTGCACGGCTATCGTTGGAATAGACGGTAATTTATATAAAAGTAACCACGACACTTTATAAGAACGATAGCCTGTTTTTACGATGACGTCCGTGTTTCTTAGAACTATGACATTTGCTCGAAGTAGAGGGCATTAAACATATAATATGTCTAATGCTTCGCTGGTCTAATACTTGCTAGTTTTAAACATGCTTATAACTATCAGCGACTAAGTTTCGTTCGTGTAGGTTATCATTTTCTAAAACTAATCATGGAACAGAGATGCAAAAAACAGTTTCAGTCATTATTACAACTCATAATCGCCCTGATTATTTAAAAGAGTCTCTGACAGCAGTATTAAAACAAACGGTTATGCCTTCCGAGGTGTTTGTAATTGATGACGGCTCTTCAGTTAGTTACGAGGAAGTTCTTTCACTTTTCCCTTCCGAGCAATTCACTTACGTAAAAGTTCCGGTAGCATCTGGTGCAAATGCTGCGAGAAATTTAGGAATTAATAAATCCAAATCGGAGATCATTGCGTTTCTCGATGACGACGATATTTGGGATACGGATTACCTAGAACAACACATTGCGATGCACCAGAATGCGGACGCCGTGACTTCTGGCTATCGCTTCTTAGAAACACCAGAAAAAATTCATATTAATCCTATAGAAACGATCACCACAGAAGTGATAAAAAAAGGGAATAAGTTTTGTGGAATGAGTGGTGTTACTTGCAAAACATCGCTTGCTAAAAAACTCATGTTTGACGAGGAATTGAAAAACAGCCAAGACTGGGACTTTTTCGTTCGCGTAACATTGGAAAATGCCGTTTTTAAAAACATCCCCAAAGACATCTACTTCTATCGCAGAGGACATGTGAGTATATCCACTGAAGTGGCGAATATGCCCATGGAGAAGGTGTTTCCACGACTCAAAGCCTTCAAAAAACATCGTGAACTACTGGGCAATGAAGCCTATAACGACCGTGTTGCTAATCAGATACTGAGTCAGATTGGCAAAAAAAATAACAAGCTAGGCTGGATTGCATTGTCTGTGCGCGAGGCTGGATTGGTAGCCACATCAAAGGTTATTCTCGGTAAAGATAGAATAAGGAAAAAGTTTGGAAAATAAGCTGCGATAATCCAAGCTTCTTTTTCAAAACTAGTTTCGCCCTATGGAAAATAGAAAGGTTTTCTTTCTCATCAATTCTATTGGTTTTGGCGGTGCCGAAAGAGCACTCTTTAACCTGTTGAGTATTCCCGCTCTTTATTCAGCGCTGGACGTAAGCGTAATTCTGTTGGACAAAGAGCCCTTGGTGAGACAGCTGCCGTCGAACGTTAAGCTGTATCATCTCGATGCGAAGAGATCTTTAATGAGAAGTATGCGGCAACTTAACTCACTTCTGAGTAAAGAGAAGCCTGCACTTGTCGTGAGCTTCTTAGTTAGGGCAAATGTATGTAATGCATTAACTGGAATAACTCATCAACATAAAGTTATTCTATGCGAAAGAATGCATCTTAGTAGCCACTTAGATAACCAATTTACAGGCTTTAAGAGGTTTTTTGCTGGTCTAATACCACTGATAAGCTATCGTTGGGCTAATGCTGTGTTAGGCGTTTCAAGCGGTGTCACGAGAAATTTGATTGAACACTTTCACGTCCCCCCTCAAAAAGCTCACACAATATTTAACCCCTACAACATTGAAGCCATCAGAAAAGCGAGTGAGGAAGTCCCCGAAGTCTCTCTTCCTTCAAACTTTATCGTTAGCGCCGGAAGGCTAACTGCAGCTAAAAACTTTAAGCAGTTAATTAACGCCTACCTTATGTCGTCTGAAACCGCATCACTTTGCATTTTAGGTGAGGGCGAGCAGAGAGAAGAGTTAACTAGGTATATCAGAGATAGAGGGGCAGAAAAAAGAATAATTTTACTGGGTTACGCCAAGAATCCATTTTCTGTTTTCTCAAGAGCAAAGTACTATGTTTCTGCTTCGACCAACGAAGGCTTCCCAAATGCTTTACTTGAAGCAATGACAGTGGGACTTCCCGCAATTATGACAAATTGTCCTTCAGGGCCAGCTGAAATACTTGAAGGCGACTCGAACTTTACAAGTGACAAATGCCATTTGGGAAAATTTGGTATCCTAGTCCCCTTAAATAATGAACTTCAACTTACCCTTGCTATTAATCAAATGCAGGCCGACCAAATACGCGCTGACTATTCAGCTAAAAGTATAATGCGCGCTCAAGACTTTAGTATCGACAAAGTTTCGGCAGAATATTGGATGTTTCTAAGGCGATTTCTTTAACAATGTAGTGAACAGACTTTGGTGCTTTTTCGCATTTAATGACCAAGTGTTCTGTTTCTGAAGCGACTCCGCATGCTCACTTTTATAAATCGTAAAGTCTGATACCTTTAGCTTTCTGCTAAGGGCCGCTATATCCCCTCTTGGAAAGTAACTCTGTTCAGCCAATTCGAATTCTCGATGGGCAGCGATATCACTGGCAATAATGGGAGTACCAGCGGATAGCGCTTCTGCCAGCACTAAACAGTATCCTTCCATGTAAGAAGGGTTCACTAGTAATGCTGCATTTTGATAAAGAGAAGCAAGCTCTTCTCCTGTGCGTGTGCCAGCAAAAACTACATTTTCACTGGCCAGCTTTCTTAAACTCGCAACATAGCTATCTTCAATATAGTTTGAGCCTACTATTACTAGCTTCTTGTCTGACGAAGGTGCCGTTGAGAAAGCCCTAATCAAGTCATCAAACCCTTTAGTTTTATCTAGCCTACCAACAGCGAGAATATAAGACTTTGTCGTGAGGTTGAGCTCGCTCAATACGTTTACGTTACTTTTCCTTGTCTTTTTAAGAATCAGTGAACCTGCGTTTCTGATCACTAGCCGTTTGCGACGAAAAAATGAATAACGATGGTTTAGCTCTTCAAATACCGAGTTACTCACGCAAATTACTTTGTTAGCGAAAAGTACAGCATGCAGTTCACCTAGCTTAAGAACTAGCTTACCGTGCCAGCGCCATTTTGGCCTTTTATAATCAGCAGCATGGTGAGTAACTACGGTTTTAAAACCTAAGAGTCTAGATAATGGTGTGAAAAAACCCGGGCCTATCCCATGAAGATGAACGAGCTTGGGACGAACAAATAACCTAGCATATATAAGCGCGAAAAATGTGTGAACGAAGGTTTCAAGGCCGCTTATTTTTGGCGCTGCCAAAACGATAACGTTAACACCTTTATAAACGTATCTATTCACGTTGTTGTGTGAAAGTCGGCTTAAGACGACAACCTCTAAATCCGGATTGCTTTCAACCAAAAGCGGATAAAGGTTTTCACAAATAGTCTCGATTCCTCCCACAAAAGAAGGTATTCCTCTTGTCCCGATAACACAAATACGCGCCATCAATTGTTCCTTACAATATTATACGCTTCCATTCTGTAACTGAGTTAACGTCAAAACTAGAGTTAAAGAAGTTCCAAATTCCAAATAAATATAGTTTGATTATTATTTTACTGTCATGAAACCTGCAATACTGTTACATAGAATTTATTACATCAGCATAGCGCTCAGCCACATTTTGCCAGCTATAATTTGAGGCCTGCTCAATTGGTAAATTTCCCCAGTCTTTGTCAAGCGCCGCTCTCAACGCTTGTGAGTATTCTTGAGAATCCTCAACATTACAGACAAGTCCAGCATTACCAATCAGCGTTCTCCTCATCGCATCATCAGTGGCGACAACGGGTAATCCGCTCGCCATTGCCTCTAGGTAAACTCTACCGAAAGGCTCGTCTTCAGATGGCAGGGTAAATAAATCAACAGAACGGTAAACTTTTGGTATGTCAGAAAAATCTACTGTTACTATTTTGAATCTGTTAGGGCCTAATTTGCGGGTGCATAGCTCTTCAAAATATTGCTTATCTGGCCCATCCCCACAAATTAACAAAGCGCCTCCAGATACTTTACTCATAGCATCAACAGCCAAATGTAATCTTTTGTGATTCCTTTTGTTTAATGAACCTACCGTTAAAATTACCGGCCCATTCAAACCGTGGTCAAATTTCTCACCCGATGGGCTAAATAAGGAAAGGTTTACACCATTAGGTATAACCTCAACCCGCTGTTGAGGGTTTATCGATTGTGCGTAACGTTTCGTTTCTTCGTTAAACACAACTAAGCAGTCGGGTTTGAATTTAAGGTTTCTTCTTAAAACCTTGCCCCCTGAAACCATACCT
Organism: Alteromonas gracilis; assembly: GCF_043642145.1. GTDB lineage: Bacteria > Pseudomonadota > Gammaproteobacteria > Enterobacterales > Alteromonadaceae > Alteromonas > Alteromonas gracilis_B. The sequence goes on from NZ_JBHZRZ010000001.1 coordinate 519,896, forward strand.
GCCCTCTCAGTATACAGGATAGATGTTTTGTAGATTTTTCTAGCTACATAAGCAACTGCCAAACCACCATAATCGTTATTTGGATAGATGACATCAGCTTTTTTGAAAAGTAGATAAGGGGTATAGGTAAGAAAACTTGTTATTGCTTCAATCAGCAAAGAAGGGTTCGAAACGAAACGAGTTAGCAACCAATCAACCGTTTTGTTTCTTTGTGCTTTTTTAACTTTGCCTCTAGGGATGCAAGGAATAACAACGCTTAGAGCGCTGCACTTAGATGAGCTTAACAACCTAACATGAAAAAACTTTGCAAGATGCTCCGCCATCTCATAAGCACTCAATTGCGACCCACCACTCGATGAAAACCCAGCTTCAGGGTGGATAACTGCTACTTTTTTCTTCATACGATTCCCATTTTATGGTGCCTACTTTTATTGCGGCTTGTCGGTATTCATGTTCAAGTACACGTCAAGTCTCGCTTCAAGGTTAAACCGATGTTTTGCGTTGACCATGAAAATTAGTTTAAGCAATTTAAGTTCCGTTTTTTCTGTCCTTTAGTATCGTGCAGTTACATTGTAATTTTATGAAACGCAATTTTGCGCAGATCTTTACGCAGTACTTGCGACGTATATCAGATGTCACTACCCTTTATATGCAGTCCTTTTTTTTACTTTTCTTTTTTCATCGAACCCCATAAGGACATACCATGAAATCTCGAATTGTTACGAGCAATATCTGGCTCGTTTTGTTTACCTTGCTCTTTATCGTCTCTTGCGCAAGCAACACTGATAGGAACGAAACTACCGAGTACGCCGTTCAACCTGGTGATAGACTAAATACTTATTTACTGGAGAACCGCACTCAGACGAGTAACGTTAATGAACTATTGCTTCAATACAAAGGTTCGAAAAGTACTGAACACCTCATTAACCAATATCGCGACGAAATTACGAAACTTTTTGCTGATCGAGTTTTTGATATCACCGCTTCTATGAAGAGCGAAGAAATCAAAGCCAGATTACAACCAATTAGTGCTAAAGAAGCTACCGCGCTATTTTCTCTTTTTCCTATAGATACAGCTAAATGGATGAAACTGATTTCATCCTATTCAAACTTAACTCAAAGTGAAATTTACGAGTCAGCAATAACTGCAGGGCTAGACCCGTCTGTTGTTTTTGCTGCCTCTGCCGCGGGTTTTGAAAACACTGCGACTCCACTCATCAATTCCATCGGGTTGGTTATCTATGGTCAAGACGAATCGAGCACCGCCACTGTGCGTTACAGAGCTGATGACGAAACAAGCTGGCGAAGTGGGCTGAACTTATCCTGGGAACCAGTTTACGGTTCATTAGCAGGTAGTGTTGTGTACCTAAATGCAGACACAATTTATCATATTGAAGTACAAGTAACAGACCAATATGGCGTTCAACAGGAACACGTTTTTCAAACTAGAACTAAGCCCAACTCTCCACCTATAGACCCAGAAAAAATATATTACTTGTCAGACATATATTCAGGAGGCCAACTTGATTTAGAAGCGTTAAACATCAGTGGCAATGCTAACGGATACGCAAAAATCATTGGTGACGGCCAAGTTATAGAGGCTTCTAGCGACGTACTGGCAGCCGTGAACATCGGTGCTCAATCTTATGTCATGCTCGAAAATCTTGTAATTAAAGGCGGTCAACGTTATGGCATCTTTGCCAAGAAAGCTCACCATATCTGGATTAAAGGCTGCAACATCTCAGAATTTGGCCGTGAAGCAGTAGATATTAGAGACGGATTAGCTTATTCAAGCCCAACAACAAACTCTCCTATCAACTACGATTCGGGCATTTATTTAGAACGAAGCGGTATTGCTGTGATTGAAGAGTGCGAAGTGCACAGCCCAAATTTAGGTGCCAACAGCTGGGAAGTTGGGCACCCAAAAGGTGCAAATGCACTTCAAGTTTGGGCATATCATGATAGCGATGCTTACAGGGGCGAGTTTATTGTTAGGAACAATCGCTTCTATGGTGCCCCAAACCATAGATTTAACGATGTAATAGAAGGTCGAAAGAATTTTGAAAGACGCGGAGGCTTCGTTAAAAACTCGGCGATTTATGGAAACTATTTGGCCTATGCTAACGATGATCTAATAGAAATAGACGGTGGCCAACAAAATGTTTTGGTGTATGGAAATGAAATGGAGCAAGGATATGCAGGGATAAGCATTGCCCCTAATATGCTTGGGCCAAGCTATATTTTTCATAATTACATTCACAACCTTGGCGATGAAACGGGTAAAGAGTGGACTGCGATAAAAGCGGGCGGACTCATGGCCAGGCCGGCAGGCAAAACTTATGTCTTCGAAAACTTTATAGACGTTAATCGAAATGGTATTGCTGCATCAGGTGTTAACGGAGATACGACGTTTTGGATAGAGTCACAAAACAACATAATCTTTACCGATAATACTGGATACTCTGTTGGCTACTGTATATTCGATAAAGAAAAATTTTTTAAGAGTGTTAGCACCAACGACCTTTGTTTCAATAGAAAAACCATGGATGCGAGAAATGAATTCAATTTAGGAAATTTAGTTGAGCACCCTAGATCCGACGACTTAACCTATATAGATTCACTCACGGCTTCCGGCCCAACATCGCTCGAGATCGATGCCAGCACTTATATTCCTAATTTTTCCGATCAATTGATTGATACTCCACTCCAACAACCAATTGCTTCCAGCGCAAAATCTCTTTCAGAGAATTTTTGGACGTTTAACACCGACAATTTAACGTTTAGTCATTTTGCTAAACAGTATGACTACGGAGAAACAACGATTGAGGGAAAAACTAGCATTTCAATCACTGGAAACAATTGGGTGAAAATCCCCATTTCTTACGAAATTTCTAGCAATACAGAAATAAGTTTATCCATCCAAGTTGAAGGCGCTGGAACGCCTGAGATAGTCGGCGTGGGCTTCGAAACTGATAACACTGCCTCAAGCAGTCGTTTAGTTCGCTTCTACGGTACGCAAGATTGGGGCATTGACGCAGAAGAATATTTCTCTTCATCAACGAGTGAAGTAAACTTCCCTTTGGGTGAATATATTCAAGGCTATGTCAGATATATAGTTTTAGCTTTAGACTATGACGATATTAACCCAGAAGAAAACTCGACAAGAGTGACGTTCTCAGATTTGACGCTATCAGAAGCTGAAAGTCGTTAGTATGAAACGGCGGTAAGCAACTTACTCCATAAAAAGTCTCGTTACTTAATTCTTGCTAGCATAAAACTTGCTTGTGCGTTGTGTGATTACTTTTTAAGTAAATTAAGCATAACGTCACAATTTACCATTATCTTTACCACCTTATTACCGACAAGAGTACAAGTAGTGTTCAATAAACTTTTTAAAACTCGAACAGATACCGCAATCGAAACTACCAACAAGGTCTCGCAAGCGTTAAGTCTGCAAAACAAAAGTTACTTCTGGAACCCCAAAAATGGAGTTCCGAATATCGGAGATTATTTAGCATTTGAAACCGTCAATTTTGTACTTAACCTTAAAGACCTTCACCCTCTTGACATATCAACCGGTAAAATACTGTCGATAGGTTCTGTTCTTCACTTCGCGCAAGATGGTGACACCATCTGGGGAACCGGTAGAAATGGAAAAATATCCGAAGATAAGCACACTTACTCATCTCTTGATGTGCGCGCAGTTCGAGGTCCTCGCACTAAAAAGTATCTTGAAAGTAAAGGGATTCAAGTACCCGATGTTTTTGGGGATCCAGGAATTCTAGCTCCACTACTCTACCCTAAGGCCCAGCTAGACATCATTTACCCCGGCTCTGAGTCAGAAGTTCTTATTGTCCCTCAACTAAATGATGACCAAGCCATCTATGCTGACTATTCAAACCAACTTGTCTCTCCCCGCCAATTACCCGGTAGTTTTTTAGGTCAACTCACAAAAGCCAAAAAAGTAATAGCAAGCAGCTTGCATGGCCTTATTCTTGCTGAATCATATGGAATTCCCGCAGTGTATTACGACTCAGGTAGTGGAGAAAATATTTTCAAATACCACGACTACTACGAAGGAACTGGCAGAAAAGAATTTGCGATTGGCAGAACAATCGAGGAATGTATGGAATTAGCAACACAACCGATACCGAATTTAAAGTTAAGGCAGAAAAATTTACTCGAAAACTTTCCCTTCGATAAATACCAGTAAAACATACTGAGGCCATAGTTATGGATCAACAATTATACGAAGATCAATTCAGTGAGTCACACAACTTTCTTGAATCAACAGCTGCAATTAAAACATTGGTCATAGCATCGACTCCCCGTTCAGGAAGCCATTTTTTAGGTCATGCTTTACATAAGACAGGACACTTTGGTTTCCCTCTAGAATATGCAAACCCCAAAAACCTGAAAAAATGGGAAGAGGTACTTGGTGTTAAGGGAATACAAAACGTGCTTGAAAAATTGCAGTCGATACGCACTTCTCCAAATGGCGTTTTTGCAATCAAGTCGCACTATACTCACCTTCAAGGATTTGGTGGCCTTAGAGAGTTTACTAAGTTAGTAAACAACCCGTACTTCGTGCTGCTTACGCGACAAGACATTCTTAAGCAAGCTATTTCTCTATCTATTGCACGACAAACTGGCGTATGGATTTCGGGCCAACAAGCTAAGTCTGACGCCCTAAAATACGATGAAGCCGACATCACCTATTGCTTAAAACGCACCATATTACACAATGCTTCATGGAAGTATTTGTTAGCTTCTAGTAACGTAAAATATATGGAAGTTTCCTTTGAAGAGGCCAAAACAAACTTAGCTAATACAGTACGTACCGTGGCTAATTTTATGGAAATGGACATTCCCGAAAAAAATGTGCCAACAACACCCGCCACCAAAAAGCAATCAAACAGTGTGAACGAAGAATGGGAAGATAGATTTCGTCGAAGCAAACACAGTGAAATGCTATTGGATTTGGACCTTGCGCTTGGACACAAAAGTAAAAAGAGGCAGTTAAAAGAGTTATTGTTTAACTAAAAAAACCACGCTTATAGCGTGGTTTTTTTATTCGGAAGATTCTACATGAATTAAACTTTTCTGCGACCCGTAAGGCTAAGAGCCGCCAAAGCAAGGCCGAAGATCATAGCTGTACCAGGTGCGGGCACGTCAACCAATGAAGTTGGCGTGGTGACGATTAAATTTCTAAAGTTTGAGTCTGTATTAGTGTTTTCTTGGTCCTGATCTGCAATGAACAACATTCTGTTAAAACCAGTAAGGTCATAATTGGCTAGATCAATTGTAATGTTGTACCAGACACCAGCACTAAGGCTGCGTGCGAAGTCTTGATTACCATACTTCTGAGTTCCACCGAAATCAAATACCAAGCCACCTGTTCTGATTTCGCCATCATTATCAAAACCGATACCGTTAATTTCGCCGACATTGTTAGTCATAAACTCAAATGACAAAACACTGTTACTTAGTGTAGCAACATCAATTGGTGCTAGACTAACCCAATAATTGCCGAACACTTCGAGCCCCAGCCCGACATTTGTAACGTTATAACCGCCCCAGCCTCTCGAAGCCTGCAAGCCGTGCCCCTCAAGACTTGACTCATCAAATGTAATAAACGCTGCGTTAGCGTTTAACGACAACAACAAAAAAGCTAAACCAGTGAAAAACTTCATGTACAACAACTCCTAATATTCCCAACTTAATATGCTGCAATTATTATTCCAATAACACTTTAACCAACAAATTCAAACACTTAAAATAATACAGTTATTTTAGCTACAGCAATTTTTTAAGATTGTAAATTTTTCTGACATTTCCTTGTCACATTCACAATAGTTTCAGACCACCTATCTATACCATTAAGATTTAGGCAGATTTTCTTAATGACTTTGCTATCTTGAATACTTGCTTAACATCGCGATTAAAGAAAATCATTAGAGTCAAAATGTAAGTAATTACACCTAAACAAACAAGTACGGCAAGCCGAAAAATCGGTTCTAAGTCGTTAACAGCAAACTGTTTTGCTATGAAAATACTGACAATCATTACCATGCTTGAAACTATTGCAGGCAAGTTCACTTTTAACATCTTAATTAATGATATATCGAAGTGTTTCGAGGTAATTGAAAAAGATACTGGCAAGAGAAGGTAAGTTGTTATGGTGAGACTTGTTAACATTACCTCTACTCCAAACCAAACCGTCACTGCTGAAATTGCTAGTGTTCTGACAAACCCAACAACCTTAAGTTTTAATGCTGAAGCTGTGTAGCCACCAGAAATTAACAGATTAGGAAGATACCAAGCCATAATGGCTCCACTGATAGCTGCGGTAGAAATGGTGAGGTAAATGGCACTTGCAGAGTATTTTTCTCCGAATGCAACAGTAATAAACTCTTCACTTACAGCCCCTAAACCAAAGTAGCAGGGGGTTACAACTAATGACGAAAAGTAAACTATGTCATAAAGTCTATTTACCCTGTTATCTAGGTTAACTCTCGATAGAGACGGTACAATCATCCGATTTACTGAGGTAATGGTAAGCTGCCCCAAAATGTCATAGCCCTTCTTTGAAACAGAGATGAATGCAAATTTATCAGAGCCTAACACAGCCCCAACAAGTAAATTACTCCCTTTACTTTGGAAAAAATTTAATAAAGCTATTCCAAAAAGTGGCAAGCAAAAGTCTTTAATTTCTTTAACATGTAGTGAATTAATACCTAGCTTGACCGGTAGCTTTGATCTCCACATGAAAATTAGAAGTGTTACACCATGCTGCAGTATTTTGGAAATTACTATTGACCAGATCCCGAATGAGTTGAGCACTAAGATAATTGTTAAAAGGCCAAAAAATATAGAGGTGAGTGTTCTAACTGCAGTAATTTCCTTGTTCAAAAAATCTCTTTCTAATTTCGCAGAATAAACTGACTGAAGTGCCATGAATAAAGGCAACAATGAAAGAGATAAAATGACCAAGGATGCTTCCCTAGAATAGTACAGATAGGAAAGAGTTCCGCCTGCACCAGCCAGAATGGAAGAGACTATAAAAGCTAGAAGAAATATAAAAGTAAATACGCTCCTAAAGTAAGGCTGTTCCCATTTATCACGTTGTATTAAGTTTTGGTTGACTCCAACAGTAGTTAGCATGTTTGCAAACTCTACGACTAACAAACTAAAAGCAAGTAAAGCAAACTCTTCAACCGAAAGCTCTCGGGCTAAAATAGCATAGACGATGAATTCAACTATGCTGACAATAAGGGTTCTAGAAACATTCCACAAAGTTCCAGTAATTGTATTTCTTTGTATGCTCACAATGGCCTTCTTAATTATTAGACAAAATCTCTTGCCATCTTTTCGAAAGGCAACGTCTTGAATAATGCTTTGATGCTTCGTTTTTAACTAACTCTTTGTTTACATAATTTTTTTCAAATTCGTCGAACTGGTTCTCGTTGTCAGAAATCAAATGGACAAATTTGTGCTCATTTTGCTTCTGAGTTGAGAAAGCTGATTTTGAAGAGATAATATTGCACCCAAAGCTTACTGCGTGATAGAAAGTACCAGAAGAAATCATTGTATTGTCAAGATGGCTAATAACCACAAAATTAGCCTTACTTAATTCTTGGTTTAGCTCTTCATCTGTCAGGTATTTATTCACCCAGACCACCTTTAACTTACGCTTCTCTATGATATGCAAAATCTCCTTTTCATAACTCTGGCAATTACACTTCCCGAATATGCTCAACTTCTTTCCAGGGGGCCAAATAGAGAGAATATTATGAATTCCTTTGTATTTTTTAACAGCTCCAAAAATTAAGTACTCAAACTCCGAGCCAGCTAATTCTATTTCTTGTTTTTGAAGAGTATCGTCCGGTAGATAAAGAGGGTGAAACAAACCACCGCCAGCATATTTCTCTAGTGATAATTCGCGATAATTTAGACGTCGAAGTGTCGCTGTGATTAACTTGTAATAGCGAAACGTTCCAGTAGCGTTGTGAGGTTTAAAGTTATGCTTTATCCAAATTTTACGAGAGCAAAATAGAGCACCAAAAATTGCAATAAAGAGACATTTTATAGTAGTCGTGAACCTTACCCTAGGACTAAAGTTGCTCCCATAAGGGCGATCTTCAAGCCAATTCACGACTATCGGTCGTTTTTTACCTAATGAGCAAACAGCATTCTTTAAGTTTAATGGAATTACTTGATAGCCAGCATCTAAGAGCGCACTTTTATTAATCTCAACATATTCATTCAAATGAGTATATGGAACAAAAAAAACTTTCTTCACTGACAACTCCGTTTTTTATTTCACTTCGGTAAAATGCCGCTCTATTGTTAACTACAACAAAGTCTTCTATATGGACATAGGTCTATTGGTTAATTTTCTTCTCAGTGCATTAGAAAAAAAACTCACAGTGGTTCTAAAACCAGTCAAACGAATCGCCATCACTATCCAAAAAAGCTTATTTCTTTTAAACTTTAAAGAAATAAGAATCTGGTCACATACTCTCTTTTTAAACCAATAATCACCAAGAAAATTTTTGTGTTTTTTTGCAGATGCAAGCCGAGGAAGGATATCTTCAGGAGATAAATATCGAAGCTTTGCACCTATACCGTCAGCGTTTTGAAAACGATACAAAAATAGTCCTTTCGGAATATTTCTAAAATCGAACCCACTAAGAAACAGCCTTACAAACATATCCCAATCTTGCCCATTAGGAAGCGCTTCATCAAAGAGTAAGTGTTTTATCACCTCTCGTTTGCAGCTAAAACCTGACATTCCGCAGTAAGTATTTCCTCGTAACAAAGACGCTTGCGTAACTCTTGTGTCACTGTTAACCGCTATTACACTTTCTTTGCCTAATTGTTTGAAGCCTGTTACTACAGCATCTGCTCCTTCGTCATATTGCTTAATGATTTCATTGAGGTATTCAGGCAACCAAATGTCATCATCGTCCAAGAAAGCAATCACTGACCCAGAACTCTCTTTTATCCCAATATTTCTTGCCTTATTGGCACCACTTTTATTTTCTAGCCGAATGAGTCGAGCGTTAACTTTTTCTATGGCCTCAATAGCTTCCCTATAGGAGACTTCTGAGCAGTCATCAATAATTAAAATTTCTTTTGGCTGAAGTTTCTGTGAAGCTATGCCATTTAGTGCTTCTGATAAAAAAGCAGGTCTATTACATGTGGTAATTACAACTGAAATGTCCAACTAGATTCCTTTCTGACTGCATGGAGCTTGTACTCTAAACGGGCCGCTAAGTTATCAAATTTTTGGCGTGCCCCAAAGTGGTTTCAGAAATACTTTCCCAGTTGTATTTTTGTAGAAACTTTTCTCTATCAAGACTTAAATTCAAGTTAGAGAAGTTCGACAATTTCTCCGCTAGTTGGCTAACGTTTCCAACACCAAAATAACAATCGCTAGGCGCTTCAATATCGACATTGGGGGCAATATCACTAAGTAAAACTGCACAACCAGCACTGATTGCCTCAAGAGCTACGATTGGGAGACCTTCGTGATATGACGGTAAAACAAAAATCGATGCATGCTGATACAACGCTTTTAATTCGTTTCCCGATCGCCTTCCTGCAAAGGCAATATTTGATCCTGATGATTTCCTTAAATTCTTAGAATACTCATCTTGATGGTCAGCATCGCCAACAATACAGAGCTTGGCAGACGTACTAGATTGCTTGAAAGCTTCAACCAAGTCATGAAACCCCTTCTCTGGAACTAATCTCCCTACAGCTAACACATAGTTTTGTGACTCAATATCCAAATCTTTCGGCAAATAACTACTGCTAAGTTTTCCGGTTAGCGTTGGTAACATTCCATTAGGCACAAAACTAATTTTTTCTGCATGCTTTGGGTATGTAACTTTCAGCGCTTCACTTAAACTTCGCCCAACAACCAGAACTTTATTGCCAAACACAATTCCCATCTTCTCGCCAAACTTCAGCACTTTTTTAGCGAAAGGGCTCCACTTCTGTCTGTCGTAATCTGCGCCATGGTGAGTAACCATAACGCTCATACCAAGCAAACGAGCTAACGGCGTAAACAGTGCAGGGCCAATAGCGTGTAAATGAACAATATCAGGCTTTACGAACAACCTTGCATAAATGATGGCAATGAAAGTATGAAGAAAGGTCTCTAAGAGTTTGTGCCTTAGCGCCCAAACACTAATCACCTCGACACCTTCAAAGTTGGATTGTTTTTCATCTACATAGGGCGAGCGAGCGAGAACAGTTACTTCAACGCCTTGTTTCACCATCTTAGGATAAAGCTGTTGGCAATGGGACTCTATCCCTCCCATGACATCTGGGATACCTCTTAAACCAATTGCGCAAATCTTCATAAAACTAATCCGTAGTAGTTAACAGTGCTAAATGAGTTCTAAAACTGTACCTGGGTTTTGCCGGGGCCGTATTTCCCAAAGATACCCCTATCAAAATTGCAAAAAATATTAGCCCTTCTATGTTCCATAACGGCATGGTTGCTAAGTTCATTGTTAAAAAGCCAATTAAAGATAATGGAAGGATTTTTGATAAACGCTTGTCTTTTACGCCTGCGGTAATAATTAACGAATATGTGCAAAGAAACAAAAATGTAAGCAAGCCTATGTAACCATATTCGTAAAAGTATGAAACGTATGTATTGTGTGCGTAATGTTTGAAAACACCTTTCCACGATTCAGGCCCAAACCCAATTATTTGTCTCAGTAAATCTGAATTAGTGAGCGCATCGATATATTGGCTCCACAAATAAACCCTTGAGGACATAATGTCTTTCTCTGCTTCACTGAAATAAGCGGGAGCCTTGAATATCAGATCTAAATTCGACGCTAACGTACCAACGTCGGCAAACCTCTCTCTCAAAGTGAAAGAAATAGCAATGAAAACAAAAATGAGTAACATGGAAACCACTACTAAAACTGGCGCTTTTTGTGAAGGCTTTAAACGCTGCTCAACCAGTGAGTAATAGAAGACTGCGGCAATGGGTAAGATTGTAAGAACTGCCGTTCGATAATTAACTAAAATAAGCAGAAATACAGCAACAGTGAATAGCGTTGTTCGAAACTTAAAAGCATTTCTTTCTGTTAGCCCAAGCACAAAGATAAAACTTACAATAATCATAGAAAAAGCGGCCTCATGGTTATATCCACCGATATAACTTGCTGAGCCATCGTTTTCTGTGGCTTTCACTTCACCTAGCAAGATGGACAACACTTGCATTGCAACAGGCATAAAAAAGCACACTAACAACTTTTTGAATGTGGCACTGTGACCTTGCGCTCTAACCGATAAGAAAATTGCCCCAGTTAACACAAGGAAGTAACACCATTTAACTAAAACATTAATGGTGCCGGGAATTTTCATATTCACAAAACCACTGATTGCGATAGCTAAAAATAAAAAGTAGAACGGTAACAACTTCCTTAATGTAAAAACCGCAAAAGGCAGAAAGAAAAGCCCTAAGCCCGCTACGGATATACTTGAGAGTGCATTTATAGAAAAGCCCGCAACAAGAGATGGGTATGTAATAGTATGAAACGCAGACAAAAAGAACCGCAACCAAATTGCACATATGGCAAATGCTAGATACTTGTTGCAGTTACCTTTTATGGTTCGATAAACCAACACAAAGCTGATTAGGCCAACAACAACTTTTAACCCTTCAAACATGCTTATTTACAAACCTTATCTATTATTGCAGCTACTTTTTCTTGGAAGGCATGGTAAGAGAACTGCTGAGCGCAACTCCCACTCTTGGCTGCATACGAGGTGCGTAGGGCTTCACTTTCAAACAGCTTTAATGCGTCGCACACACCTTGAACGTTATTCATTTCGCATAGAATACCGTTTTTTTCTTGGCTTACACCAGAAACCTGATAAGGATATTTTTCTGCTAAAATTTCCGCAGGCCCAGACTCACAATTAGTGGCGATGACGGATTTTTCCAAACACATTGCCTCTACGATGGCATTTGGGAAACCTTCAGCATTCGATGTGCTAATAAAATACTCTGCACCGTTTACATAAGGATATGGATTAGATTTAAACCCCAAGAAGTGCACTCTTGTAGACACCCCCTGTTCATCGGCTAAAGTTTTAAGACTCGATTCTTCATCGCCTACACCAAGAATAACAAGGTCTTCCGATACATTTGCCTTGGCATATGCTTTTATAAGTAGAGAAAAGTTCTTGTTTTTTACTAACCGCCCTACCCCAATAACATAAGGTTTTCTGGGAAGATCTGTAACGTTTTCAGACGCCAACAACTTCAAGTTCTCAATATCATAGGGATTATAAAGCACTGACACTTTGTTTTCTGGCACTGCATAGTTTTCGATGAGATCAGCTTTTACCCCTTCCGATACCGCAACTACTCGTTCAGCTTTGTTGTAAAGCAACCGAACAAGCAAACGACTTACTGTGTCTTTTATTCCACCTGAAAGATGGCTGGTTGTGTTTACTCGTTCGCTGATAATTGATTTAAAACCAAGCTTTTTGGACAGAGCGACATTAAGAAAATTGCTACGTGTTAAAAAGCTGAACGCATACTCAGGGTTCAACTTTTCTAAAACGCTCTTCAGTTGTTTATAGCCTTCAATCAAACTTCCTTGTGAACGCAAAACCTTTTTATTTACGTATTCGGGACATTGATGAGACTCGGGTAAATCGTCAAGCAGCACAAGATGGACAGGAATTTTACGCTCACTAAAATAGGGCTCCATTATGGTTAAAAGCTTAACCATTACCCTTTCTGCGCCACCGCCTTCAAGTGAGTTTATAATAAACACCGCTGGACGCGTTGAGTACTTCATTAAAGTTCCTTTTCGTTGTAAAACAACAACAGTTTATTGTAATAATATCAGGTGCAGCTAATATTCGTAACACTCGAGTTACAGGTTATCCCATTCGTAGAGCGTGCATTTGTACTACTTAATATTTATAGATAGCATGATGCCGACTAACACTTATCACAAAATGTGAAACACGAATTATGCCAATAATGTAAGCGTCTTCGTGGAAACTGATTCTATTTAGTAAAAACCTTTCAAGTTTTCACCAAGTTTGCCATCATTAACCTATCCACAGGTGAGACAGCGTACACGGTTGTAGTGAAACATTTTTTACACTTGCCTTAATCTATTGCACAAAGTACCAACGGTTTGCACCAAAAAGAACGCTACGGCACGCGAACAAACAATCCAGTACACTCACGCAGTTTTATTACTGCTGCTCGTGCTGCTTCTTTTTCGGCGGTATGTTTATTGGCGATGGCCTCTGGCATCGCACAGCAAAAGACCGTTTTCACAGAACAGGTTTATCAGCGAATTTCACTTGTTTACGGTCAAAACGCATCTGAAGATGTTGCTGATTGGCGACAATTGATCGATGAATTACAACAAGACGCTATTGATGAAAAGCTGTACGCTGTAAATCGCTTTTTTAACCGTTTCGATTTTGTTGATGACCTAGTTCATTGGAACGAAAAAGATTATTGGGCTACGCCTATAGAATTTATTGCTACAGGGGCCGGAGACTGCGAAGACTACACCATCGCAAAATACTTCTCACTTATCGAACTTGGAATTCCTGAAGATAAGCTAAGGCTCATGTATGTAACCGCTTTAGAGTTGCGTCAGCCTCATATGGTGCTTGCATATTACGAAACACCAGCATCAATACCATTAGTTTTAGATAACATTAATCGACGCATATTACCGGCCAACAAGCGTAGAGACTTATCGCCCATTTACAGCTTCAATGGTAATGGACTGTGGGCAGCTAAAGCGATGGGAACTGGGCGAAAGCTAAGAGGCAGTGGCCCAATGAAAATGTGGGATGACATGGTAGAACGACTAGACCGCGTAATGTACGGAGATAAAGAAAAATAATGAAACTATCTACCCAATTAAGTACAAGTTTGGCTATATTTTTGGTGCTGGTGTTCGTCGGCTCTTTCATAATAAATGTAAAACTCACTCGAGAGTATGTGAATGAGCAGCTCGCTACCCATGCACAAGACACCGCAACATCTCTGGGGCTATCTATTACGCCTTACCTTGGGAGTGCGGATGGAATGATTGTTGCCGAGACTATGGTAAACGCCATCTTCGATAGAGGTTTCTATCAATATATTACCGTCACTGACATGGATGGGACCCTACTTATTGAGCGCAGTAATCCAGTTTCTCAGGATTCAGTACCTTCATGGTTTACTAACATCGTAGAGGTCAACCCTCCAGTTCAACGCACAGAACTTAATGATGGATGGTCACTGGCGGGAGAATTGACGGTTCAAAGTCATCCTGGCCTCGCTAACGAAACGCTCTATGAAAGCGTGAAACAAAGCGCGTTCATGTTCTTTGCAGCTTTTGTTGTTGCGTACATTGCGCTTCTTTTCATTATTAGCACCATTACAAAACCACTCAGAGTTGTAGTAGAGAAAATAAATGACATTCAAAACCAGAAGTTTTCTCAGATAAATTACAAGCCATTTACGCAGGAACTCACCTTTATTACTCAAGCCGTAAATAAGCTGTCCTCATCGGTAGAAGGGATGTTTAAGGAACTTACGCAAAAAGCTGAGCATTTTAAAGTACAAGCTTATGAAGACAGCCTAACTGGCGTGCAAAATCGAGGTGCTTTCACTCGGCATATGAATGCGTTATTAAGCTCCACCGCCCATGCTGAAGAAGGCTATTTGATTATTATTCGCCTAGCCCACCTCAACGCCATCAATACATCGCTAGGAGCACAAGAAGGCGATAATTATGTTGTTACTATCGCTAACCGCCTCAAGCGGTTTGTTAAGAAATCTGAAGAGAATTCGTATTTGTTTAGACTATCTGGTGCCGATTTCGCGTTGGTGACTGAAGCCGTTTCAAAAAGAGAGTGTGCAAACCGCATAGCATCGCTAAGTGAATCGTTGATTCACTTCAATCCACTAAAAGACGGCGATAGAACCGTGTGGATAGGAGCAGCACATTTTAATGATCAGCAGTCCTTTTCTGAAATAATGGAAAATGCAGATAGTGCATTAATGGCGGCAACAAAGCAGGCTAAAGGTTGGCAGTTTGCATCAGAATTAGCGCATATCCACAGCAATACTGCTTGGAAAGCGCGTTTAAACAACATACTTAAACAACAATACGCCGACATCCTTATTCAGCCAGTCATGAACATCGAGAAGAATACGCCCTCTTATTTTGAAGCATTTGCGCGCTTTAAGGACAAAGAAAGTGGTAGCGTAATTCCAATGTCTCAACTTATACCAGCCTCAGAGCGATTAAACCTTAATCCAGAAGTTGATAAACTCGTTGTAAGCCTAGTATTAAAAAAGCTGGAACAAACTAAATGCGATGTGGCCATTAATATAGCCAACGCCTCACTGGCCAGCCAAGAATTTCAACAATGGCTGACCTCAACGCTGAACCAAAATATAGCGCTATGCACTAAATTAGTGTTCGAATTCGAAGATTCGGCGCTTATTCACCACAAAGAAAATGCGATAGCACTTTGCAAAGTATTGAAAGAATTGGGTTGTCGTATAACTATTGAGCATTTTGGAGATAATCTTGCATCGCTTGCAGGGTTGAGGGCTATACAACCTCATTTTGTGAAAATTTCTGGTAAACTCACCAAAGATATTCACGTTGATAAAGATAATCAGCTATTCGTTAGTAGTTTGCTGAGCATTGCTCGTAGCTTAACTATCAATATTATTGCCGAACTGGTTGAGAATGAAGCTGAGTCTGAAGCATTAACTCAGTTAGATGTTGAATTTCAGCAAGGTTACTATTTTGCTAAACCAACGCTTTGGCAAGATTAATTTGAAAAAATAGGTATAACAAATACAAGACCTAACTCGTTTATTTGTTGTACAATATAGTGATGTAGAGCTAGCAAGGCGCTAGCCCGACGTTTTTATTAAAGGATAAGCTATGCGTAGCAACGTTATTTTATCTGTGCTCTTTTTTGTTTTTTGTTCTCTTTCAACGCTGTCTTTTGCACAAGAAGCAAGCGCTCCTGGCTCGCAAGTCAGAAGTCTATTAGTTTCTGAGATAGAAAGCGGTGTAGATCTTCAAGATGCTGTGACAGATGTGAGTCAAACTGTTCTCAACGAATCGCTGTTTTTTACCGAGCCTGGATTGGCCTATTTAACGCAAAATCAAGCGGTTTATCAATCGCTAGTAGCGCTTTTAAACGACAATGCGACAGGGTTTGAGCTAGCAATTGCCGGCTTCTCAGTGCTTCCAGAGCAGCCTAGCGAAGTGGTTACAATTTCAATTCTGATGTTTCCGGAAAGCGCCAATGAAATTTACGACATCGCGCTTCAAATGCAGATGTTGAATGAAGACGACGCGTTGCTAGCAGTCATTAACGCAGGTGTTGATCCCAGCACGTTAACGGCTACCGCAGCAGGTGGTGCAGGTAATACTTTCTCGCCTCTTGGCGTTGGGACTGGTGCAGCTGGTGCTGGCGGTGGCGATACAACTATTTCAGCCAACTAAATAGCAAACGCTTTTTATATTTTATTCATGTTGTAGTTGTTTATGCTTAGCTTCCAGAAAACCGAAAAGTTTCTTTTCGGTTTTCTTTTATTTACCCTATTTTGGCTTCCATTGCCGCTTGGTGCAAACCGCCCTTGGGCGTGGGCGCTAATGCAAATGTCGCTGTTTTTTATTGGCGCCGCATTGGTCCTTACACAGTCTTCTCTGCTCTCCCAACTTTACAATAAGTATAAGCCCTTCGTTATAATTTGGCTTGCGTTCCTAACGTGGCAGCTTGTTAACATTGTTCCACTGCCCTATTGGGTGGTAGAAACATTACGACCTGAACGTGTCTTGTATTTATTAAATAAAGAGGTTGGCAACCCACAAAGTACTGCATCTCAATGGCTTTCACTGAGTTTTGATGTCGGACAGAGCGATGTAGCGTTTTTTAAGTCTCTTGCCTATTGTTTCTTATTTTTCATTGCACTTACTCTGATTAACACGGGAGAGCGTTTGAGACACACGCTTATTGTGATAAGTGCTGCGGGCGTATTTCAAGCTGTTTACGGGGCACTAGAAGTAATGTCCGGCTTGAGTTACAGCCTGGTGTTTAAGCAACCCGTTTCTCATATAGCAACAGGCAGCTTTATTTACAAAAACCATTATGCCAATTTTTTGCTGCTTTGTTTAAGCGCGGCTATTGGCTATCTGATAGCTAGTTTGCATGTTGATACAAACACAAGTAAACGAGAAAAACTTCGCCGCTTAATAGGTTTTTGGCTTAGCAACAAAGTACTCTTTCGTATAGGCATTATTATCATGGTCATTGCATTGGTAATGTCTCGCTCAAGAATGGGTAACAGCGCATTTTTTATAGCGATGACGGTCACAGCTACGCTTGGCTTGATTTACTTTAAACCTCGCCAGAAAAGCTACGTTTTCTTGTTTGTTAGCATGCTTGTACTTGATATTTTGATTGTAAGCAGTCTTTTTGGTTTAAAACAAGTTCAAGATCGCCTAGAACAAACAAGCTTTGCGCAAGAAAGTAGAGATGAAGTAATAACCGATGCACTGCCCCTGCTTGGCCAGTTCGGAGTGATTGGTGCGGGCGGTGGCACTTTTTATACGATCTACCCCCATGTACAAAGTGAGAGTATTCAACACTTTTACGATCATGCTCATAACGAATACCTACAATTTAGTATTGAATTTGGTTTAGTGGGTGCGGCGCTTCTTGCCAGTTTGATTATACTTTGCAGTAAAAATGCGTTAAGTGCCATACGCAATCGGCGTCACCCTCTTCCTCGGGGCACTGCTTTTGCAAGCATTATGGCGATTATTGGTATGGCGCTACACAGTAGCGTAGATTTCCCTCTGCAAGCGCCTGCGAACACCGCTATTTTTATTGTTCTGTTAGCATTAGGCACATTAAGCAGAGACATTTCAATGGGTAGAAAAAGGCGTAAGTAGTACAAGTGCTTTACCCTCTCTTAAATTTCAACTTATGAGCCCTAAAAAGGAAGCCGTGTGGTTTTAAAAGTGAAACACCCTGTTAGAGAAGAGCCTAACGTTCAACATATGTTAGAACGTATGCCAAAGTCAGTCGCAGATTCCTTCAATGATGAGCAATTATCACATTTAAACACAGCATTAGCGGGAAGACGCTGGGGCAATCACAAAGTTGATGTGAGAGGGACAGTCAGCTTTTTAAGAAGCCGTTACTATTTCGTATTATTAGCAGGCAAAGATAAACGGGATTTATCGCGTACTGAACGTCGCATAGGCAGAATTGCAATGGCAGTAACCGTTGCCACGTTTTTCAGTGTTTCACTGTTATTCGGCCTAGTGCTGCTTTACATTTTAAAAAGCTGGTTAGGTATTAACTTATTTGAAGGGTTTTCTCTAGGTTTGTGGGATTGGTTAAAAGGAAAAGGATAGCAACTAGATAAATTAGCGCTAGTCGTAACTCACACAATTTGGGATACGCTTACGGACTGGATAGCTCGATGCCTTTAACCACCGGCAAACCGTCGCATTTGCGTTTTGTTTTTGTATGGTATTTAAGACGAAGTCTCTACTGAGCGGGTTTTGAATCCCTAAATCAAGATGTCGCTTAAGCCTGCTTTGAATTTTTACATAATGTACAGACCGGGCAGAAAACATCGCTAACCCGTATTCAGCAACAAATTTATGCACAATAGCATCTTGCGGCCCAACGTTTATGGCTCTATTTAAATACGTATAAAATGTTTCGTCCAATTCATTCAGCTTCCATTTGATAGAAGCTAACCCAATCCAACTCCCGCTCCAATTAGGCCTTAGCGCTAAACTCTTTTCGTAGCTAGCCGCTGCATGCGATAATTTGCGCGACTCGTTTTCTTTAATGGTTTGCATGCTTTCAACCGTAGCCGACTCGCTTTCGGAGTATGCCTTCCATTCGTAAAGCTGCCCTTGTATCTGATAATAAAGCGCATTTTTGGGGAAGTAGTTTAATGCTGTTGCAATTTTATCTAAGGCCCTATCAATGCTTTCAATAGACGCAAGCTCTGGCTTTTTTTGCCACAGACTAATGCTGTTTTTGACATTGTAATAAGCATTTCCAGCTATAAATAGCTGAGCACTCCACACCACGCACCACAGCGCCAACCCTCCAACTAGCAACCTAAGCGCGACACTTAACTTAACACTTGTCGCAATCTTGCTCCGTAACGCTCTAAAGTCCATTGCCATATTATTCTGGTTGCCTTGGTGCCGTTTGAACTATAGCGCTTGGTGTTTCAATGAAAACATTCTTTGCATATGTTGGGTTGAAATGAGCAACAACATCAAACGCCTCTTTCATGTCATTAGGGCGCCTAACTAGGTCATGTGTGTCAGAGGCTACAACATGAAACGCCTTCTTCTGCATAAGGCTAACAGCAAAATGTTCAACATTGTCACCGAAGCGTCCTGTCAAAGCGCCTGCAGTAACTTGAAAAAGGCAGCCCTGGCGTTGAAGCCATGTAAACTTATGAGGTTCAGCTAAGAGCTCTCTATTGCGTTCTGGGTGCGCAATTAGCGGCTGAATGTTGTTTCGCAACAACCATTTAATCAAAACATCTAAACCTTGCGGAATATGACTGTGAGGCATTTCTAACAGCAGCACTTGCTTATTGTTGTGCTTTCCTAAAAATAGAAGCTCGCCCTGCTTAAACCATACGGGAATAAGCTCATTCACTCTAACCTCTGCAGCGTAGGAAAGCGTGAGCGGAATTGAAGCATTAGTCACTGCTTCAACAAATTTGTCAAATACAGGTTTAATGGAACTAGGAGAGTTGTCGAAGTAACCTTTATGGATATGGGGAGTGCAAACCATATGACTAATTCCGCAGTCTACGGCTTGCTGAGCCATTTCTAAGGCAATGTCTAAAGACCTGGCACCGTCGTCGATACCAGGTAATATATGGCTATGTAAATCTATCAATAAATACTGTTAGCTGCCTTTATGACTTGTATAACCGTATTGGTCATAAAAACCAGCATACCTTTGTGCTGCACCAGATTTTCGTAAGTCTACTTGATTTAGTACTACCCCATCAAGACGATGGCCGACCTGGAGGAACCGAGAAAGGCCATTATTGATTAACTTTTCACTGGTGCTGTCTGCACGAACCACATAAATAACTGAATCACATGAGTTGGCAATTACCATGGAGTCACTTACTGCCTGCGTTGGCGCGGTATCAACAACAACATATTTATATTGGGTTTTAAGCTGGGCAATAAGCTCTCCAAAGCCTTTATCAGCCAACAGTTCTTGTGGATTAGATGGGATGGTCCCTGCGGAGAGAATATCAATGTTTGACTCTTCATCTCGCACCAAGCACTCATCAAACGTGTGTGACTTTAGGATAAGATTAGCAACACCTGGCTGGTAGTTCGGTATTCCAAACTGTTTACCCACGCTCGGACGACGCAAATCGGCATCAATCAAAATCGTTTTATCTAGTTGGCCCAACGCAAACGCTAGGTTAATAGAAACCGTAGTTTTACCTTCTTTTGGCACGCTAGAGGTAACCATTATCGCTTGCTGCTCTTTATCGAGGTTCAATAAAGATAAACTTGTACGAAGCGTTCGTACCGATTCGGCAAACTGATGCTTTTTACCATCGAAGTAAGAACGGATTGGCAAATCAGTCTTTTTCTTGTGTGCAAGCCATGGAATAAGGCCAAGCATACGCTGACCTAGTTTACGTTCAACATCTTCAACCGACCGTATTCCGCTATTTAGCGTCTCCATTGCTATTGCTAGAAAAACACCAAACCCAATACTAAATACAAAGGCTGCGCCAATCAGAAGCTTTGTGTTTGGCTCAGAAGGAACATATTTAGGTAACGCCGCGTCCAGAACTCGCGCGTTTGCCGATTCAAAACCACCTAGTTCATCGGTTTCCTTCAGGCGGGTAAAAAACGAGTTGTAAAGCTGCTGGTTAATGTCAACTTCGCGCTGCAGTGCCCTGCGCTGATTGTCAAGTGCAGACAAAGAACGGAATTCGGCTTTTGCTTGGGCAACTTCTTGTTCTAATTGAGCAACTCGTTCTTCAGACACTTCATATTGGGTCGTAATACTGGTGATCAGATCCCTAATCTGGCTGTTTAAGGTTTCCCTAATTGAAGTAAGTTCCGCATTCGCCGCAATCATTCTTGGGTGCTTTGGGCCGTAAACCTTGCTCAGTTCGCTCACACGCGTCATTGCTTTCGCCTCGTCTCGGCGTACGTCCCTGATAGTCGGATGATTTAGCACTTCTGGTAAACGAGCAATATCGTCAAGTGAAACGTCATTTCGCGTTTGCCTATAAATAACAGCGTTAAGCTTAAGCGCAGTTTGCGCATCGAGTAATTGCTTACTCAACTGTTCGAGTTCATCGGCGGCAAGCCCTACAACACCATCAATATTCACTACTTGGTTTTGTTCATAGAACTTAGCAAGATTTCGCTCTGCAACTATAAGCTTTTGCTTAAGGCCCTCAAGGCTATCGGTTAAGAACGAGGTGGCTTTGGCGGTCATATCAAGCTTAGCTTGAAGGTAGTTTTCAATGTAAACATCGGCTACAGCGTTGGCTAACTCTGCTGAAAGCGAGGGAGATTCTGTTGTAATGGTAATTCTCATCACTTGGGTGTTATCAACCATCTCAACGGTGAGGGCTTTCATTAAAAGTGATGTTGCTTTGCGCTTTTTAGCCGCCAATATTTGCTCGTCAGTCAGTTCCTTTGGCTCTTCTTGAGGTAGAAACGGCAACGCTTCAATAATTTGTGCTTTCAACTCATCTAATAAGCCTGGGCCTTCATCGAAAGGCATAAACTCTTCGTTATTATAAAGCGACAAGCTTTCAACGGTGCGCTCAGCAATTTGACGCGACTGCAGAATTTCAAACTGAGTTTGCATATAGTCTTTACGCTTTGTGTCCAGACCATACACTTCTTCAATAGAAACAACGTTCGCTTTTTCGGCTTCAACGAGAATCGTTGTGGTAGAGGTATACATTGGCGTCATACGCATCACCAGCAACGCAACCAAAATTGTAAAAGCAATTGCTAGTGAAACAATACGAAATGCGTAACGCTTGATAATTCCCAAATAATGAGCAATGTCGATGGTTTCGTTGTCAAACACACCAGCATTAAACTCTTCCCTGCCATTTACTGCCATTTTAATTCCTGCACGCTACGTAATTTAGAAGAAACGCTGATTGATTGTAATGATATCACCAGGTTGGATCATATCGCTGACGGTCACAGTGAACTCGTTTGTCCTGCCGTTTTTTTCACGAATTATGGTAATTTTGTCGCGCGCTGCACGCTCGGTGTATCCTCCCGCAAGCGCTGCGGCTTTGTTTACCGACAATCCTGGCTGATAGGGATAACCGCCAGGCCTTTTTACTTCACCATCAATAAAGAAGGGTCTGTATTCAATTATTGCAACGGAAACCGAAGGGTTTACTAGGTAGTCACCCAGCAAACCATCGTAAATTTTCTTTTCAACTTCGTCAGCTGTTAGCCCTACAAGTTTTACCTCACCGAGAAAAGGATAATTAATTGTTCCTACATCAGGTAAACGAACTTCCATAGAAAGATCGTCCTGACCGAAAACACTTATGCTAATTCTATCACCTGAACCTAGTTGGTATTGGCTCATGCTTAAGTTGCCCTGCTGTGCAACCGCAGCATGACTAACCGTTAAAAAAAACAAAATGACTAAACTAATAAATGGGTGTTGCTTCACAACGTAACCTCTGCGGATATTCCAACAACATTTCGATCGTATCCAATCAACTCTCGATTACTGTCACGATCGGCTAATTGGTAGAATAGAGAAAACGATAGATATCTACGGGCCTGATAATTCAATGAAGCCATGTAGTTCATAAATTCATCATCTCTATTTTCAATGTCTTCTCCGGTTAAAATGTATTCATCAGTTGCTCGTGACACTCTTACAGACGAAGTTAAACGGTTGAGCCATTCATGGTTCCAAGACACATCAAAGCCCCTGTGCCTGATGAAGTTACCTTCACCGTTTGTTTCTCTAGTATCTGCACTCGTTGAGAAACGAAATGATGTGTATGAAAGCGGTTGCCAATCAATACCTACTTCCCAATCAGTACCATAGAAGGTACTACGTTCAGCTGCCTCAAAATCTTTTTCCTTGTAACCTACTTTTGCAAAACCCGTGGTCGCTGCTGTAGATTCCCACCTAAGACCTAAAAGAATTCGTGTTTCATCACTGTCGCGAGTAACAATGCCTATTTGGTTGTCATACCTTACATACGTTTGAGAAACATCAAGAAGCGCAGTGGTGGCCGGGCCGATACGATAACCAAATTCAGCCCCAACTAGGTTTTTGACCCTATCACGTATCAAATACACTTGCTCAGATCTGTCATAATCGAGAGTTTCTCGATTTGCTTTGAACGTTAACATACCGTCAGAGGTAACGGCACCATATGAATATTCGCCGCCAATTGATGTGCTTATATATCGGTCAGGCGTATCTATGGCAGTACCAAGCCCCAATGAAAAACCTGTACCGCGTTCTTCGTGTCCATCTTCAAATTGGGCAATAGCGTTTAACCTATGACGACTATTTAACTCATATTCACCGGAAGCTTCTACAAAGTGGTCGGTATAGTCATCAGCGCTACTTGAAAAGAACACGCCTCTTTCTAGACGATAGCCTACTTGGAATGGGTTTCCATCTACTTGTGTAACTGCAATCACCTCAGGTGAAAAGATTGCACGCCAACTGAAAATCTCGGGGTCTTCACCACGGGCGTAAGCAACGTTATCGACATACGCCATCGAGGACGTAAATGACGGGATTAAATCAAATTTCCCTGCCTGAATTCGACCAGCCTCTTGGGCACATAGAGTCGGTGTGGCGCAAATCACCGACATTGCTACGATGCTTTTGGTCCTTTTTAACATGTTATTTCCTTCCTACGATGGCTTTGGTGTATTAAAACAGTGCATTTTTTAAAGTGCGTTTTTTTAATGACCCATTAGAAAACGCTGTAATCAGCGATGCAGCCAACAATGAGTGTAATTCTTACAATGTACTGCGGCTATTGCCTGCATAGTTCTTGAACAGTCTTCACGGAGCAATAGGCGTGCCGTTTTTTCTTCTCTTTATTTGTAAAATAAGTTACCCCCACTCCCCGGAACCCGGGGTTGTGAGCGATAATGTCAGCCTTGCCAGTGAGATAGCCCTATTTGTCAAACTATACATAGGTATTGTTTCACCTATATGTCCGCAATTTAATTGCGTTATATGCTATCTTATTTATATTGCCGATGAAAAGTAGTAGCGCGGTATTCTACCTAATTTGCACCATTTTAGTACGAAATAAACATGGTTCCTGTAATAAAATTACAACATCAATATAATATAGTTTTCTGTGATAGTTGAGCTTATAGGTAGATAGATTTCAACGCGAATATAATCAGCACGTTGCGTTAATCTATTTTTGTTGCTTGAAAGTGGGCACAGTACTTGCCTAATCATCCATAAGTTGTCTTCGCTATTCTTCTTAATCACGGCTTAGCTTGTTTTTGTTGTCATTAGCTTTGGCTACAGACTTCACTTTTCACTTAGAGATACTTCAATGGACAATAGAGTAGAATCTAACAAAGCACTTAAAGCTCACCCAGTAGAGCCCAGTACCAATGGTGGTTTGGTTGTCAGAAACCAAAGTGGTTTTTCAACTATTTATAGGCTGATTGACCTTTCCTTGGTGACGATATTGTATTATTCGTCAGCAGCCTATTACGGTACACAAATTGATACTACCAGCTTAATTCTTTTATTTATCAATGTGATTTGCTTTCAGATTTCAGCTGAAGGCGTTGAATTATATCGGTCATGGCGAGGTCACAGAACGCCTGAAATGCTAAGAGCTGCAGCGATTACCTGGGCATTGAGTATCTTGGGTACAATGTCGATGGGTTATTTCTTTGTTCAAGAGATTAAGACACCTCCCCCTGCAATTTTATTGTGGTTTGCTTCGTCGTTCGTTGTGCTCATTCTGTGGCGCTTTATGATGCGAAAATTCCTCTTTCGTATACGTAAAAGCGGATTAAATACTCGTCGTTCGATTATTATTGGCGCAACCCATTTAGGTGCAAATGTCGCTCTTCAGATACAACAAAACGAACATTTAGGCATTCGCTTTAATGGCATTTATGATGACAGAGAGGCTGAACGACTTCCTCATGAAATGCAAGGAGCGGTGCTGGGTAACATAGAAGCCGCCATCGAAATGGCTAAACGAAACGAAGTTGATTACATTTATATTGCTCTTCCCATGAGTGCCGAAAATCGAATTCGTGCCATTCTTGAACAGTGTAGCGACACGACAGCTAACGTTTACGTTATTCCAAACTTCTTCATGTACAACTTGCTGAACGCGCGCTGGCAAACCGTGGGCAACGTTCAAGCGCTGAGCGTTTATGATACGCCGTTTCAAGGTGCAAGTGACGTTCTCAAGCGTTTAGAGGACGTTGTGCTGAGTAGTTTGATTTTAATGTTGATTTCAGTCCCAATGTTATTTATTGCCGCTGCGGTTAAGCTGACATCCAAAGGACCTGTGATATTCAAGCAAAAGCGTTACGGGCTAGATGGTAAGCAGATTACTGTTTATAAGTTTCGCTCTATGACTACTCAAGACAATGGGGCTGTTGTGAAACAAGCTACAAAGAATGACGCTCGTTTGACTAAGATCGGTGGTTTTTTGAGACGGACATCTCTTGATGAGCTCCCTCAATTTATTAATGTTCTACAAGGCCGCATGTCTATTGTAGGCCCCCGCCCTCATGCCGTAGCCCACAATGAAGAATATCGAAAAATTATTACCGGTTATATGCTACGACATAAAGTGAAGCCAGGTATTACTGGCTGGGCGCAGGTTAATGGTTTACGCGGTGAGACAGAAACAACTAACAAGATGGTTCAGCGCGTTGAGTACGACCTAGACTACATACACCGCTGGTCTATTTGGTTCGATATAAAAATAGTTTTCATGACCGTTTTCAACGGGTTTATTAACAAAAACGCTTATTAGTGAATTCTAAATAGAGAAAAGGACATCAGTATATGAAACCTGTTGTATTGGCGGGCGGCAGTGGTAGCCGCCTCTGGCCAAAGTCTCGCGCTGCTTTACCAAAACAATTCCTATCTTTAACATCAGACAGTACGATGCTCCAAGACACGATCACTCGTCTTAATGGCACCAACGCTGAGCCCCCGGTATTTATCTGTAACGATGCGCATCGTTTTTTAGTTGCTGAACAATTGCGGAAAAAGAATATTGCGCACGACGGAATTCTTTTAGAGCCAGTGGGCCGTAATACAGCGCCCGCTATTGCATTAGCAGCTCTACATGCTACTAAAGATGATGAAGACCCGGTATTACTCGTTCTTGCTGCAGACCATTCGATTAAAAATGAAACTGCTTTTCATGAAGCGATAATCAAAGCTGAAACGCTCGCTGAGCAAGGCAAACTGGTTACATTCGGCATTGTTCCAGACCAACCTCATACTGGCTATGGATATATTAAGGCTGGTGCGGCCCTGAACAACGGCTTTGAAGTAGCAGACTTTGTTGAAAAGCCTGAACTTGAGACAGCCAAGCAGTATGTTGAGTCGGGCGATTTCTTTTGGAACAGCGGCATGTTTATGTTCAAAGCAAGTCGTTACATTGAAGAGTTGCACACACACAACCCAGAAATGCTAGAAGTGTGTCGTCAGGCTATTGAAACAGAAGCCCCCGACCTAGATTTCATTCGAGTAGATAAAGACGTGTTTGCGACCTGCCCTGACGACTCTATCGACTACGCTGTAATGGAAAAGACAGATAGCGCGGCCATGGTTCCTCTTAATGCAGAATGGAGTGATGTTGGAAGCTGGACATCGTTATGGGAAACATCTGAAAAAGATAATAACGGTAACGTGTGTATTGGCGACACTATTTTAGAAAACACGAAAAATAGCTATATAAACGCCGAGCAGCGCCTTGTTTCTGTTATTGGCCTAGATGATGTTATTGTTGTCGAAACGAAAGATGCCGTGATGGTTGCTCACAAAGATGACGCACAAAGCATTAAAAACGTCGTAAATAAGCTCAAAGCTGAAAAGCGTCCAGAGTTTGAGTTTCATCGTGAAGTCTTTAGACCGTGGGGTAGCTACGACTCTATTGATAGCGGCGCTCGATTCCAAGTAAAACGCATTACGGTTAAACCTGGCGAAAAGTTGTCAGTTCAAATGCACCATCACCGTGCTGAACACTGGATAGTAGTATCAGGTAGTGCCAATGTCACCATTGATGACGATACCCAATTAGTGACTGAAAACGAATCAGTGTACATCCCTATTGGCGCAGTGCATGCCTTAGAAAACCCCGGTAAGATTCCGCTAGAGCTTATAGAGGTTCAATCTGGTGCGTACCTAGGTGAAGATGACATTGTAAGGTTTTCTGACCGCTACGGACGTGTAGAGAAGAAATAAAGCGCTTCTCGCTAATGTATAAATATGAGCAGGGCTTCGGCCCTGTTTTTTTGACTGTGAGTAACAGTAAGCGAAAGAGCACTATTCTGCCGCAGAAGCTATGCGGCTGACGATTTAAACCAGCGTAGAGTATTACTAAGGTAAGAAGCCAATTTATGGATGAGAGGCAAATATAGAACGAATGAAAGAGTTGTGTGGATGAAGAGTACTTTGCTTTAAAACCGCATAGTAGCCAGAAACGAAAAAAGGCGAGCATCCTGCTCGCCTTTTCCGAAAGAACTTAAACTTAATTAGTTAATAATTAAGCTAAAGCGCCTTTAGCCGCTTCGACTAGTGCGCTGAAAGCTGCTTTGTCATGTACTGCGATGTCGGCAAGGATCTTACGATCGATTTCAACAGACGCTTTCTTCAGACCGTTGATGAAACGGCTGTATGACATACCATTTTGACGTGCAGCAGCGTTGATACGTGCAATCCATAGTTGACGGAATTGACGCTTGCGCTGACGACGGTCACGGTAAGCATATTGACCAGCTTTAGTTACAGCTTGTACCGCTACGCGATAAACACGTGAACGTGCGCCGTAATAACCTTTTGCCTGCTTGAGGACTTTTTTGTGACGAGCACGTGCGATAGTGCCGCGTTTTACTCTAGCCATTAATCAGTCTCCTAAGTCTTATACGTAAGGCAACATGCGCTGAACCAATTTGGTATCAGAGTCATGAACCAGTTTTTTGCCACGAAGGTGACGTTTACGCTTAGAGCTCTTCTTAGTCAGAATGTGACGTAAGTGAGACTGTTTGCTTTTAAAGCGGCCAGAACCCGTTTTCTTAAAACGTTTGGCGGCACCGCTTACAGTTTTCATTTTAGGCATTGCTAAAACTCCGCATTGTTTAATATCGGTACGTTTGGTGTGCAGTCACCTAATACCGGTTAATGTTTAGCAGCAAGGTGTTTCAGGGTGCAGATTCCCGAAAACTTTAGACCGTTACTACTTCTTATTTGGGGCTAGCACCATGATCATCTGACGGCCTTCCACACGGCGTGGGAAAGACTCGCAAGTAGCGATATCTTCTAAATCGGTTTTAACGCGGTTTAGTAGATCGATACCGATGTCTTGGTGCGCCATTTCACGACCGCGGAAGCGAATCGTAACTTTGGCTTTATCACCACCTTCAAGAAAGCGACGCAGGTTGCGCAGTTTGACCTGGTAATCGCCTTCATCAGTGCCAGGGCGAAATTTAATCTCCTTGACCTGAATTTGCTTCTGTTTTTTCTTCTGCTCTTTTTGAGCTTTACTTTTTTCGAAGAGGAATTTGCCATAGTCCATAACTTTACAGACTGGCGGCTCGGCATTTGGACTGATTTCTACTAGATCTAGGCTCGCTTCTTCAGCGGCACGCGTAGCTTCTGCTAGCGAAACCACACCAACCTGTTCACCGTCTTTGCCAATTAGTCTTACTTCTCTGGCTTTAATCTCATCGTTAATGCGGGCTTTATCGCCCTGAGCCTTGTTATTAGCGCCTTTAATGTGCTATTCCTCCAAACATTTAATTCTTTTGTCTGCTTTTGGGACCGTTAACCATTTTGATTAACTTGAAATAAAACCAAAAGCAGACACCTTAATTGTGCATTATACACAATTTGCTCAACTACTTAATCGTCTTTTCAACAACTTCTTGCTGAGCCATGGCAATAAAGTCTTCCAGGCGCATTTTGCCTAGGTCGTCACCGCGACGAGATCGCACTGCTACTTCGCCCGCTTCCATTTCTTTATCGCCTACCACTAGCATATATGGGATACGCTTCAGTGTATGTTCGCGGATTTTAAAGCCGATTTTCTCATTTCGCAAGTCAGACTTTGCTCTAAACCCTAAATTTTGCAGTTTTTTCACACAATCTGACGCGTATTCAGCTTGTTTGTCAGTAATGTTCATTACTACAACTTGCTGAGGTGCCAACCAAAGTGGGAAGAAACCTGCAAATTCCTCGGTCAAAATGCCGATAAAGCGTTCTAAAGAACCCAAAATCGCACGGTGAATCATTACCGGCACTTTGCGTTCACCGTCTTCGGCAACATAAGTAGAACCTAAGCGGCCCGGCATTGAGAAATCTAGCTGAACGGTTCCGCACTGCCATGCACGGTCTAAACAGTCGTGCAGCGTAAATTCAATTTTCGGTCCGTAGAACGCGCCTTCTCCAGGCTGATAATCGAATTCGATGTCGTTCGCTTTTAGTGCTTCAGCAAGCGCAGCTTCTGATTTATCCCAAATCTCGTCAGCACCAACGCGCTTTTCAGGGCGAGTAGACAACTTAACTTTGATATCTTCAAAACCGAATGCAGCGTATGTCTCGTACACCATCTTAATACAGTCACTCACCTCTGCTAAGATCTGTTCTTCTGTACAGAAAATGTGAGCATCATCTTGGGTAAATCCACGTACACGCATTAAGCCGTGCAGTGCACCCGATGGTTCGTTGCGGTGACAGCAGCCAAACTCCGCCATTTTTAGCGGTAAGTCACGGTACGATTTCAAACCTTGATTAAAAATTTGCACGTGGCCTGGGCAGTTCATTGGTTTTACTGCATATTCACGCTTTTCAGATTCTGTGGTGAACATGTTGTCGGCATACTTATCCCAGTGACCCGACTTTTCCCAAAGCGTTCGGTCCATCATTAATGGGCCTTTTACTTCGTCGTAGCCGTATTCACGCAATTTTTTACGAACAAAGCTTTCAAGCTCTGTATAAATTGACCAGCCATCGTTATGCCAGAACACCATACCTGGTGCTTCTTCTTGCCAATGGAATAAGTTAAGCGCTTTACCAATTTTACGGTGGTCGCGCTTTTCTGCTTCTTCTAAGCGCTGTAAGTAAGACTTAAGCTGCTTTTTATCTGCCCACGCTGTGCCATAAATGCGCTGAAGCATTTTGTTGTCGCTGTCGCCACGCCAGTAAGCCCCTGCCACTTTCATTAATTTAAAGTGATGACAGAATTTCATATTCGGTACGTGCGGACCGCGACACATGTCAATGTATTCTTCATGGTGATAAAGCGCTGGGTTATCTTCCTTGCTGATATTCTCATCAAGGATTTCCATTTTGTAGCTTTCGCCGCGTGCTTCAAATGCATCGCGAGCTTCTTGCCAGCTCACTTTCTTTTTAACCACATCGTAATTGGTTTTAGCCAATTCAAGCATACGCTTTTCTAGCTTGGCTAAATCTTCCTGGGCTAGGCTTTCTTCCATATCAACATCGTAGTAAAAACCGTTGTCGATAACTGGGCCGATAGCCATTTTGGTGTTTGGCCATAACTGTTTAATAGCGTGACCTAACAAGTGCGCGCAACTGTGACGAAGAATCTCTAAACCTTCATCGTCTTTTGCAGTAATAATTTGAAGTTGTGCGTCCGCGTCAATCATATCAACGGCGTCAACTAACTCACCGTTTACTTTTCCTGCAATGGTTGCTTTGGCTAAACCAGGGCCAATATCGTTTGCAACATCTAATACAGAAACAGCGTTATCGAAAGCGCGTTGGCTTCCATCAGGAAGGGTAATTACAGGCATTCTAATTCCTTTACAGTGGTGACGCCTACTCTGCGCCACATGCATATTTTAAAAAATTTAATCGTGCTCTTTGGCACTCGAAGTTTGCTTATTAACTTAACGAAAGTAGTGACATATCGACTACCCAAGCACTCCACTTCTTTTACATAGCAGTGGGGCTTAACTCAAAGCAAGTGGTGGATTATAACCAGTGTATGGTCAACTTCAATATTCAAAACTCTTTCTTGGCCACGATCGTGAAATTTATGTGTTCTAAAGAATGTTTTTGCTCATGAAAATATGCAATTGTTCATTTTTATCCCATACTTTAGACTAAGGCAAAATATCTATATGGGCTAATGCTTTGTTGCGCACAGACCTCCATGGAGGTTAAACAATTAACTCGTACGCCTTTTCAAAGTCTTGATTGAAATTAACAAACCAAGCAGAGCGTGTAATATGTGGCACTTTATCAGCGAGCATATTTCAGATGAAACCCAGCAGTTTTTTAGCTGCCAAAAAGCCGAACGCGTGAGTGGCGGAGATACACACGAAAGTTACATTATCAAAGACACCACCCACCGATACTTTGTTAAAACTCGCCAATACGATGAAACTCAGCAACTGTCGCATGAAGCAGAGGGGCTGACGGAAATCGCCAACACCCAAACTATATTAACGCCGCGGGTAATTTGTCACGGCATCACCACCAATGAAACACCGAATATGGAGTACCTTGTGCTTTCGCACATTCGATTCATTGAACCTAGCGCTGAGGACTATTTCACATTAGGGCAACAGCTAGCTGCACTTCATGCTGTTAATGCGTTTACTAGCTACGGGTGGCCACACGACAACTATATTGGTGCTAATGTTCAAACCAATGGGCGAATGGCTTCATGGGCAGACTTTTTTGCTGAGAAACGCATTGGCAGTATGCTTGAGCGTTTAGCGTCAAACGGGCTTTGGAAAAGCGAAAATGGTGATATCGATGACATTGTGACGCGAATTAGACACCTTCTTAGCTTGCATCAACCCCACCCTTCATTATTGCACGGTGACTTATGGGCGGGTAACGCCGGCTTTAGCAAAAAAGGCCCTATTTTATTTGATCCCGCTGTTTATGTTGGCGACGGTGAGTCCGACTTGGCCATGGCTGAACTGTTTGGCGGCTTCCCCAATTCTTTTTTTGAAGGTTACCATCAACACAGCCCAATCGAAAAAAACTACAGTTTAAGAAAACCAATATACCAGCTTTACCATATTTTAAATCACGGGTTATTATTTGGCGCGCATTACATCGCACAAGCAGAACAAATTTTAGACGATATCTACAGGCACTAAAAATAATCAGGGATCCTTTTGCGGCTGCGCACTGAAAAGTATCACAGAATATTGAATGGGGAGCCCCTATGCTTTTTAAAAAGAAACTGTAGATATGTAATAAAAGATTTAAAATAGAGAGCAGCATTTATCATGACAAATTCAAGCCCTGTGGCACTGATAACCGGGGCGGCTAAACGGATTGGTGCCGCAATGGTTCGCCAACTTCACGGTGAGGGCTATCGCGTTATCATTCACTATGAGCATTCAAAAAATGACGCACTAGCGCTAGCTGAAACACTGAATATTCAACGCACAAATTCAGCTGCGTGTATCCAAGCAAACCTTTGTGACCCGCAAGAAGCAAGAAATCTCGGCGAACGTGCACTATGTCTGTGGGGGCGGCTTGATGTTTTAGTCAATAATGCATCAAGTTTTTATCCAACACCTGTAGGTGACATTTCAGAAGACGACTGGACATCGTTGGTCGGCAGCAATGTAAAGGGGCCTTTGTTCTTATCTCAAGCTCTTACCCCCGCGCTAACACAGAGCCAAGGTTGCATTATCAATATGGTCGACATGCACATAGACCGCCCGCTTTTAAAGCACAGTGTATACTTACTTGCTAAATCTGGCCTAGCTTCGTTAACTCAGTCTTTAGCGGTAGAGTTAGCACCGCATGTTCGCGTGAACGGCATCGCACCTGGTGCAATATTGTGGCCAGAGCGTTCTATGGATAATCAGGAAAAAGATAAGCTTGTATCCAGTATCCCATTAGGCAAGTTGGGCAATCCGAATGATATAGCAACAACCCTCTCTTTTTTGATATCTGCCCCCTATATCACAGGGCAAATCATTTATGTTGATGGCGGTCGCAGTCTATACACGGGTGCGTCGGCATGACTTTTTCGCAGCTAAACCAAGCCTGTCAATATACTATCCTAAGCATTAGCCTATTTGTTTTGGCTGGCTGTTTTGGCGGCGATACTGTTAAGAAAAGTATCAAGGACTACGCAGAGCGGCTCTCTAGAGTACTTGATACTTCTCTACCCGACACCTTTGATGATCATCTTGTAACGCCTCTTCCCAGATTGACAGACTCAGCCACACTTAAACACAATATCGAGGGAATTAGTATAAATCTGCGTGAGTTCTATGCGTTGCAGGATTGCGAACTTGGCACGGTAGTCGCCCAACGCAATACGTCGCTAGGTAAAAGTCAGCTCCCCTCTCAAAGATTAGTCCATGAAAGTAAGCTGCTTAGTGTTCTTAAAAACTGCGAAGCCAGATTAAAAGAAAAAAAAGAGGTAAATCAAAGTGAAACTGCGCTCGCCGCCACCATAGCCTCATGGCAGGAACAGAAAGCACGAGATTACACAAAAACATGGGCAAACCTTATTCAAAGTAGCCAAGAGGTACGCTTGGCGTTAAACACACCAGAGCGATTGTTTTCTGTTGAAAATAATAAAGACGCACTCTCAAGTGTAAACGCACTTTTTTACCTCAATAGTCTAAATGAGGGAAAGCTGGAGGATAGTGATACGAACATTGACTCTCCTATAGATAGCAGTGAACTGGAACAGCAGCTTCAAATTATTCGCTCAGCGCGTTTGCCCGCTACGCTTTGGCATACTCAACAAATATTAGCGAACAGCCTTTCGCAGCTAACTCAAATGTTAAACACCGAGCTTGACGCGGTAAGCTGTCCTCAGGGCAGAGCAAGCGACAAAGCAAAAATACTTCGCAACGTCTTTTATCTTTTTTTTATTGAAGAAATTCAACCTGTAGGCAGTTTAGTGAACCAATACCACTATAAACTAGCACCACTTTGGGAAGCGTGGCTTGCTGAGCCCTCATTGCACAATGACTTTAAACGCTATATTAAGCAACAAACGCAAGACGGTTTTACACAGTACAGTAACGCCATGCAAGAACATGTGAATTTATGGCAAGGGTTCCTTGGCAGATGCAACCTGTCACCTGTCGCCCCCGTTTCATAAATACTGAAAGGGTGTGCTTCTCAGTGTGCTGCCTAAAGAATATTCTCGCCGGCTTCAGGATCTCTTGATCTACGTGCTTGCTCTCTTATTTCCTTGGCTTCAGAAGACACGTCATCATCAATCGGCGCGCCTTTCATAGTTTTTTTATCAGTTGTCGCACTTGCTTCGCGCGGCTGATTTTTTACAGCGTGGCTATCGGCATCACGTTGTAGATTCTTATTGAAAGACTTAGAACGGTCATCATCCATTGAATCCAAGCCTTTATTTTCATTCGTACTCGCTTCACGCGATAGAGCATTGACGTTTTGTTCTATTGACGACGGGCCCACTTCTTTTAAGGTTTCTGGCTCGTCAGTTATGGCATTATCGCTTGCATTTTGAACAAGCAAACCTTGGGGAAAAATACGCTCTCTTGCGTCATCTGGCATGCTAATGTTGGCGTCTAAAAATGCCTGAGTGATGTTGCGCATCAAAACCGACGCCATCTTAAGCACACTCGTTGTCTCTACATCCACCCAAAAATAAACTTTAACGTTATAGGTAGACGCACCTAACTCATCAATAAGGATTTGTGGTTCTGGGTCTTTCAGTACCTTCTCTTGTTGCGCTGTAATTCGCTGAGCGATTTGCTGCGCTTCTTGGATATCTGAGTCATAGCCAACCCCTATTACAAAATGCCCTCTCATAAGCGGGTTGGCAGTTAAATTTTTGATTACGCCTTTATAAATAGTGGCATTGGGAATTTGAATATGGTTGCCATCGAAGTCAACCAGCGTGGTTGCCCGCGCGGTCACCTTCTGGATGATGCCAGTGAAGTCGTTTACTTGAACAATGTCGCCTATTCTAAACGGCCGTTGAATGGTTAGTAATAAACTTGAAATGAAGTTTTCTGCAATGTCTCGAAATGCGAAGCCAAGAATAAGCCCAACCACACCGGTTCCACTTACCACTGCAATAGCAAACCCCGTTAGTCCTGCTAAAAACAGAAAAAGATAAATACCGAGTAAAATGAGCACTAGACCAACGCTTCGCTGAATCACCGAGCGCAGTAAAGGCGAGGTAGTTGTACGTGTAAAAGGCTTAACCAGTATTTTCGCGGCATGTGGCGCAACAAGGATAAAAGCCGCCATAATGACGATACCAAGTGCAAGCCCAGGCAAACGGTAAAGAAAAGCCTCCCACAGCTCGCTTAACAGCGACTGTGCGCTGGATAGACTGGTAATGGCTTCACTTGCATCGCCGTCTTGCAGAATCAACGGGGCACTAAAAGCTCTGTAGGCAGAGTGCTTTTCAAACACCGTGTAACTGGCTAAAACGTGCGTTAAAACAGTAAACAACGCATTAAACATAACCTACTTCCTTGGTTTGGGATTTATGGTGCCATGTTTTAGTTACACAACAAACACAACATTGAAAAAAGAGTGTTATCTGAAATTTAATTCAGTAATTTACGATGCAATAACCAAATAAGATCCTAAGCCAATGGTGAAGAGGTAACTTCCCCATATCGCGTGTTCAATCACCACCACAGGTGTTGAACTTGTTTGCATGTATCGATAGCCAAAAATAGCACCGCCAATCCAAGAAATAACGACAGCTACCCAATTTCCGTAAACCAAATGTGCTAACCCGAACAAAAATGTACTCAACGCCCACCTTGCATGTTTAGACGGTAAAATACGCTTGTAACGATGGAAGAAATAAGTGCGAAAAATAATTTCTTGTGGGATCACCGACACCACTGGATAGAGGAGCAAAGTGGCCACCCACATCCATGGCTCGTTCATAGGCCAATGCAGGAATAGTTCAGGTTTTACTAAATAAACCACTAATGCAAGCAGACTAGCCCATGGCAAGAATAGTTTAAGAGTACTTTTTAAATGTGTTCGATAGTCGTCCCAACGCCATAATTTAATTGGTTTAAATTGCTTATCAGCTAACAACATTGCTAAGCAGCAAAGCCCCATTACACCTAAAATCGGCATCAGATAATTTGCAAAATGCTTAATCCAATAAAGAACAACAAGGGGAAGCGTTATGAACAATAAGATCAATTCAGACCAAAGCTTTACCACACCGCACCTCTGAGTTTTAGCCTTGTTGCGCTGCCCCTTTGCGATGAGCTGAGGAAATCGAACCAACAAGATAGTTACCAACCAATGACACTTTTGTGAATATTTACCCTTCACTTGTATGAAAGTGTAGTGCCAAATTGTAAGAGTTGGGCAGGTGAATAAATGCGACTTTAGCCCTAAAGACTATCGGCAACCTTGTAAGCCTCTCTATTTCTTGAAATTTTACATTGCGCGTTCAAGGTTAGAATTTCTAAAAGTAATAAATCAGGCTCGCTCCAAGCGCCTTTTTAATTGTTTGGCGTTTCTAACTATGCCTACAAATAACTTGGCAATGTCGCCAAATACAGGTAGTGATTGTATATCGCACAAAAGTCGTGAAATAATTGCATAAGATAGACAAGGCGATACTAATGACAAAAAACAGCCCTAACGACGTTCTACAGCAAATAGAAAAACACTATGCCTCTTTATCTCCCTCGGGCAAGTCGATTGCGCATTATATTCAGCAAAACCCGATAGCGGTGCTTAGCCAGTCAACCTCATTAATTGCTGAAAAATCTGGCACATCGAAAGCAACCGTAAGTCGGTTCTTTCGTCAGTTAGGGTTTGACTCGCACCAACAAGCAAAAGCAGCGCTTGTTCAACTGCGTGAGCAAGGTGTTCCTGTTGTCAGCCCCTCCAGTGGTGTTCTTCAACACGAAAGTGACAGTAAAAACCTAGCAAACACGTTTGAAGGTACGTCGTCTGAAGCCCTTGCGGAAATAGCGAAGCAGCTCGCCTTCGCCAGCCAAGTTACTTTGATAGGGTTTCGTAACGCCTACCCTATTGCGCTTCATTTCAGGCAACAGCTTAAGCAAATTCGCACTTCGGTACGCGTGCTCCCCCAACCAGGGCAAACGCTGAGCGAAGACATTATTGACCTTACCGAAAATGATGTAGTTGTCTTGTTTGGGTTTCGTCGCAGAACACGTCAATTCAAGTTTGTACTAAACAGCATTAAACATTGTAAAACTGTGCTAATTACAGATCCTACCGGACAAGGTTATCGCAATGATGTCGACCATTTGCTCATAACCCACATTGGAAGCGACTCGCCTTTTGACAGTTATGCAGCGCCTATGAGTCTTGTTGCATCTCTTTGCAACCTTACCTACGACGCTCTAGGAAGTAAGGCTGCTGATCGCGTAGATGCAATCACCGATGTATATATCCAGATGGACGAATTAGAAAGCCCGAAGCGTTAGCACTTCCAATAGAACACTTTTTGCGCAATACTATATTAAATCCACAAGCAGAGATTTTAGATTTTACAAGTGCAAAGGAAACTATCGCACTTTAAAACGGGTATAAGTAACAGCAAAAGAGTTCATTCAATGCTTGAGTTGTTGCCGCACAGGTATGTATAGACTTACCCGATAATTTAATTTCACTTCTGTAAGCGTGTTGTTGGAGTCTATATGGATAAAACGCAGGTAGTCATGGAAGAAGCTAACGGTGTGCTAGACTTTTGGTTTGGAGAATTAACGCCTGACCAATGGTTTAAGGAAGATTCAGCACTAGATAAAACGATTACTACGCGATTCGCAAAATTGCGTGCTGCGGCTGCCAAAGGCGAGTTATGGCCTTGGCGCGCTACGGCTATGGGTCGCCTTGCAGAAATAATCCTTCTCGACCAGTTTTCACGAAATATTTACCGCAACCACGCCGATGCCTATAGCACCGATAATATTG
Organism: Alteromonas gracilis; assembly: GCF_043642145.1. Classification (GTDB taxonomy): domain Bacteria; phylum Pseudomonadota; class Gammaproteobacteria; order Enterobacterales; family Alteromonadaceae; genus Alteromonas; species Alteromonas gracilis_B. Next base: position 558,131 of record NZ_JBHZRZ010000001.1, read on the forward strand.
CTTTAATATTGGCGCAAGAAGCAGTAAGTGTTGAAGCAGACAAAGTACTCACACCACAGCAATGCGCATTCCTTTACATGCCATTTATGCACAGCGAATCATTGGCTATTCACGATGTGGCAGTCGAACTATTCTCTCAAGAGGGGCTTGAGCGTGAATATGAGTTCGAGAAACGTCACCAGCAGGTGATTGAAAGGTTTGGACGCTACCCTCACCGCAACCATGTGTTAGGGCGCGAATCTACACCAGAAGAATCTGCTTTTTTAAAAAGAAATCCACAAGGGTTCTAGTGTAAGCCTGTAATTTAAAATTCGGCTGACGCTCAAAAAAAACCGTTCATGCTTGGAAGGCTTCCTCTCGACAGCTGATTTTTCCAAATCTTCGCAGCACAGTAATCTATTTTTGCTTGTCTCCAACATGGTAACAATTGTTTCTCTTGACTTTAAACTGAAACAGTTGTTTCATTAATGTAAGACGGACAATAAATAAAAATAAGTAGCACGCTGTGAGCTCTCCTTTCGTATTGAAGCCTTGTGATGCCAGATTTACACAGGCAGTTGAAAACTTAAAAGCAACAATTACTAGTGATAGCAAAGCGCATTCGTCTTTAAACCAGACAAAGGCCTCTCTTCGTGGATTGGAGCTAGCGGTAAAAGATTTGTTTCACATTAAAGGGTTGCCAACTGCAGCGGGAAACCCAGATTGGCTTGCAACGCACGCGTTACCTGAAACAACTAATTGCTGCGTTCAAAGCATGCTTAACTCGGGCGCTATTTTTAAAGGCAAGACGGTTACCGACGAGCTCGCGTACAGTTTGCATGGGCAAAACAAGCACTATGAAGATTTGATAAACCCAATTGCCCCCGAGCGTATACCCGGTGGTTCATCTTCAGGGTCCGCTGTAGCGGTGAGTTCACACCTTGCTGACATAGGTTTGGGCACTGATACCGGAGGCTCTATACGTGTTCCAGCAAGCTACCAAGGGTTGTGGGGGCTTCGAACCACACATGGCGTGGTAGCGTGCGACAACATGGTCGCGCTCGCTCCCTCATTTGATACCGTTGGCTGGTTGACGCGGGATTTAGACACATTGCAGCGGGTCGCAGAGGTTTGTATACCCAGTTCTACGCAAAAAGAATTTGCTAAAAAACCTCGGTTAGGATTTGCAGAACATTTGTTCAATCAAACAGCGCATGGCTCTCTATGCGGTTCATGGCTAAAAAAGCTTGCTCACAAGAATGACTGTATTGCCTTTTCAAAGGCGAGGTTAGACTTGAATGCGCTGAAAACCGCAGCCACATTTCGCACCTTGCAAGGCGCCGAAATATGGCAACAACACGGCGAATGGATTGAAGAAACTCAACCCGATATCGCTTCAGATATCATGTTGCGTCTGGACTGGTGTAAAACTATAACAACACACGATATACAACAGGCCAAAGCGCAACAAACAGTGGTGGTTAACCAACTAAAAACATTGTTTGAAGAAGTAGAAGTATTGGTGATCCCCACAACACCCGGAATTGCACCTCTATGCAACGCCGATGAAACGACACTGGCAAATGATAGAAACGCCTTACTTGCGCTTACAGCAATAGCTGGCCTTGCAGGGCTACCTCAACTGCATTTGCCATTGTTCACCCTACACAACGCCCCGTGTGGATTATCGCTGGTGGGCAAAAAAGGCAACGATCTTGCACTTCTCGCGTTAGCGAAGGCACTAACCACTCGCTAAGGGTGTAAAGCGCACGTTGGTGAGCTTTTACATTTATCTAGAAAGTGGAAGGAAGACGCTGCGCTCTTATGATCACTAATCTATGGCGCTGTTGCTGAATTTTTGAAGGAATTAAAAATGAGTGAAAAACCAAACATTGCGTTTACTGCCCCCCACTTTGCGGCATCACAAGTGGGCTTAAACATATTGGAAAAAGGCGGCACCGCAATTGAAGCCATGGTAGCCGCTGCAGCGTCAATTGCAGTTGAATACCCGCACATGAATGGTATGGGCGGTGATGGATTCTGGCTAATAAGCGAACCAGGCAAGAAACCAATTGGCATTGACGCATCTGGCGTGGCAGCAAAAGGCGCAACACCGGCATTTTATGCAGGCAGCGAAACTATTCCCAGCCGAGGTGGCAAATCTGCCTTAACCATGGCTGGCGCTGTAGCTGGCTGGCAAGCCGCGCTAGAGATAAGCAATGAATGGCAAAACCCAATGCCGCTTAGCACATTATTTGACACTGCGATAAGTCAAGCTAACTGGGGTATTGAAGTAACGCAAAGTTTGGTTGATGCCAGTAACAAAACCTTTGATGAGCTGAGTGTTGATGAGAACTTCCATCAATTCCTTATCAAAGGGAAAGCGCTTAAAAAAGGAAAAATTCTTAAGTTAGCCAAACTTTCCGAAACCTTGAAGCACCTTGCAGAGAAAGGGCTCGACGATTTTTATAACGGTGAACTGGCTTCAAAGTTAGCTGAAGACTTAGAAGCGGCTGGCTCCCCTATTCGGCTTGAAGATTTTAACAATTACACAGCAACTATTGTTGAGCCTTTATCGGTGTCCACCAGCAAAGGTAAGCTGTACAACCTGCCTGCACCAACACAAGGCGTAGCGTCGCTGATAATCTTGGCGCTGTATGACAAAGTACAGCATTTAGGAAATACCGATGCTGACATGGTGCATTTACTTATCGAATGCACCAAACAAGCCTTCATTGCGCGTAACGCGAATGTGACAGACCCATCTCGAACACCAGTTGATTTGCAAAGCTTATTAAGTGACGACGCACTAAATGAGATGGTTAAGAACATTTCTTTGGAAAAAGCGCTGCCATGGCCTCATGAAGCGAAGCACGGCGACACCATTTGGATGGGCTGCTGTGATTCCGAGGGCAGAATGGTGAGCTACATACAGTCGCTTTACTGGGAGTTTGGCTCTGGTGTTGTGAGCCCTCAAACCGGCATCGTATGGAATAATCGGGGCACCTCTTTCTCACTAGACTCAAACAGCAATCAGTTTTTAGCTCCGGGGTTGAAGCCTTTCCATACTCTTAACCCGGCGTTTGCTGAACTTGTTGACGGTCGTCGCATGAGCTACGGCACTATGGGTGGAGAAGGACAACCTCAAACCCAAGCAGCACTCTTTGCCCGCCATATTTATCATGGTCAACCTGTTGCAAAAGCTATCTCGCTGGGCCGATGGCTGCTGGGCAGAACTTGGGGTGATCAAAGTCACAATTTAAAAGCAGAACGAGATTTAGTTGAATACGTGGGCGACAGCTTATTAGGGCGCGGCCACGACATGGTCACCGTTGACCCTTGCAACGAACTTATGGGCCATGCTGGCGCGATTATTCGCGATACAGACGGAACGGTAAGTGGCGCTAGCGACCCAAGAAGTGATGGGAAAGCCTATCTGGGCCACCGCTAGGCCAATGAAACAAACTTGGCACATTAATTTTTGTGACCAGAAATTTAATAATCGGTTTTAACCACCGGTTTAATGAGCTAAGCCACAAAAGCGTCGTTGCTTTCAGATTGCGACAGCCCTCAAAGGCACTGCGCTGAAATAGTTGGCATAAACAAACGTTGAAGAGATCCATATCAAATGCAGTTTTTAATAGACAACCTTACGGTTATTTTGTCGCTTGTAGGTACTGGCGTGTTTGCAGGCTTACTTGCAGGCATGCTGGGCGTTGGCGGCGGTATAGTTATTGTACCAGTACTATTTTTTTTGTTTCAGGCCCTTGGAGTGTCGCCTGAAAGTGCAATGGTTATTGCCACCGCCACATCACTTGCCACTATCGTCCCAACCTCTGTGAGCTCTATTCGCGCGCACCACAGTAAAGGCAATGTTGACTTTGCATTATTAAAAGCGTGGGCAGTATTTATATTAATAGGCGTACTAGTGGGGAGCTATGCAGTAACCGTAGTCAACCCAACATTCTTAACCTTGCTATTCGGTGTTATTGCCACTTTGTCTGCTATCAATATGCTTATTGGTAAAAAAGACGCATTATTCAATAGCCTTCCCGGACAGGCAGGTCAGTCGATTATGGCAACCTGCATAGGGTTGTTTAGCTCAATGGTAGGAATTGGCGGCGGAACACTTACCGTCCCTATCCTTACATTTTGCAACTACCCTGCCCATAAGGCGGTTGGCACCGCTGCTGCTGTAGGATTAATTATTTCTCTTCCCGCTGCCCTTACTTTGCTATTTGTTGGCACTACACCTGCTGACGCCCCTTTCGCTACCTACGGCTACGTAAACTTGCTTGGTTTTGCATGCATCGTTCCGCTTACGGTGTTGTTTGCACCCATTGGCGCCGCTATTGCCAATAAGCTAGACGCAGGATTACTTAAGAAAATCTTCGCCGTTGTTCTTACCATTACTGGCTTGCGCATGTTAGCGCAAGTACTTATCTAGGAGTGCTTCTATGTCCAGCGGAATGTCTAACAGAACTTGCGCACCACTTTCTCCGCCACCGCGATTGTTAATGGGCCCTGGCCCAATTAACTGTTACCCCCGCGTATTGAGCGCCATGTCTACGCAACTAGTGGGGCAATATGACCCCGTGATGACTGGCTATATGAATGAGGTTATGCAGCTTTATCGCGATGTATTTAATACTCAAAACCAGCAAACGTTTTTAGTTGACGGTACGTCTCGGGCTGGCATTGAAGCCGTTTTAGTATCGGCAATAGAGCCAGGAGACAAAGTGCTAGTCCCCATTTTCGGTCGCTTCGGTCATTTGCTTGCTGAAATTGCAGAGCGCGCTGATGCTGAGGTTCACACCATTGAAGTACCTTGGGGAGAAGTGTTCTCACCAGCGCAAATTGAAGCGGCAGTGAAAGAAATTAAACCTAAATTACTTGCTATTGTGCAAGGTGATACGTCTACCACCATGCTGCAACCCCTTGAAGAAATTGGTGAAATCTGTGAAGCACACAATGTTTTATTCTATTGCGATGCTACCGCGTCAGTGGGCGGAAACCCTTTAGATGTTGACGCGTGGAAATTAGACGCAGTTTCCGTTGGTCTGCAAAAATGTTTGGGCGGCCCGTCAGGCAGCGCCCCTATTACGCTAAGCGATAAGTTTGTCAAAGTGGTACGCACGCGCCATCACGTTGAAGCAGGTATCCGCGATGCGCACCACGAAGCCGCGCGAGGCCCTAAAATTCGCTCTAACTATTTCGATTTACCCATGATCATGGATTATTGGGGTGAAGAGCGTTTAAACCACCATACGGAAGCGGCCAGTATGCTTTATTGCGCGCGCGAATGTGCACGCTTGCATTTAGAAGAGGGACAACAAAACGTTATCGCACGTCATAAGGTGGCGGGCGACGCCATGCTTGCGGGCATTCAAGCCATGGGGCTTCAACCCTTTGGCGATCTTAAGCACAAAATGTATAACGTTGTAGGTGTTCACATCCCTGATGGCGTTCACGGCGAAGAAGTACGTGAAACCTTACTTCTTCGCTTTAATATTGAAATTGGCACCAGCTTTGGCCCACTGAAAGGGAAAATATGGCGCATTGGAACAATGGGCTACAATGCGAGAGAAGATGCTGTGCTTCATACACTTCAGTCGCTAGAAACTGTACTTCGCATGCAAGGTTTTGCATTACCTTGGGGCAAAGGGGTAGATGCTGCTCTCGCTGTATATACCGATGCCAAAGCGGCGGGAGTCGCAAATGCATGAATTCGCTGAATTAGCGACTCAAGTAATGGCTAGGTGCGAGACGCTAGGCACCTTAAGCCAAGACCCGAACTGTCTAGACAGGCGCTATTTAACAGAACAACACAAGCTTGCTAATCAATTAGCCTCAGGCTGGATGATAGAGGCTGGCATGACCACCTGGCAAGACGCGGTAGGCAACATTTGGGGCCGCTATACTTCAAGCGTGCCAAATGCGCCGCGACTAATTTTAGGTAGCCATTTAGATACCGTACCTAACGGCGGCAAATACGATGGAATGCTAGGCGTTGTTGCCGCTATTTCATTGGTGGCAATGTTTGACGGCACACAAACCAAATTTCCCTTCCACATTGATATTATAGGCTTTTGTGACGAAGAAGGGACCCGCTTTGGTACTACACTACTAGGAAGCCGCGCGCTTACGGGCAAGTGGCAAGAGCAATGGCGCCATTTGAAAGATGAAAATGGTGTGAGCCTAGAACAAGCCATGGCGAACTTTGGCCTGAATTTCGATGCGGTTATTAGTGCCGCCATTTCACGTACTGATATTCTAGGCTATTTAGAATTGCACATCGAGCAGGGCCCAGTATTAGAGCAAGAAAATTTGCCAGTAGGTGTTGTTAGCGCAATTGCTGGCGCAAAACGTTTCAATTTCGTACTTGAGGGAATGGCTGGTCACGCTGGTACGGTACCCATGTCTATGCGACGTGACGCGCTATGTGCAAGTGCAGAAATGCTATTAGCAGTGGAAAGTATAAGCCTACAACGTCCTGGCGTTGTAGCAACGGTAGGCAAAATTGAAAACGCTCCCAACGGGGTAAATGTGATTTCTGGTCGCACACGATTTTCGTTAGATATCAGAAGCGAAGATGACAGCTTGCGTGATTCGGTTTTGGCAGAAATATTGCAGAAATTTGATGAGATCGCGCAAACAAGGCACATATCGTTAAACCGTGAACAAACCCATAGCGCACCCGCGGTACATTGCGACACACAGCTTAAAAACGCGTTAATTCGCGGTGTTGAAGAAAGCGGTATCACACCGCGGGTATTAGCCTCGGGCGCGGGGCACGATGCTATGGCAATTGCAGATATTTGCCCTGTTGCCATGTTATTTACTCGCTGTAAAGGCGGTATAAGCCATCATCCTGCTGAATCGGTCACTCACGATGATGTATCAGCAAGCTTGTCAGTACTATACAAAACAATTTGTAAACTCAAACACGCGTAGAACTCAAAACACCACAGTTTTTAATATGGGGACATAATGAAAATAAAACGGATTTACAACGATGCAGCGGGTAAAAGCCACTTTGGTGAAGTTGATATTGCATTAAAAGACGGCGGCCCAATTGGCATGCTTTCAGAAAAATTCGGTGCAGATAAAATTATCTTTCGAGAAACGCCAGCGGATTACGACTTTAAATGGCACCCTGCCCCTGCACGACAACTTCTTTTCATTATTAAAGGCCGAGCGGAGTTTACGGTGTCTAACGGTGAACGACACGTATTTGGTGCTGGCGACGTTTTGCTGTTAGAAGATACAGAAGGTGAAGGCCATTGCTCAAGAGCGATGTACAATGAAGTACGTCATTCAATTTTTGTGACGTTAGACGACGGCGTTTCCTTGTAGGCTTAGCTTTTTATACTTAATTTAAAAATGCGCTAATTTAGCGCATTTTTTTGATTTAGCACCAAAAAAGCGCTTTTAGTTCTTCACTCGCATATATTTCAACCCAAAACGCAAAGCTAATTACTATAAATACAAATACTTACAAAATCACACCGAGATAGACCAGTTGGTCAACAACTTGCAGTCAAGAACGCTTTCAGCCTAATTAATACTGCTTATGCTATTTGTCGAACGAGTCTACTTCCCCCTACCTCTTTCCTTATTACGTTTTTATTTAAATGTTAGGTTCAGCGAACATTCTTGTGCATTCGTCTGTGAACTCGACTCCGCTGCCAGCATGAATAAAAAAGGAAAGAAACATGTCTTCTGATCACAGCGACTTACTATACGATTTACACGATGAGCCAGCGTTTCTTCCTTCGCTTACCGCCGCATTCCAGCACTTACTGGCAAGCTTTGTTGGGGTGATCACGCCCACGCTCATTGTGACATCATCATTGGGTCTTACAGAGTTTACACCTTATCTTATCAGCATGGCCTTGTTGGTAAGCGGCCTTGGAACAGCAATTCAAACTAAACGCATTGGTCCAATAGGCAGTGGCTTAGTGGCAATTCAAGGCACTAGTTTTGCGTTCATTAGCGCATTGATATTGGCCGGAAGCAAGGTAAAAGCAAATGGAGGGACACCTGAAGATGTCTTGGCACTGTTGTTCGGCCTTACTATGGCAGGTGCTACCGTTGAGATTGTGTTTAGCTTTTTTGTGAACAAACTTAAACGCATAATTACGCCGCTTACTACCGGCATTGTGATTACCGCTATTGGCCTTAGTTTAATTAACGTAGGCATGACCGACCTCGCCGGAGGCTTTCACGCCCCTGACTTTGCCAGCACCGACAACTTAAGTGTTGGCCTTGGTGTATTACTCATTATTGTTTTTTTGAATGCGTCTAACAACGCTTGGCTTCGTTTGAGTGCGATTTTTGTCGGAATGGCCATAGGTACTATTTATATTTGGCTCACTCATGGCCTTGATTTTGGAAACCTCGCTTCTTTACCCTTAATAGCTGTCCCCACTCCATTTGCATTCGGTATTGCGTTCGATATGCAATTATTTCTACCTATCGCTCTTATCTATCTATTTAGCGCAATAGAAACCGCTGGAGATTTAACGGCAAACAGCCTTTTCTGCAAACAACCAGTAGATGGCCCAGTTTATTTATCAAGAGTAAAAGGCGGTATTTTAGGAGACGGCGTTAATTCTTTACTTGCCGGTATGCTAAACACGTTCCCAAACACCACGTTTGGTCAGAACAACGGCGTTATTCAACTAACGGGCATTGCCAGTCGAAAAGTCGGCCTGTTTGTGGCTGGTTTATTTGTTTTTATTGGTAGCTTCCCTATTGTAGGCGGTGTACTTCAAGCTATTCCAAAACCCGTATTAGGCGGTGCTACGCTAGTAATGTTTGCGATGGTCGCCGTGGGCGGCTTAAAGCTGCTTGCCACATACGCGCTAGATAGACGAAGCAGTCTTGTTACCGCCTGTGCATTAGGTATGGCGATTGGTGTGATGATGGTACCAGAAGCACTCGCCAAACTGCCTCAATGGCTTGAAAATATCTTACTTTCACCCGTAACATCTGCTGGTATTACCGCGGTAGTTCTTGACTTGTTCTTACCTGATCAAAAAATCTCAACTCGAGCAAGTAAACCTTTGAAACCTTGTCAGTATATTGCGTTCAGCAAGCCATTAACCCCTGGATTACCAAGCCTCCAAAACAAACAGGTTGCTCCTTTTCTTTTTAGTGCAAGAAACCGCTAATAATCACCGTTTGAGTGCACTCGATAGTGCACTTTTTATCATTTACATAAAAATAACAATATAAGAACAACATTATATTTTTTTATCCATATAATTCAGCAACTTAAGAGCAGGTTAAAAGTTGACCAACTGGGCAAGTAATTGGCACCTATCCTGCTAACTCTCTTGCAGAAAACACAGCGTACTAGAAATATTGCGTACATAAAGCCCAAAAAAAGGGCAATAAAAACAATGAGGAAACCATGAAAAACACTACATTCAAATTATCTCCTCTAGCAAAAGCTTTCGCGATGGCCACTGCGGTCGCTCTATCTTCGCAAGCCTTTGCTCAAGAAGAGACAGAAGTGAAGGAACGAGAAGTAGAGAAGATTCAGGTGACAGGATCGCTAGGGAGTCTTCCAGGCCAAGACGTTGAGTCTGTATTTGGCTTTGGCAAATCCATACTTGAAACGCCGCGCTCAGCATCGACTATTTCTCAAGAACAGATGGAGCGTTTCAACGTATCTGATATCGATGAACTTGTAGCGTTCGCGCCGGGTACATTTACGCAGTCGTTTTTTGGTGTTGCGGGCTCTTTGGATGTGCGCGGTACGCCGGGCGAAGTATACTTTCGTGGTGTCAGACGCTTAGATAACCCTGGAAACTACCCGACGCCTATTGGTGCATCTAGTAGTGTTGATATTGTGCGAGGACCAGCATCTCCTATTTATGGCCCTGCAAAAATCGGTGGTTATCTTAACTTCAATCCTAAGTCAGCAAAAGTTGGCAGAGGTCAATATTTAGACAGCCCAACAGGCCAATTCTCTTATACCACTGGCTCTTGGGATCGAAATGTCCTTACAGCAGAGGTTGGCGGACCTAGTAAAGTTGTTGGAAAAGATCTTGGTTATTACATTTACGCTGAATTAGAAAACTCAGACTCATTTTATCGCAATAGCGAAACTGATCAGACCGTGGTTCAGGCAGCATTTGACATGGACCTCACTGATAACCTCAGCATTGAGTTTGGTGGCATGTACCATAAATATGATGGTAACCAGAATGCTGGCTGGAACCGTGTTACACAAGATCTTATTGATAACGGCACCTATATAACGGGTGATGCCAAACCGCTTGATGCCGATGGCGATGGAAGCATTAGTCACTTTGAATACTTTGCTGCAAGCTTATTTACCGAAGTGACTGACCCACTTACTGAAGACGGCTCTAGTTTTAGTGAGGACATGGCCCTTGTAAACGTGGGGACGGCTAAACTTGGACGCGATCAAACACTTATTGCCGCTGATGATGTATTAGAAAACGAAGTTACCACGCTATATTTCGATATGATTTACTACGCTGACGCATGGGAAATCAAAAACCAGTTCTTCTATGAAAGTTATGAAAACTTAAATGAAAACGCCTACGGTTTTTCTCAATTTCACGACGCCTACGTTATCGAAGACAAGTTAGTCTTCGCCACTGAATATGAAACTAATAGCTTGTTTGCGCAATTCCAAGTCTCCCCATCAATCCGATATACAGATTTTGAAAGTGGCGACGACTTTATTAACGAATATTTTGACCGTCGTGATTTAACCGGGCCATCAACAGCGCTGGATAGACGACTACTGGCAACTAGAGCGGGTTTTGGTTACTCAAATTACGATGTGGGGAATTATCTGAATTTGGGCCTTGCAGCAATGACAGACCTTACATGGGAAAACGGGTTGAACATTGTATTAGGGGTTCGGTATGACTCAATTGATGTTGAAAGCACTACTCCTGGTGGTATCACCTTATTCGGTGGCGATGAAGATGTCAGCGCCGAAGATACAGAAGATGGTATTTCTTGGAATGCCAGTATTTCATACAAATCTGAGCTTGGTTTAATTCCTTATATTACCGTCGCTGAGCAAGCAACAATTGTAGCTGGCCAAGGAGCAAATATTGACGTTGAGGGTATTCCTGGCGGTTACTTTGATACCTCTGAACTATTTGAATATGGTGTAAAAGGCTCTTTCTTGGACGACAGCTTATACGTTGCGCTTTCAATCTACGAGCAAGAGCGCACCGACATTAATGCTCAGGCCACAGTAACAAATAACACCACATTGAATGAGGGAACTGAATTTGAGCTAAGATGGGTTGTGAATGAGCAGCTTGTTTTAACTGCGGTATATACGAACATTGAAGTAACCAATCTAACCGTTCTAGATGGCGGTGGCTTCCAGTTTGGTTTCTTTGGCGCTGAAGATTTAGTAAACGTCGATGACCCATCAGTGTTCTTCGGTGGTACACCTAACGGTAACACCGCATATGGCAACGCGTCAGCTATCAAAGCTGGTATTCCTGAAAATACATACGGCCTTACCGCTACCTATGACTTCTTAAATGGATACGCAGCGAGTGTAAGCGTTGTTAATGCCGATGAAGTGGCGTCTGGTTTCTCAGGTGCAGTAACGCTGCCTTCATATACGCTAGTGAATGCAGGTTTATCTTATCAAGCTGAAAACTGGTCGCTAAACTTAACGGTTAAGAACTTAACTGATGAACGCTATTTCCGCGCAAACTTCCCTGACTTGTTCGGCAGTCAAATTGTACTTCCAGAGTTACCGCGTCATTGGAATGCTAAGTTCACTTACGCATTCTAAGGTCACTAAAACTGATGACACTGCCGTTGATAACCTAGCGGCAGCGTCTATATAAAGTGATATCGAGACTTTCTAATAAACAGCCCAGCGCTTACGCGTTGGGCTATTTTTAAATAATCATTCATAAAGATTAACTGAGTAAGCGCAATTTACTCTAGGCTGTAACCAACTTGGTATTCAATGCGTATCTTACTTGCAACGAAACATCGTTTTGAACGATGGGCTTAGACAAAAAGTCGACCATGCCCGCATCACTGCACTTAGATTTGTCTTCTGGCGTTGTATTTGCAGTCACCGCAATTATCCGACCATTTGGGGGCAAAAGGTTTTCTTGAAGAATAGCCTTTGTTGCGTTAACGCCATCTAACACAGGCATCGCACAATCCATAAAAATCACGTCGTATTTTTTGGTGCGTGCCATTTGTACCGCAATTTCACCATTTTCCGCTTCATCGGGAACATAGTTAAACTTTTCCAGCATTGATGCCAGAACCAAGCGATTTATATCATTGTCATCAACAACCAGAATATTTAAGGGTAAATCCAATAGTTCTGGTGATAACTCAATATCTGTCTGCCCCCCTTTTTCTAGTACTGACATTTTAACCGGAATAGCAAGGTCGAAGCAGCTGCCTTTGCCTAACGTTGAGCGCACTTCTAACTCACCGCTCATCTTGTCCACAAGTTGATTAACGATGGAAAGGCCTAAGCCATTACCATTTAATTCTTCTGAAGCACATTCCGTTTCGTTCTGAAAAGGACTAAAAATGCGAGATAAAATGTCATTACTCATCCCTGTACCAGTGTCTTCAATGGAAGCGAGTAACACTGGAATTTCACCTTGCTGTTTAAGTGTGACTTGAACTGATATATAGCCTTTGGAGGTAAACTTTACGGCGTTCGATAACAAGTGTGTTATTACTTGGCTAATTCTAGCCGCGTCGCCATTAACATTGGTTTGCTCATCGAAAGACAGGACTGCATACAGCCTTACGCCTTTTTCAGCGCACTTTGTTTTGAATACATCCACAATATCTTCAATCAGTGAGCGAATACAGAAGTCACCGAAATTAAGGGAAAACTCGCTATTTATAATAGAGGTATAGTCGAGTACGTCGTTGATAAGAGCTAATAAGCGGTCGGCACTGTGAAGCGCTAAATCTGCTTTGCGAATGCGGACATTATCTTTGGTTTCAAATTTAATGGCTTGAAGCATGCCAGTTATGCCGTTTAGCGGAGTTTTCAATTCATGACTAATTCGCGAAAGCAACATTCCACGTTCTTTTGATGACTCCTCGGCCTCTCTTCTACGCTCTTCTAACTCCAGCCTCAGCTGAACCGAGTTGTTTACGTTTTGAAGGGTTCCGAATAAGCGCACACACTTACCGTGCTTCATTTCTGCCATGCCATGGGTTTCAATCCATACCGAATTGCCCTTTGCTGACACAAGCTCAAGTGTTGCGCTCCAGGGCTCTCCTGTTTCCATTGAGTTTGAAACAATGCGATTTATTTCGTTTCGGTCAAAGCCTTCTTTGTAAAAGTTAATCGCCGTATCAAGTGTTGGAATGAAATCGTCAGCCACTTCGTGAATTAAACGCGTTTGCGATGACCACATCAGCGCATTGTTGGTTAAATCGACCTCCCAGGTGCCTACATTAGCGACACTTTGGAGCTTTTCATAAAGGGCTTTTTGTTTGCTTTCTGCTTTTTCAATATGAAACTTCTCAAGCAGCACATTCAACCAATCGTCGATTAAAGCAAGTTTGTTCATATTGTTGGGCTGGTCAGGACAAGCATTGAAAAAGACTAAACACACTTGCTTTTCGTCTAGATTATGGAACCGACCACGAATGTATTTTTCAGCACTAAAATAAGTACTAAACCACTGTTTAAAGCGTGAGGAACATATTGTGCTGTTTTCAGGGAAATTCTTTTCGATTGAATCAGACGGCGAATGTAAGGGCACAGATTTGAAACTTGGTAGGTGGGCAGGCGATGCTTTAACAAGCGTATGCACCGCTTCACCGTCCACTTGAACGAGCAAACCTTGAAAAACACCAAGCGAGTCACACCCTCGCTGAACCAAACTTGTCAGCGATTTTTTAAACTGATTTTCCAGTTTTACGTTCAAATTTGAATGTTCGTCAAAATAAAGCATGGTTTGCTGCCAAAGCGAAATATCTACAAGAGAAACGACGTGTTTAGATAAATAATAGCGCGAGAATTGTACTCAGAAAATTAAACAATAGGATAGGATTTGTTTACCTAAGTTTGAACATTCTCACGTCAAAGCGCTAGCCCCAAGCTTGGTTTCGTCCTTGCTCTTTCGCTTTGAAAAGGGAGACATCAGCGTCCTCAATCATTGCAGCAACATTTTTTTCAACCACCTCTGCCGCATCCCATGCTGCGAACCCTGCGCTAATAGAAACGCTCCCATCAATGCCTTTGCTATGCGGAATTTTGGCAGTAGATACAGCATCAACCAACTGATTAGCAACAAGCTTCGTTCCTTGTTTATCGCTGAAGGGCAGAATTACTAAAAATTCTTCCCCCCCAAAACGAATAACCGCGTCTTTTGGGCGCTTAACCGTATTTGATACGATTTGTGCAACCGTTTGTAGACACGTGTCTCCGTCAAGATGCCCATAGGTATCATTAAATAGTTTGAAATAGTCGATATCGATCATAATCGCTCCGACAGTACCTTTATCTCTAGCAATCTGCCGAATTAACAATGGTATTTCTTTGGTCAGATACATGCGGTTATACAAGCCTGTAAGTTGATCGTGAAACGTCATCATTTCAAGAAACTCAGTACGCAGCTTGTTTTGAAGGTGGGTTTTAACCCGGTGCGTCAAAGTCGAAGCATTCACGGGTTTCATCACAAAATCGGAAGCCCCTACTTCCCAACACGCATTCTCACTCTTGATGTCCAGAGTGGATGTTACAAATACAACGGGGATATGCTGAGTGTCGGGGGAAGATTTTAAGGCCTGACACACTTCTAAACCATTGATGTCTGGCATGTTCATATCTAGCAGTACTAAATCAGGTAATTTTTCAGCACAACCAGCTATGGCTTCTTTGCCTGAATGTGCGGTAGAGCATTGAAAGACGGGGTCGAGAATCGACTCTAACAACAATCTACTCATTGGCTCGTCGTCAACAATTAATACGTTGCACTTGTTAAACGGCTTTATTTCTTTTTGATCCATTAGGTACTTCATTTGCCTACTACAACAAGGCAGCGCAATTAGATTAACTGGAATTAATGTTTTAGCAATATCAAAACAATAACAATGACTTGTTCAGTCTACCAGCTAAAGTTTACCAAATGTGGAGAAAAGTCCATGCTCTGCTTTTAAAAAAGGTATGGGAATATATACATAGTTATAAAGGCGGAAATGCGGAAAGCGGGATAGGTCATCGAGAGGTGGCACTACGCCACCTCAGTATCGCTTATGAATTTAGTGAAGAAGTCGCTCATCATTATAGGTCGACACATAAAATACCCTTGCCCAAGATGACAACCTAAGTCTTTGAGAGCGCTAAAATGTGCCTGAGTTTCTATACCCTCTGCTACGATTGACAGCTCGAGGCTAAGGGCCATGTTAACAATAGCGGTTACAATGTCATGTGCTTGCTGTTCTTTATCCATATCAATGACAAATGAGCGATCTATCTTAAGCACGTTAAGCGGAAACTGGCGCAAATATGATAAACTAGAGTAGCCTGTTCCAAAATCATCAAGGGCAATAGTAACGCCCAAATCAGTTAACGCATACAAGATGTCTCTAGTTTGCTCGAAGTCATGCATAAGAGCTGATTCTGTCACTTCAAGCTCTATTGATGAGGCGTCAATACCCGCTTCCTTAATTATATCCTCGACTTCATATGCAAACCCAGGGTTTGAAAGCTGCTTGGCTGCCACATTGACAGCAATTTTAAAGGTTTGCCCTTGCTTATTGCACTGAGCAACAAATTCGCAGCTTTTTTGCAAAACCTGTTTTCCAAGTTGATGTATTAACCCTGTCTCTTCAGCAAGAGGAATAAACTCGTCAGGCCCAATCACTTTGCCATTTTCATCAAACAGCCTTACTAGGCTCTCAGCACTCATAACCATTCTTTTTTCAAAATCGTACTTCGGCTGTAGGTAAATGGCTAATGTATTGTTTTCTATCGCTTGCCTTAGCTTTATTTCCATTTCTACACGGTGATGCATGGCATGCTGTAAGTCTTTTGAAAAGAAACTAAATGTGTCTTTCCCTTTGGATTTTGAGCGGTACATAGCAGAGTCGGCATGGCGCATCATTTCTTCTGCGTTGACGGCGTCTTGAGGATAAAGGCTAATCCCAATACTGAAACTAAGCTGGTGAGGAGTGCCGTCAATTTCAATGGGCTCTCTGCCCGCCCGCAAACAAGCCATGGCTATGCTATCGGCACTGTAGCCTGAACCAATGTCTGGCAATAAACAAGCAAACTCGTCTCCCCCAACACGGGCCAGTGTGGCATTCGTACCCAGAACACTTGTAAGACGTTTTGCTGTTGTTGCTATAACGTAATCACCCACCTGGTGACCAAGACTGTCGTTTAAATATTTGAAATTATCAATATCAATTAATAACAATGCGATACTTTGTTTATTGCTAAAACTGCCCGAAATAGCATTGACCAGCCGGTCGTGAAGTAAAACTCGATTTGGCAAACCAGTGAGCTGATCATGATTGGTCAAATGCGTCATTTTAACCGCCATTTCAATCGCCTCAGACACATCTTGGAAGACCATTACCGCGCCAGACAACCGGCCATTTTCATCTAGAATTGGCGAAGCACTATCTTCCACTCTAAATACTTGATTGTGTTTACTGACTAAAGTCGCGTTAAACGACATCGCCACAGGTCTCATCACTTCTAGTGCGTAAAGTGCAGGGTTTAAAAGGCGCGCGTTAGTCGATGCATCACGCAAGTTCATCACTTCATCAATTGGCGTTCCTATCGCTTCAGCTTCATTAAACCCTGTAAGCCTTTGCGCAACAGGGTTAATAAATGTCACCTCACCAGCAGCATTTATTGAAATAACGCCATCAGCGATAGAGTTCAACGTAATTGCAAGGTGCTTTTTTTCCGCTTCCAATTCAAAGTTCACACGCGCGAGCATAGACTTTTGATGCTGAATCGTAAGGTGATTTCTCGCTCTCATTCGACACAACTCAATGTCAATGGGTTTCGATATAAAATCGATGGCACCTAAAGATAACGCGATGTGCTCGTTATCTGAGTCACTATGGGATGTAATGAAGATGACGGGAATTGCTGAAGTTTCTGAGCTTGATTTAAGTTGTTTGCACACGTCAAAACCGCTCAGTTCCGGCATGCTGATGTCTAGGATGACCAAATCTGGTTGTTGTGCTTTTATTACCGAAAACGCATCCAAACTTCGCGTAACAGCCACAACTTCTGCCAAAGGCTCTATTGCACTTTCTAATAATAAAAGTGTTGTTGGCTCATCATCAATGATGACTACTTTTTGTGTCTCATTTTCCATGAGAAATACCACACTGTGTAAAAATAACAAATTAAGTATTGCTGTAGCTTTAAAAAAAAACATTATCCTTTAGTATAAGTTTAGAAAGTATGAACAAAAATCAAGCTAAGCATTTGACTTCCATGTATTTAATCAACCATAGTAATGGTTAAACCATGCGTAAGTACCGCTTTATTTAAGTAACGCTATACCTAAATGACAATGAACTCTGGTGAAAGTAATGGATGCTAAAAACCCTAACAATACTTATACAAAAGAACAGCTTTGGAACCGAGACGCTGCCATAAGCAGATTAGCGGGGAACGAAGGACTGCTCAATCGCATTGTCGATATGTTTTTATCGCAAATTGAACAAAAACAGCTTTCATTGAAGGACGCAGCTGATAGACAAGACGCTGAAGCCGTGCGGTTTAACAGCCATGCTATGAAAGGGGTATCTGGAGACGTAGGCGCAGATGCAATAAGGGAAAGGGCCTGTGCAATTGAGGCTCAGGCAAAGCAGGGGGACTTAAGCCAAATAAACGGTGATATCAGAGCACTAGACGACATCATTAATCAAACCATCTCGGTCATGCGGTATTAGTTCTCGCGCAGATGGTTTACTGTTTCACTGCCTTTAAAGTTTTCTAAACGAGCTCCAATGTTTTGACGTCACCAAAGGCCTTAACTGGCATCGCCTTTCAGTTCGTATACACGTTCGATAAACGCTTGCTTGACTTCTTCAGGTAAAAAGCTGGCTTTAAAACTATTTGCCGCCAACAAACGAATTGTATTCTCGTCGATATGCAATGATGCCTGCAGAGCCTCAAAGTTGTCATTCAAAAAGCCGCCAAAATAGGTAGGATCGTCCGAGTTGACCGTGACTAATAAACCCGCGTTCAGAAGGTCAATAATGTTGTGATCTTGCATATCATCAATCACACACAACTTTACGTTGCTCAGCGGACAAACCGTAAGTGGGATTTGCTTTTCTTTTAGATGCGCCATTAAGGCCTGGTCTTCTTGGCATCTTACGCCGTGATCAATTCGGTCTACGTCAAGCAGCTCGATTGCTTCCCAAATGTAAGATGCAGGCCCTTCTTCCCCTGCATGAGCCACAATTTTAAAACCAAGTGACTTGGCTTTTTTGAATACTCTTTCAAATTTAGACGGTGGATGCCCTAGTTCTGAGCTATCTAACCCTACCGCAGTGATATACTGATAATAAGGCTCAGCAGCTGAAAGCGTTTCGAAGGCAGCGCTTTCTGGTAGATGGCGTAAGAAAGACATAATCAGATAGCTGCTAATACCGTATTCTTCTTTGGCTTTTTCCATAGCCTTTAGAAAGCCTGGCATAAAAACGTCAAACCCAATATCTCGCTCTGTATGCGTTTGTGGGTCAAACATAATTTCAGTGTGAACAATGTTGTCTTTGTGGCATCGAGTTAAATACTCCCACATCAGGGTGAAGAAGTCCTCTTCATCTCTTAAAACACCTGCCCCTGCATAATATAAGTCCAAGAAACTCTGTAGGTCTTCAAAGTTATATGCAGCTTCTATTTCTTCCACGCTAGTGTAAGGTAATGATACACTGTGCTTGTGTGCTAGGCGCCACATGAGTTCGGGCGTTAAGCTACCTTCTATATGCAGATGCAATTCGGCCTTTGGAATGTTTTGAATTATTGATGACAGCGACATGGCCCCTCACTTATTTGCACATTAACAATGCAATGGCATTTAATTGGTGCGTAACAGTTTATCTTTAAAGCAATCTGTAAACGAGTTCTATTACTCATTTTGGTTTTGTTTGCGGTTTTTTTAGCATCATCTATGTTATCTAGTGACCGTTTGGCTGGCTTTGTGCTGCCTAGCTACTGGCATTATGTCGTACAGTGGTTGTTGATTAATCATTGTACTTAATCGTAAGTTAGCACAAAACGCACCAACAAGTTGACTAATTGGTCAGTTTATTGCTTCAACGCACAAAACACTTAATAAAAAATATAGAGAACTCTTGATGTCCAACAACGTAATTGAACGGCTTTTTAAGCTTCAGGAACACGGAACAACAATAAGAACAGAGATAATAGCAGGGCTTACAACGTTCGCAGCCATGTCCTACATACTTGTAGTGAACCCCGGTATTCTAGGGTTAAGTGGTATGCCCGTAGAGGGTTTAATTACTGTGACAGCATTAGCCGCGTGCATTGGCACACTAATGATGGCGTTGATGACCAATTATCCTATCGCACTTGCACCTGGCATGGGCTTAAATGCTTTTTTTGCGTTTACCATTTGCCTAGGCCGTGAAATTCCGTGGGAGGCAGCTCTTGGCATTGTTTTTTGGAACGGTATTCTCTTTTTAATCCTCTCACTCACTGGTGTGCGAACCAAAATTGCCGAATCTATACCTCCTTCCCTCAAAGTTGGCGTGCAATGTGGCATTGGTTTATTCATTGCGTTTATCGGCCTGAAAAATGCGGGGCTTGTGGTTGATAACCCCGCAACTTTTGTACAGCTAGGCGACCTTTCAAACCCAGCCGTTTTACTGGCGCTGTTGGGGATAATTTTTACGATCGTGCTAATGGTGAAACGTGTCACAGGTGCAATTTTAATTTCAATTATCACGCTTACTCTCATTGGCGCGTTTATCCCGACAGAAAACGGCATGTTAACCGCTGCACCTTCCGCTGTTGTCGGTATGCCTGAATCAATATCAAACACTTTTATGGCCATGGACTTTTGGTATCCCATCGATCACCTAGCCGAAACGTGGGACCTTATATTCGCCCTTATGTTCGTGAACATGTTTGATACCATTGGTACCCTAATTGGTGTTTCTCGCAAGGCCAACCTGCTCACGCCTGACGGAAAACTACCCAAGATAGGTTCAGCAATGACCGCCGATGCATCTGCCAGTATTGCTGGTGCGCTAGTAGGTACATCTCCTGTAACCAGCTATGTAGAATCGGCAACTGGTGTGTCAGCTGGAGGAAGGACTGGCCTTACCGCCATTGTCGTCTCGGTATGTTTTTTATTATCACTTTTTCTAACGCCATTAATGAAAGTTATTCCATTAATGGCAACTACGCCGGCACTTTTAATGGTGGGCATTTTAATGATGGAGTCGATTCGACAAGTCGACTTTGACGATCTAGGTGCGTTGGCGACAGCATCGGTTGCACTTATTGCGATGCCGCTAACATTTAGTATCAGCGAAGGTATTGCGCTGGGCTTTATTACTTACGTAGGTATAAAAGTAGGTACTGGTAAGTTTAAAGAGGTGACGCCCCTCACCTATGCGTTAGCTATTGTCTTCTTACTTCGCTACTTACTGGATTTAAAGTAAACACCGCAGCGTTTACAGCTAAAATACGCGCGTAATATAGTGACGCGGTGGCTTTATAAGCCACCGCGTTTTACAAGAATTAACTTAAGTTAATTTTGAGGGTTACTGTAAACCATCGTAAGAAAAGGTAACGGCTTTGTTGCCCATGAATACGATTTTAACGTGTTTGGCATCTTCATTGCCCCACGTACATGCTGTTGCACCCATTGTTTTTGCGCAGTTGTCTGCTGAGCCCAGCACCGCCTCTACTTCATCTTGTGTCATGCCCATTTCTAGCTTGTCGTAGTTTTCTTTGGTTAATTTTGAGCAACCACTAAGTGCTAATGTATTCAGTGCTAAAAATACAATCATGGCTAATTTGGCTTTCATGGTTCTGTTCCTTTGTTTAGCGAAGGCAGTATTTGTCCGCTCAGTGCGCTTGCCTGTAATTTTTACTGCAGTTTCTACTGTAAACGCTACTAACGCGGTTTGTCACTATCATCTTTTGGATGACTGTCTAACCAATGACGAGCGATTTGCTCTCGCGTGGCTAACCATACTTTATCATGCGATTTTACGTATTCGATAAAACGCTTTAACGCTGCCATGCGAGCTGGTCGGCCAATAATGCGATTGTGAAGACCGATTGACAGCATTTTTGGGGCTTCCTCGCCCTCTTCAAAAAGTACATCGAATGCATCTTTTAAGTAAGTAAAAAACTGTTCACCACTATTAAAACCTTGTGGCGTCGCAAAGCGCATATCGTTGGTATCTAGCGTGTATGGCACCATTAATAATGGTTTGCTGTAGTGACAGTCGTAGTAAGGTAAATCATCGGCGTAAGAGTCAGCGCAATATAAAATATCATCTCTTTCTGCGATTAGCTTAAGCGTGTTAGGGCTTGTTCTTCCTGTGTACCAACCCACAGGTTTTGAGCCCGTTATCTGTTCATGAAGAATAATCGCGTCATCTATTTGTTTGCGCTCTTGTTCTTCGTTCATGTCTTGGTAGTGTACCCAGCGCATGGCGTGACTGGCAATTTCCCAACCAGAGTCAATCATGGCCTTCACCGCCTCAGGATGCCTTTGCAAGGCCATGGTGACACCAAAAACAGTAACGGGAATGTCGTACTTGTTAAGTAAGCGGTGTAAACGCCAAAAACCAGCCCGGCTTCCGTATTCGTATATTGACTCCATACTAAGATGACGGTCTTGATATGCTTGAGCACCAATGATTTCTGATAAGAATATTTCTGACGATTCATCGCCATGAAGTACACAGTTTTCACCGCCTTCTTCATAGTTTAATACAAATTGGACCGCTATTTTAGCATTACCCGGCCAATTTGCATGGGGTACACGTTGGCCATAACCCACTAAATCTCTTGGATAAATTGGCTCTATCATGCTATACCTCGAAGGTTTCCGGCACAGATAGTCCGCATCCGCCTAACACAAGCTTAACCACCTGTTTAGTGGCATCTTCAAAGTCAGATTTCGTCATTTTTTTACCGCGAAGACGGGTTATTTGTGCAGAGAAATCTGCATAATGCTGCGTACTAGCCCAAATTGAGTAAAGTAAGTACTCGCCTTCTACAGGGGGAAGCTTGCCAGCTGCAATCCAGTCGTCAATGACAGCTAAGCGCCCTTTCATCCAAAGTGCGTGCTCTTCATCGAAGTAGCCACTTAAGTTTTGTGCACCATTGATGATTTCCATCGCAAAAATCTTAGATGCCATAGGATGCGTTCGCGACACTTCCATTTTTTCAGCAATATAGTTAGCAAGAACTTCTGCCGGGTCGTCTTCAACCGTCGCTTTGTCAAAACGCGAGTTCCACAGTGAAAGGGTTTCTTCCAAAACCGCAACGTATAACTCTTGTTTGGTTTTGAAATAATACAAAACGTTAGTTTTGGGAAGCCCTGCTTCATCAGCAATTTTTTGAACTGCCGTTCCTTTGAAGCCAAATTGTGCAAAACACTTTTCAGCAGCCTGGAGTATTTTTCTTCTGTTCATAGCACCAACGCCAGCGTCAGCACTTTTTACCTTTATCATTATTATTTAAATTCCTTTGCAATCTACTTTGCAAGCGCACAGGCAGAATAAATGCTGCATGCCTTAACGATAGGTTAGCATTTATTGCCGACGCGTTGCTACGTTGTTATCGATCATCCACGCCCCAAGCGGCATATTGACCTTCTCAAAACACAAGTTATGTCGTTTAAGCTAAACCTTGCACGAATCCTGCCCAAACCTTGCATAAATCTTGCTTGCATTTAATTGGGCATGCCTTAACCCAGGCAACGATGTTCACAAAAGATGTGCATCTATGAAATATTAAACTGACATAAACCCACTGATTACAACTAAAATTATGAAAAATCATGGCCTTTAATAACTTGGCCATTTTTTATAAGCAATTAATTGACCATATGGTCTACTTTTATTGCAAAAATACAGCTATATTAATGAATACATCAATGAATATAACAAGAAGGTGTGCGTATGATTCGCTTTCTAATAAATAACGATTTCGTTGAATTGAATGAAGCGAGAGCTGATCTCACCCTTCTACAGTTTATTCGAGAACATCGTAAGAAAACGGGCACAAAAGAAGGCTGTGCGGCTGGCGATTGCGGTGCATGCACTGTAGTGCTCGTTGAGCCAACGTCACCTGACAACCCTAAAAAACTTAACTATCGCACAGTGAATAGTTGCATCACTCTAATGAGCGCGGTGCACGGTAAACAATTACTATTCGTTGAACATTTAAGCGATGGTAAACACTTACACCCCGTGCAACAAGCCCTCGTTGAACATCACGGCTCTCAGTGTGGCTTTTGCACACCGGGCTTTATTATGTCTATGTTTGCCTTGTATCACAGTAATACCCAACCGAACCGCGACGAGGTGTTACACGCATTATCAGGCAACTTATGCCGCTGTACTGGCTATCGTCCTATCATTGACGCCACTTTGGCTGTATGTAAGCAGACACCACACGACCAGTTTTCAGCTAGAGAAGACGAAACGCTAGCAGCACTGATGTCGTTATCAAATGAGCGACCGTCTGGCACAGCCAACATCCATACACCCACTACACGTGAGGCGTTAAAAGCGCTCGTTAAAAAATACCCCCAGGCACAACTGGTTGCCGGAAGTACCGATTTAAGTTTGCAGTTCACGCAACAACTCAAAGAAGTGCAAACGCTCATCAGCGTAACTCACGTAGACACACTCAAACAATGCACCAAAAACAAGCATTCTCTTACTATTGGTGCAGCAGTGCCGCTCAGCGATGCTGCTCCTTTGCTTTTGAACGCTTTTCCACAAGCGGCAGAGCTAGTTACTCGCTTTGCGTCATTGCCTATTCGCAATCAAGCAACCATTGGCGGAAACGTGGCCAATGCCTCGCCAATTGGCGATATGCCACCGCTGTTGCTCGCACTAAACGCCACATTGCATTTAGATAACGGCGAAAAAGTACGAACCTTACCTATCAGTGAATTTTTTACTGGCTATCGCAAGACAGTGTTAGCCAATGATGAATGGATAAGCGCAATAGAATTACCCTTAAAGCAGCCCAATCAAACGTTAGCTGCGTATAAAATATCGAAGCGATTTGAAGACGATATTTCAGCGGTGTGTGCCGTTTTTAATGTTACGTTAGAAAATGGCAAGGTAGAGGCAATTAGAAGTGGTTTTGGAGGTGTTGCCGCCATGCCATCGACCTGCACTTCTCTAGAGAGTGTATTGAAAGGCAAGCAATTCTCTAGCAATGAGTGCCTGAATTTAGGAAAACAAGTCTTGTTTGATGCCTTTACGCCCATAGATGATGTGCGGGCTAGCGCAGCCTATCGCAAAACGGTTTTAGCTAATTTATGGCATCGCTTCTGGTTAGAAAGCCAAACAGCAAACAACATTGAAACTCGGGTGGTGCAACATGCGTAAGTTAATTGACGCCCCTTCTCCCTCACAAGCTAACGAAAAGCAAGGCGTTGTTCATGTCTCGAAGAAACATGAAAGTGCAATACGCCAAGTACAAGGTAGTGCCTACTATGTTGATGATGTAGTTGAACCTCAGGGTACGCTTTATGCCGCAGTAGGTGTAAGTGATTGTGCCAAAGGCACGATTAAGTCTATCAATCTTGACGTCGTTCGCGAAAGCGAGGGCGTGGTTGATGTTATTACCATCAACGATGTACCTGGCCATAAAGATATCGGCCCCGTTTTCGAAGGCGACCCATTGCTTGCCAATGGTGAGATAAAGTTCTTCGCACAGCCTGTATTCGCGGTGCTCGCTACCTCTGTGACGTTAGCCCGTCAAGCCGCGCTCAAAGGAAAAGTGGATGTAACTGAAGCCGCACCTATACTTTCTGCAGAAGCAGCCCACGAACAGCACGCTTTTGTACGCCCGCTCCACCGATTTGGTCAACATGCAGCGCGCGTAAACGATACATTTGCAAAGGCTACGTATAACGCATCTGGCACGTTAAGTATTGGCGGCCAAGAGCACATGTACTTAGAGGGGCAAGTGAGCCTTGCGATCCCCGATGAAGAAGATCGCATGAAAATCTATACGTCCAGTCAGCATCCAAGTGAAGTACAAAAGCTAGTAGCAGAGGTGCTTGATGTTAAACTTCACCGCGTAATGGTGGACATGCGTCGTATGGGCGGCGGTTTCGGCGGCAAGGAAACGCAGGCGGCTCAATGGGCGTGTATTGCCGCATTACTCGCTATGCGCAATAAGTGCGCGGTTAAACTTCGCTTACCACGCTTTACCGACATGCATGTTACTGGCAAACGCCACCCGTTTGAAAATGCATTTGATGTAGCTTTTGACAATACCGGTAAAATTGAAGCTACCCGCATGACAATTAACGGTATTTGCGGCCACTCTCCTGACCTGTCTGATGCTATTGTGGATAGAGCCATGTTCCATGCCGATAATAGTTACTTCCTTGGCGATAGCGACATTACTGGGCATAGGCTACAGACCAATATGGTGTCGCATACCGCATATCGCGGCTTTGGTGGTCCGCAAGGCATGATAATGGCTGAGGCCATGATAGATAAAATAGCCCGTGCCACCGGAAACGATCCACTTTCGGTGAGAAAGCGTAACTTATATGGCCCCACCACTGGCACCACCACACCCTATGGTATGGAAGTCGAACACAACTTTTTGCCTGGCATGATTACCGAGCTTGAAGACAGCGCGCAATATTGGCAGCGCAGAGAGGCTATTTCTGCATTTAACCGCGAGAGCCCAGTGATAAAAAAAGGCCTTGCATTAACCCCTGTTAAATTTGGTATTTCTTTTACCGCCAAGCATTTGAATCAAGCTGGTGCCTTGGTGCATATTTATACAGACGGCAGTATCCAGGTAAATCATGGTGGCACTGAAATGGGCCAAGGACTTCACACCAAAATAAGCCAAATTGCAGCGAATGAATTTGGTTTAGACCTAGATATGATTGAAGTGACCGCCACCCGCACAGATAAAGTACCCAATACCTCGCCGACTGCCGCGTCTAGTGGTACAGATTTAAACGGCAAAGCGGTTCAAAATGCGTGTATTACACTTAAAGCACGTTTAGCCAAATGCTACGCCAAAAGCCTCGACCTTGAAGACCGTGCAAGTGACGTTCAGTTTAGCAACCAACACGTAGTATTAGGTGAGCACAGCATTGCCTTCACCGAGCTTGTTCAGCAGGCCTATTTTGCACGAGTATCGCTATCTTCAAGCGGTTTTTATAAAACACCTAAATTGCAATATAACCGCGACACAGGCGAAGGCCGGCCATTCTTCTACTTCGCCTACGGTGTTTCAATGAGTGAAGTATCTATTGATACCCTTACTGGCGAATATACACTGGACAAAGTAGACATTATTCACGACGTGGGCGATAGCCTTAACCCGGCTATTGATATTGGCCAAATTGAAGGCGCATTTATTCAAGGTATGGGTTGGCTTACCACCGAAGATCTTAAGTGGAACGACGCGGGTAAGCTAATTAGTGAAAATATGGCAACGTATAAAATTCCGGCCATTGGCGACACTCCAAAAGCGTTTAGCGTTAAGCTATTTGGCAAAAAGAACGCAGAGGACAGCATTTACCATTCAAAAGCAGTAGGCGAACCACCGTTTATGCTAGCTATTTCAGTGTGGTGTGCCCTTAAAGATGCGATTTCTAGCTTATCTGGCTACACCGTTGATCCACAGTTAGATACACCAGCCACCCCGGAACGTGTATTAAAGGCTATTAACGCTATCGTCGCTACCCAACAAGCAGAAAGCCGAGGTGGTGTCTGATGAATTCCGCGTCGAAACCATCCTCCTTTCGCGCTAAATATTGGCATGAAGGCATAGCCGAATGCCAACAGCATAATGAAGGCTATGTGTTAGTGACAGTCGTGAATACTGCTGGCTCAACACCTCGTGAGGCGGGCAGTAAAATGGTGGTGACGGCATCGCATTGCATAGATACTATTGGTGGTGGACACCTTGAGTTTGACGCTATTGCCCGAGCGCGGGAATATCTTGCCCAAGGAACTCCATGCACCAAGCTTCACAGCTACCCATTAAGCAGCTCGTTAGGCCAATGTTGTGGTGGCGCAGTAAAAGTACTGTTTGACGTTTGTAACGTGCATCAGCAACACATTGCTATTTTTGGCGCAGGCCATGTCGCAAAAGCGTTAGTGCCTATTTTGGCTCAGTTACCCGTGCGTATTTCGTGGATAGATAGCCGCGATGACTTATTTCCAACCTCACTGCCAGCCAATGTACAAAAAATAGTAGAAGAAGAACCCGAAAGCGAAGTAAGGCACCTTGATGAAAACAGCTGGCTTATCGTACTAACTCATGATCATCAATTGGACTATCGCATTACCGAGCAAGCGTTAAAACAGCCTTCGCTGCCTTTTGTGGGCTTGATAGGCTCTGACACAAAAGCGAAACGTTTCATTACGAAGCTGAGTCAACGAGGGTTTGATGAAAATGCATTAGCGCGACTCGTAACGCCTATCGGTAATCGCGATATTCCTGGCAAACGCCCTATTGAAGTGGCTGTATCTATTTCGGCACAAATTATCGAGCGACTTCACAATAGCGACTTAGCTAAAGACGCTAAAAGAGCTAGCGAACCACTTGAACCAGAAAGCAAGATACCGGTTCAACACAATGTGCTTACCAACAATAAGGACACGAAAAGTGACGTTAAATGAGTTAAATGCGCTAAACGCTGAAGAGGCAACTTCTTGGTTTGAGCAGTGCTGCGCGGCAAAAGCGTGGGTTTATCAAATGGTGAATGCACGCCCGTTTCGCGACATGAACTCACTTATTAGCGAAACGAAAAGTGCGTGGGCTAAATGCGGTGACGATGACTACTTAGAAGCGTTTACTGCGCATCCAATGATTGGCGATGTCGATTCTCTGCGTAAAAAGTTTGCCAACACCAAAGCCATTGCCGCAGGAGAACAATCAGGGACCGCAAGTGCGTCTGAGACGGTGTTGTTCCAGTTGAAAGAAGCTAATCAGGCCTACTTAGACAAACACGGGTTTATATTTATTATTTGCGCGACAGGGCTTTCTGCGCAAACCATGCTAGAAGCATTACAAGCTCGACTTCCAAACGCTACACAGGAAGAAATTAACAATGCCGCTGCTGAGCAAATAAAGATAACCCTTTTACGTATTAACAAGGCATTGGACTAATGCCTGATTCTCAATTAAACCCTGCTGCATTTGTTTTGTCGCTTTATACAAACCGCAGTGTTAATACGAATTGAAATGAAGTTAAGGAAACCAGTATGAACACGCTTTCAAGCCACGTACTTGATACCACACTAGGTAAGCCTGCTCAGGGCATTGCGCTAACCCTTACATTGCCTGACGGCAGCACGCTTTTAGGTGAAACAGATAACGATGGCAGGTTTAAAAATTGGGGGCATAAAGGCAGCTTTTCTGCTGGGGTTTACACCCTGCGATTCCACTGCAAGCCTTACCTCGAACAAACTCACGGCAGCAGTTTTTATCCACATATTGATATTACGTTTGAACTTAATGAAAACGGTGGTCATTATCACGTACCACTGCTTATTTCTCCATTTGGTTTCAGTAGCTACAGGGGCAGCTAATTAACATGCAGCTTTTTCGTGCAAGCATTGCGCACTTTCCTAAACAGACCTCACAATTTGATAATGACATCGCCATTTTTAAAGACGGTGGCTTGTTAGTAGACGGCAAAGAAATAAAAGACATTGGCACATTTAACGACATCAATGAGCGCTATCCGGCCGCCACTGTCACAGATTTATCAGGAAAATGGATTCTACCCGGCCTGATAGATAGCCATTTGCATTACCCTCAAACACAGAGTATCGCTCACTATGGCGAGCAGCTTTTAAGCTGGCTTGAAAACTATACGTTTCCTGCAGAAATGCAATTTGCCAACGGCGAGCATGCCGAGCATATCGCTACCGTCTTTTTGAACCAACTTTTGAAAAATGGTACTACCACAGGTTTTGTGTTTACCACGGTGCACAAAGGCAGCTGCGATGCGCTATTTAGTGCAGCAAGCGAAATAGACATGGCAATTGTAGCGGGTAAGGTGTGCATGGACAGGAATTGTCCAAGCGAGCTGAAAGACTGTGCGAGTACCGCGCAAGCAGACAGTGCACATTTAATTGAAACTTGGCACAACAAAGGACGTAACCGCTATGCGTTAACACCTCGCTTTGCTCCTACTAGCACAGAAGCTCAGCTTGCTGCATTAGGCGAGTTAGCGCAGCAGTATCCTGACGTTTTTATTCAAACTCACTTATCAGAGAATCTGGATGAAATTGCTTGGGTCAAAAGTTTGTTTCCGAATGCGGATGGCTATTTAGATGTTTACGACACTTACCACTTAGTGCGCGAGCGCGCGGTATTTGGTCATGGTATTCACCTTACGCCTAATGAGTGGGCTCGTTTGGGCGAAAGCGGTGCAACTGTTGCGTTCTGCCCCACCTCCAACTTGTTTTTAGGCAGTGGTCTTTTTGATATGACCGCGGCTAGAGCCAACAAGGTTCACGTTGCGATGGCCACCGATGTTGGTGCAGGCACCACGTTTAATATGTTTAAAACCTATGGCGATGCCTACAAGGTGAGCCAACTGCGCAACGAGCCTATAAGCCCACTAGAGGGGTTTTATCTTATGACACAAGGTGCAGCTGTGGCACATGCCCTTGATAGTGAAATCGGTAATTTGAATCCGGGATCAACCGCTGACTTCATAGTTGTTGAACCTAGGTTCGATGAGTTAACGCGCTTAAGAATAAAAGAACACGCTGAATTTAATGATGTGTTTTTTGCCTTGAGCATTTTAGGCGACGATCGTGCTATCGATCAAACGTGGATAAGCGGAACATGTCGCTATAAGAAATAATAAATTAATGTGAGCTACAGTCGGGTCGGTTTTCCGGCCGCAGAATAAGGAGAATAATAATGCCGTGGCTAGATTGGATAAGTTTGTTTGTACGCTGGTTTCACGTGGTGGCGGGTGTTGCGTGGATTGGCGCGTCTTTTTATTTTATCTGGCTGGATAACAACTTACGTACCCCACCCAAATGGAAGCAAGACAAAGGGATTAAAGGCGATTTATGGGCAATTCATGGTGGCGGCTTTTATGAAGTTGCCAAATATGCTTATGGCCCTGAGAAAATGCCTGAGACCTTACACTGGTTTAAATGGGAAGCATACACAACGTGGTTATCAGGCTTTGTACTTCTAATCATTGTTTATTACTTTGGCGCCAGCGCTTATCTTATCGACCCTTCCGTGAACGCAATGTCTCCCGCTATGGCAATATCACTGGGCTTAGGGCTAATATTTGGCGGTCTAGCCTTGTATGAATTTGCATGTCGCAGCCCGTTAGCAAAATACCCACTTGCCTTTGGTATCGGCTTAATTGCACTGATTTGTGTTGTTAGCTATTTATCAACCCAATGGTTTAGCGGCCGTGGCGCTTACATACACGTGGGCGCACTAATCGGCACCATTATGGCGGGGAACGTATTTTTTAATATCATGCCCAACCAGCGCAAAATGGTAGCGGCCGTAGCAGATAAAAACGATATTGACCCTCACTGGGGGGCTAGCGCGAAATTACGCTCGGTACACAACAATTACTTCACGTTGCCGTTGCTGTTCATCATGATTTCAAATCACTATCCAATAACGTATCAGCACCCTCACAACTACCTAGTACTTATTGCGATGATGGCCGCTGCAGCTTGGATAAGACATTTCTTCAACCTTCGCCATGTTGGCATTACAAAGCCAAGTATTTTGGTAACAGGCGCAGCGGCGATGTTAGCGATAACGATATGGGTTTCTTGGCCGCAACAAACATCAACGCAGCAGGTTAGCCAAAGTGATGCCTTTAGCGCACCAAATACATCCCAGCTTGCTGTACACCAAGCTGATAAACACGGTGCTAAAACGCTGAATAATAATGGGGAGCCTGACACAAGCGCAATGGTGACTAATGCTCGTGTGGCAAATTTAGTAGCCGCGCATTGTG
Organism: Alteromonas gracilis; assembly: GCF_043642145.1. GTDB lineage: Bacteria > Pseudomonadota > Gammaproteobacteria > Enterobacterales > Alteromonadaceae > Alteromonas > Alteromonas gracilis_B. Next base: position 589,333 of record NZ_JBHZRZ010000001.1, read on the forward strand.
TTGGCTGTCATTCACGTACTCCAACCGATGACATCTTTAAAGTGGCACCTTTAGGTGTGGTATTAGATTCATGGGAAGACATTGAAAGGTTTGCGCCGCAAGTGGTTCGAAGAACAACGGTAACTAAAGACATGCCATTTTTAAACAAAACGAAAATGACCGAAAGCGAGCGTCAAGATATAGCCCGCTGGTTCTCACAAAGACAATAATATAGATGCGCGATGTAGATGAGCAGTTAAACGGCTACTTGCTACATCGCTTTATCAATATCGATTTGGTCTTGCTGGCAATGCTTTTTCTGGTACATGATTTCATCAGCGGCATCTAACCATTCCTGAACGGTGGTAAACGCTTTGTGCCATTCAACCCAACCTAAGCTAAAGCAAATTGGCTCTGTCTTTTCATCATCAATGTAAAATTCAAAAGTATTTTTCAGCACTCTATCAAAGAACGCTTCGGTTTCTTCCGCGTTAGTGCCGTAAAGCAGAACGACGAACTCGTCGCCACCTATGCGTCCGAATCGATCACTTTCACGAAGTAGGCTACTCATCTTGTGAGAAAACTCGACAAGCGCCTTATCCCCTATTTTGTGACCGTATTTGTCATTTATTTCTTTGAACTTATCAAGGTCAATGTAGACAAGCGTTGAGGTTTGTTGCCCCCTTTCCATTCGCGCAATTTCGTCATTCAATTGGCTGAATATTTCTCTTCTATTTGCAAGCCCGGTTAGCGAGTCAGTTTTGGAAAGGTGTTCTAGCTTAGTCACCGCACCCATTAGCGCTTGCTGCTGTGTCTTCTCCCTCGTTATATCATCAGCCGTACCAAGAATAAGCGACTGCATTTCGCGATCGTCATAAATAAAACTTCCTCGGTCGTGCAGGTACTTTACCTCACCTTTTGAATTGTATATGCGATACTGAATATCCCAGTTCTGCAAGGGGCGCTTGTTAAATAGTTTGAGTACACGTGCTTTATCATCTTCGTGAACGTAATCAATAAACGTCAACGGGTTACAATAAAGCTCAAATTCATTGCGACCAAAAATATTAGCGTAGCCATCATTGACGTATTTAAGCTTTCCTAAATCAGGGGTTGCAACCCAAATAAAGGTTCTATCTGAAAACGCGCTAACAATTTTACTGAACAAGGCATCTACTTGGAAAAGCTCAGATTGAATACGCTTTTTCTCGTCAATATCTTCAACGATAGAAATGAAATAGTCGGGATTGTCCTGCTTGTCTCTAACCAGAGAAACCGAAATTTTTGCCCAAACTTTTTCACCATCACGCCTCATAAAGAGCTTTTCAGCTTCGTAATCGTTAACTTCGCCTTTCAATGCGCGCTCTATATACTGCAAGTCCCCCTCAAGATATTCTAGGGGGGTCAGTTCTTGAAACGTAATTTTAGTGAGCTCTTCGTTCGAATAACCCAAAAATTCACACAATCGCTTATTAACACGAATAAAGCTCCCATCCACACTAACATGGGCCAAGCCCACCGGACAAAAGTAGAAAGTTTCTTCAAACATAGGGCATCGCCCCGCTACGTAATTGCATTCCGTCGCCTCAATAAATGGCTCTCAATTTATTTTGAGTGCTATATATACTTTGGTAGTAACCATTATAGATTAACTTTTTTAGTTAACTTTAAAATCGAACTAAGAAAAAAGCTTAGACTGCGCAATAATTTAGCGAGATATCGGCGAGTATTATGTGAACAGTTCGATGAACATCACCTCTCAAAAAAACCAAAAATTTAAAGCCCACTAAATCAACGGCCTACACTCAATTGCGTCAAAAAATCTGGTAGTAACCTTTTTCCCACTGGTTGATTAATTACACTATGAAACCAAAATATACTTACTAAGAAATTTATTATCAGGAGTTTTTACTATGAGTAACGTACTCATTATTAATGCGCACCACTATTACCCGTTTTCAGAAGGTCGCTTGAACAGTTCACTTGTTGAGAGAGCGGCAGCTCATCTATCAAACAAAGGCTATAATATTCGAATTGTTACCATGAAAGATGATCACAACGTGGATGAGCAACTATCGTTGCACCAATGGGCAGATATAATTCTACTTCAATCACCAATTAACTGGATGGGTGTGCCGTGGTCTTTTAAAAAGTATATGGACAAAGTTTATACAGCTGGTATGGGTGGAGCCCTGTGTAACGGAGATGGGCGCAATGCAGAAGAGCCTAAGAAAAATTATGGAACGGGTGGAACGTTAAAAGGCAAAAAATACATGATGTCTGTAACCTTCAACGCTCCTGCTGAGTCTTTCAACGATAAAGATGAATATCTTTTTGAAGGAAAAAGTGTGGATGATTTATTATTTCCAATGCACGCAAACTTTCGCTTTTTTGGGCTAGAAGCCCTTCCTACTTTCGCGGCATTCGATGTGATGAAAAATGCTGATGTTGAAAACGACTTTTTGCGCTTCGAGGCGCATATCGCTGAACACTTTTAATTTTTTAATAAATTCAAAGAAAAAAGGTGTAGATGTGACATAAGCCAACTATTAAGCGGTGAACCTTTCTCATCACCGCTTTTGATTGTTCAGCTTTAGGCAATTAGGATTAATCGTTGGAGTGACTTTCAGACCAAACTCGAAGCTGCTCAAGAATATCTAACGCTGAGCGCCCAAAATCCGTTAGGCTATAGGCAACAGCAATGGGACGAGTGTCAATAACGTTACGAATCACCATACCATTGTTTTCCAGCTCTTTAAGGCGTTGGTCCACCATCTTACGGCTAGCGCCTCCGAGCATTCTGCACAAGTCGTTAAATCTAACAGGCTCATCTTTTAAATGGTAGATTATAGACCCCGTCCACTTTCCACCAATTAAACGCATTCCGCGTTCTATCGCACAAGGCTCCGTACAAGTATTTAAAACGGTTTTTCTACCCTTAGCGTCTGTTTTTATTTCGCTTTCCATCAAATTTCCTAAAAATACCACCTAGTAACTAAAAGTATACTAATTGTTTGTTTGAACAAGGTAACTAAAATAGACCACATAAGCAAGTTTGCCCTTGAGTTTACCTTTAGTTAATTAGTCTGTATTCAACGAAACAGGTTCACTGCGGGCGTCTTTGGAGCATAAGCCATGAAAGATATTCATTTATACACCGCAAGCACAATGAACGGGTGGAAGCCAGTCATCTTTTTAGAAGAGGCAGGTGTAGATTACGACTTAACCCACATCGACTTTTCCTCTCGACAGCAAAAGTCTCCTGAATACCTAGCTATAAACCTCAATGGGCGGATCCCAACTATCATCGACAGATCTAACAACGATTTTGTGGTTTTCGAGTCCGGCGCCATTCTTTGGTATTTAGCCAAAAAATATCAAAAATTTATTCCGTTAAACAGCAACATGGAATCTGAGGTTCTTCAATGGCTGATGTTTCAAATGGGCGGTATTGGCCCAATGATGGGGCAAGCCATGTTTTTTCAGCGTATTGCGCCCAAACAGGGTGAACACAACTCCTACGCCATTGACAGGTACATTTCAGAAAGTCGACGCCTTTTAGAAGTACTAAACACAAGGCTTGAAGGTCGCAGTTATTTAGTAAACGACGAGTTCACTATCGCTGACATGGCAACCTACCCTTGGGCCAGAGCCTATCATTGGGCAAAAGTAGATATTTCGGGTCTAAAAAACCTTGAAGCATGGTTTAACCGCATCGATCAACGCGAAGCAACTCAGCGCGCACTAACTATTCCAGAACCTTTTGAAGCTTTCTTTGGCAGAGGGGATTCAGAAGAACAAGCTAGGCAAGAGAAAGCCAACGCTGACAGATTTTAATAATACTACTTAAAACAGGCAAAACAGACCGTTCAAACCAAGTGCAGCGCCTTGGCGAGAGCTGATTAAACTTTAACTTCACGGTGACAAAAACCATGATTGAATTTACGTTAAATGGAAAAAAAGTGCAGACAGATGCTGCATCAGATACGCCTCTCGTTTGGGTAATACGCGATGAATTTGGATTAAAAGGTACCAAATTTGGGTGCGGTGTAGCGATGTGTGGCGCATGCACGGTGCATATTGATGGTAACGCTATTCGCTCTTGCTCCTATCCGGTTTCATTAGCAAAAGGTAAGAACGTAAACACTATTGAAAGCTTCAATAACGAGCATCCCTTGCAATCTGCTTGGGTTGAAGAACAAGTACCCCAGTGTGGCTACTGCCAGTCTGGTCAAATCATGCAAGCAGCGACGTTGCTAGACAGAAATCCAAACCCGAGCGATCAAGATATCGTTAATCACATGAGCACAAATTATTGTCGCTGTATGGCTTACGCGCGCATAAAAAAGGCGATTAAGCGTGCCGCAACGTCTTCAGTTCAATACTTTGATCCCAACGCTTCATCAGAAGGTGAAAACGCATGAGCATGAAAAACATCTCTCAAGAAAAGAAAGACATGATCAACTTATCTCGCCGTTCTTTCATGGTGGGGTCAATGAAGACATCTTTATTCATGGCATTTGGCGCTGCCGCGGTTCCATCTCTGTTGTCAGCGAAAGAGAATATTGAAACAAAACAGTTTTCACCAAATATTTGGTTTGAAATGGATACAGATGGCAACGTCACCGTTAACATAGCCAAAGCGGAAATGGGGCAGCATATCGGTACGCCAATCGCTAGAATCTTGGCTGATGAGCTTGAGTGCGACTGGGAGAAAGTGTCTATAGTTCACGTCGATACGGACCCGAAATGGGGCTACATGGTAACAGGCGGCTCGTGGTCAATTTTCCATACCTACAAACCTATGTCTCAGGCGGGCGCCGCCGGCCGCATGGTGTTAATTGAAGCAGGAGCAAAACTGCTTGGCGTGCCTGCTGATAGTTGTAAAGCAGAAAAAGGCTTTGTCATCTCGGGTAACAAGAAAGTTAGCTTCGGTGATATTGTAGCGAATGGCAAAGTAGACAAAACGTTTAGTGCAGATGAACTTGCGGAATTGCCGATTAAACCGGGTAAGAAACGCCACCTTATTGGCGTAAACACAGACTACAAGGCGTTGGATATCCCCCCTAAAACTAACGGTACTGCGGTTTACGGTATTGATGTTGAAGTGGAAAACATGCTTTATGCACGCCCAATTCTCCCTCCTACCCGCTATGGCAGTTCAGTGACGAATGTTGACGACAGTAAAGCTAGGAACCTACCGGGATACAAAGGTTATAAAGTACTTACCGACCCGAGCGGTACCATCGAAGGCTGGCTGACTGTATTGGCAACAGACTACCCTACCGCGATTAAAGCTGTTGATTTGGTGAAAGTTAGCTACAACGCTGGTAAAACTGCCAATGTTTCTGAAGCTGACATTCAAAAAGAAGGCGAAAGAATTGTGCGTGACCGCAAGAAAGGCACCGTTTTTGTTGATGAGGGAAATATAGAGCAGGCACAGAAAAAAGCGGCACAAACCATTGAGGCTTTATATACCACTGCAACTGCAAACCATTTCCAACTAGAACCACTTAACGCTATCGCTGAATTTAAAGGTGGTAAATGGCATATTCATACAGGTAATCAGTGGCAAAGCCTAACACTTCCTACTGTAGCTAAAGCCGCAGAGGTTCCAGAAAGTGATGTGATCCTTCACCAGTATTATCTTGGCGGTGGTTTTGGACGACGCCTTTATGGAGATTGGATTGTTCCAGCATTGCTTACAGCCAAAGCTGCTGGCCAGCCAGTCAAACTGGTGTTCATGCGCCCAGATGATACATTGTTTGACCAACCCCGCTCTGCCTCTACCTCACTGTTTAACGCATCGTTCGATGAAAATAATCAGTTTTTAGGCATGGAGCATGCCCTTGCGGCAGGCTGGCCAACACTAAAAATGGCACCAGGTTTTCTAGCACCGGGAGTAAGCGGCGAAGGAAAAGTAGATATGTTTTCGGCATCTGGCGCCGACCACTGGTACACCATGTCTCACCATCGCGCACGTGCTGTTAACAATAAGGTTGCGCAAGATACGTTTACACCAGGTTGGCTGCGTTCGGTAGGTCAAGGTTGGATTGTATGGGGCTTGGAATCATTTATTGACGAAGTGGCGATGAAAGCCAACCAAGACCCTGTCGACTTCAGGCTTGCTATGTTAGACGGAAAAGGTAAACAAGGGGGCAAAGCGCCAGAAAGTGTTGGTGGTGCCACACGACTTGCCAATACGCTTGAAATTCTCAAGAAGAAGACTGCGAATGTAAAACTTGGTGCTGACGAAGGTATTGGCTATAGCGTAAGTGCAGGTCAAGAGCGCACTATGCCAGCTTGGCTTTCAACCGCAGCCCATGTTCATGTTAATAAGCGCACAGGAAAGATGACGGTTAAGAAGCTATGGGTTGTGTCTGATGCCGGTATTGTTATCCATCCAGATGGCGCAATGGCGCAACTTGAAGGTTCACTGCTGTGGGGATTGAGCTTGGCACTGTTTGAACATAACGAAGTGATAAATGGTCAGGTTTCAAAAACAAACTTACATACCTACCTTCCACTGCGTATGAATGATGTCCCAGAGATGGATATTGAACTTGTGGAGAGCGATGAGTTTCCTGTAGGACTGGGTGAGCCAGGCGTTATTGGGGTCGCGCCCGCTATCGGTAATGCTGTATACCAAGCTGTTGGCGTAAGACTACGTCATTTGCCTATGCTTGCTCAGCATGTGTCAAAAGAACTTGAGGCATAAGGAAAATAATATGAAGTTTATATCAACTTTAATGGTTTTCACGCTCTCAGCGTTCGTGCTAAGTGCATGTATGGCAAGCAATAGCGACGAAGGGGTTCGCAACAATACGACTACTACCGTTGAAGAAGTGACAAATTCAACGCCAGCATTTGAAGCTTATCAGCAAGACCCTAACCCAACGACAGCATTTAACTACTTATTCGATGTGGCAACACATCCGCGATGTGTGAATTGTCACGGCGTGATAGAAGATGGTGCTCACCGACCAACCGTGGGAGACAACAAAGTTCCGCACCCTATGAATATTACCTCTGTGAACAATTTGAAAATGGCGGTTCAAGACGGAAAGTTTGTTCAGGTTGGCGAAACGCACCCCGTAAACTGCCGTGGTTGTCACCAGAATGAAAATGCGCGTGAGCCAGGTAGACCACCTGGCGCAGCAAATGAACTTATGCCTGGCTTTGTGTGGCATATGCCACCGCCTACTATGATCATTGGCAATGATATGACTCCTTCGAAGCTATGCAGTAATTGGTTGAACCCACAGCTCAACTCATTTCTCGCCCAGCGCGGTGGTCGCAACGATATGAAAACATTCAAAAAAGAATTTGAACATCATGCCAGTGATGACCCACTAGTGAGATGGGCATGGAACCCTGGCCCAGGCAGAACACCTGCACCTGGTACACATGCACAGTTCGCTCAGGCAATGTCTGTATGGATTAACGGCGGCGCACCTTGCCCTACTGACAGTTAAGTTAAAAAAAGGCTTTGACCAAAATTGAACAACCCGCGTTTTAGCGGGCTGTTCAATTAATACGGTAGTGATAACCCGTTAACGCGAGATTAAAAATGGTACAGAGCGCTTAAAACAAACGACTCGGAACCGGGATTTGTATCCCCTAACCCACCGTTTGAAATATGACCGATTTCGGCTTCTAACGAAAAGGTTTCAGAGAGCTTGTATAAACCAGAAAGTGATGAGTAGAACTCAATGGTGTCGCCCAAATTTTCAGACTCATCAACAATACCCGCATGAAAAGCAACGCGGACAGAAAAGTCGTTGTACTTGTAGACATCTTTTGCCAAACCCGCTGCAAAATAATGCTGGCCTTGGTTTGCATTTACCAGAAGTACGGTAGGTCGTAAGCCGTAAAACGAATCTAACGGTTTATGAATGTAGGCGACGTGAATGGCATGGCGGTCAGCGTCATCAAATAAGTTCCAAACCGCTGCTCCTGCTTTAAGATCGCTCCCTTTCGGCAGCGCTTGCGCAGTAAGAGAAACTGAAGAGGTAAGTAAAGATAATACAAGTGCGAGTGTTTTTGCTGTTGTTTTCATGTTTATACTGTTCTAAATAAAGGTTAAATATTACGCTGTCATTCAGGATTTCCACCCTTGTGCGTAAAATAGTAACCCAAGTTACTTTTTTCAACCTAAGGTATTTTTGTAACCTTATAACTTTGATGAACTATAAATTCACATTCGCTCTAAAAGTTCATGTTGCATTTAATGAATAAATTACCCTGCGCAGATTCACTAAACTTTGTACGGTAAACAAATTTAAGTAGAGATGTATGACTGACATTGACGATATTGAAGAGATAAAAAACAGTAAAAAAGCATTAGTTCTGTTCGCTCACCCGGCACAGACTCGCTCAGAAGTAAACGTTCCTCTTTTTCATGAAGCCCAATTAAATAAGCATGTAACTGCTGTCGATTTGTATGCCGAATATCCTGATTTCAATATTGATATTGAGCGAGAGCAGCAGCGTTTAGTCGACCACGATGTCATTATTTTTCTGTTTCCTCTTTACTGGTACTCAACGCCTTCCATTTTAAAAGAGTGGCAAGATTTGGTGTTGGAATATGGTTTTGCCTATGGACATGAAGGCACTGCACTTAAAGATAAATTATTTCTTTGTGCGTTAAGCGCAGGCGGTAAAGAAGAAGCCTATCAAACTGACGGTTTCAATCATTACACTATCAGGCAACTACTCCAGCCTTTAGAGCAAATGGCTCAGATCACGCATATGACCTACATCGCCCCTTTTGCAATATTTGGCTCTCGTACTGCTCAGGAAGAGCATCGGGTAGCTCAGCACAAATACAAGTGGGTAACTTTGCTGAACAAGCTAACAACCAACACCCTAGATTTAGAAAAAGCAAAGCGCGTCGAGAATCTCGCAGACCTTTGTACAACTCAAGGAGATTAACGTGACTGGCTATTTCTTATATGCATTTATCTACTTGGTTGCCGCTGTCATAGCCGTGCCCATTGCGAAGCGCCTTGGGTTAGGGTCTGTACTAGGCTATTTAATTGCTGGGCTTGTAATAGGGCCAGTATTCGGCCTTGTTGGCGATGAGACGGTTGCCATTCAACATTTTGCTGAATTCGGCGTAGTAATGATGCTTTTTTTAGTTGGGTTAGAGCTTGAGCCTCGCTCTTTATGGGCAATGAAGTCAAAACTTATGGGGTTGGGCGGCTTTCAATTAGCGTTAACCACCGCTCTTATAACTGGCGTCGCCTTGTTGCTTAATCAGCCCTTTAGCATTGCTCTTACTATAGGTCTTATTTTCGCTCTATCTTCAACGGCCATTGTTTTACAAACATTGCAAGAAAAAGGGCTTCAAAAAACTGAGGGAGGCAAAAGCGCCTTTTCTGTGTTGCTGTTTCAAGATATAGCTGTTATTCCCATGCTTGCGCTTATTCCCTTGCTTGCCATACCCGAACTCGTTGCCGCAGGAGGCGAACATGGCGCAGCTGAATCACACGATAGCTTAAATTTAGTAGAAGGGCTTGCTCCATGGGCTTCTGGCTTGGTGATCATTAGCTCAATTGCCTTTCTTACTATTGGCGGACACTACTTAAGCCGCCCTTTATTTAAGTTTGTTGCCGCATCGGGTTTACGAGAAATATTTACGGCCACGGCGCTTATGTTAATTATCGGTATTGCCGCGTTAATGGGACTGGTTGGGCTCTCTCCTGCCCTTGGCGCATTTTTAGCGGGCGTGGTTCTAGCTAACAGTGAATTCAGGCATGAACTTGAGGCCAATATCGAGCCGTTTAAGGGGTTATTGCTGGGCCTCTTTTTTATAACGGTAGGGGCTGGCATTAACTTTTCAGTGCTTAGTGAGAGCCCGATGTTGATAGCAGGGCTAACTGTCGCGGTTATGCTGGTGAAAGCCATTGTACTGTTTATCATCGCCGTAATTTTCAAAATAAAAGGCACCAATAAATGGCTATTCACACTCAGCCTTGCTCAGGCGGGTGAATTCGGTTTCGTACTACTCAGTTTTGCCTCGCAGAACTATGTGCTGCCAAGCGACATTATTTCTGTACTTTCTCTTGTTGTGGCTATCTCTATGTTCTTAACGCCAGGGCTTTTCATCCTATTCGACAAAGCCATTATTCCTCACTATAAGAATGCGAAATCGCAACGTGATGAAGATATTATTGATGAAAAAGGTACCGTGGTCATTGCCGGGATTGGTCGTTTTGGGCAGATTGTAAATCGCCTCTTAGCAGCTAATGACGTTAAAACGGTTGTGCTCGATATTCGTTCTGAGCAAATAGACCTTTTCAGACGCTTCGGCAATAAAGCGTATTTTGGTGATGCATCTAAACCTGACATATTGCATACCGCAGGGGCGCACGAAGCATCTTTATTGGTTATCGCCATTGACGACAGAGAAACAGCAGCAGAGATGGTGAAATATGCCAAACATGCTTTTCCCCATGTAAAAGTACTTGCCCGTGCCTTTGACCGTGGTCATGGCTACCGCTTGCGCCAGCTAGGCGCAGATTTTGTGGTATCTGAAACGTACCACAGTGCGCTTGAAATGGGAGCGGAGGCATTACGCTCACTCAATATTCATCCTTTCCAAGTTGAGCGACAAAAAATGGCCTACAAAAATATTGAATCTCAACAAAACGATGTGCTGTATCACGCGTGGGTGGATGATGCGAGTGGCGAACGGGTAGACAACAATTACCTAAAACTGTTCAGCGAACTAGAATCGCTTATTGAAGATGCGCTGAAAACCGATTTACACGACAGACATTCGAAGATGCGTGGTTGGACTCCACCACCAAAGGGTTATGCAGAGAAGCTCGCGCCAGATGAAAAGCCTAATGAACACTAGTGTTAACTTTGATGGTAGTAACTAAACCGTTTGTTTAAGTGCGTTTTCGCTTAACTTTGCTGCTTTGGAAGCCACGGAACACGAATAGTGTAAAAAATGAGAAAAACCTGATCGAAATGGTGGAAAACGCGATAACCAGTATATATAAAATTCATCGTATACTAATTGTTCCCTACTCACCCATAGCTTAATCGGGTGCGTTTCAATACGCTTTGAAATACCCCACTGAGTTAATTGGGAAACAGAAGTGGTCTATTTAAATGGAGAGTTACCATGTTGTCTGAAAAAAATCTCTGCCGCGCCTTTTTAAAGCGAGGGCTTGTCGCTTTAATTGCACTTACAGGAATAAGTGCATGCGAAGAAGCTCCCTCCCCGCCTAAAGCCGTATCATCAACGCCGGTAACCCTTTATAACGTTCAGCACTCAGACGAGACTATTGCTAAATTCCCAGGGCAAGTTGAAGCGTCAGAATACTCAAATTTGTCGTTTCGAATTGGTGGAAAACTTCAAGAACTTAACGTAAAAGCTGGCGAGGAAGTGCAGGAAAATCAACTCATCGCTCGCCTTGATGACAGAGACGCTAGAGCACAGCTAGCAACTGCGCAGTCTCAATTCGATGTTTCATCTGCGATGTTTGAGCGAATGGAAGCGTCGGTGGAAAAAGGCGCAGTAAGTCGCTCTACTTTCGACGAAGCGAAAGCTAACTTCTTAGCCGCGAAGGCAAGCCTAACCAACGCGCAGGACCAGCTAAGCTATACGGAGCTTCGCGCCCCCTTTGCAGGGCTTATTGCATCTGTACCCGTTGAAAATTATCAAGTTATTGTACCCCAGCAAACTATTGCAGAACTTCATATGCCTGGTGCCATTGACGTTACGTTTCAGCTGCCAGAACAAAAAATGCGCATGATTGACCGCTCACGAGCACGTGAAAACCGCAGTTCCGAAATTGCATGGGTGACCTTTTCTGGTGTGCCGGAAAAGCGTTACGCGGCCATGTATAAAGACCACGAAAGTACCACCCGACAAGGTGAGCTTAGCTACGAAGTTACCATTACCTTGCCTGAACCTGACGACATCAACGTGCTGGCAGGCATGAGCGCAACAGTATTGTTAGATATGTCTAAGCTAATTGAATCGGATGCCAAACTTTGGCTTGTGCCTTTTGGCGCTGTGGTGACCGACAACAACGACCCGAACAAAGCCATAGTGTGGCGTTTTAAACCAAACAGCCAGAGCGCTGAGAATGGTTACAACAACTCGAAAAAAGGCACCGTTGAGGCCGTTGAGGTGATGATTACACGAGGTATATCGAACGGACTGCTTGTTGAAGGCCCGTTAAATGACGATGATAGAATTGTGGCTGCGGGTGCTCACCTTGTAAAAGAAGGCCAAGCAGTGACGGAGTGGACGAAAGAAGGAGGCCTGTAAGCTATGGTCGAGTATTTTTTTCGTCAAAAAGTCATCAGCTGGATGGTCGCCATTATTTTGGGTGTTGGCGGCATTGTTACGTTTTTAGGGTTAGGCCAACTTGAGTTTCCTGAATTTACCATCAGAAATGCGCTTGTTATCACCCAATATCCTGGGGCGACGCCTGAACAAGTTGAAGAAGAAGTCACTCTTCAGCTTGAAAAGGCCATTCAGCGAATACCTAATGTAAAACGTATAAGCTCTGTAAATATGGTGGGCTTATCGCAAATTACGGTAGAGCTTAAAAGCGGAGTTCAAGCCAAAGACCTAGAGCAGTATTGGGACAACCTTCGACGCAAAGTGAGCGACGCCCAAGCAGCGTTGCCACCTGGCACCAGTACTTCAATTGTAAACGACGATTTTGGTGATGTTTTCGGCCTACTGCTTACCCTTAAAAGTGAAGACTATTCGCTGAAGCAAATGGAAGACTTTGCCGATTTAATGCAGCGAGAAATTCAGCTTGTTGAAGGCGTGAAAAAGGTGTCTATTGCGGGCACGGTAAACGAGCAAATTATCGTATCTCTTGATCACGACAAAATGAAAGCGCTGAACGTGTCAGCAGACTCAATTGCTGGCCTTTTAACAGCACAAAACATAGTAGGTAATGCGGGCTCAATAAAGGTGCAGGGCAAACGCCTGTCTATTCAGCCCACCGGCGAATTTGACAACCTTGAGGCGCTAGGTCAGGTAGTGATTGGCTCGCCAGCTAGCGGCCTCATTCGCCTAACCGACATCGCAACCATTGAGCGAGCACTTAACGATACACCTTCCATTCTTTATCACAGTTCTGGTACTCCTGCCCTGTCTATTGGTGTTTCATTTGCGTCAGCGGTTAATGTGGTTGATGTAGGTAAGCAGCTAGATACTAAAATTGCTGAACTAGAGCAGCGCATGCCACTTGGTATGACCCTTAACACCGTTTACAACCAGCCCACGGTGGTCGACGACTCTGTTACTGGCTTCTTGATAAACCTTGTAGAGGCGGTTGCCATTGTTATTTTCGTTCTACTTCTTTTTATGGGCTGGCGAAGCGGCGTTTTAATGGGGCTTATACTCGTCCTCACGATATTGGGCACCTTCATTTTAATGTCTGTTAAGGGCATTGAACTTCAAAAAATATCCCTTGGCGCGCTTATCATTGCGCTAGGCATGTTGGTAGACAACGCCATTGTCGTTACCGAAGGTATGCTAATTGGCGTAAGAAAAGGGCAAACCAAGTTACAGGCCGCAAAAGATGTAGTGTCTCAAAATGGCCTCCCCTTGTTAGGGGCAACTGTCATCGCCATTACTGCCTTTGCGCCAATTGGTTTGTCGCCAGATGCCACCGGAGAATTTGTAGGCTCACTTTTTTGGGTGTTGTGTTTCTCGTTATTTTTAAGTTGGATTACTGCGCTTACTATTACCCCATTTTTCTTTGACTTACTGTTTAAAACAGAAAAAGAACGAGGCGCTGGCGATGATGAAGACCCGTACAAAGGCATTGTATTTACCGTTTATAAGCGCGTGCTTACCAGTGCAATAAACCATCGATACATCACCATTACTCTTGTGTTACTCGCGCTAGTTGGCAGTGTTGCATCAGGGCGATTTGTAAAAAATGCTTTTTTCCCAGACTCGTCAACGCCTCTTTTCTTCGTTGATTTATGGCTACCTGAAGGCAGCGATATTTTAACGACAGAGCAGTCGATTCGACGCTTAGAAGATAAAGTGCTTGATATGCAAGACATTGCTAACGTAACTAGCGTTATAGGCGGCGGTGCACAGCGCCTTACGCTGACCTACGCCCCAGAGGACAGGTACGCCAGTTATGGGCAACTTATTGTTGAAACCAATACGGTGGAATCACGCGATGCACGCATGCGAGAAATTATCGAGCTGGTGCGCGAAGACTTTCCGAATGTTCAATACAAAGTAAAAGCGCTTCAAGTAGGCCCTTCCGCAAAAGCTGCTATTGAGGCACGAATATATGGACCAGAACCAGATGTATTGCGTGAGATAAGTAGCGATATAGAAGCTATTTTTCAAGCAGAAGACACCATGGACAGTGTGCGTTTATCGTGGAGTAATAAAGTCCCGTTTGTAGAGCCTGTATTTTTAGAGGAGCAAGCGAGGCGCATTGGCGTAACACGCGACGCCGTGCATACAGCATTTTTGCTTAACAACGAAGGACAAACCGTTGGGCTTTACCGAGAAGGCAGTGATCTCATTCCCATCGTAATGCGCAACGACCTGAATCAACGTTACGACATCGATAACCTTGCGTCGCTCAATGTTTGGAGCCAAGAACAAGGCAAATATATTAGCATGGCCGATGTAATCAGTAATGTGGATGTGTCGTTGGACAACCCCATTATTAAACGCCGAAATCGCGTGCGCATGCTAGCGGTTTATGCTGAGCCATTACCGCTATCAGGCGAAACCGCAGCCAGTGTTCAAGCAAAAGTGCGTCCTTTGGTTGAAGAACTGTCTTTACCTGATGGTTATCGTATTGAATGGGGCGGTGAATACGAAACCTCTCGCGATGCACAAAGCGCGCTATTCGCCAGCATGCCCATTGGCATATTAGGCATGTTCATTATTACTGTTTTGCTATTCGGCAAGGCTCGCCAAGCACTTGCCATATGGGGCGTTATTCCACTTACCACCATTGGTATAATTGGGGGCTTAGTGCTTGTAGGTGCACCTTTCACGTTTATGGCTCTTTTAGGTAGCTTAAGCCTTATTGGTATGGTGCTTAAAAACGGTATTGTACTCATGGAAGAGATTAACGTGCAGGCAAAAGGTGATTATGGCGCATTCGATGCGGTGGTTGTGGCATCTGTTTCCCGTGTACGGCCCGTGTCTATGGCAGCAATTACTACAGTACTGGGAATGATCCCGCTATTCTCAGATGCATTTTTCGCCTCTATGGCAGTGGTGATTGTGTTTGGTTTAGCGGTAGCAACGGTACTAACTCTACTTATATTGCCCGTGCTTCACTGTACATTCCACGGTATTAAGTCAGAGTAAACCTTTCGCCTTTAAAGTTAAATTTGGAGGCGTGCTAAAACTGCCTTAACATTAAACATCATAGCCAGCATCGCATGCTGGCTTTCTTTCATATTGTCTAAAGCCAGCAGCGCGCTGCACAGGAAAGATGAACATGACTGCCCTCTCTCAATTAAAAGGCTATTATTTTACAGCAGTACTCAGTTTGTTGTTTGCTGTTATTGGCTTTTCCTATAATGCGTGGCGCATGGAAGTATCGGAGAGCAATAGCAATGTGCGGACCGCGTCATTCGAAGTCTTAAAAGAGTTGGCCGCATTAGAGCGCGTGGTGTTTGCATCTCATTATGACCAAGATTCAGTGCGAGGAAATCCAAGAGAAGGCTGGATAACCGTTGGGGTTATTTCCGATTTAAGCGTTCTAATTGGGGAAGGTGTCGAAGTAAAAGCAAATGCGCTTAAAGACACATGGTCTTCGAAATGGGAACAGCTTCCCATTAGTGAACCGGCGGCAATAAAAATTGGCGCACAAATAGATGACGTGAGAAGTGAAATAAAGATTGTTCTAGCTGGTCTTGAGTAACCTGAAGTTTAAAAAGCATCAAGTTATAGCATGCTAATGATTCAAGCTACTTCACGTCAACTAGACGCGACCTAACAAGCCCCTACCCCAATATACTTTTGAATCAAAGGAGCCTTTCCACAAGGGCTCTTTCTTAATCGGTTTTAGTGCCACAGATCTAAAAAACGATAACAGCGCTCTATTACATTATTTGCTCTACTTAGCGTTTACTTCAATAAAATTACACTTCCCAGTTTACTTTTTAAGATTATCGTTTAAAATATGTAAACTACACTGTGCAGTATACTTTTAATTTAAGGTGATAGCATGCCCGTTTTTAATTGCACACGCTTTCTTGTTGGAGTTTTATTTATGACATCTTTTTGTAGCGCTTCAAATTCAATTGCAGCAAACGCAACTCAACCTGAAAAATTCACTAACACCCATATTGAATATAAAACGACATGGCAAGACATGTGGAAAGTAACCAAAGCTTACTTTCGCGATGATAGAAAAGCGGCTACGCCAAACTTTGATATTCCCGTTTCAGAACTAACATCGCAAATGCTTAACGATGTTTCAGAAGATAGCGTGATAAAACTAGGGCACTCCACTACCCTGCTCAAGCTTGCCGAGCGTTATATCTTGATAGATCCTGTGTTTAGTGAACGTGCATCACCCGTTCAGTGGATGGGGCCAAAACGTTTTCACAAGGCACCTATTTCACTTGACGCTTTGCCCCACATTGACGCTGTTATTATTAGCCATGACCATTACGATCATTTGGACAAGGGCAGCATAGAAGTACTTAAACACAAAGTTAAAGTCTTTATTACGCCATTAAGAGTAGGCAATCATTTACGTGACTGGGGGGTAAGCAGCGATAAAATTGTTGAGCTAAACTGGTGGCAAAATACCCATGTTGCCGGGATAGAAATAATCGCCACGCCTTCACAGCACTTTTCGGGTCGCAGCCTTTTTGATAAAGATGAGACGCTTTGGGCTAGCTGGGTTATTCGATCACCTAATACCAACATTTTTTACAGCGGAGACTCAGGCTACTTCGAAGGGTTTAAAACCATTGGGGAAAAATACGGTCCGTTCGATTTGTCTATGATTGAGACCGGTGCATACAACGAGCTTTGGTCTGATATTCATATGCTGCCGTCAGAAAGCCTTCAAGCCCACATCGATGTTCAAGCAAATGTGATGATGCCAGTGCACAATAGTACATTTGATTTAGCGCTACACAACTGGAATGAACCGCTAATAAAAATTACAGAGAAGGCAGGTATTAAAGGAGTCCCCATTAGCATCCCAATATTTGGTGAAATTGTTCCAATCAAAAATGCGGCTGAAGCTCCTAACAAAACATGGTGGTTAGACGAAAGGTAAGTAGTAACAACAGTGTAGTTGCTTCATTATTACTCGCTTAACTGCATGTTTTGCAGCATATAGGCCACAGACTCACAACGTGTGTTCAATGCCAAATAGCTTAAAATGACTGCTTAGTTTTATCTGATAGATTCGATGCCTAACAAATTTTAAAGCAAAAGAGCTAAAAAGGAGGTGGAGAAAACACCTCCTGCTATTGATTGTACTGTTTATTTTTTGAGCATTTTTTCAATGTCGTCAGCGCTCACTGGTTTTGAGAAAAGATAACCTTGCGCAAACTCAACATTGAGTAGTTTACAATAACCAGACTGGCTTTCGGTTTCCACTCCTTCAACCACGATGTTTAAGTCGAGCTTGTGCCCCACATTCACAATCGCTTCCATCAAAGCACTGTCGTAAGCATTTTCTGGCGCACCTTTCAAAAATGAGCGGTCAATTTTTAAGTGACTGACGGGAAACTCTTTAAGGTAACTAAGTGAAGAATAACCTGTACCAAAGTCATCAATTGATATTTCGACGCCCAAATCTCGCTGAATTCGAAGGTTCTCTAGTATTACCTTATCCGATTTGATGAAAACATTCTCGGTTAACTCAAGACCAATATCTTTCGGTGCTAATCGGTATTGTTCTCTGCACTCCGTTAGGCGCTCAAAATATGCACTCTGTTCAAGCTCTTTGCCCGAAACGTTTATGTCAACGCGAATATTAAAGCCTTGTTGTTTCCACAAATACGCTTGTTTACATGCTTTTTGTAAAACCCAGTTTCCAATTTGAATAATCAACTCACTGCGCTCAGCAATGGGAATGAAGATATTGGGCGGTGCCGCTTTTTCTTTATCTTTCGGACACCACCTTAATAGCGCTTCACACGACGCCACTTCACCTGTTTTCAAATCAATTTGGGGTTGGTAAAGAAGCTCAAATTCATCGTTTTCAAGCGATTCATGCAAATGAGCAGCAATGCTTCTCTGCTGACGAAGTTTTTGACTTAATGCACGAGTAAAAAAATGATAGCGATTACGCCCTTCCGCTTTCGCTTGATACATCGCCACATCAGCATTTTTAAGTAAATCATCAATACCCGCTCCATCTTTAGGGTACATGCTAATGCCGATACTTGATGTGATATAAACGTTTTCAGCGCTAAGGGCAAAGCTCTGCGTAAAGCAGTCTGTTAAATTTCGAGCAATACGAGCACTTTCAACTTCACTGTTTATGTTCGTTGCAACAAAAACAAATTCGTCCCCTCCAAAGCGAGCAAGAATTCCTTTGCTTTCGATACTGCTCGACAAGCGTTTAGCGACAGAGCGAAGCAACTCATCGCCCCAATTGTGGCCTAAGGTATCGTTGACCTCTTTAAACATGTCTAAATCGATAAAAAACAGTGCTAGGCCCGTGTTGTTGAGTGAAGCCTCTTCAATAGACGATTTTAAGAACTGCTCTAGCAAACGTCTGTTTGGTAAGTCAGTTAATAAATCGGTAGATGCCATTCGCTCCAACTCTTGGCGAATTTCATGTTGCTCACTCAGATCAATATCAACGCAGTACATTTCTGGGGAGTCCGTCCCCTCTTTTAACATTACGTGAGATGAGAAAACGTGAATGTCGTCGCCGCCTTTTTTCTTGAGTACAAGTTCATTAGACGGGATGGCCTCCCCCTTTTCTAACCAGCGCTGATGTGAATCGATTACGGCGTCTTTCATTTTAAGGGGAATTATCAAATCTTCGATTTTTTGACCCAATGCTTCTTGTTCGCGAAAGCCATACATGTCTTCGCTTGATTTGTTCCAGTAAATTACTTTGCGATGCTTGTCGTAACCCTGCACCGACACTTTTGGTAAGGCACTAATAAGTTCAAGGAACCGCCTTTCAGCTGATCCATGCTGTTGAAATAACGGGGGCTCTCGATATTTCTTTGAGCTCATCATACTCCTGCGAGTCCTAAATTATTGGTTAGCATAAGTAAAAAGTGGCCACCATTGTTTTAGTGTAGACTAAAAGCCAGTGACTATCTGACATTAAGGGTAAATTTAAAACTAAAGTGCTTATTGAACAGAAACGTGGTAAGTCTCAAACGCAAGGAATAACGTGAGGTTCATCGTTTAAGTTCGAAAAAGTGTGAGATTAAAAAAGAGTAGAAGTAGGCACTTACTCCGAGGCGAGGAAATTACCACTAGTGTTATTAGATGCCAAGCTTTAACTTAGTAGCCTGATACTGACCGCTTAAAAAGTAACAACTATGGCGCACTTTTCAACTATCTGAATATTTTATCTACGCCGGTAAGTACATGAGTAATTTTGTGATCCGTGATAACACGTATGCATGAACGCGTTGCTCATGAAGCTTCACCAATATCGTTGGTCTGGTACCTTTTTTCAGCGGCCTGCCTATGAAAAGCAGACAAGTGTTGTGTATCGTCAAAACGCAAAACACCATCGGCGATACCGGAATACTTTATTGCCATCAGATCTTTTAAGTAAAAGTCTTTATTCCGCCATGGAAAATGCAAGCCTTGTTTAGGAACTGTCGGTGCGGCTCGCAAGATATAGCCAGAATTAAGGTCAACAATTCCCTCAGATTCTTGTTCCTCTTCAAGGTACGGATAAACCGAGCTGTAGTGATTTTTTTCTAAATAGTTAAACAAACGACATATGTATTGATAAGTGAGCTCAGCTTTTAACGTCCACGATGAATTTGTGTAACCAAAAATCATCAATAAATTTGGAATGTTGCTAAACATCATTCCTTTGTAGTTTGTCAGGCTATTGGGTATAACCTTTTGACCGTCGACTTCCACCGACATTCCGCCCCATAACTGAATTTCTAAGCCAGTAGCAGTGACAATGACATCAGCATCAATATGCCTGCCATTTTTCAGTTTTACGCCTTCTTCAGTAAAGGCATCAATATGTGCTGTAACAATAGAAGCGCTACCGCTATTTAAGCATTCAAATAAATCGCCATCTGGAACCATGCAAACACGCTGATCCCATGGTTTATAGCGTGGCTTAAAATGTGTATCCACATCTATGTCGTCATTCAACGCTTTTGCCGTATCTTTTCGAATCACTTTAGCGATGAAATCGGGAAAACGCTTTGATAGAAAATAAGTTGCTTGCTGCAACAATACATACTTAGCCCGCATTATCTTATTGGTGAGCTTTGCAGGCAGGAAGGAAGATAAAAACCGGTACACTCCATCAGAAGAGGGGCGATTGTAAATATATGTTGGAGACCGCTGTAACATGACCACATGACGAGCTTTATCAGCAAGTTTCGGAACAAGCGTTACCGCGGTGGCGCCCGAGCCAATCACAACAATGCGTTTATTTTTATAATCATAGTTCTCGGGCCACTTTTGTGGGTGAATAATATCTCCCTTAAATTTATTGTGCCCTTCAAACTTCGGTAGATAACCGTTCTCGTAATTATAATAGCCTGTACAAGACACCAAAAACTTACAAGAAACTTTGTACTCGCTTGTGTCGAAACGCCTAATAGTGCATGTCCAACGATCAGTTTTAGAGCACCAACTCACATTGACTACTCGCTGACGAAACCGAATGTGCTTTCTCAAGTTTTCTTCTTCAACCAGTTCACGAAGGTAGTTATTGATTCGGTCTGCTGACCCAATATATTCTCTTTCTTTCCAAGGCTTGAAAGAATAGGCAAAGGTATACATGTCTGAGTCGGAGCGAAGCCCCGGATATTTAAAAAAGTCCCACGTCCCACCAATACTGTTTCGACTCTCAATAACAGCAAAACTATCGTTCTGGCGATGCTTTTTAAGCGTGTAGCACATTCCTAACCCTGAAATACCTGCGCCTATAATTAACACATCTAAATGTTCTGCAGTTTTTCGTTCTGTCGATTGCATGCTTCACCAATAACGCTCCATTAACATCATTTACATTATCGCTACCTCCTCATTTTCGATATGGTAATATCAGTCAATAATTGTCAATTTCAGTCACACTGACGGACTAAGGGTAAGCTATTGCCGAATTTTGAAAAGACTATCTCAGTTATGAGCATGCTTCCTTTATTTAGCGCGTTACAAGAACAAGGCATTAAGCCAGAAGCACTGTTGGCGAAACATGGATTGCAGTTAGATAAATTGTCTGCAACCAGTCAAATCGACTTCAATACTCATGCCGAGATAATACGAGAGGCATTGCCGTTTGTTGACGATCCTCTGTTAGGTATAAGGCTGGGAGAAAGAGTTACCATGACGTCCTACGGATTATTCGCCATGTTATTGCTAAGTGCACCATCACTTAAACACATGATCGACTGTGCCGTGCAATATCAACGACTGTCGCCAAACATTTGCCATGTTAGCGTTCACTACGTTAATAATTATGTAGAGTTGCGACAAACACTTCCTCAACTTTGTGACCAACGACTAAAAACATACTTTGTCGATTACGACTTTGCAGGTACGGCAGCGTTTATTCGAGAAGTCACCCGAGGCATGCCTGATTTAACAATAAAGAGTGGCATTGCAAGAGAGCAGCCTGAAAGAGATAAGCTCACGGCGTTTACTTGCTTGTTAGGCACAACACCACAATTTGGGCAAACGTTTAGTTGGGTTCGCATACCTACTAAAATGATGACCTTAAAAAGCCACCACAGTAATGCGCTTGCGCACAATCTTTACAAAACACAAGCTCAAGCGCTAATTCGTCAAGTTTTTTCTGAATCTAGCGATATTGTGGCTCAAATAAATGTGATGTTAGATGGCTATAATGGCCTGCCCTACCCAAACCAACCGGATATTGCATCACAAATTGGCATTAGTGAAAGTACAATGCGAAGGCGCTTAAATACGCAAGGCACAAGTTTTAGAGCATTGGCCGAGAAACATAAGAAAAATCGCGCTCAGACGCTCCTTCGGCTGGAAAATACGTCAGTACAACACATCGCATTGCGGCTTGGTTATGCCGACTCACCTACATTTGTAAAAGCGTTTAAAAAATGGACGGGCCTAACACCTCGTCAATTTCGGCTATCGATGTAGTCTGCTTATACCTTCAGATAGAAAATTAAAATGCTGCTGACATTGCGCATACGCGTTGAACCATGCATGCTTTTCAAAAAATAACAATATGGAAACACAATGCTAAAAGAAAAACCTACTTATGATTTAGTTTTATATGGCGCGACGTCTTTTGTCGGGCAAATCATGTGCGAGTACCTCGCCGAATATCAGGGTGAAAGCGTATCCTGGGCCATGGCTGGTCGCAGTGAGCAAAAGTTACGTGAAGTTAAGCAGCGCATTGGTTTAGATGTACCTCATATTGTTGTATCTGCCGATGATGAAAATGGCCTGCGCACGATGTGCGAACAAACTAACGTTGTTATAACTACAGTGGGCCCCTATGCACTTTACGGTGAAAGTGTCGTTAAAGCATGTGTGGATACCGGAACCGATTACTGCGATTTAACTGGTGAGCCTCAGTGGATCAAGCGCATGTTGGATAAGTACCAATCTGCTGCCGAAAACAGCGGGGCGCGTCTAGTTAACTGTACGGGCTTTGATTCCATTCCTTCCGATTTGGGCGTCTATCAACTTCAAAAGCTGGCGATTGAAAGAACAGGTCAACCTGCCAAACAAATTAAAATGCGCGTTCGTCGAATTCGTGGAGGCGCATCAGGTGGCACAGTGGCCAGTTTACTCAATGTGTTGAAAGAGGCGAGAAACGACGCAAGTTTGCGTAAAGCGCTAGTGAACCCCTATGTGCTCTGCCCCGAAGGTCATGGCTTTTCAGTACGCCAGAAAAATCATAAAAGCGCAGAGTATGACAGTGAATTAGACATGTGGACCATGCCCTTTGTCATGGCGTCAATAAATGAACGAGTAGTCCACCGAAGTAATGCACTATTGGGTACTATGTACGGTGACAACTTTAAATACGATGAGGCGATGTCAGCCAAAAATAAGGGTGTTGCGAAAAAGACAACCTTTGGCTTAGGCGCTTTTATGGTAGCGGCAAACATTTCACCTTTGCGAATGCTTCTAGAGAAGTTTGTTCTGCCTAAGCCAGGAGAAGGCCCCAGCAAAAAAGAACAGCTTAATGGAATGTATGACATGCGTTTCTATGGCACGCTAACCAATGGTGAAAAGATTGAAGTTAAAGTTGTTGGCGATCGAGATCCTGGGTACGGCTCGACGGCCAAAATGATAGTTCAATCGGGACTGTGTATCGCCAAAAACATTCCCGATGTGAAGGGCGGCTTTTGGACGCCAGCATCGGCGCTTAATGACGCCTTAATTGAAAGGCTTGCAAAACATGCCGGCGTGATAGTTGAAGAAGTCGATTAACTGTTTTAGAGACTTCTAAGTAGGTAAAACGGTGCTGTTAAGCACCGTTTATATAACCACTTAATTGTTCAACGTGTTGTCGAGTTTCATCAATTAAACCATCTATTTCACCTGCCGACTGTGTTGTTCTTAGCGCCAAGCTTCTAACCTCATCGGCAACCACCGCAAACCCTCTGCCTGCTTCGCCGGCTCTTGCAGATTCAATAGCCGCGTTAAGTGCGAGAAGATTAGTTTGGTCCGATATGCTGTTTATGGTGTCAATAATAGTACTAATCTTCGACAATACTTGGCTCATTGCTTCGTGGGTTTTTGAAAGTACTTGGTTACGTTCAGAAACATCTGTTCCATAAAGAAGTATTTTATTTAAGTTACCGTCTTCGTCTTGAACCGGAGAGATTGCTGCATCAATCAATGTTGTTTGGCTACCTAATGAGAAGCTAATCTGCTTGTTGATAAAAGAGCCTGACAGCAACATTTTCCATTCTTTTTCGTCGACATAGCTTGAAAGTGGTTTTAGCCCCGACAACACTTGATTTTTACTCTCGGCTTTCAGCGCCTTTAAGCCAACAGGATTGATAAGAGTTAATTGCCCTTTTTTATCAAATTCTAAAATAATGTTAGCTTTATTAATAGCCGCAAGCCTAATGTCATTTTCAAGCGCAACACGCTTTGTACCATCGACATTCGCCTGAATAGACACAAATTGCTTAACGCGATTGTGCTCATCAAAAACGGGGTTTATAGCAAGACTTATCCAGTACGGCTCTCCTGACTTCGTGTAGTTAAGGATCTCCTCGTAAAACGGCGTTTGATCAGTAAGGTTTTTACGAATGCGTTTTTTAGTTTCTTCAGACGTATGCTTACCCTGTAACAACGACCCGGGCTTTTTTCCTACAGCTTCTGATTTGGTATAACCCGTTAGCTTTGTAAAGCCGGGGTTCACGTACTCAATGATTCCACTCGCGTTGGTTATAATTACCGAGTTATCTGTTTCATTCGCAACAAGCGAAAGCAAAGCCACTTGATCACGTTGCGCTTTTTCCGCAGTGATGTCTTTAACAAATGCGGTGTAAGTAATTCGACCATTCAGCTCCACTTTTGACAACGAAAGGTTACCCCACACTTTCGACCCATCCTTGCGTTCAATTTCAACATCACGTGACGTTCCCACAATTTTGTCTTCG
The DNA here is from genome assembly GCF_043642145.1 of Alteromonas gracilis. GTDB lineage: Bacteria > Pseudomonadota > Gammaproteobacteria > Enterobacterales > Alteromonadaceae > Alteromonas > Alteromonas gracilis_B. Next base: position 614,095 of record NZ_JBHZRZ010000001.1, read on the forward strand.
CCAGTGGTCCTGTTTCTGTTCACCATTTCATCGTGGCCACTTTGAATTGCTTTGGGCACCAGTAATTTAACGTTTTTACCAATAACCTCTGCCCTGCTGTACCCCCACAGCGTTTCTGCAGCTTTATTGAAAAAGGTAACAATGTTTTTCTCGTCAATACTCACAACACCGTCTATACATTGTTCAAGCGTCTGATCAATGCGGTCTTGCGCCTGCTTTTGGGCAGTTATGTCTTTGATAAACGCGGTGTAGTGAATACCATCTTTACGCTTCACTTTGGACAGGGACAAGCTGCACCATTTGCGCTTTTTCTCTTTTGTTTCAATTTGAATATCACGCGATGTTCCTACAATCTTATCAGGACCACCATTTCTGTTTGCGTTTACATATTTATCGTGATTGGCAGCAAACTCTTTTGGCACCAAAATCTTAACGTTTTTTCCAAGCACATCTGTTTTGGAATAACCAAAAAGAAGTTCGGCAGCACGGTTCATGTAGGTAACGTTATTTTTAGTATCAATGCTAATTACTGCATCGATTGCTTGATCTAAAATTTCGCGGGTATCGTCTTGTTTATTCCCAAATATCATAGTGAGTACTTCTTTTTTGATTTGTTTGAAAACAGCAGATCAATTGCTAAATTTGATTCCCTTCTGCGTTACTTTCTTTTGGGGGTAATTTAAGCTCCTAAAACGGCGTTTTGAGCTGTGTAAATGGGTGATATCGATATAACAGAAAAGCGCAGTTTCTGAATTTCATTAAGGTAACGTTGTTCAGAGTTTGCGCGCTAGCAATGTAAAAAGATTGATGAGGACTGAGCCTTGCTAAACCAAAAAGTTTTGCTATGCAGGTGATGCACAGAGTTTTGGAAGAAATTTGGAACGTTTGCTGAACTACAGTTAGGAAGCGAAAACCTATACATCGTAGGCTTCTTATAAATACAGGAAAAGAAGACAACAGTGCGGCTAAAAAAGTAATAGCGCGACAGTTTTCTATATTAAAACTTGGTATAAAGTCGACGCTGTAAGGCGTAAAAGGCAAATAGGTCATGTTCAGTCTCTGCTGGCTTAAGCCACATTCAATCAGGCTCATTGGTTGCTACAGTCGTAGCACTTTAAAGCCGTACGCGACCAGCATGCTAGACAAACTTCAAATCCCTATGCTCTTTACGTATTATTAACATTTTATTATATAAATAGCGAACTTTCTCTTTTCGAGGTTGATTAAAACTTCAGTTCCCCTCTCTTCAAATTTATACATTTTTTAATGTTCCGCAATTATACTTAGGTAGATTACGCGGCTGGACAGAGCAGTGAGCGAACTGCACTGTGTGTCATATAGAGACTGACATTGTGAAGATTGTTAAATGAATTAGAAATTTTGACGGTTTTACTGGTGATTAATGCAGCTTTTATAGCGAAGAAATTCAGAAAACAAGCCGAAGAAATTTGAGTGTATTGGAGCAGTTTTGTATAAAAATAGATGGTGCGTCTACCCTGATTCGAACAGGGGACCTCTACCATGTCAAGGTAGCGCTCTAACCAACTGAGCTATAGACGCATATAGCGGTTGCTTAAGATGAGTGGCGAATGCCAAGCAACGGCGCGTATAATACTTAGCGAGGGCGATGCCTGCAAGAAAAACTTTTCAAAACAAGCTTAAGTGACTAATTTGACAGCAATTCGTTAAATTCTCACCCTACTTTTGCTGCTTGCCTACATCATTTTAAATGGGAAAGGCTTAATGGAATCGACGAGCGTTCCATCATTTACGGCACGCATGAAATACTCGCCCAATTTGTCCGTCTCTTTCAAAACCGTTTGCCAATATTGGATGCGTGTTGGTGCATCTAGTACCTCAAAGTCTTTGCGATCAGGAATTTTGCTATACGGCAAGCTGGCAACAAAAGATGCAGACGGCACCAGCATTACAACATTGTCATAGCTTGTACGATGCGGCACTCTCCCCTTCAGCCCTTTGTCAAACCAGCCTGGAATAGGTTTGTCGTAGAAGTGAGGATATAACACAAGGCCATCGTCAGGTCCAAATGACAGATCAAAATGATAGTCTATTATCCCACCGTCGCGATACATACCATCTGGTGCGCCTTCAATCTGCTGAACACCCTCAATAACCACTGGAATGGAGCCCGAAGCTAACAAGGCGCTGTGAATGTTTCCTTGCGTTAATTCATGGTACTTAGTAGGAAGCTGGTATGGGTCTTTTATAGAAAATTTGGTGTTAGGCGTAGAAAATACATAGCGTGTATAAAGGCGTGAAAGGTGCTTACGATTAAACGTGTTAGCCGCGGCACTCATAGCAAGGCCTGATAGCTGCCTAAACTTTCCTTCGAAACGTGTTGAACCCAAGCATTTAGCCACAATAAGGTGCGCTTTAAAGCGGGGGTTGGTTAGAACTTCTTGCTTACCAGAGTCATTAACCATTTCTTTCAGTAAATCTTCTGCTTTTGCAGTGATTTCTCTAGGCGTGGGTTTATTGCTGCTGTAAGTCGTTGTTGAATAAGACGATGCTAAACGATTTATCGCTGCCAACGGATCGTTTTGAACGGCGCAAATAGTACGAAATGCACCGGCGGACGAACCGATGACATGAATTTGATGGTCAACATTGGCAAACCACTCAGGAAACAATACGCGATCTAAACCCGCTAGTGAAAACCATTTTGGTCCACCCGAAGCACCTAAAAAATAACTAAACAGTTCGGGGGTAAACCCGTGCTTCATAATTGTTTCGCGTGCTTTTTTACCTGCGTATACGTCTAAGGGTGCCACTTAAATTCCTTGTTTTGCTGGGGTAAAGCGCTACTTTCCCCTTAATTTATCTTGTTCGGTGAAATTTAACAGCTAAGGCCTTGAAAGTAACCTTTTTGCCTTGGCGTAAAGTGCTCCTCAGACCACATAAATTAATGCCTTCACCACGAAAATTAAGGCGTTAGTGCATGTATCACTTTTAGGAATATTCGATACTCATCTTTAGTGATATTTTTAAGACGATTATTTTGCCAACTGACTACACGAGGTAATATAGTGTTGTAAACCTCCTCACCTTGTGTTGTTAGCCTTATCAGGAATGCGCGTTTATCTGATTTACTTGCACGCTTAGTTACCATGTCTTTTTTCACTAACCGCTCTATTGCCCGTGAAACTTGAACCTTATCTAAGCGCGTTGCAGTTACGATGTTTTTTGCTGTAATTGAGGGGTCGCGCATTTTTTCATGACGTGCTCCTAGTGTTGCCACTATTCGCCATTGTGGCATGGTTAGCTGAAAAGCGGCGTACTCTTTTGAAAGCGACTCACTAAGGTCACTAGCAAGCATCGTTACTTTATAAGCAAGCATTTCTTCTAACTGCACCGGGCTACTCCTTCTTCATGTGTTCTTTGTCTTCGCTTTTCACTTCTATGGTCGCCGGTTTAAAAAAGCATCTGTAAAGCTATCGTACCAATAAAGCACCGCTGTGCATTCGCCGTCCTAATTTCAACCATTGCTTTACATTTAATTTACCTCTAGCCTAATACAAATAGTTTCATTTGCAACTAAATAGAACGCTGCACAAGTGCTTTTAACAAGCGCCATGTCAGTTGAACGACATTGTTTGTTCTGGCTGGTATGAGTAAGTAGCGGATTTTTTTGTTTCTAGGCGTTTTGCCTTTTATGGAGTGGTTTATGGATAACTTGTCATATTTAACGGGGTTTAATAACGAGCATGAGACCGAGGCGCTACCTGGCGCTCTTCCTAAAGGTCAATTCAGCCCTCAAAAAGTTAATTATAAACTTTATGCCGAACAGTTTAGCAGCACCGCGTTTACCGCACCACGAGCAGAAAATCGTCGCAGTTGGACTTATCGTTTACGCCCTTCCATCGCAATGGGCGATTTTGTCAAAATTGACAATGGCCTTGTTCGCACTGCCCCAGAGACAGACATTCCGTGCCCGCCTAACGTATTAAGATGGAACCCGATTCCGTTGCCTGAAGACAATGTGGACTTTGTAGACTCACTTGTCACCATTGCCACCAATGGAGATGCAAAGGCTCAAACTGGCATGGGCATTCACTGCTATAGCGCAAACGCTAACATGCAAAACCGTGTTTTCTATTCATCTGACGGGGAAATGCTGATTGTACCGCAACTCGGCGACATGCTTCTTACTACTGAATTTGGAAAGCTACATTTAACAGTAGGCGAAATTGCCGTTATACCGCGCGGAGTAAGGTTTGCGGTAAATCCAACTAATGGCCCAATTCGCGGTTATATTTGTGAAAACTATGGGCACCCTTTTGTCTTGCCTGAACGCGGCCCTGTAGGTGCAAACGGCTATGCCAACCAAAGAGATTTCTGCTACCCCACAGCATGGTTCGAACACAGCGATACACCCTACACCATGGTGAACAAATTTTGCGGAAACTTATTTGAAGCCAAGCTAGATCATTCGCCCTTCGATGTGGTTGCGTGGGTTGGAAACTCAGCCCCCTATAAATACGATTTATCTCGTTTCAATGTCATGAACACGGTAAGTTTCGACCACCCTGACCCTTCAATTTTTACCGTTTTGACATCACCATCAGAGCTTGAAGGCACAGCGAACGTCGATTTCGTCATTTTCCCACCAAGATGGATGGTCGCTGAAAATACTTTTCGTCCTCCTTATTATCACAGAAATATAATGAGCGAATTTATGGGACTAATTGAAGGGTTGTACGATGCCAAGGAACATGGCTTTGTGCCGGGAGGAATGAGCCTTCACAATTGTATGACACCTCACGGACCTGAGGCGGAAGTGTTTGAGAAGGCGTCTAATGCTGCTTTATCGCCGCAACGCTATGAAAATACTCTGGCATTTATGTTTGAATCGCGATATGCCATTGCACCTACCGAATTTGCAATGAATAGCGACATACGACAACAAGACTACCTTTCATGCTGGAAAGGTCTGAAAAAGTACTACAACGGTGAAAAGTAGAATAACTAAGCAGATGTACTGTTTTATGAACACTCACCCACCCCTGCAGTAAAGTTTATTATTATTTAATATCATATAGATAGGGCAATTAAGCTTGCCCTATCTACTCATTCAAAATCAAACTGACCACAAAACGTTACAGCTATTCTTTCCAACACGTAAAACGACTCAATGCCCTGCTATTGCTTGCTTTTTCACTCCAGCCTTACAATCGAGCAACAATTATAAAATGTGATTTACGTTGAGGAAGTATCGCTATGGCTGATTTATTTGACAACCCTATTGGTTTAGACGGGTTTGAATTTTTGGAGTTCACCGCGCCTAAGAAAGGAATGCTTGAACCTATTTTTGAAGCTATGGGGTTCACTCGTGTTGCTCGACATAAGTCAAAAGACGTAGAGCTTTGGCGTCAGGGCGACATTAACCTTTTGAGCAATTACGAAAAGAACTGTCACGCAGCCTATTATGCAGAGGAACACGGTCCTTCTGCTTGCGGTATGGCGTTTCGCGTCAAAGACTCGCAGCACGCCTATAAAGAAGTGCTCGCTCGTGGGGCGCAGCCAATGGACACCCAAACAGGTCCAATGGAATTAAGACTGCCTGCCATAAAAGGAATAGGTGGTGCCAGGCTGTATCTTATCGACCGATATGAAGGCGAAAACACCATTTATGACATCGACTTCAACTGGATTGAAGGCGTTGACCGTCACCCTAAAGGCTGTGGTTTCCACACCTTAGACCACCTTACTCACAATGTGTATCGCGGACGCATGAACTTCTGGGCTGGATTCTACGAAAAGCTGTTTAACTTCAGAGAAATCCGTTATTTCGATATCAAAGGTGAATATACAGGCCTATTGTCAAAAGCAATGACAGCGCCAGATGGAAAGATACGCATACCCCTAAACGAAGAGGCAGTGGGCGGCGGTGGCCAAATTGAAGAGTTTCTTATGAAATATAACGGCGAAGGTATTCAGCATATTGCATTCGCCTGCGACGATTTGGTGGAATGCTTAGACAAACTTAAAGCAAAAGGCATGAAGTTTATGACGCCTCCGCCAAATGCTTATTATGAAATGCTTGAAGAGCGTCTTCCTGGACACGGCGAAAATGTGGATGAATTGCAAAAACGCGGCATTTTACTAGATGGCACTACACAAAACGGCGAACCTCGTTTATTGCTTCAAATATTCTCTGAAACGGTTTTCGGGCCTGTTTTCTTTGAATTTATTCAACGAAAACAAGACGAAGGGTTTGGTGAAGGTAACTTCAAAGCCTTGTTTGAGTCTATCGAACGTGACCAAGTGAATCGTGGTGTGATTAACAAATAAAACGTAAAGCACATAAAAAACAAAGGCAGCGTGACATCGGTTTACGCTGCCTTTTTTGTGTCTAGCGGAAACAGTTGATTTAACGTTGCGCTAGTCCTGTCCCTTTTCATACAACGCGCAAGCTGCACCACTTGGATCTTTGATGACACAAAAACTGTCTTTTCCATGGTGGCGAATTTCACCTATCATTTTTCCGCCTTTTTCAGCTACAGCATCCAGTGCATCTTGAAGGTTAGCCACAGTAAAATAGTTAATCCACCCACTTGGATACTCTTTATTAACTCCTCGCTTATGGCAGATGCCGCCAACAGGAGTGCCATCGCTTTTCATCATTACGTAGTCGCTGTAGCCGCCCATGTCTATCGCTTCTTTTTTCCAACCCATTACTGCTTGATAAAAGCTGACAAGCTCGTCTGCATTTTCTGTTGTTATGTCACACCATGAAGAATCTGACATCGTATTACCCTCTTTATTATAGTGATTGGCTTTACTCGCACTCGATGTAATATCAGCGATATTATTTTGCTATTTTGTTGAAACAAGGCTCAAGGTGCTTCAGCGAGCAAGCAAATATTACCGTAAAAGCTGACGTTGATTCGCCCGCCCTACGCTTGTTAAATTTTCGATCGATATATATATGTTATAGCTGATTCTATCGTGCTAACCCAATCAAAATCTCAACTTATCAAAGCTATTATTAAAGGGTGAATTTCGGAAAAAAGCGACTTTTGTCAAGCTAAGAAATTGCAAATTCGCTAAACATTTTTTATTTTAGTGGTAGACATGACCTGTGGAAAATGCTTGCAAATTTGAGAATGTTATCCACTGAACATTGTTTGTACAGTTTATTTTTTTATTTTATAACAGCAACTTACAATAAGACCCCAAACTACTCAACAAACTTATCCACAGATTAAGTGGATAACACGTAGCACTTAATCACAGTTAATGGTTTAATGTGAATATCTTCGAAGTTTTCTTTTTTTCGGTTTCTCATGCCCAAACAAACACTTTTAGTCAGATCATCTTTGTTTACAATTCACAGTTTAGATCCTGAGAGTAGCATTCCGGCTTCCGTTCTCAATAGCCCACTATTTTTCTTGGGCAAAACTGAAGAAGAATTGTCGATCGTTGTGCCAGACTCTGTTGAAGTACCTTCATTAGATAGCGATGAGGGCTGGCGCGCACTAGAGCTCTTAGGGCCACTTCATTTATCCCTTGTGGGCATTATGGCTCAAATTGGTCAGGTGTTAGCATCGGCAAAAGTCGCAATATTCGTTGTATCTACATTCGATACTGACTTTTTCCTTGTGAAAGACAATAAGTTGAAAGATGCCATTAGTGCACTTAAAAAGGCTGGCTACACAGTGAACGAGGACATTTGAAACCGTGAACGTTAAGCAATTGCAGTATGCGCCAGACAATTTCACTAAGCAATTCGTCACACTTAGTCCTTTTTCGGGGCAAGTCATTCCACTGTCGCAGCTTGATGAACCCTTTTATAGAAATGGAGACATGGGACCGGGTGCCGCAATAACCTCTACTTCTAATATAGTTATCTCTCCCTTTTCTGGCAAAGTCCTCAATGTGTCGCCGCTAGACTATTCTATTGATATACAGTCTTCGGCAGGGCTTAAGTGCAGAGTTAAATATGGCGGTGATACCAGCCATCTTCATGGCGCTCAATTTGGGTGTACGCTACGAAAAGGCGATGTATTGCAAGCAAAACAGATGCTTTTCACCGTGAACTCCGCATGGCTAAAGCAGCGTGGTATTCGTAATTCGTGTTCTTTTACTTTGCTGAATGCAAAGGCGCTTATGGGCGTATTACCAACGCATCAAAAATTTGTCGAGGCTGGTGAGGATCCGCTTTTGACCCTTTACTTGTAGTGCTCCCCTCACTACTTTTTTGCGTAAATCGCCGTTGATTGAATTTTTAACTGTAGCGTCATACAGCCAAAACCATTTCTTTCATGGCTGTAGCGTTAAGTTTTATCTTGTGAAAAAACCATCGCAAGTAAGTTTATCAACATATCAACAGATTGTATGATGTAACAAAAAGGCCAATAAATATGATAGGCGCACTGTTATCTGGAGCTTTTACGTTTATGTGTTAGTGCAATTTAAGCGTCATTTTCCGCCCCTTCGAAGCACAGTGTCATTCATTTTCAAACAAGTAGTACGGAAGAAATCACTATGAGCACAATCCTTTACGGGATCCCAAACTGCGACACCATCAAAAAAGCAAAGAAATGGTTAACCGATAACGATGTTTCGTTCTCATTTCACGATTATCGCAAAGACGGCATCGATCATGACTTTCTCAACCGTGCCGAATCAGAGTTGGGTTGGGAAGCCATGTTAAACAAGCGCGGCACAACTTTTCGCCAGCTAGAAGAGCAAGAGAAAGCGAACCTAGATAAAGACAAAGCACTTGCTTTACTAGAGCTTCACCCCGCTATGGTTAAGCGCCCTATCCTTCTCCACAACAATGCTTTTCACATTGGCTTTAAACCCGCACAGTATGAGGAAATATTTTGTTAAATGACTCAGTAATTGAAATTGCCAAGCAATTAATTAACCGCCGTTCTGTGACACCAGAAGATGCGGGTTGCCAGGAAGCCATGAGCGAATTTCTAGGTTCACTGGGGTTTAACAATGAAACCATGGTATTTGAAGATACTACTAACTTATGGTCTCGCCGCGGTAACGAAGGACCCATTTTTTGTTTTGCGGGTCACACCGATGTTGTGCCTAGCGGCCCTGAAGATGCATGGAAAACCCCACCATTTACTGCCACTGAGGTAGACGGTTATTTACATGGCCGCGGCGCGGCTGATATGAAAGGCAGCCTTGCTGCGATGCTGGTAGCAACCCGCGAATTTGTAAATAAATACCCAGACCACAAAGGCAGTATTGCTTATCTTATTACCAGCGATGAAGAAGGCCCTTTTATAAACGGTACAACGCGTGTTATCGATACACTTGAAGCTAGAAATGAAAAAATTGACTGGTGTATTGTTGGCGAACCCTCTTCTACAGAAGAAGTGGGTGATATCGTAAAAAATGGCCGAAGAGGCTCCCTAACTGGTGACTTGGTAGTAAAAGGTGTGCAAGGCCATGTCGCCTACCCTCATTTAGCTAAAAACCCTGTGCACAGCGCAATGGCGGCACTTGATGAGTTAGCGAAGTCACACTGGGATAATGGAAATGAATTTTTCCCTCCCACCAGCTTTCAAATTTCAAATATTCACGCGGGCACCGGTGCGGGCAACGTGATACCAGGCGAACTGCACGTTTGTTTTAACTTTCGTTTTTCAACTGAGGTTACTGACAAAATTCTTATTGAGCGTGTTTTAGCTATTTTAGATGCTCACGAATTGGAGTATGAAATTAAGTGGACCTTCAACGGTCAGCCATTTCTAACTGATACTGGCGCGTTGCTAGAAGCCACGCAAGGGGCGATTGAAGCAGTTAAAGGGTCACCGACAGTGCTTTCTACTGCTGGCGGAACATCTGATGGTCGTTTTATCGCGCCTACTGGCGCTCAGGTAATAGAACTTGGGCCGGTAAACGCAACCATTCACAAGATAGACGAATGCGTAAAAATGGCAGACCTAGAGCAGCTGGCTGACATGTATTTCGGTATTCTTGTGCGCTTGCTGGCTAAGTAGCATTTAATTTTCATTATGAGTGATTTATCAGAGAAAGCATGGCTAGGCCAGCTAAACGAGCATTTGGTTGACGCTGGCAATGGACATAGGCTGCATAAAGACACTATTTCTCCGTTTTTAGCCATGCAGGACGCTGCGCAAAAAGACGGAATAGACTTACAGCTTGTAAGCAGCTATCGCGATTTCGATAGGCAAACCGCTATCTTTAATCGCAAGTGGAACGGCCATGCCCAGCTTTTAGACGTGACCGGCGCGCCACTGGCTTTTGACACATTAAGTGATAATGACAAACTTCACGCAATTTTGACGTGGTCAGCGTTACCAGGTGGGAGTCGCCATCACTGGGGTACCGATGTTGATGTATACGACAGAGCCGCAGTTAAAAACTGGGATGGTGACTTTAGCTTAGTGGAAAGTGAATATGATAAAGGCGGCCCTTGCTTTGCTCTATCCTCGTGGCTAGATGCAAATATGCACCGTTTTGGCTTTTATCGTCCATTTTCTTTAAATAAAGGCGGCGTTGCCGTTGAACCATGGCATTTAAGCTTCAAGCCCACCGCCTCAGTGTTTGAAAAAGCAAGAAATTTACACGGTTTCACCCTTGCTCTTGAACAAAGTGATATTGAAGGTAAATCGTTTATTTTGCCTCAACTGCCAACCCTGTATAATCGATATGTTTTAAATAACGGGCTTAAGCCGACGGAATTCGCATGAGTACTACCTGGGTTATTGTGGTCATTGTTTTAGTATTAGGTGTGGTGATTGGCAACATCACACTACTTAAATACAGTGCAAAGTTTAAATTTCCAACGCCTTTAAAGCCTTATGACGACGATGACAAAGATGACATTGAGACAAAAAATCAAACCAAAGCATCGCCGCCCGGTACAAAAAGCGCTAACGAAAGCGAAAGTGAAAAAGCTCAGAAAAATAGCGATAAATCGTTGAAGTAACTGTGCCTGTTATATTTTGTGCATAGCGTTCACCAAACAGGTAGATGCCGCTCGGATATGCGAGTAGCTGACGATTTCTGCTGTGTTGCGCCTTTATTTTCCGAAAGTTTTTTCAGCGCTCTAGGCTGTTTTAACGCTCTAGGCTGTTTCTTCGCGGAAAACCTTGCCCGAAAATAACGGTTTTGTAATACGAAAAAGGCGCTATAGCCCTAAACTCGCCGAGACGACCAAAGGCTATAACTATCCCATTCCTACAAACAAAAACACTCTAAGAGGTTCTAGACGTGTCTAAAAATAAATCCTTACTTAGCAACATCGGTGTTCAAGTCGTAATTGCGATGATCGTTGGTACTGCTGTGGGTGCTTTCATGGGGCAAGATGCCGCCATGTTCGCGCCATTAGGCGCTATTTTTATCAACCTAATAAAAATGCTTGTTATCCCCCTTGTCGCAGTGGCACTTATATCGGGCGCAGCAGGGCTAGGGAATAGCACCAATGCGGGAAAAGTAGGGCTTTCTACCCTTGCTTATTTTGGCCTAACTTCCGCTTTAGCTGTAGCACTTGCGCTCATAATGGGCGAGATATTCAAGCCAGGAATTGGCATCGATGTGTCATCAGTTGAAAGCATTTTCTCAGGCGAATACGCGTCTAAAGGCGAGTTGCCGTCATTTTGGGCCACCATTACTGGCATGATCCCCACCAACGTATTTAAATCGCTAACCAATGCCAACATCCTTCAAATATTGGTCTTTTGCCTTTTCTTCGGTTTAGCGCTTTCCAAGCAGCCCAAAAAAAAATCGCGAACCTATCTTAAATGGTATAAACACCATTGTTGATGCGATGGTGTGGATGATCAATTGCGTTATGAAAATTGCTCCAATCGGTGTGTTTGGCCTTATGGCAGAAGCAGTGGGTACGTTTGGCTTTGCGGCCCTAATGGTAGTGTTCAAACTTTTCTTGGTATTTACTGCGGCTATCTTAGTATTTGGCTTCGTCATTTACCCTCTGCTAGTACAGCTTTTTACAAAAACGTCTGCAAAATCTTTTTTAGTTGCCATGAAAAAGCCACAGGCGGTGGCGCTTTCAACCGCATCATCAATGGCCACGCTGCCAGTAACCATGAATACCGTAGAAAATGAACTGGGTGTTCGAAATGCTACGGCGTCGTTTGTGTTGCCCCTTGGCGCTACCATCAATATGAGCGGTAATGCTATTTACTACGGACTCGTCGCCGTGTTCTTTGCGCAGCTTTTCAATATCGACCTAACGCTGGGAGCCTATATCGCTATCATTCTTACCTCTACTCTAGGTGCGGTAGGTCAAGCTGGCGTGCCGGGTCCCTCTTTCTTGGTGGTAGCAGTTTTACTTGCTGCAGGTATTCCGATTGAGGGCTTACCGCTTCTTTTCGCGCTAGACCGTATTTTCGACATGATTCGCACTGCCCTTAATATCACAGGTGATGCAGCATGCGCGGTGATTATTGATACAATCGCTATAGATGAGTCTGATGTGGTTGAAACGCCCACCCAAGTTAAAGTAGAGCACTAGACTTAGCCTTCGAAAAGCAAAGAAAAAGGTGGCCTTCCATAGTGCCACCTTTTACGCTTATTAAGCCACTGTTAATACTAAAGCTAGATTGCAAAGCAAGCTGTGCAAATAGACCCGCCTCTTAACACTGGTCCTTAATTTTGACTTAAGTTATAAAGGCGTCGTCTTAACCGCTGTACCGCTGATGCTTACCATCAGCATACTGCCTTTATCGCCTATCACTTGATAATCTAAATCGATACCCACGACTGCATTAGCACCTAGACTTCTTGCTTCGTGTTCAAGCTCGGTAAACGCCAGCTTTCGTGCCGTTGTAAGTTCTTCTTCGTAAGACCCAGAGCGGCCACCCACAATATCGCGAATAGAAGCAAATAAGTCTTTAAATACATTTGCCCCCATTACCGCCTCGCCAACTACAATGCCATAGTAAGCTTCTATCTTATGCCCTTCTAGTGTGGGGGTAGTTGAAACAATCATGCGTAACTCCTTTTAATGTGAACCTTTATTGTCGACTACTGTTACTGCCGACTATCGTTTTTATTGATGCTTGGTGGGAACAACCGTTTTAAGCATTATCTTTAAGCCATTGCCCGATTAACTGTATAAGCGCCTGTGCTTTGTTATCTTCATAAGGTATCGCTGCTTGATTGCCCCATACAGGTTTAGGCCACGCGCAGTCAGTTTCATACCGTGCCACGTGGTGGACGTGCAGTTGGCGTACAACATTTCCAAGCGCTGCCACGTTAAGTTTATGCGGTGAAAACAAGGCCTGCATAGCTTTGGACGCAAGCGCAGACTCTTTTAACAACACCATTTGTTCATCTTCAGATAAGTCGATGATTTCCGCTAAATCATTTTTCCTAGGCACTAAAATAAGCCAAGGAAATTGACTGTCGTTCATTAACAGTACACGACAAAGCGAAAGGTCGCAGACAAAAAATGTATCATTGTGTAAACGACTATCAAGTTTAAACATCAAGTTTATCCAGAGTCGTTGGCACAACCGTTAACAAGGCACGTTGACCAATTGCCACTTTCGCGTTGGGAAAAACAATGGCTTCGCCGTCTTGCTGCGCCACGTATTGCTTGCTCGGCTCTGACGCCAATACCGTGCCTTTAGCGTAATCAGTAAAGTTAGGCGTATCGTCATCGAAATGAAGTTCAAACTGTTCTTCATTACGGTTTATTACTTGATTTACGCGGTAAATATCAAGGTCTTTCATATCCACAGTAGGCGCGTAGTCTTCTTGGGTAATTAGCTGAGTAATTGCATGGCGTGCGTCTTCAAAGCGGCGCATGTCGTTCTGCCCAAACGGACGTACTTTCCCCAACTCTACGGTAAAAGCATGCGCATTGAATTGATGCGACGAAAAATAGCTAAACGTAGTAGTAGAACTTTCAGATAATAAAATAGTTTTTACACCACACGCTGCGAGAAAAGCGAGTTGCCCCTTGCTATGAATTCTTTCGTGAAGGTAAGGATACACTGCGAATTTTTCATTTTTTGAGGCACGAATGGCTGTATGTAAATCATAGTGATAACGCGTACCACCAGCGGCTTCAAAAAATGAACGAACAGAGTCTTCAAGTAGCTTCGCGCGTTCGCGCTCAGCGTTCACTAAGCCTTCGCCTTTTGAATGCGCCCCACTAAACAAGCGATTCATATTCTCTTTGACAAATCGCTCACCAATATCCATAGCAGGTAAATTACCGAACAGGAATAATACATCGTGAGCCAGTGTAATTGAGCCAGTAAGTATGCCTTTTACCAAATCATCGCAAATCTCAATCGGCGCGGTCTCGTTTCCGTGAACGCCGCAAGATAAAACGATTCGCTTACGATTGTGAACCGTTGACTCCACAGAAAAACTAATGATACCTGGCGCTGTTATTTTTGCGCATGTACCGTTTGATAGAGTGAACTGAAGGGGGTGTTCGAATAGCGCAGGTTGTCGGCGAGAGAGTGCTAAAAATTCGCCGCTTTCAATGAGTTCTTGCATAGATGTCTGCTTTACTTAGTCTGTCTAGTCTTGAATATTATAAGTGTAACGAGACAGACAACTAAAATCACGCAGTCTCAGTGTTTTGTTGCCGTTTGCTGTAAGTAATAAACAACGCCGCCACTGCCCTTCGTTATGCGGCATAACGTTTAAAGCTGCGTTTTCTTCCAGGCTAAGCTTGTGCTCGAAGTGGGGAATTGCCAATAATTATTTCTTGCTGAGTCAGCTGAATAAAGTCTTTAAATGGAATAGCGCGAGAGAACAAATACCCCTGCCCCTGAGAAACACCAATTTCACGTAAGATGTGAAGTTGTTCCAACGTTTCAATGCCTTCAGCAACAACGCAGCAGCCTTTTGCTTGGCCAATTACTCTCGCCGCTTCAATTATAGCCCGATTGACAGGATGTGCTTCCAACTCCATGACGAAGGATTTATCAATCTTCAATGCGTCTAAATCAAGGTCACGGATATAGGCAAGATTAGAGTACCCCTTGCCGAAGTCATCAACTGAAATAGTTACGCCTAAATGCCGTAATTCATCCAGCTGTTTTTTGACCATTAGGGAGTTTGACAACGCGACGTCTTCAGTAAGCTCTAGCTCAATTAAAGACAAAGGCATTGAATAGGACTTACTGAGCATACTAAGCGTAGAGACCAATTGGTTATCATACAATTGCGTTGGAGAAATGTTGACTGACAAGACAATGGGCATTCTCATCACGTCAAGCTCAGCAAGAGCTCTAAACGCTTGTTCCAATGTCCAGTAGCCAAGCTCGCTCATCATATTATACGATTCAGCCGCTTCAATAAGCGGACCGGGAAATAGCACGCCGTCAAGCGGGTGATTCCAGCGAAGCAAACACTCTGCGCCTACTATATCTAGTGTCTTGAGATCTACTTTTGGCTGATAGTAAAGCTCTAATTCATTCTTTGCTAATGCACGCTTTAGATCCGCTTTTAGCGCCAAGCTTCTGCCGGTGTCTGTCTTATCTGACTTGGTTAATGCAAAGTAATTTTCGTATTTGTTTTCTTTGGCTTGTTTAAGTGCAGTCTCGGCACGCGACACAAACGTCGTAATGTCAAAGTCGCACTTAGCACTGCATACAACACCCACATTAAAATCGGCTATAAACGCAGTATCTTCGTAATGCATCGGTGATTTAAAATGTTCAACCAAGCGCTCAAACATTTGTCGCATTACTGTACCGTTACTTTCGTTGGGAAAAACAATACCGAAAACATCACCACTAATACGGCCAACTAATACCGTTTGTCCGAAAATAAGCTGTATGCGATTGGCGATTTCAAGCAAAAAGCGATCGCCAATATGAATACCTAGACTTGTTGTCACATCAGAAAAACGAACTACATCCACAAGCATCAGTGAAATAGAAGCGCTACGACATGCATGCTTCGAAATGCTATCGATAAACGCATAGCGATTGGGAATGGTTGCCAGTGATGTGTGTTGGTTCATGATGTTTTCCTTGAGCTTTACGCTTCGAGGTACTAAAAACAACTAGTTGTATAAAACCATGGCGTTACTAAAGGCGCAACGAGAGTAACGTATTATTTTGCATACTGCCTTATACTTTTAAACAACACAACATTGACATTGAACGTATTTCTGGCAATAAAAAACCCGGCTAGTGTAACACTGCCGGGCTTTTCTTTTCAGCTTCTGCGATTAGCTTTCAATCTTACACGGTGAAAGCTTCCATACGCGCTCTACGTAGTCACGAATTGAGCGGTCTGAGGTAAATTTACCCATTTTAGCGGTATTAATGATAGCCATTTCAGCCCAGCGCTCTTTATCTCGATACGCCGCATCTACGGCAATTTGTGCATCAGAATAAGCGCGGAAGTCTGCAAGCACCATGTACGGGTCGCCGTTATCCAGTAAGCTTTGCTTAATTGATACCAACGCACCTGGCTTACCTGGTGTGAAGTAGTCTGTTTCTAACCAGTCAAGCACGGCTTTAATTTCTGGGTCTTTATAGTAGTAGTCATGAGGGTTGTAGCCGTTAGCTTTAAGCTCGTTCACTTCTTCAACTGTCAGACCAAAGATAAAGATGTTGTCGTCGCCTACTTCTTCAGCAATTTCTACGTTCGCACCATCAAGTGTACCGATAGTAACCGCACCGTTTAGTGCAAGCTTCATGTTACCTGTACCCGACGCTTCTTTACCTGCCGTACTGATTTGCTCAGAAACATCAGCCGCAGGAATCATTTTCTCAGCAAGCGATACGCGGTAATTTGGCAAGAATGCCACTTTAATCTTGTTGTTTACACGTGGATCGTTGTTAATCTTGTCAGCGACTTTGTTGATAGCATAGATAATATCTTTAGCCAGCTTGTAACCCGGTGCCGCTTTTGCGCCGAATACGAATACGCGTGGATGCATATCGTAATCTGGGTTTTCAAGAATACGGCGATACAATGCCATAATATTTAGTAACGCTAGATGCTGACGCTTGTACTCGTGAAGACGCTTAATTTGCACGTCAAAAATTGCATTTACGTCAACTTCTAAATCCAGTGACTTGCGAATTTCATCGGCAAGCAATTCTTTGTTCTCAAGCTTCACTTTCATGAACTGCTTTTGGAACGTTTTGTTGCTCGCAAACTTAGCTAAGCCTTGCAACTTATCCAAGTCACGCGGCCAGTCTTCACCAATCTTCTTATCGATAAGCTTAGACAGAGCAGGGTTACATGCTTTCAACCAGCGACGCGGCGTAATACCGTTAGTTACGTTCGTTAACTTACCAGGGTAAAGCTCATCGAACTCAGGGAACAATGATGACTTAACTAGGCGAGAGTGCATTTCTGCTACGCCGTTCACCGCAAATGAACCAATTACCGAAAGATGACCCATACGTACCATTTTCTCGTTACCTTCTTCAATGATTGAAAGCTTTGCTTTCATTGCATTGTCGCCAGGCCACTTCTTATCAACCTCAGCCATAAAGCGGTGGTTAATTTCATAAATGATTTCTAAGTGGCGAGGAAGGATTTTTTCAATCATTCGGGCCGGCCACTTTTCTAATGCTTCTGGTAATAGCGTGTGGTTGGTATAGGCGAATACTTTGGTACAGATAGCCCACGCTTCATCCCAACCTAGCTCAGCGCGGTCAACAAGAATACGCATCAACTCAGGAATAGAGATAGCCGGGTGTGTGTCGTTAAGCTGAATAACAACCTGATCTGCAAAACGGCTCCAGTCGTCGCCATGTGCGCGCTTGTAACGACGGATAATATCTTTCAGTGAGCACGAGCAGAAGAAGTACTGCTGAATAAGACGCAGTTCTTTACCTGCTTCTGTCTCATCGTTTGGATAAAGTACTTTTGATATGGTTTCTGCAGATACGTTTTCACGCTGTGCATCTACGTAACCACCGGCATTAAATACGTCCCAGTTGAAGTAATCTGACGCTTCAGACTGCCATAAACGAAGAACGTTTACTGTTTTACCTTCATAGCCAACTACTGGAATATCCCAAGGCACACCTTTTACAATTGAACCAGGGTGCCATTCTTTAAGCACACGGCCATTTTCGCCATATTTGGTTTCAACGTAACCGTAAAGCGATACTTCTTGAATCGATTCAGGACGGCAAATTTCCCACGGGTTGCCGTAATCACGCCAGCTATCAGGTCGCTCTATCTGTGCACCACTCTTAATTTCTTGACGGAATAAGCCATGCTCGTAATGAATACCGTAACCGATAGCAGGCAACTCCATGGTCGCTAGCGAGTCAATGAAGCACGCCGCTAGTCGCCCAAGACCGCCGTTACCTAGCGCCATGTCTGGCTCTTCTTCAAGAATGTCAGAGATTTCAACACCTAGCTCTTTCAATGCGCCACTAGCAACATCGAATAAGCCAAAATTTTGCAGGTTGTTTGATAGCAAACGGCCCATCAAGAATTCAGCAGAGAAATAATGAACGGCTCGCGTATCGTTCAAATAATGGCTTTTTTGGGTTTTTCGCAATCCTTCAAGCACTTGCTCTTGAATTGCCGCACAGGTTGCTTTCCACCAAGCGTGATTGTTTGCTTTATTTTCGTCGGTGCCTAGCGTGCAGTGTAAGTGTTTGATAACCGCTGACTTGAATGCAGCTTTATCGATCACAGGAGAGGTTTGCGTCTTGGTCGCTTTAGCGTTCATTTTGCGTCTCACTCTTAATTAGACGGTGTTTACACACCAAAAAGTAATTTAATTACAATATAACGTAAGAATCTGAGTGCAATATAGCAGTGGCCCACCAAATGTGTTGTAAAAATATTGTTAAAATTACAAAAAACCGCATGAATTCGTATGCATTCATGCGGTTTTTAACATTTATTTTACAAATAAAACTTTATCTGTACTTTTTTTGAACTTACTTGATAATTTTATCTACAAGCGCCTGAGCTTCGGCAATTAGCTCTTGTAAGTGACTTTCACCTTTAAAGCTTTCCGCATAAATTTTGTAGATTTGCTCCGTGCCTGAAGGTCGTGCAGCAAACCATCCGTTTTCGGTTGATACCTTTACGCCACCAATGGCTGCATTATTACCGGGAGCGTGAGTTTGAACAGCTATAATAGGTTCACCTGCTAGTGTGTCGCTGGTCACTACCGATGCGTCCATCGCAGATAACTTTTGTTTTTGCTCAAGCGTTGCTGCTACGTCAACACGATTGTATACGGGTGCCGCGAATTTTTCCGTAAGCGCTTGGTAGTGCTCACCTGGATCTTTGCCAGTAACAGCAAGGATTTCCGCCGCTAGCAAACACAAAATAAAGCCGTCTTTATCCGTCGCCCACGTACTTCCATTGCGTTCTAGAAAAATACCACCAGCACTTTCCTCACCGGCAAAACCAATGGTGCTGTTAGATAAGCCGTCTACGAACCACTTGAAACCAACTGGCATTTCAGCCAAAGGCTTTCCGAGGCTTTTGGCAACGCGGTCAATCATGCTACTAGACACCAGCGTTTTACCGATATTTAGCTCGTTTGGCCATTCAGGTCGATGCGTGTACAAATAGTTTATTGCCACCGCTAAATAATGATTTGGGTTCATTAACCCTGCACTTTTACAAACGATACCGTGACGGTCAAAGTCTGGGTCATTTCCCCACGCAAGGTCAAAATTATCTTTGAGCTCAATAAGCCCCGCCATCGCGTAAGCAGACGAGCAATCCATACGAAGTTTACCGTCTTTGTCGCGGCGCATAAAACCGAATTGCGGATCGACGGCGTCATTAACAACAGTAATATCAAGTCCATACTTTTCAGCGATACGCGACCAATATCCTACGCCAGCACCACCTAATGGGTCGGTGCCTAGTTTTAGTTTTGCGTTCGCAATGGCTTCCATGTCGATGACTTTCGATAAGTCTTCAATATAGGGTTCCATAAAGTCTTCTTCACGCACAAGCTTGCGCGCTGTCGCCTGACGAATATCAATACGCTGAACATCTTTGTTACCATCTGCAATTAACGCATTGGCGCGTTCTTGAATTTGCTTAGTTACGTCGCTGTCCGCTGGGCCGCCGTGAGGCGGGTTGTACTTAAAGCCACCATCTGATGGAGGGTTATGGGAAGGCGTAATGACAATACCGTCTGCTTTGTCGGTGTTATCTGCTCGGTTGTAGCGAATAATAGTGCGAGAGATAACAGGCGTTGGCGTATAACCCATACTTTCGTTATCTGCGCGCTGTACAACAACATCGACGCCGTTTGCACAAAGCACTTCTATGGCAGTAATCATGGCTGGCTCAGAGAGCGCATGCGTGTCTTTACCAACAAACAATGGGCCGTTAATTCCTTGCAGCTTGCGGTATTCTACTAAAGCTTGGCAAATTGCGCTGATATGCGTGTCGGTAAACGTAGCATTAGCGGCTGTTCCTCTGTGGCCAGACGTGCCAAAAGAAACCGCTTGGCCCGGATCGTTCATATCCGGTTTGAAGCTGTAATACTGGCTTACTAACTGTGCAACGTTAATGAGCTGCTCTTTTGCTGCATGTTCTCCAGCTTGCGGATGTAATGCCATGAAAAAGTCCTTATTTAGAAGTTTCGTTATCTTTATACGCGGCTTGCTATTTACCTTCAGATGAGAAACGCGCAGTTACGGTTTCAATTACATCAGGTTGATAGCCTAAGTTACGCAAAACCTGTTCCAGCATATTCGTTTTCTTAGCAGTATTATTGTTTGTCACTACCCAAAAAGGGCTGTCAGGGATAGCTTTCGGGTTTGTGCTACTTCCATTTTCAAGTAATGCATCTTTACTTGTCGCAAAATACGTACGGTTTTTGCCTTTGATACTTTCAACATTTGAAAAGTTTTCTGCATTAAGCTTGTGCGCTGCACTTAAAACAAACAAAAATTGATCTACGCGCTTGGTGAACGTAGCGAGTGCATCTGTTGATACCGCATCAAGAATGTCTTTTTTACTGTGCGACTCAATTTGGGTTTCAGCTGAAGGTGCTAGCGGCTTATTTTTAACAGCCATTGTGTTAGCTGGCGCTTTTGCAGCAGCTTTAGCCGTGGCTTTCTTAACAACTGTTTTTGGCGCTGCTTTTGCCGGCGTGCTTGCTGGCACTTTTCTAGGTGCACTCACCTTTGGCGACTTTGCTGGTGCCTTGGGCTTTACTTCATCTTCCGCTTTCGAGCTTACAGTGCTTGCACTCTCTTTTTCTTCTGCATTTTTTAATTCACTTGTTTTTGCAGTAGTAGACGAAGTACCGTTTACCGCAACATTATGTTGAGCAGCGCCATGTGAAACTGCACCGTCTTCAGGTAAAAGTAAACGTCTTAAAATCTGTGATGCACTCTCACCAATATGCTTAGTTTGGCTGGCGATGTAGGCATATAAATCGTCATCTATTTCAATGCTTTTCATAACTACTTCCTTTTTAAGAAGCACCATTATAGACAACACAGCTTAACTACGCAGCACTTAATAACGGTTGTTTGATGGTTTCTGCATCTATAAAACCGCACAGCGCTGTTTGTCCTTTGGCAATTGCCTAACTTTGTTCAAATATCACTCTTTTTTTTAAAAAACAGACTGCACTTGAGGTGCGGATGTACCATGAAAGCTCACCTATTCTTTAAAACAAAGCTTTGAAAGTGAACAAGCCATTGGTATACCTGCGTATAAAATCTAACAGGCTTTTTCATAGAAAGCCTGAAGCTAACATTGCTACTATTACTTATAAACACGGTGGCTTTAAAAGGTCTAAACTTTACAGTGACACCGTTTCATTAAATTAAAGTGACAAGTCTATGCGCCAAGATATAACTGATGTACAACAGGCCCTCAGCCAAAAAGTTATTGGTAAAAGTCACCAATTAAAATTGGCGATAACCTGTTTATTGGCCAATGGGCACTTACTGATTGAAGACTTGCCAGGAATGGGAAAAACCACACTCTCCCATGCACTGTCGCAGGTTTTTGGCCTCCACTATTCTCGCATTCAGTTCACCTCTGATTTGCTTCCGTCTGATATGTTAGGGGTAAACATTTTCCACAGCCACGAAAGTGACGAATCTAAGCGCTTTAGCTTTAGACACGGCCCTATTTTCAGCCAAGTGGTGTTAGCTGACGAGCTCAATAGAGCAAGCCCTAAAACACAAAGCGCGTTATTAGAAGCAATGGAAGAAAGGCAGGTAAGTATTGATGGCGTTACCCACTCGCTGCCCACGCCATTTTTTGTGATAGCAACACAAAACCCCAGCAATCAATCGGGCACTTATCCACTCCCAGAATCTCAATTAGACCGATTTTTTATGCGTATTTCTTTGGGGTATCCAGCATGGGAAGCGGAAAAAGCCATGCTTCTGCAAAAAGACGCATCAACGCCTCTTAAGAAAATGCTTAGTGAAGCTGATTTATGCCAGATGCAGCGCGACGTTAGCGCAGTGCATGCAAGCGATGCAATTATCCACTACATATTAAGACTAGTCAGTGAAAGTAGAGAAAGTAATGACTATCCCAACCCCCTATCACCGCGGGCAAGTCGTGCGCTGTTGCAAGGCTCTAAGGCGTGGGCTTTTGTTTCTGGTAAAGACTATGTGACGCCCGAAGACGTACAAGCAGTGTTTGTTGCAATTACCGCGCATAGGCTGACATTGTCTTCGCATCAACTCACTCATTCGCAGCGTTCTAGTGCGATTAACGGTGAGAAGCTCAGCCAAAAATTACTCGATAGCGTTGACCCCCTTGCAGCATAAGTCTTCAAAAACCGTGTGGCCGCTACATGGATATTTTAGACGCCGCTTAGTTAAGTGGTTAGACAGACGCATTCCCCCATCAAGCGAGCACCACCTTACCCTGAACAGCATTTTTATTTTACCTACGGGATTTGGCTGGTCATTTATTTTATTATCGCTGTGCTTATTTCTTCTCGGCACAAATTATCAAAATAACCTTATGTTGCTGCTGAGCTATTTGTGTTTAAGTATTATGTTACTTACTCTCTTTTACACGCACCAGAACTTTGCACGATTAGCATTGAAGGCTAAATCAAGTGACCCTTTTCACTGTAATGAAGAGGGTGAATTACGTGTACAAGTCATTCCTCATGTTAATTCTCAATCTAAACACTGTAACGGAGAGTTGCTGCTCACTTGGCTTAACGATGCAAATTCACTAAACGCTTATACCGAAGTATCTGACGCTGTCGATGCTACACACTCAGCCAAGCAATCCGTTTTCCGCGTTTCTTTAAATACTGCTACAAATGAAAGCAACAAATACTGTCAAACGTTCAGTATGCCCTTGAACATACCGTATAGGGGCCGCTTTGATTTGGGTCGATTGACCATTGCGTGCGACTTCCCGCTCGGACTTTATAAATGTTGGACTCACCTAGATTTTAAGCAGCATGTGACGGTCTATGCCAGACCTCAAGAAGGGCCGGTGTTCATTGAAAAGATAAGCAATGCAGAAGAATCTAATAACGAAAGTCACACAAAAGACCCAACAGGTAATGAAGATTTTTATTCCTTGAGTGATTACGAAATTGGACACCCCTTAAATAGAGTGTCGTGGAAGCACGTGGCTAAAAATGGTAACTGGGTGTCGAAATCCTTTACTTCGCAAGGTAACGATAGCGATATTATTTCAATTTCATCTGCGATAGATACAGAAACCGCCGTTTCTGCTTTGACCCACGCTGTGATGCATTGGACGGAGTCTGACAGAGCATTTGGCCTTCGCTACAAAGGCATCAATACTATGCCCAATCATGGTGTCAGACACTTGCATGATTGTCTTAGCGCGCTGGCTTGCTTAGATAGCTCTTCTGGTGTGACTTACACCAACTCTGACAAGGCAGTTACATTTTCCTCGGCAAAGAAAGGCGAATCGATGAGGGCGGTCAAATGAGTGAAGCTGCGAAAACTGGCTATCCCTCCGACATTTCAGCGCTCGATTTTCTCAAAAAAGAAATGTCTCAGCCGCGCACAACCGCAATCCTTTTGTTGTGCACAGCTTTTTCATTTTTATTGATTACATTAACCGCTCCTTTAATGACTTGGGTTCTCGTGTTAGGGGGGTGTGCAGTTATAGTGAGAGTCGCAGGTATTCGTGCAATTAATAGTTTACCTACCGCACAAACGGTTAATTTATTAGCCGTACTCGCTGTATTTGCACTGACATGGTTTGGCTTTTCAATAGGCTTGCTTGATAGCATGATCAATCTGCTTACCATTGCATGCTCACTTAAAGTCATGCAAGTTGATAATAAGCGGGACTTTCATTTACTTATATGCGCCAGTTTATTTTTAATAGGCTGTGGCTTTATTTCATCGCTAAGCATTTTTGCATGGTTCGGCTATACGGGCCTCGTCGCTTTGCTGCTGTGCTCCACCGCTATTTATCATGGCGCTTCACTCCCTATTACTACAAGTATTAAGTTTGTCAGCCTGCTCGTTGCTCAAGCGCTCCCCATTGCCCTACTTCTATTTTTGCTGTTACCTCAATTACCTCCGCTTTGGCAAATGCCCACGTCAAAATCAACAGAAACCGGGCTGTCTGACACTGTAACGCCGGGAGACATCGCCTCATTGGCTACATCATCAAAGCTAGCTTTTAGTGCTGCATTTGAAAGTAGCGAGGACGTACCTGAAACAGCAGCTAGATATTGGCGCGCAATGACACTGGAACACTTTGACGGAAGAACATGGTCAATAAGCCCAAAACGAAAACAGGCCGAAGCGCAATTGGCGTTTATGGACAAGCCGTCCCCACTTTCTTTGCTTGCTGACAATTACACTGGCGTTGCTACCTCTTACGAACTCATTGTAGAGCCGACACAACAAACATGGCTATTTGCGATGGCGCCCTCCTTACCAAATAACCAAGTAAACAATATTTTTGTTAAAAGCCTTTTTGATTTTACCTTAAGAGCTAATACGCCTATCACAAGCAAAAAAGCCTTTTACTTTCGTTACCTTCCTAATGCGAACATTAGTAATGGGATAGGAGATTTTGAAACACAGATAAACCTACAAGTTTCAATGAACGGAAACCCGAAAACCCGAGAGTGGGGACAATCACTCGCTAAACAATATGCCAGTAAGCGAGATATCGTGAACGCAGTAATGCAAGCGTTTAGAGAGAACGGTTTCCGTTACACCTTGTCTCCAAACGCTATGCCAACCGACCCTATTGACCGTTTCTTGTTCGAAGAGCGCGCTGGTTTCTGTGCTCATTACGCTGGTGCAATGGTGTACGCTCTGCGCGCTGCAAATGTTCCAGCTAGAATGGTAACGGGTTATCAAGGCGGCAGCTCCCTCAATGAAAACGTACTACAAATTAGACAATACGATGCGCACGCTTGGGTAGAAGTGTTAATTGATGGGATATGGTTAAGGTACGACCCCACCAGTATGGTTGCGCCCTCCCGTTTAACTCTTGGCCTTGAAAGAGCTTTAGAAGAATTAGGCGAATCTCGCCAGCCCAGCATCTTAAATGATTTAAGCAACTCAGCTTTATTTGCCACTTTGCAAAGTTGGTTTCAGCAACTTGATTATTCATGGAGTAAGTGGGTGCTTGGTTTTGACGATAAGGCGCAAACAAGCATGTTAGAAGACATATTGGGAGCACTTACGCCGCATAAAATGCGCATGGTGTATTTATTTGCCTTTGGTGTGATTGGGCTTGTGTTGGCCTTTTACTTCCTACCAAACAGGCACAAAGCTAAGCTTCCGCTTTCTCATCAAATACTATTTCAAGCGGTAGAACAAATAGAGCAAAAAACAGGTGTTAAAAGAGAGCATAAGACACTGGCTGTGTATCAAAATGAAATAACGCCACAACTAAAAGTGGAAGCATCTTCAGCGTTTTGCCAATTATGCCGTCAGTTTGAACGCATTAACTACCTGCCCGATAACGATAAAAAGGCGGAATTACTGACCATGAAGCAACAACTCAAGGCGCTAAAGCAGGCGCTGAAGTAATACACCTCATGTTTTAAACAACTGACCAAGCTTAAAGAGTCCAGGAGCCCATAAACCTTCAAGTGTTGCGGTGAGACCAAGGCTTTACTAGTGCGAATTAGAAAAGCCAAGCAACACCTGCACCGATAAAGTTATCGGTATCATTGTTAAGCGCAACACCAGCACTTACATCTAGCTGTATTGTGTCTTTTAGTAGGTAAGTGATACCTGCATCGACCAGTGCGGTTGATGGTTCATTTCCATAAGGTTTAGTTGCGAAAAGTTCGACGAAAGTCCCTAACTTTTCACTGTATAAATAATTGAGGCCCAACGCGATTTGCACATCATGAATTCTGCCCTCCTCTGCTTCAAACGACGACATTTGAATATTAGCGAACGCCGAGACGTGCTCGTCGACATTAGCATCCCATAGCAGTCCCACTAACGGGTCCACATTATCAGAAGTGCTCTCTTTGCTACCCACGGGTAAAGAGACAAGAGCAAGAGCACTTAAATTCCAGTTACCCGCTTCTATTAAACTGTATTTACCGCCCACAGACACATCGCTAAATGACCAAACCGCGGGCTCTGTATCTGCGTCAGATAAAATGGCGCCGTTAGTAATGACATCCCATTCTAGTTTATCGGTTATTCCACCTCTTACTGTAAGCTGAGGAATAGCTAACGCGTTAGGTTGATTGCCATCGCGCCTAAAGTCGGATTGAACCCCCACCTCTACAATATATCGGCCCGGATTGACCGTGTATGTCCCCGAAGAAAGCCCAGGTCGGTCAGGTTGCACCGTTTCAGAGGCGAGCAAAGGCAAGCTAAAGAAAGCACCTATTGCACATGAAATACCAATTATTGGGGCCCGAATTTGCGACAAAGCCATGCGGAGTTCCTTGATAAAATTATTCTCAATATAAAGCTAAGCACACTTTAAAGCGTGCGTGTGAGTATCAGAATGTACCTGTAAACCAATTTCTCATCACCGGTTTTTACTCAAATCTTACGGCGCTTCCACACGTCGTTACTGCACCTTCAATATACAAGCCCCCACCTTTTTAGTGCATTTACACATTGTTGCGCTTTAGATAAAAACAAGTTTTGTGTGGGGCGAATAAAACATAAAGCCCTGATTTTTATGCTTATTAAGTAAATCATTTATCTATTTTTTGTTATTGGCACCTTTCTCGCTTTACCTAGCGTAAGGGCAATAGCCAGAAAGCGTAAGTGTATGTGCAACGGCGTACATTCAACTAACGGTTTACTGACCTGTCACTAACAATGCTTCAGTTTTGGACAAAGGCGTCCCCAGCACTTTCTAACGAGAGTGTTGCGGACGCCTTTTTTTGATCTGCAATAAAGTGTTAAGACGCAGCAACCCGACTCAAGAACGGTAACAAATTGATAACTACAACGTGAGGTGAAACCATGGCTTATCTTCTCCCCGCTGAATTCGCTACTAAAATGGTAGACGCAGGCGAAGCAAAGATTTATATGTCGACACGCGATACATTAATTCGCGCCTATATGGCTGGCGCTATATTAGCACTGGCAGCAGTTTTTGCAGTGACTATTGCTGTTCAAACGGGCGTATTTCTTTTAGGCGCAGTATTATTTCCCGTGGGCTTTTGCATGCTCTACCTCATGGGCTTTGACCTTCTTACGGGTGTATTCGTACTCACGCCCTTGGCTTGGCTCGCGCAGCGCCCTGGTGTAACGCCAAAACAAATTTTACGAAACTGGGGCTTAGTATTTTTAGGTAACTTTGGCGGTGCATTAACGGTCGCGTTCATGATGTCGTTTATCTTCACCATGGGTTACAACGTTGATGGTGGAGCTATTGCAACCAAGGTCGCCAGTATTGGTGAAGCTCGTACGCTAGGTTACGCTGAGCACGGCGTTGCGGGTTGGTTCACCATTTTTATTCGCGGCATGCTGTGTAACTGGATGGTGTCGTTAGGCGTCGTTGGCGCAATGATTTCAACCCACGTCAGCGGAAAAGTACTTGCAATGTGGATGCCCATCATGCTGTTTTTCTTTATGGGCTTTGAGCACTCTGTTGTAAATATGTTCCTTTTCCCATTTGGCCTAATTATGGGTGGCGAATTCTCTGTTATGGATTACTTCATCTGGAACGAAATTCCAACTGCACTTGGTAATTTAGTGGGCGGCTTAGCGTTTACAGGTCTTACTCTTTACACCACACATGTTAAAACACTGCCCAAGCGTACGATCCCTGTTAATAAAGCAGCAGCTTCAGAAACGCTGCCAATATAACCAACTCAAGAACCAAGGCCACCACGATACTGCATTTAGCAAGATCAGTGGTGGCATTTCTCTTTCGCGATTACAGTGAACTAACAGAGAAACGCAACATGACAAATAAGCGAGCAACGCTAAATAGCCCAACTTGGTCCTGCCCTTATAGTCTCAGTGTTAGTGCACACACCTCCCGTGGCGTAAAGCCTATCAATCAGGATGCTTATTCCTTCAGCCTTGCCACATGTGATAAGGATCGCAGCAGTATTTTTGTTATTGCCGACGGACTCAGCAGCAGCACGGTAAGCCAAGTTGCCAGCGATTTTGCCACCAGCCAATTTATAAAACTGTATAAAATAGCGCCTGAGCAATGGTCGGTGAAAACGTGTGCTGAATCGACAATAAAAGAAATAAATGCGCTGCTTTATACCCGCACTCAAAAAAGCCCGTTTTGCTACACACCTGAAAAAGGCTATGTCTGCACCTTCACAGTGGTTATTTTATCTGGCAACCAATTAGATGTTTTTCACGTGGGGGATTGTGAGGTTCAGTTTATTTCGGCCGGCGAAGAAAACCCCAGTTGGCTTACTCGTTCTCACCGATGCGCGTCTGACAGCCCGCCTTCGCATTCATACCTATCAAGAGCTTTAGGCGCAATACCAAACATAAAAATTGACCATATTTCAATGTCAATTAACGCGCCTAGCTCAATAGCGATGAGTTCAGATGGCGTTCATGAGTTCGTGTCGCTTTCCACTATTATCAAACAAGTGAACAATGCCGAATCGCTTTGTGACAACAAAGCCGCACTGGTGGTTCATGAAGCATTTAATAAAGGTAGCGACGACAACCTTACGCTCGTTCTCATAAAACTAGTTTTAAATAAAACCGCGAACATAAACAACAATGTAAAACGCGGATTGGCGAGCAATTCGTCTATGCACTCTTGTACTGATTGCAATGAAGTTAAAGAAGCTACTGCGCACAAAAGCGACGATTATGTTTTAGACCCTCTAACCACTGGTGATGAAATTGATGGCATTCGACTAGAGCGCCAACTGTATACGTCAGCACGAAGCCATGTATTTGTTGCAGCTCCACCAGCTAGTGCAAAAGCAGATAAAAATAACGCTATAGTCGTAAAAATACCCGCTACCGACTTGGCCCAAACCCACGAATCTCTGAACACTTTTTTAATAGAAGGTTGGTTTGCCAGACGAGTAAACTCGCCGCATGTTATAAAAAGCCCAACTATTAATGAACTTGGTGTAACTCACTGTCCTTCGGCTTATTACAGCGTAAGTGAATACGTGAAAGGGCAAACGCTGGCACAATGGGTTATTGATAACCCTACGCCCTCGCTAGAACAGGTAAGGAACATCATCGAACAAATCGCTAATGGCCTTCAATCACTGCATCGGCAAGGTATTCTTCACAGAGATATACGTTTAGAGAATATAATAATTAGCGCGCAAGGGCACTGCACCATTATTGATTTAGGTTCGGCGGCGTTAAAAGATGCCCCTAGCCTTTACAGCAATACCACTATTCCTGGTACAGCGCTCTTTGCTGCCCCTGAGTACTTTTTGGGGAATGTGGGAACAGAACGTTCAGACTTATTCTCTTTAGCTGTACTCACCTATTTTCTGTTGTGTGGTAGATACCCGTATCAAACACGCCTTGCCCACTGTCGTACGTTCGCTGAACAAAAAAAGCTGAAGTACGAAACCGCGCTAGATGCACAACGCCCAATACCGACTTGGGTTGATGGCACACTTAAACGCGCTTTAAACGTAAACCCAGACAAGCGTCATTCGGCGCTATCAGAGTTCGTTTTCTCGCTTCGTTATCCAAATCCAACACAACAAAACGCCTACGAGCCTTTAGTAAAACGACACCCTCTTTTTGTGTACAAGGTGCTTTTGCTGGCACTTATCTTCAGCAATCTAGTTACGCTCATTTTGTTTAACTAACCATTTAAGGAATTAAAAATGATTACATCGAGAACCCAAGTTACCGACATGATCCAATCTGCCAAAATTTTAAAAGGTATTAAATGGAGCCAAATAGCAGAAGTGGTTGGTCAGTCAAAAGAATGGAGCACGGCAGCCTGCTTAGGACAAATGGCCATGACTAAACCGCAAGCAGAAGCGGTAGGTGAATTGCTCGAGCTTACCGATGAAGCTGTCGCATGGCTTCAAATAGTACCGTACAAAGGATCGCTACCTACCGAAGTCCCTACCGACCCACTTATTTATCGCTGGTACGAACTAGTCAGTGTGTACGGTACAACGCTAAAAGAACTTATACATGAAGAGTTTGGCGACGGCATTATGAGCGCCATCGATTTTTCAATGGATTTGCAGCGAGAAAACGACCCCGAGGGCGATCGCGTAAGTGTGGTTATGTCAGGGAAGTTTCTGCCGTATAAGATGTATTAGCAATTAAATCTGCTTCCATTCTTCGACGTTTGCGAATACCTGCAAGAGAATGGTTTTGTTGCATATTACCTATTTCAGTTGCTAGGGCTGACCAGTTGTGTTGTTCTATTGGTGCGCTCAAACACGACAACGCACTGTTGTTCGGCCCTCGATTAAACGCCAACGACAACAGGGCTGTATGCACCGTGCCAGGACAGCTCTCGCCTTTCACATTTGGAAAGCGCTTAGCCACCGCCACCCAATATGGCACCGCAATATATGGCATTACCTTCAGCGCCTGCCCCTTTGTTATTCTAATACTTAGAAGCTCTAGCGATTGATTGAGAAAGGCTTTAGCATCTCTTCCTTTTAAGCCTAAGCACCGTTTGCATGCTACAAGTTGAATGGGGTTGAGCATTGATGCGTAGTGTTTGTTGAGCTCTTCAGGCTCTTGTTGCCCTAAATCAAAGCCAGGGTCGAGTGTTACGCCAGATGCTCCGCCAGGCCAGTAAGCCTTTCCGGCATGGCCTTCTCGGTCATGTAGCCACGTAAGGTCGCCACGAAACAACGACCATTGTGCGCCTAAACTTGGCTCACCATACTCTGTCTGCGCTTTTTGTGATTCATTAGTAACATGGTAAATACTTTTACTCGTGTCATCGTGAACGCCAGACTCCAACAGCTGCTCTATGCGCATCCAAGTTGCGTTATCAACGATACTCGTCACTGGTAAATTTTGCTCTTTTTGAAATGTTGAAACGGCGGTTTCTGTGCCTACCCCAAAGAACCCATCAACAGCCATAGGTATAGACAAACCATTAAAACAACGCTGTAAGTGCATCACTTCGGCTTTACAGTCGGGACGTCCTGTGGCAAATCCATCGTAAAGTTTTAGCATGATATTTCACCTCTAAATCAGTCCTTTAATTAAGGTTTTAACCCCACTTATAGCAACAGACGTAGTTTTGTTGCCAAAGTCCTTCCACCGTGTTTGCCTTGCGTTTAATTCACCTTCTGCTTGAGTAACCAACTTCGCCAGTTGGTCCATTACTTCCTTTTGCTCTGGGTCAAGTGGAGTGAGTTTGTTTCCTGCACCTTTTAGTTGCTTTATTTGCTCTATGAGTATTTCGTCACGCTGTCGCTCTTGGGCAATAAACTGCTCATGCTCAGCCTGCATTTTCAATGTCAACTCGTCGAGGCTTTTGGTTACTTCCACTTCAAGATTTTTAAATGCGTTTGTCAGCCATTCGTCCATTTTAGCCGCGGCTGAGTTAACCACTTGCTGCGCTTCTTGTGATAATTGAGGGTCTAAATCAGGTGGTCTGAAGTTTGGCATTTTATTGTTCCTTATGAGCTTGAATTAAGGAAGTTCGTGATTTCTCTTTCAACTTGGTGTTCTGTATTGGTAAAAAGATCATCCAAAACACTTTTCATCGCATTAATACTCTCACCAATAAGTTGGTTTGCAGTATCATTTAAGCCAGCACTAACAATGTTTCCAACAGGCATACCCAGCACGCCACTCAATGTCTGATTAAGTGAAGTTGTATATGACGCGACCTCTTCTTTAGTTCGCTCTGACACTCCCTCTAATATAAGTTCCCATACTTCGGGCTTATTAAGGTCTGCTTGCAAGAGCACTAAGGCTTGTTTAGTTACAGCCCAGTGTTCTGTAATGGCGTTTCGCTCCAACTGTAATTGCTTTATGTCAGAATCTAACTTATCTCTCATTTTGCTGAGGTCATCTTTAGATAAAAGTGACTCGCTTTTTCGATACCCCGAAGGCAAAGATACCTGTTGTGCTTTTGCTTTGAGTTCGTTTCTGAACTGATGGTTATACTCTGTTAAACGCTGCCAAATTACAGTTTCTTGTTTGTAGCCAAGATGAATGATGTGCTCAGAAACCAGGGAGTACTGACGGTATTGTTCGGCGAGCGTCCGATAGTTATCAAATCCCATTTCGCTGCATCCACTGCTTGGTTTACTGCATTGATGAGAGACTAACTGTGATTTTATTGCGTCAGCTTTATCGCGAAATTCATTTTGCTTTTTTACGATTTGAGGCCAAAACACGTCTTCAATCGTTTTATCGAAAGTACGCGTTATATCTTCAAATACCCGTTTATCAAATTGACTAACTACATCTTGAACCCACTTTTCGCGCGCGCTTTGCTGATGTTGATTTAACGCAGACATCCGCTCTCGCTCAGCCATTTCCAGCGCGTTGTAAATCTTGCTTATGTCGGCGCTAGCTTCTTGCAATGACAAGCTATAAGCATCTATTGTTTCAATATGGCGTTCGTGTAAAAAATTAACTTCGCGATGAAGTTTATCGTGAACACGTCGTGAACTATCAGTGGACTGACACGCGCTGATTACAAAAATCAGGACCAAAAATAAACTGTTTTTCATTTGCGGGCCTCCAATTTCATGACTTCAGTTTTTACTATTTCGTCTTTGATATCGAAGGCTGTTTGTTTAATTTCTTGGTAAGAACGGGGCGCTAACAAATTGAGAAACTGCGCTTGGTAGGCCTGACGACTTGCCAGTATTTCTGCAGGTCCTTTCTCAACAGAAGCTTGGGCTTTGCCCAGTAAGTGATCGCCCAACCGGCTAAACAAATTAACGGTTTTACGCGAGTAAAAACCCAGCACGAATGCAAGCAATGGTAAGCTGTAAGTGCCTATTTGGTACTCGCCTAAGTCAAACCACCCTACTGCGATTGCCGTGACCAATATCCACGCAATAATAGGCCCGTAAACTAACTTGGTGTAGGCCACCCAGCGTTCGTTTTGTTTAAAGTTATTGTTTCTTAGGTACTCGGCAGATTTAACCAATAAGTTTGCCAGTACGCCAAATACGGCAAAGAAAATAATTTCCGCAGAACTCCCTTCAGGGCTAGACCAAAAGAATGACTGAGCGCGACTTATTCTAAGGGCACTCGCATCAATGTACTGCGCAAACGATTGCTGTTTAAGCTGTGATAAGTGACCTTTTAAACGTGATAAGGCTGCATTAGATTCTGCGTATCCATTTAAGTTATGTAATTCAATATGTAACTTTGACACTTGGCGTAGTGGCTCATCCCAAGTAGCTTGGTAGCACAGATTCTTTTTAGGTTCACAGCTTTTAAGAGATGACTGACTCAGAGCTACTTCTATGAGCTGAGTTGGGTGTTGCTCTGCATCCAATCGAAAGTTTTTCGACTCTCTGTCTAAGCTTTCTTTTAAGCGATGTGCGTCGATGCGAATATTTTCCATTAAATGCCTAAGGGTGGCATTTCGTTCATCTAGCCGATTTAGAATTGGCGTTGCTTTCGATTTCCCAACATTCCAAGTTAGCGTTGTGGCGTCAAATAATAAAAATTCACCTTGTGCAGTTAAATAGAAAGCGTCGTTTACATTGTTCTTAGCGAAACGCCCTTCAGGGTCAATGGCTAAATGCAGCAAGATATAAAGTACGATCCACGCAACGGTGGCAATGAGAAGGAAATGAACAAACGTTTGTCCGGGGCGCTTAGTTGGGGTCAGATTATGCATATACCTAAATCCCTGGCGAGCACTCAAATCAACTACAGGCTAACTTCAGCCAAACTGCGCTTTAGTGTTAATTATGTTTATGAATATAAGTTTAAGCTTACACTATAGGTTATTTTTTAATCTTTTTCCAAAATCTACGTTTGAATTTGAGACAATCATGCGCTCGTAGAAATTAGGACAAAAAAAAGCCGGTCATACGACCGGCTTTTTAAAAATCTTTGAAGCGTTAGCCAGCCCGAGGCTAGCTAACGTTCGCAAAGGCTAATTACTTAGCAGCTTTACGTGCTTTTGCTTCTTCAATTACTTTGTCAGCTACGTTCTGAGGACATGCTGAGTAGTGGCTGAATTCCATAGAGAACTGACCACGACCAGATGTAATAGTACGTAGGTGACCGATGTAACCGAACATCTCAGATAGAGGTACGTCAGCTTTGATGCGAACACCAGTAGCGCCAGCTTCTTGGTCTTTGATCATACCACGACGACGGTTAAGGTCACCGATTACGTCACCAACGTTGTCTTCTGGGCTGAATACGTCAACTTTCATCACAGGCTCAAGAATTTGAGGACCTGCTTTTGGCATTGACTGACGGAATGCACCTTTCGCTGCAATTTCGAACGCGATTGCTGATGAGTCAACTGCGTGGAAACCACCGTCGTATAGTTCAACTTCAACGTCTAGTACTGGGTAACCAGCTAGAGGACCTACTTCCATCATACCTGCGAAACCTTTTTCGATTGCAGGGAAGAATTCTTTAGGTACGTTACCGCCCACAACTGTAGATGTGAACTTGAAGCCAGAGTTAGTTTCGCCTGGCTTGATGCGGTAATCAATCTTACCGAACTGACCAGAACCACCAGACTGCTTCTTGTGCGTGTAGCTGTCTTCAACAGGTAGCGTGATAGTTTCACGGTATGCAACCTGAGGTTGACCAACTTCTAGCTCAACGCCGTAAGTACGCTTCAAGATGTCTACTTTGATGTCAAGGTGAAGCTCACCCATACCTTTAAGGATGGTTTCGCCTGAATCTTCGTCAGTTTCAACTTGGAAAGATGGATCTTCTGACACTAGCTTACCGATAGCGATAGACATCTTTTCGTTAGCGCCTTTGTCTTTTGGCTTAACAGCAATTGAGATTACTGGCTCAGGGAAGATCATTGGCTCAAGTGTACAAGGGCTCTTCGGGTCACATAGAGTGTGACCAGTTTGAACGTTCTTCATACCAACAACAGCTAGGATGTCACCTGCTTGTGCAGAAGTAAGTTCACTACGTTCGTCAGCGTGCATCTCAACCATACGGCCGATACGCTCAGTTTTACCTGTTGCGCTGTTAAGAATAGTGTCGCCTTTGTTTAGCTTACCAGAGTAGATACGGATAAACGTAAGGGCACCGAAGCGGTCGTCCATGATTTTGAACGCAAGAGCACGGAACGGCTCATCAACAGATACTGTTGCTACTTCGCCAGTAGGCTCACCAGTTTCTTCATCAGTTAGTGGCTGAGGATCTACTTCTGTTGGAGAAGGTAGGAAGTCAACAACTGCGTCAAGAACTAGCTGAATACCTTTGTTCTTAAATGCAGAACCACAGTAAGTTGGGAAGAACGCTAGGTCACGAGTACCCTTACGGATACAACGCTTGATGTCTTCTAGAGACGGCTCTTCGCCATCCATGTAAGCCATCATTAGGTCGTCGTCTTGCTCAACAGCAGTTTCGATAAGTTGCTCACGGTATTCGTTCGCTTTATCAACCATGTCTGCTGGAATATCTACAACTTCGTAGTTCTCAGGAAGACCTGAATCGTCCCAGATGTACGCTTTCATGTCTAGAAGGTTAACAACACCTTTAAACTCGTCTTCGATACCGATTGGAAGTGTCATTACTAGTGGGTTAGCAGCAAGTACTTTCTTAACTTGGCCAACAACACGGTAGAAGTCTGCACCCATACGGTCTAGCTTGTTAACGAAAATACAGCGTGCAACGCCTGATTCGTTAGCATAACGCCAGTTAGTTTCTGACTGAGGCTCAACACCGCCAGAACCACAGAATACACCGATACCGCCGTCTAGTACTTTCAGTGAACGATATACTTCAACTGTAAAGTCAACGTGTCCCGGAGTATCGATGATGTTCATGCGGTGATCTTTCCAGAAACAGGTCGTTGCTGCTGACTGGATAGTAATACCACGCTCAGCTTCCTGCTCCATGAAGTCAGTAGTTGATTCACCATCGTGAACCTCACCAGTTTTATGGATTTTACCAGTAAGCTTCAAGATACGTTCTGTTGTGGTAGTTTTACCCGCGTCTACGTGGGCGAAAATACCAATGTTTCTGTAATGAGATAGTTCTGACATTAGTTCACTTTCATTGGTTCAGAGTAAAAAAACGGCCGGATTATAAAGGATTTCTGTACTAGATTTACACCTTTTTTAGCATAAACCTTAAATTCGTTTACTGTAATCCGCGCCACCATTAATTCTTTTCTATAAATATCAGCAACTTAATAGTTAATGACACTTTTTTGAAAAATAACAAAATCACACCTCATCTTTTGAAGTGCGAACAATTGTTACTGTAACTTCATCTCTGTCGTGGTAGAGATGCCTCACCTTAACCGCAAATGCATCTTCTAGCGCATCTAAACGGCTTTTTAGCAACGTCATGGCTTCAACTACAGTTTCATAACGTTGTTTCATAGGTAGCTTTAAGTTGAAAATCGCGTGTGTTGCCCAGTGTTTAACCAGCCAGTCACCCATCAACTTTGCTACCCTATCGGGTTGCTCTATCATATCACATACAAGCAAATCTACACGACCAAATTGTGGTCGATACGTAAACCCGTCTGCAGCGTGATGTTCAACCAATCCCGTGCTCATCAAACTATCCGCAATGAGCCCATTGTCGATAGCTTCAACATACATCCCGCGCTTAACCAATTGATAGGTCCAACCACCAGGGCATGCACCTAAATCAACAGCACGCCCTCCCGTTCTAAGCACTTTAGTCTGTTGCTTGGCAGTCAACATATTTACCAGCGCATCTTCTAGTTTAAGCGTCGAGCGACTTGGCGCATCACTAGGAAACTTCAACCGACAAATCCCTAAATGTTCACTGCTTGCATGGCTGGGTAATGTATAGCCAATATAGCAAATTTCAAATGACTCGAAGAAAATATGTAATTTGGGGTTACCTAAGTTTTCTTTCGTTGTTAACCAACCTGCTTTTCTTAAGGCTTGGCGAAGAGGTACGGTAAACTTGCGGCAAAACTTAGCGAGCGTCTTTCCATCTTCCGTATCAGGATATTCCACATCGATTGCCCCGAAAATAGAAAAAGGCTTTTCTATTTCCTTCAAGGTCTCAAGTACTTGCCCTACCCTGTCCTCTTTCTCTATATCCTTTAGTGTGGCAAAAACAGCCACCAGCTGACGTGGAAAAATACTGTCGTGAACGGCGAACTGCGAAATGGTTTGTTCTAGCTGCGTGGCATCATATAAATGGTAAAGTACAAAGCCACTGTTTTTCTTCGACACAGGATAACCGTAACACTGGGCTTCGCCATATTTAGACGTGAGTTCGTTGGCCGTGTCGTTTTCATAACCAGGTCGGCAATAGCTCAAAATACTGGCGTTAGACATTATCTGCCCCCGGCTTATGGTTAACGTTGTTTTGCCCTTTGTGTTGTTGCTTTGTCCCCTTGTGACCCTTTATCAGTCCAACCACTAACAGCACCCAGCCAATAATAAAGAACATGCCCCCAAAAGGCGTTACCGGGCCAAACCATTTTATGCCGCTTATTGCTAACGCATATAAGCTACCGCTAAACAACACGGTTCCAATAACAAAACAGAGCGCAGCGCGATTCGCCCACGACGACGAGACAAACGCCGAAAGTGCCGGTAATAACAACAAAGCTAATGCGTGATACATTTGATAACGCACACCAATTTCAAAAGTGTTAAGCTGCTGCGCCGTCAACACGCTTTTTAGGCCATGTGCACCGAAAGCGCCAAAAACTACCGCTAAGCCCGCCAGCAGCGCACCCATAATAAGATAGGGCTTGGCAAGAGTCGCCAAACCTAGGTTTTCATTTTTCATTAAATTCGTTGTTCGCTCTGATTTCTGACTAATCATTAATTACGTAAAACGCTATCTATAAAAGACGCGGTAAGCGCGGCTGCTTGAACAATATGCTCTTGCTGGGTTTTACCGCTAGCTTTTCGAGGCTTAAAACTGTGATCGCCGTCTTCTAAATACTCGCACTCTATGTGTGAAGATAGCGCGTAGCTCTTTTTGTAACTCTCGACTTCACTCTTAGTTCCAAAAGTATCTCGCTCACCCTGAATAATAAGCATAGGCTTAGATGCCGTTGACAGATGCTCGGTTCGCGTTTTCTCGGGTTTGCCAGGTGGATGAAACGGATAACCCAGCGCTATCGCGCCTTTTACGTTACTCACCGACTCATACACCATACTCGCCATGCGCCCGCCCATCGACTTTCCACCGATGAACACAGGCAAGTTATGCAAGGCTTTGTTATCTTTGCAGCAGGATGCAACTACCGCAGTAAAGTGTGACATGAGTTTATCCGCTTTATCGGGAGGTCTACGTTTCCCTGTTGCTTTGATAGTTTGCATGTAAGGAAAGTTGAAGAGCACCACAGATATACGATGTGAAACGAGTTCCCTCGTAATGTCCTGCATAAAGTCATGCTCTTTTCCTGCACCCGCGCCATGCCCTAGAACCAAAGAGGCTACTGGCATCTTAGCCTCGTGCACTTCAATATCAAAAGTGTGTTGTTCTATTTTTGCGCTTGCAGTAGTCGTATCTTCACTAGGCATCACTACAGTAAATCCTCTTGCTCGGCTTCAACCAACGCTAAAATCCAGTCTCTAAAGGCTGCAATTTTACCCAATTCCGCCTGAGACTCTTCGCAGACTAAATAAAACGCATCACGACTTTCTACCCGCTCTTCAAACGGCATAACAAGACGACCAGCCTCAATTTCTGGCCTTGCAAGCACGGTATTGCCCAACGCAATACCCTGACCGAGTGCCGCGGCTTGCAATACCAACATAGAGTGACTGAAAACCGGCCCTTGGTTTACATTTACCCCAACTACCCCAACGTGTTTTAACCAGTTTTTCCAAGCAGTTCGGCTTAGGTCGTGTAGCAGAACATGGTGCCGTAAATCAGACAAACTCGATAAAGGTTTAGGACCTTGAAACAACAATGGCGAGCAAAGCGGTGTTAAAAACTCTCTATGTAACTGATCAGCCTGAAGGCCAGTCCATCGCCCTTTGCCGTAATAAATAGCAACGTCTACGTCATCTTCTAAAAAGCCTTCGTCAAAATCGACCGCTTTTATTCGCACATCAATATCGGGGTGAGCCAAACTAAACTTATGAATACGAGGTACCAACCATTGGCTGGCAAAGCTCGGTGGCATGGCCACTGTTATAGCCCCTTTACTTCCTTTGGCGAGTAGCCTTTCAGTCGCATCCTGTAAGTTTTTGAAAATATCTTTAAGCTCTAAAAAATAGGCCTGCCCTTCTTCCGTGAGCAGCAATGTTCTATTTCTTCTAAGAAACAGTTTCATTGATAAGAAATCTTCAAGTGCCTTAATCTGATGGCTGACGGCTGCTTGGGTAACAAACAGTTCATCGGCAGCCTTAGTAAAGCTTAAATGGCGCGCAGCCGCTTCAAACGATTTAAGGGCGTTAAGTGGGGGTAAACGTCGGTGCATATATTGTTTTTAATCCAGTGTGACCGAAGCATGACATTTTCATTAGTTTTTCTAATGACAAACCATACTTTTACTCGTTTTATTTTTCACCACCCGCTGACTATAATTTACCCGAAATTAAAAAAGAACATTTAATTTCAGCGTTTTATGATGAACATTTGTTAAACATTTTAACATTCATCAACAATTATTTAATTATTTTTATTAGGTGTGAAAATGAAAAAATTACTTTTAGCTAGCGTTTCTGTTATGGCGTTCGCAAGCGCTGCTGCAAATGCTAACGCACAACCAGAAAAGATCAATCTAGAATCGTTAATCAATACCGCAATGACCAGCGTAAAAATGGCTGAAGTGTTGCCAGAAAACGATGCACACATTGTCGTTAAAAAACAATCAAAAGCTATTTTGGCTGAGCAGACCCAAATTAAGCTTCACAAGAGCTTATTAGCAATGACAAAAGGTGAAAAGCGCTTAGACGTTACAGAAGCGGAATAAGCAACTCACACACCTGATACGCATGCCGGTGCTTGCACCGGCATACGCCATCACACTTTTTAGGTATTACTTGTATCTAACGGGTCAAAACCTTTGACCAGTTCGTCTAATGCTTTCATTTGCTGTAAGTACGGCTCTAATTTAGCCAAAGGCAGCGCACAAGGCCCGTCACATAGCGCTTCATCTGGGTTCGGGTGAGCCTCAATGAACAAGCCTGCTAAACCTAATGCCATACCACTTCTTGCTAATTGTGCCGCTTGAGCACGACGACCGTCTGCAGATGTAGCACGACCTCCAGGCATTTGAAGCGCATGAGTCGCATCAAATATTACTGGGGCATATTCTTTCATTGCATCCATACCAAGCATATCAACAACTAGGTTGTTGTAGCCGAAGGAGGTTCCACGCTCACAAAGAATAACCTTATCGTTGCCCGCTTCGCCTAACTTTCCAATGATATGGCGCATTTCGTGTGGCGCTAAAAACTGCGGCTTCTTCACGTTAATTACGCTTCCTGTTTTCGCCATCGCAACAACCAGGTCTGTCTGGCGAGCTAGGAAGGCAGGTAACTGAATGACATCGACCACGTCTGCTACTGGCGCCGCTTGATGCGGTTCATGTACATCAGTGATAATTGGAACATTAAACGTCGACTTTATTTCTTCAAAAATGCGCAGCCCTTCTTCCATTCCGGGGCCTCGGTACGACGTAACCGATGAACGGTTCGCTTTATCAAATGAAGCTTTGAAAACGTACGGTATGTTAAGTTTTTGCGTGACTTCAACGTAATGCTCTGCGATGCGCATGGCAAGGTCGCGAGATTCAAGTACATTCATTCCGCCAAAAAGAACGAAGGGTAAGTGGTTAGCAACTTTAACGTTACCAACATTAATAATCTTTTGAGAATCAGGCATTATATATTTCCAATTAAATCTTAAAAAAGAGGCTGTTTAGTGACGGCGACCATTGCCGTTGCCATTAAAACGCCAAGCGCTGCAACAAAGAAGCCCCATTTGCCTAAGGTAGTCTTTGCTTTTTTCAGCGCGAACAACCCAAACACAATGTAAAGCACTACACCGATTACCTTAAAGGTTAGCCATGCATTTACGAAAGGATATTGAGATAAGAGTATGCACAACCAAATTGCACTCGCAAGTAACACAGTATCAATAACGTGCGGAAGAATTTTAACCCATTTTTTGCTTAAGCTTGAGGCATCAAACTGACTCCAAATGAAACGAAATACAAAAAATAAAATGCTTAAACCAACGGCGGTTAAGTGAAGGTGTTTTGCCATCATGTACATAGTTTTTTCCTGTTCTTATTAGATATCACGCGCGACGGTTAAATCGGCATGAGCAAGTGTGCTTCCTAAGCTTATCAACTTGATTATACGTGCAGAGAATTTAAAAAAAACAGGCGCTTTTTTGCACCTGTTTTCATTTATAGCGCAACTATTAGCGCGTCATTGTAGCGTATATCAACATGTAAATAACCGAGAATTAAGTCATATTGCCTTAACATGTCAACATTTTAGGTTCATTGCTATAAGTTAGCTGCGATTGCGAAAACTAAACATAACAACACGCATTACTTGGCATCGGGAAAGCGTGCCTGAATCTCCAGAAATGCCGGAAGGTTATCAAGCAAACACTCGACTAATTTAGGATCAAAGTGTTTACCACTTTCATCCCTTATTACCTTCTCTACTTTATCGATTGTCCATGCCGATTTGTAGGGCCTTTCATTTACTAAGGCATCGAACACATCCACTAAAGTCGCAATACGGCTTTCTACATCAATGCTTTCGCCTTTTAAACCATCTGGGTATCCCTTTCCATCCCAGCGTTCATGATGTTGTTTTGCAAGCTTCGCTGCCAGCTGAATGGTAGGGCGGGTCGAGTCTTTTAAAATCTGATACCCAAACTCTGCGTGTTGTCTAATTTTAAATATCTCTTCTTCAGACAGCAGTGTGGTTTTTTGTAGAATGGATTTAGGCACAATCGATGTACCAATATCGTGAAGTGGAACAGCAAGGCGAAGTGCGTGAACCGACTGCTCATCTAACCCCGCTTTTTTTGCGAGAAGCTGCGCCATCTCAATTATTCTTGTGAAATGGTTAGAACTATTAGTCTCATGCTCTAAAGCACGTCCCAATCGCTCAATTATTTCTTTTTGTGTGGCTTCAACGTCAACCGTTTTTAGTACATTATCAAACGCTAATTGCACGCTATCAGAAAAACGCTTAACAAGATGTCGGTCACTTTCTCCTATTCGTCGAGGCAGCCCAGATAAGTACAAAAGTGCGCCGTTATGGCTTTTGCTATTGCAATAGGCAACGACGTGATCTTCAGCGTACACAATCTGCTTTTCACGCATCGCTTTGGTACAAAGAGCGTATTCCTGCGCACTAATAGCATCTTTTAGCGGTACACCTTCTTTACTGGCATACTCACCATTCCCCGCAAACACATAAAGTTCGTCATCATCAAGTTTTTTATTACCTGTATTAATCGTACGCGACGTGGTAGCAACAGCCGTGGTGATGTAGGCGGCATCTTTAGAGCACCCTAAAATTGAAGCGAGCTGTTGAATAATGCCCTGCATAAACTTCTCGAGAGAACGAGATGAAAACAAATCAACAGAAGCATCAATTATCTTTTCTAAGCCCCGCCTGTTTTCTTCTATTACAATAATATCGCGATATGAACGCAAAGATGCGATGATGACAGTGAAGAGTTTTTGCGCGGTAAGCTCAGTTTTAGATTTGTAATCGTTAATGTCGTAATTAATGATGACATCTTTTTCAGGGGCTTGGCCAGGCTGGCCAGTTCGCAAAATAATGCGAGTGAAATGATTATCCAACTCGTTACGAATATACTCAGCCACTTGAAGGCCGGCATCGTCGGTTTCCATAACCACATCAAGTAGCACTACAGCAATATCGTCTTGGGCTTTAAAAATTGCTTTAGCCTCTTCTCCGCTGTATGCACTAACAAATTCAAGGGTTTTACCGTTTAAACTGAAGTCGTTTAGCGCTAACTTGGTAACTGCATGTACTTCAGGTTCATCATCAACAATAAGTACTTTCCAGCTACCCAGATCGTCTACTTCATTTTCGAATTCGTCTTCTGCGAAAAAAAAGTCATCATTCATCTGGTACATCCTGTAGTGTAAGAAATTGTTTCACATAGCGCTTTTGTATTCTGAATTGCTTTTAAATACTAATCCAAAAATGAATATTAGCAAGTTTGCAAATAAACGAAGTAGGTTACATTTAAGTTGGTCTGACTAAATATGGCTAACTAAGCCCAACGCCCCAATGTCACGCGATCATTATTTCCATAGTCTTTGACCGTTTCGACACTTACAAACCCCTTGGCAACAAGTAGCGCTTTAACATCATCTCCTTGGTCAAAACCATGTTCAAATGCTAATAAGCCATGCTTATTTAAAAAATGGGGGGCATTGTCGGTAATTAACTTAATATCTTCTAAGCCATGTTCCCCCGACGTCAGTGCTGTAATCGGCTCGAAGCGTACATCGCCTTCCTTAAGGTAAGGGCTAGTTTCATCAATATAAGGTGGGTTTGACACGATAATATCGAATGTTCGGCCTTCAAGCGCTGTAAACCAGTCACTTTGCACAAAACGGGCGTTTGTAATGCCATTTGCTTTAGCATTACGTGTAGCAAGGTCTACCGCATCGCCTTGAAAATCTACGCCAATCACCGAAGCGTTTGGTAACTCGCTTGCTAACGCCAACGCAATGGCGCCTGTACCGGTTCCTAAATCACAAATTGAAAGCGCATTATGCTGATGCTGATTTGCCCAATTAAGCACCTGCTCCAC
The DNA here is from genome assembly GCF_043642145.1 of Alteromonas gracilis. Lineage (GTDB taxonomy): Bacteria > Pseudomonadota > Gammaproteobacteria > Enterobacterales > Alteromonadaceae > Alteromonas > Alteromonas gracilis_B. Next base: position 658,320 of record NZ_JBHZRZ010000001.1, read on the forward strand.
AAGTATTTCAGTGTCTGGTCGAGGAATAAGTGTGTGGGGTGAGGTGAAAAGTGATAGGGTCCAAAAGTCGCGTTTACCCGTGATGTATGCAACAGGCTCACCCAATTTTCGCCTAGAAATGGCTGTTTCAAATTGTGCTTTTTGAGCAGCATCTAGGGTTTTATCTGGCCATGTGAAAAGATATGTTTGGGATTTATCTAGAATATTGGCCAACAGAACTTTGGCATCAACTGAGGGTGATTCACCACCCTCTAGTTGATGTATTGCCCAAGCAAGGGCTTGGTCTATGCGCATGTTTGTTCTTCAGCAAGCATTATTCATCAGAGAGCGACGCAAGCAGGTCGGCCTGATGCTCTTGTAGAATTGGGTCAATAAGCTGTTTCAAATCACCTTCTACCACTTCGTCTAAACGATAAATCGTTAAATTAATGCGGTGATCGGTAACGCGCCCTTGCGGGAAGTTGTATGTGCGAATTCGTTCAGAACGGTCACCACTACCTACAAGGCTCTTACGGGTCGACGCCTCTTCTGCCGCACGCTTCTCTTCTTCAATTTGATTTAATCGCGCTTGCAACACAGACATCGCCTTTGCACGGTTTTTATGCTGCGAACGCTCATCCTGACATTCAACCACTAAACCCGTTGGCAAGTGAGTAATACGAATTGCTGAGTCGGTTTTGTTAACGTGCTGACCACCCGCACCTGACGCACGGAACGTATCGATACGAAGTTCGGCAGGATTAATTTCAATGGCCTGCGACTCAGGAATTTCAGGTAAAACCGCTACTGTACACGCTGATGTGTGAATACGGCCTTGTGACTCAGTTTCTGGTACGCGCTGAACGCGGTGGCCGCCTGATTCGAACTTCAATACGCCGTACACGCCGTCACCGCTTACGCTAGCAATAACTTCTTTATAGCCACCGTGCTCGCCTTCATTCGCGTTTACCAACTCTACTCGCCATCCGCGGCTTTCAGCATAACGGCTGTACATACGGAACAAATCACCAGCAAAAATAGCCGCCTCATCACCGCCCGCTCCAGCACGTATTTCTAGGAAGCAGTTGTTGTCGTCGTTAGGATCTTTAGGCAAAAGTAAAACTTGAAGTTCTGTTTCAAGGCGTTCAATTTCCGCCTTGGCATCTTTCATCTCTTCTTGTGCCATTTCGCGCATTTCAGCATCGTCTTCGTTCAACATTTCTTGCGCTGAGCTTAAGTTTTCTTGCGCTTGCTGATAAGCGTTAAAGCCCGCGACCACGTCTTCTAGCTGACTAAACTCTTTTGACAAATTGCGAAACTTATCCTGATCGCCGATAACTCCAGGGTCGCCTAGCAACGCCTGAACTTCTTCGAAACGCTCGACTAAGTGTTCGAGTTTCCTAACTACCGACTCTTTCATATGCTTCTTATTACCTTATTTATTATCGTCTGACGAAAAGCCAGATAAATCTAATGCCTGTCCCATCCAACGGCTTAACGCCGGGTCATCGTGCATGGCCGCCTCGCGTAACGCTAAGGTAGTTGGATGCAACAGCGTATTGGTTAGTTTATACGCCATTTCTTCTAATACCGTTTCGGCATTTTTACCTTCTGCTAATTGCGCTCTGGCTTTTTCTACAATATCGTCACGCTGTGCCATGCCTTTTTGGCGATACTGTCTTACTAAATCTATCGATTGTTGCGACTGTTTCCACGTCATGTAGTCGCCAGCTTGCTTGTCGATAAGCTTTTCGGCTTCTTTTGCAGCTTGTTCGCGGTTTTCTAAATTCTTTTGAACAATGTGCTGCAAGTCATCAACGGTATAAAGGTAGGCATCGCCTAACTCATTAACCTCAGACTCAATATCTCGTGGTACGGCAAGGTCAACTAAAAACATTGGCATGTTTTTGCGCTGTTTAAGCGCTTTTTCTACCATACCTTTGCCAATCAGTGGCAACTGACTCGCCGTAGAGCTTATTACAATATCAAAGTCTTTTAGGTGCTCGGGCACTTGCGACAACGTGTATACGCTAGCTCCAAGCGTTTCTGCTAAGGTCTCAGCTCGCGCTACTGTTCGGTTGGCAACCGCTAGGTGGCTCACACCTTGTTCTTTCAAATGCTGCGCGACCAGCTCAATGGTTTCGCCCGCACCAACAAGTAACACGGACCGCTTGGGCAATTCAGCGAATATATGCTTAGCCAACTGAACTGCTGCGTAAGCCACGCTAACAGCATTCGCACCAATATCGGTCTCGCTGCGCACGCGCTTAGCCACTGAAAACGTGTGCTGGAACAGCTTATCAAACTCGCTGTTTATCATACCTGAGTGTTTGGCATCACCAAAAGCCTGCTTAACTTGCCCTAATATTTGAGGTTCACCTAATATTAGTGAATCTAGGCCACTGGCCACCCGCATGATGTGCTTTACCGCTTCGTCTTGTGAAAGAATGTAACTGTGATTGGCGATCTCGTTTACATCCAAGTGATGGAAGTCACTTAACCATTGCAGAAGTTTTCGGCCTGTATTGTCTTGGGTATTTACATAGAGTTCAGTTCGATTGCAGGTCGACACAATGACTGACTCTTCTATCCCATTCAGCTTTTTTAAACTCGCAAGCGCTTCCACCAGAGAATCTGGTGTAAAAGCCACTTTTTCGCGAAGTGCTACTGATGCTGTTTTGTGGTTAATACCGAGGGCGAGTAAAGTCATTAAAATCTGTGCTGGCAACGTCGGAGCGGCATTGTACGAAAAACCCAAAATGATTGAAAGTGTTGGTGAAACTGTGTTCCCATAATGTCACAACTAAATGTGTTTTATTTTTATACAGGTGTCGTGCCTTAATGATTCGCTTATCTACCCTTTTACTTTGCTTTTGCCTTTTATTAAGTGCATGTACAACCGCCCCCAAAGGCCCAGAAAACGCGGTCAACCTTACCTCTCAGCTTGAAAAAGTAGCACAAGTACAACAGTGGCAAATGCGGGGTAAAATTGCTTTTCGTCAAGGTAAGGAAGCGGCCAGTCTTAATTTGACTTGGAAAAACGATTCCGGTGATTTTGGTTTCCGATTAACCAATTTCCTAGGGGTAAGTTTGGTTAATTTGACAGTTTCAGAACAAAAATCAGTTTTAGAAGCCGACGGCGAAACTTATGTTAATGCCCTTCCCGAGCCGCTAATTTATCAAATTACAGGCATGGTAATTCCCGTGGAGTCTCTCTTATCTTGGGTTAAGGGCTTGCCGATTGAAGGCGATAAATTCACGTTAACCGATAAGGGGCTTGTTGATACCCTTGAAAGCTATTGCCCTGCCTGTCGAAATTGGCAAGTTGCTTACGGCAATTATGGCAGCGTTCAAATGGAAAATGGTAGTTCAGTGTGGCTTCCGCACAGTATTACACTTGTACAAGAAGAAATGCCGAATATCCCCCAAACCCAGCTAAAAATTAAAATTTATCAGTGGACACTGTAGTGAAGTCATCTGTTACAACACAAAAAGATTGGTGGCCCTCGCCCGCCAAACTCAACCTTTTCTTACATATTCTTGGCCGCTACGACAACGGCTATCACCAGCTTCAAAGTTTATTTCAAATGCTGGACTACGGCGATGCACTTGCCTTTGATATTAGTACAGACGACACAACGATTCGCATGGAAACACCACTGGCTGGTGTACCAGACGATGAAAATTTGATTGTAAAAGCAGCACGACTGCTGGCAACAAAAACACAATGTAATAAAGGTGCCGTTATTTCGTTGGATAAGCGCCTTCCTATGGGGGGCGGCATCGGTGGCGGATCGTCAAATGCGGCTACGACCTTAGTGGCGCTAAACCACTTATGGAAAACAGGTTTAAGTGAGAATGAACTAGCCGAGCTAGGTTTAGCGCTAGGTGCAGATGTGCCCATTTTTGTACGTGGCCTAACGGCTTTCGCAGGAGGCGTTGGCGAAGACATTACACCAGCTCCTCAACCAGAACTGTATTTTCTTGTGGCCAATCCTAACGTTCACGTTAGTACAGCCGAAGTATTTACTTCACCGGATTTGCCCAGAAATACGCCGGCAATGTGCTGGGAAGACTATAAATTTGAAAAAACTTGGAATGATTGTCAGCAATTAGTCGCGAATCGCTATCCGGAAGTTGCAAAATTATTACAGTGGTTGGTACACTACGCACCGTCGCGAATGACGGGCACAGGTGCATGCGTGTTTGCCACTTTTTCTGACTACACTTTAGCCGAACAAGTTAGGGCTCAAATGCCTGAAGCTTGGCAGAGTTTTGTCGCAAAAGGTGTGAATCGCTCACCACTATTAGATAAATTAGAACAACAAAGATAGCGTGTACGCCACATCGGACAAGAACTTAAAAATTGGGGTATAGCCAAGTTGGTAAGGCAGCGGGTTTTGATCCCGCCATTCGTAGGTTCGAGTCCTGCTACCCCAGCCAAACCTCTTTTATCAACGCACTGAGGAACCACTTGTGCCAGATATGAAGCTCTTTGCAGGTAATGCCGTACCAGAACTTGCCCAGAAAGTTGCCGATCGCCTCTACACCAAACTTGGAAATGCCAAAGTTGGCCGTTTCAGTGACGGTGAAATTAGCGTAGAAATTCATGAAAACGTCCGTGGCTCGGACGTTTTTATTATTCAATCTACGTGTGCACCTACTAACGATAACCTTATGGAACTTATTGTGATGATCGATGCATTGCGTCGCGCATCAGCTGGTCGTATTACAGCGGTAATTCCATATTTTGGTTATGCACGCCAAGACCGTCGTGTTCGTTCTGCTAGGGTGCCAATTACTGCGAAAGTAGTGGCTGACTTCCTTTCAAACGTTGGTGTTGACCGCGTACTTACCATCGACCTACACGCCGAACAGATTCAAGGTTTCTTTGACGTTCCGGTAGATAACGCATTCGGTACTCCTATCCTTCTTGCTGATATGGTAAGACGTGACTTTGCCGACCCTGTAGTCGTTTCTCCAGATATTGGCGGTGTAGTACGTGCTCGAGCTACTGCGAAACTACTTAACGACACTGACCTTGCAATTATCGACAAGCGCCGCCCTAAAGCGAACGTAGCTCAGGTAATGAACATAATTGGTGACGTGAAAGACCGCGACTGTATCATTGTTGACGACATGATTGACACTGGCGGTACGCTTGCTAAAGCGGCAGAAGCGCTAAAAGCACATGGCGCGCGCCGTGTTTACGCATATGCAACGCACGCAATCTTCTCGGGTAATGCAGTAAATAACCTTAAAGAGTCTGTTATTGACGAAATTATCGTTACTGACTCGATTCCTCTTAGCGCAGAAATGCAAAAAATGGGCAAGGTTAAGCAGCTTACGTTATCAGAAATGCTTGCAGAAACTATTCGTCGCATTAGCAACGAAGAATCTATTTCAGCGATGTTTGAATACTAACGCACACTAAAAAGCGAGTGAGACAATGTCTTAACTAGCATTGTTTCACTCGCTTCTCTTTAAAAAAGCATTGATTAGTTATCAATGTCATCTTCGTCGTCTTCTGGCATGTCTACATCAACAACAGGTACTTCAACTTCTTTAGTCTCTGTTCTTACGTCAACGTCTACGGTATCCACGTCATACTCAGGCAGCTCACCGCCCTCCACGTCAATATCTGGCATTTTGCCGTCATCCGTTTTCTCTACTTCATATTCCGGTAATTCACCCGATTCTACTTCGACATCAGGCATTTCACCATCTTCAGTCTTGTTTACGTCACATGCACTTGCCGCTAGTGCCAGACTCGATACCGCAAAAATTTTAGTTAACTGCTTCATTTTCTCTCCTTAAAAACGTTGCTATAGATAACCTTTGCTAAAGGCATATTTTATATGTAATACATCGACTTTAGGTTAAATGAAGGTAACCAAATCTCGTCTTTACATAAACCATTGTGAGTGTAGCAGGGTCTATGCCAACTCCTTCCTCGAATTCATCTGCGGCAAAATAGAAAAATGTATTATCGTCTTGCTAAACTTTTTTAATAAAGAAAAATCAAAACATAACGTAGTAAACAATAAAGAATAAAAGCATCTTAATATCAGCTAGTTATTAAAGAATTAGTAAAACGTATTTTTAAAACCACATAAGTGGAGCGTCCTTTTCTATTTGTAAATACATGCTGTTTGCTTCAACCGTTTCCTTATCTCCTTAAGACAATTCGCAAACTCTACTTCCATCTAGATTAAACGCGATTGTCTGTTGAAGTGTAAAAAAAATGTATACGATTCGGTGTTTTTTGTAGAAATTACTTAAACGGCGTGGAAGACTGTTTTTTGGAAAAGAGTTTACGGGCAGTAACACGCTTAAATTGTGGTTTACCGTTTTTCAGCGTAAATGTTATGTCCCTTTACTCATTTGATAGAGGAATAAAAGAATGAAAAAAAATCGATTAAAACTAGCACTCATGTTCACTTCTGCACTCACGCTTATCGCTTGCTCTTCGGAAGAGGAGAATAAGGACGTCACAATGGTAGATAAAGAAAACAAAACGCATACTAAGACTGAGTCTATGCCTAAAGAACTTGTCGCTGAACCTGTTACCCAAGCCGAAGCGGTTGAAGGTAATGCAAAAGGCGAAGTGAACATGAAGGGTAGCATTATATATAAAGATTTAGAGGGCGGTTTTTATGCCTTTATTGCTGAAAACGGTGATCGTTATACCCTACATGGCCTAGATGAAACTTATCAAAAGAACGGCCTTATTGTTGAAGTAAAGGGCACACCAAAGCCGGATATGATCACATTCACACAATTTGGTACCGTGCTTATGGTATCTGAAGTCAAAGTGCTTGATACCAGCAAGGTGATTAATAACCTTCAAACTCAATGATCGATATGTTGGTGAGGTGTGTAGCAAATTCATAAATCATGGTTTTTGCGCTAATAGTGCAAACTAACACTAAAAGGACTGGTTACAATGATAAATGCGTATGCCGCTAAAGAAGCGGGCGGAAAGCTGGAAAAGTTTCAATACGATCCTGGTGAGCTAGGTTCTCACGATGTTGAAATAGACGTAGAAAGTTGTGGAATCTGTCATAGCGATTTAAGCATGTTAGACAACGAGTGGGGCATGACAGAATACCCATTTGTACCCGGTCATGAAGTGGTTGGCACGATTAGCAAAGTAGGTGCACATGTTACGTCCCTTGAAGTGGGTCAGCGCGTAGGCCTAGGTTGGCACGCCAGCTACTGCAATAGCTGTAGAACCTGCGAAGAAGGCGATCACAACCTTTGTGCCGACGCAACGATGACTATCGGTGGTCGCCACGGTGGATTTGCAGACAAAGTGCGAGCACAAGCACGCGCGGTTGTCCCATTACCCGATTCTATCGATAGCACTAAAGCAGGCCCGCTATTTTGTGGCGGTATTACGGTATTTAACCCTTTAGTTCAGTTCAATGTTAGCCCTACAAGTGAAGTAGGCGTGGTTGGTATTGGCGGTTTAGGCCACCTTGCTCTTCAGTTTTTAAATGCGTGGGGATGTAAAGTTGTCGCTTTTACGTCTAGCGAATCTAAAAAGGAAGAAGCTTTAGAACTCGGCGCTTCTGACACTATCAATAGCCGCGATGAAGATGAAATTAAAAAAGCTCGGGGGCGATTCGATTTAATCATTTCTACAGTGAACGTGAAGTTAGATTGGAATCTGTATTTATCAACGCTTGCGCCAAAAGGCCGACTACATTTTGTAGGCGCTACATTAGAGCCACTTGATATAGGCGCATTTAACTTAATTGGTGGGCAGAAAAGTGTGTCGGGCTCGCCAGTGGGTAGCCCTGCAACTATCAAAACCATGTTAGATTTTGCTGCGCATCACAATATTGAGCCTGTTACCGAAACATTTAAATTTGATGATGTGAATAACGCTGTAGAAAGGTTAAGAGAAGGCAAAGCACATTATAGAGTGGTGCTCACCAGATAAAGTCTGGCAAAATGGCTGTCTTAACGCCTAAACGCCCATGAGTAAATGAGTTAACCACTAATCTGTTACGAGAGCTTTCGTTATACTGCACCTAATACATTAAAACGCGCGCTTAGGTGCGCGTTTTTTCTGTGCCACTACCGCCTATATGTATGGGTTTGTATTTTTTGTGGGCTTTGGCAATTGTATGTTTTGGTGTGTGGTGTTAGAATTCGCCGCCCTTGAATTTTGGGTCGGTGTTTTATTGTGCATAAAAACGTATTTTTAAGCGTAATTCACACCAATTAACAGTGAGTTTTGGTCGCAAAAACTCACATCATTAGACTTATATATTGGAGACAGACAATGTCTGAAGCAATTTTTAACCTAGACGCTTCTGTTCGTACAGACCTAGGGAAAGGTGCGAGCCGCCGCCTACGTCGCGAAGATAAGCTTCCTGGTATCATCTACGGTGGTGAAGAAGCACCAGTTTCTATCACTCTAGATCACAACAAAGTGAACAACGCTGCTGACTTTGAAGCGTTCTACTCTCACGTTCTTACATTGAACGTTGACGGTAAAGCTGTTGAAGTTCTAGTTAAAGACATGCAACGTCACCCGTTCAAGCCAAAGATCACACACATTGATTTCCAACGTGTTATCGCTGGTCAAGACGTTCACACTAACGTACCACTTCACTTCGTAAATGAAGACGCTTCTGCTGCTGCTAAAGCTGGCGGTATTGCTGAGCACCACGTAACTGAAATCGAAGTTACTTGTCAGCCTAAAGATCTTCCAGAGTTCATCGAAGTAGACATGGCTGCTGTTGAAATGGGTCAAACTGTACACCTTTCTGACCTAACTCTTCCAGCTGGCGTAGCTTCTGTTGAACTTGCTAAGAACGACGAAGCTCACGACCTAGCGGTTGTAACTGTTAAGCCTGCTCCAAAAGCGGCTGACGCAGAAGAAGACGGCGAAGAAGCAGCTTCTGAGGAATAATCCTCTTGGCTGATATCCGCCTTATCGTGGGTCTGGGTAATCCAGGCCCCGAATATGAAAATACCCGACACAATGCCGGTGAATGGTTTCTCAACCAACTAGCCGACACCTACAACGCCCCGCTAAAACCAGAAACAAAATTCTTCGGTAAAACTGCTCGCATTACTATTGCTGGCAAAGATATCCGTTTGCTCTACCCCACTACGTTTATGAATAAAAGTGGACAAGCCGTAGCAGCACTGGCTAACTTTTACCGCATAGAACCAGAACAAATATTAGTAGCGTTTGACGAATTAGACTTACCTCCCGGCGTAGCGAAATACAAAGTGGGTGGAAGCTCAAGTCAAAATGGCGTACGTGACATTGTGGCTAAAATGGGTAACAACAAGAATTTTTTGCGTTTGCGCATAGGTATTGGTCACCCAGGTCATAAAAGCCGGGTTACAGGTCATGTACTTGGAAAGCCAGCAGCAGAAGAAAAAACAGCCATTGAAAGTGCCATCGATGACGCGGTACGCTGTACTGAAATTTTGCTAAAAGAAGACCTTAAGCAAGCACAAAACAGGTTACACTCGCACAAAGGGTAAACCTTAGCCAGTTATCACTTTTCCAAACTAAGGATCCATATCATGGGTTTTAAATGCGGTATTGTTGGCCTACCAAACGTAGGTAAATCAACACTTTTCAATGCATTAACTAAAGCAGGTATTGAAGCGGCAAACTTCCCTTTCTGTACCATCGAGCCAAACACGGGTGTTGTTCCTGTGCCAGATCTTCGTTTGGACAAGTTGGCTGAAATCGTAAATCCACAGCGCGTCATTCCTACTACCATGGAATTCGTGGACATTGCTGGCTTAGTTGAAGGTGCCTCTAAAGGTGAAGGTTTAGGAAATAAATTCCTAGCCAATATCCGTGAAACCGACGCTATCGGTCACGTAGTGCGCTGCTTTGACGATGAAAACATTGTTCACGTAGCAGGTCGCGTAAGCCCTAAAGATGACATTGATGTTATTAACACCGAGCTTGCACTTGCTGACCTAGAGACCACAGAAAAAGCATTACACCGTGTTGCCAAGCGCGCTAAAGGTGGCGATGCTGATGCCAAGTACGAAATGAAAGTACTTGAGAAGATTAAGCCACACTTAGACGAAGGCTTGTTACTTCGTTCACTGGAGCTTACCAAAGAAGAGCTCGCTGCAATTAGCTACATGAACATGCTTACCCTTAAGCCAACCATGTACATTGCAAACGTGAATGAAGACGGTTTTGAAAATAACCCTTACCTTGACCAAGTGAAAGAAATTGCAGCAGGCGAAAATGCCACTGTAGTTGCAGTGTGCGCGGCTATTGAGTCTGATATTGCTGAACTTGAAGACGACGAGCGCGACGAGTTCATGCAGGACATGGGACTTGAAGAGCCAGGCCTTAATCGTGTAATTCGCGCAGGCTATAGTCTTCTTACGTTACAAACGTATTTTACTGCGGGTGTAAAAGAAGTACGTGCTTGGACTTTCCCAGAAGGTTCAACAGCGCCACAAGCGGCAGGTAAAATTCACACTGACTTCGAAAAAGGCTTTATTCGCGCTGAAATCGTAAGCTACGAGCACTTCGTTGAATTCAACGGCGAACAAGGTGCTAAGGATGCCGGTAAATGGCGTCTAGAAGGTAAAGATTATATTGTTAAAGACGGTGACGTTATTCACTTCCGCTTTAACGTGTAACAGGTAAAACCTAATTAGAAAGCCACCGCAAGGTGGCTTTTTTGTTTGCGCTAAACAAATGTGAAGCGTAAATTGGCCTGATATAACTAACAAAAACTATTGGCTTCAGCAATAATGGTTAACCACTTCATAAATACACATTCCCCCGTTTTTATGCAAAGTCAATTTATGTGCATACAGCGATACAATGTACTTAAAGTATTAATGGTAATGTTTTGTTTACTGAGCTTTACGAGCTTTTCCTTTGCTACGTCAAACCAAACGAAAACAATAGCTACCAAACCAAATAGTATTGATGGCGAAAAATCATCAATGATGGCAAACAAAAATACCGTTCAGAAAAACACAATTTTACAAAACACGTCGTCGGGTTGGTATCACGTGCCTCAAGGTAATACGGCGACGTTTAAAACCACATACGGCGATGTAGTTGTTGCACTTCACCCTGCGCTTGCACCTAAACATGTCGCAAGGTTTAAAGCCCTTATTGGCGCAGGCTTTTACAACGAACAGGCGTTTTATCGTGTGGTAGACGGGTTTGTTGCTCAGGCCGGAAGCAACGATACTCACGATGCAACTCAATTTACTCCTACACTGCTAAGCCCTATCAACGCTGAATTTACTCAACCGCTTAATAGCAATGTAAGTGTTGTTGAAACAAACGATATGTTTGCACCTAATTCCGGCTTCTTAGACGGCTTTCCTGTTGGTATAGATAAAGAGCGTAAAGAGATGTGGGGGCTTCACTGCCCTGGAGTGGTTGCCTTTGCGCGAGATAGCGAAAAAGATACGGCCAGTACAGAGTTTTACATTGTGATTGGCCAAGCGCCGCGCCACTTAGACAGAAATATGTCGGTGGTAGGTCGCGTGGTGAAAGGTATGGACGTGCTTCAAAAACTTCCGCGAGGAAATAGAGATACAGGTGGCGTATTGGATAACATCACCCAAAATAGCAAAATAAAACAGGCATACATGCACTCAAATAACACTGCGCCTTATTTTGTACAAACAGCACGCCATGAAGAATACCAAAGACGGGCAAACACAGGGAAAAATTTAGATAACCCGTTTTTTCACGACAATATGTATGGGCCGCGCCCTATTGACGTGTGTTATTACCAAACAAAAACCAGCAATAAAACGTGGTAAATAAGTACTTTAACTTGTGCAAGTTGTTCAATTTCACGGCTTTTTGTGCGTATTTCACCCTAATGCGCACACTTAATGAGCATTTAAAAAAAGTTAGTAAAAAAGGGGTTGACGGTTGCCAGTCATATACGCATAATACGCGCCACTTCCTGAGAGGGAAGAGAATAGCAAGGCTACGTAGCTCAGTTGGTTAGAGCACATCACTCATAATGATGGGGTCGCAAGTTCGAATCTCGCCGTAGCCACCAATTCTCTTTAATACCTTTTAGGAAAGTTTAGCTGCGCGGAAGTGGTGGAATTGGTAGACACGCTGGATTTAGGTTCCAGTGCTTCACGGCGTGAGAGTTCAAGTCTCTCCTTCCGCACCATTTGGGGTATAGCCAAGTTGGTAAGGCAGCGGGTTTTGATCCCGCCATTCATAGGTTCGAGTCCTGTTACCCCAGCCATTCTTTTTGAATGACTATTGCAGCTAGCGTCTACGCGGAAGTGGTGGAATTGGTAGACACGCTGGATTTAGGTTCCAGTGCTTCACGGCGTGAGAGTTCAAGTCTCTCCTTCCGCACCATTTGGGGTATAGCCAAGTTGGTAAGGCAGCGGGTTTTGATCCCGCCATTCATAGGTTCGAGTCCTGTTACCCCAGCCAAATTCTTGAGAAGCCGCTCATAGAGCGGCTTTTTATTGAAGATATAAGTTAAGGCTACGTAGCTCAGTTGGTTAGAGCACATCACTCATAATGATGGGGTCGCAAGTTCGAATCTCGCCGTAGCCACCAATTCTCTTTAATACCTTTTAGGAAAGTTTAGCTGCGCGGAAGTGGTGGAATTGGTAGACACGCTGGATTTAGGTTCCAGTGCTTCACGGCGTGAGAGTTCAAGTCTCTCCTTCCGCACCATTTGGGGTATAGCCAAGTTGGTAAGGCAGCGGGTTTTGATCCCGCCATTCATAGGTTCGAGTCCTGTTACCCCAGCCATATTCTTGAAAAAGCCGCTTTTATGAGCGGCTTTTTCATATGTGCAATTTAATTGTGCTGAAGAAAACCCTTACCTCCCCTTCATCTTGAAGATATTTGCTATATACGAGCACAAAACGTCATAGTTTCCGTACGTTTTCATTGACCAATTTTTTAATGGTCGTGCTAGTATTGTTTTTTTATCGATATAGCTCGGCATATTCAAGGCCTTAGCAAACCTTTGTTTGTTTAAGCCATCGCGTTTGTTCTGGCAGCATTTCTGTCATGTTCAGTTCACTTACACACGCCGAGTAACAATTAAAATAATAACGAAGGAAAGTGCGTGATAAACGAATTCGTTTCATTAGTTAATAATATTCTTTGGGGAGACGGCCAGGTACTTATCATTATGCTGTTGGCATGTGGTATTTGGTTTACGGTAAAACTTGGCGGCGTGCAGCTTCGCCACTTCGGTCATATGTTTAGCTTGCTTAAGGGCAGCAACACCTCTACCAAAGATGGTATCAGTTCATTTCAAGCGTTGTGCACCAGTTTGTCTGCGCGCGTGGGCACGGGTAACTTAGCCGGTGTTGCTGTAGCCATATCACTAGGTGGCGCAGGCGCTATCTTTTGGATGTGGATGATAGCACTTTTAGGCATGGCCACAGGCTTCGCTGAAAGTGTATTAGGCCAGCTTTATAAAGTACGTGATGAAAACGGTGAGTTTCGTGGTGGCCCTGCTTACTATATCAAACAAGGTTTAAATAAAACCTGGCTAGCAGTGGCGTTTTCTTTATGTCTGTTTTTCGGCTACGGTTTCGTATTTAGCGCTGTTCAAGCCAACACTATTACCGATGCATTAAACAATGCGTACGCTTTCCCTAGCGAATATGTTGGCTTGGCCATTATTGCGTTGGCCGCATTAATTGTTGTGGGCGGACTGAGAGGCATTGCACGATTCGCTGAATTTGTTGTGCCGTTTATGGGTATTGGCTACGTGCTTGTAGCTCTGGCTATTACCTTTATTAATATCTCAGAACTACCTGCCATGTTGCTTGATATTGTGAAGTCGGCATTTGGTTTACAGGAAGCTGGCGCTGGTGCTCTAGGTGCCGCTATTAAAAACGGTATTCAACGTGGCCTTTATTCTAATGAAGCGGGCAGCGGTTCGGTGCCGCACGCAGCAGCAAGTGCTGTGCCTAACCCCAACCATCCTGTATCTCAGGGTTACATTCAGATGTTAGGTGTGTTTTTAGATACACTAATTTTATGTACATCCACGGCCTTTATTATTTTACTTGCTGGCGGTTCAAGCTCCGATCAAATGGAAGGCATCCGACTTACCCAAGATGCGATGAGCAGCCACTTAGGCGAAGGCGGAACAGACTTTGTAGCAGCCGCTATCAGCTTATTTGCGTTTACGTCGGTAGTAGCTAACTATGCGTATGGCGAAAGTAACCTTCACATGTTTAAGCTAGACAATAAAATTGGCCGCTCAGTGTATACCATTGGCTATTTAGGCATGATTTACTGGGGGGCGCAGGCAGCACTGCCACAGGTGTGGGCAATGGCCGATATGGCGTTAGGCTTAATGACGGTTATTAACATCATCGCTATTGTGTGGATGACCCCAACAATTGTATCTATCAGCAAAGACTACTTTAAGAAAAAAGACAGTGGCGAAAACATGGAATACAAAGTGGGCGACTGTGAAATTCAAGGAAAATCTGAAGATGGTGTGTGGGATTAATTCCGACACTTAACTCATTAATATGTCATTGAATGTGAAATGACTATATTAGATATGGCATAAAAGGCTAACCTCAAGTTAGCCTTTTTTATTTCTAGCGAACGCTCGCATTACCAACATTGGCTGTGTGATAGCTACTGTATATTGAGTTTAAAACAGTAGACGATGGCACTCTACAACGCCACCGGCAAATGCCCTGTCTTAACCCAAATCACGGTTTCTTCGTCAACATAAGGATGATGCTGACTCATATGAGGGTTACGCAGCCATGTGCCTTTTGGGTATTCACCATGTTCATCTTTAAATGTACCCGATAGCACAAAAATTTCTTCACCGCCGAAGTGTCTATGAGGTTTAAATACCTCACCTATCGGCCACTTTACCAACGCCACATGCTCGTGCTCAAAGTTATGTAGCGGCATCACTTGTAAACCGCCCTGCCCTGGCAGCCATTCTGCTTTATTCGTATCTACCCGTACTTCACTTAAATCACGCTTGTCGAACTGATTAAGCTTAACCAGAATCACACAGCCTTCTTTACTAAATGGGCTGTGCTTGCTGCCTGGCGGGTTACGAAGGTAGGTGCCTGCAGGGTAGTCGCCGTGCTCGTCACAAAACACACCTTCGAGCACGAAAATTTCTTCACCGTAAGGGTGACCATGCTGCTTAAAGCTAGCGCCTGCCTCGTACTTAACCACACTCGTTGTGTGGCCAGACTCTTTTGCTTCGCGTTCTAAAGGCTTGCGCCAAACAGTAGCGGATGGTGACGCTTGCCACCCTTGCATTTGCGTATTAATTGCCAAGCGTTCATCAAAATTCATATTAAGCATCGTTAATCCTTATCAACTACTCGGGCCTAAGCAATTCGAAAAAGTTGTCTTGGGATATAGTGTAGTAGTCTCCGCGCCCACCGCCACGACTTACTGGTGCACTCTTAAGCGTGCTATAAACACCGTTTTCAATGAGCGACTTATCAATGTGCACACCCACTACCTCGCCCATAACAAACCAACTATTTACAGTATCACCTGATGCTGATTTGAGTTGCACCACATCGGTCAGCTTACATTCCATACTTACTTTACTGGCTTTTACGCGTGGAACACTGACTACTTCACTTTCTACGGTTTGAAGCCCGGCATGGTCAAATTCACTTTCTTCAGGTGCCAGAGGCTTGCTTGTTGTGTTCATCGCGTTAATCAAATCTTCCGATACGAGATTCCAACAGAACTCGCCGGTTTCCTGCACATTTACCAGTGAATCTTTCTTACTGCCAACTACCGAAAAGCCAATAATTGGCGGCGTGTAGTTTAGCGCGTTAAAAAAGCTGTAAGGCGCAAGGTTGAGTACACCAGCTTTTGACTGTGTTGATATCCAACCTATTGGGCGTGGTGCGATAATGGCGTTAAATGGGTCGTGGGCTAGGCCGTGACCGTTTTTGGGTTGATAAAAGTGCGATTGCGACAAAACCATTCCTTACTATTTGTGCTAGGGTTGAACTATAACTGATATGAACGCTCGTACCGCTCTTTTCAAGGGCTATTGAATAAAGGCTGTTTATGACTGCACGAAGTGTCGCTTTCTCTAGAACGAGACTCACAGAATTAATGGTGCCCTCTTTTGCCAACTTTGGCGGCAAAGTACATGGTGGGGTTATTCTATCCTTAATGGATAAAGTGGCCTATGCATGTGCCAGTAAACACGCAGGTGCCTATTGCGTTACCGTAACCGTTGACGGTGTAGAGTTTTTACAGCCTGTAGAGGTGGGCGACCTACTCCATCTTGATGCTACCGTTCATTATGTGGGAAATACTTCATTGGTTGTGGGAATTAAAGTCACGACAGAAAATATAAAAACCAACGAGGTGAAACACACCAATAATAGCTTTTTCACAATGGTTGCCAAAGACGATAGCGGCACGCCAGTAGCAGTGCCTGAGCTTGAATTGTCAACGCACCACGAAATGCGAAATTTCGTAACCGCTATTCGCAGAGCAAAAATAAAAAAAGAAGCGCAGGTTCGTTTACAGCACGATTACGATGCCTTTATCCCCAAAGAAGATTTTGCGTTACTGGATGAGCACAGATGCACGGTAACGTTTGAAAGAAACGATTAACTCACGTTAACAAAAAGGCCAACTTATAAATCAGTTGGCCTTATAAACTTATTCTCAGCTATATAAATCCATCTTAGAAGCTGTACGAAACTTTTCCGTACACAAAACGCCCTGAAAAGCCGTAAGGCGAAAACGGTGAATACGCGAATAGTCGCGAGAATGTTGTCACGTCTTCAACAAGCTCTCTAGTAGGGTCAGGATAAACATCGAATACGTTGTTTGCACCTAAAGACACCGACAAGCCTTCAGTCAGCGCAATACGAACATCTAAGTCTGTAATCCACTCTGACGGAATAATTTCATTGCGCTGTGGATTTGACGACGGATCTTCAACTTCGCCATAACGCGTGGTGCGAAGCGTAGTTGTGTAGCGATCGTAATTCCACGTTACACCTAAATTTACTTTACTGTCTGGCGAACTGGTTTCAAATCGGCGAAGTTCAACATCACTAAATAAGTTACCTTGGTCAACGCCTGCGTCTTGTAATACCTCTGGTGCATCTATTACGCTGGTTACTTCGTTATCGTTGAAGTTTGCACCTGCATTGAAGTTGAACGCGCCAAAGTCAACCGTGTTTAAGGTATAAGTAGAAACAATATCAACACCCTCAGTGCGCGAATCGATAGCATTTAAGAAGAAGCGTGCGCGCGTCGCTCCGGTTCCTTCAAGCAATGCCTCGATGCCGGGTCCAGATAAGTTATTCGACAACACAATACGGTCATCGATATCAATGCGGTAGAAGTCTACGGTTAAATTAAAATCAGCAGTGGGTGAATAAGTAAAACCCGCACTGTAGTTATTAGACTCTTCTGCATCAAGGCCTGGGCTTCCTAGCGCTTGCGCAACGTCACTTGACGGGGCGAATGTTCCAGTTTCTGTTGGTTCGCCATCGACAAATACGGTAGCAATTGAAGTAAAGAACTGCTGCTGAAGCGAAGGCGCTCTAAAGCCTGTTGATACAGACGCACGAAGTGCAAACGCATCACTTAGCGTAACGCGATGAGACATTTTCCAGTTAAATGTACTGCCAAAATCTGAATAGTCTTCATAACGACCTGCTACTGCCACATTCCAGTTTTCAATAACATCGGCTTCTAAATCTACATACACACTGTAGTTATTACGGCTGTTATCGCCTGCTGATTCTGGTGTGAAGCCAGGAAATACCTGCGAGCCAGATGCGCCGAATGGGCCGTTAACAGGGTCTGTCACCGCTCCGCCTGGACCGAACGAGCCTTGAATGTAAGAGCCTTCTTCACCTGCCGTTATTTTATAGCCTTCGTGACGATACTCAGCACCCATTGCGAAGTTCATTTCGCTATAGAATAACCCTGTATCAACCAAGCGTGACGCGTCAGCGTTTACAATAGTTGTATCGTATTCAAGGGTTCCAGCATAGAATTCTGTTGGGCTTGTTGGACCAAGCGACGTGTTAAGCGTATTGATTACTCCATACTCTAACTCGTTGCCACCGTGGGTTAATGACAAGTCATAGTTCCAAACATCACCATAACCTTTAATGCCCGCGATTAACGACATATCTGTTATATCGGTTTGAATTGAGGGCAAGAAGCCGTCTGGGTAAATTTCTACAATGTTTCTTGAATCTTGCGCTCGGCGATAAAATCCACTGCCCACGGAGTCTCGGGTGCTATAGCCAGCCGTAGTGTAAAATTCTACGCTATCAGAAATTGCCTTACCCGCATTTACAAAAAGCCCGTAATCTTCTACTTCACCGTTTCCAAAAACATGGTTGTAGCGATTAATCGTTAGTTCGCGAGGGTCCAAATCGCCATTTGCGTCACGGCTGTAGTTTTCACGTTGATCGTAGTCTGCGCGGTTAGCTTGTCCTCGATCTCGGTATTCTGCAGATACATTTACAAAACCATCGTCTCCCCATTCAAAGCCTACGTTGCCCCGAATTGTTAGGGTTTGACCATCTGTTAAGTCTCTGTCGCTTCCTTCGCTAAATGCCAAATTACCTTCGCCGTCAACACTTACACCTTCAAGGTTTGGAACACCGTCCATAGAAGTAACGTTTGCGCCGTAGGTGACAGACACGTCGCCCCCCTCAGCGGCGTCTTTAAGCACTATATTAATAACGCCAGCTATGGCGTCTGAACCATATTGTGCTGCAGCACCATCACGAAGCACTTCAATACGCTTAATTGCGTTAGCGGGAATAGCGTTTAAGTCGACCGCTGATGAACCACGACCGACTGAACCGTTGAGGTTTAATAGCGCTGATGTATGACGGCGCTTACCGTTCACCAAAACTAACGTATGATCAGGTGCCAAGCCGCGAAGCTGCGCAGGACGAACATGGTCAGTACCATCTGTTAACGACGGTTGCGGAAAGTTAAAGCTTGGCAATAACTGGTTAAGAATCATGTTTGTTTCAGTTAAGCCTGTCGCTTCGATTGATGAGGCGTCAATAATATCGATAGGTACTGGAGAGTCATTTACCGTTCGGCCAACACGGCGAGAACCTACAATTTGAATTTGTTCAACATCTTGCTCATCAAAAGAGGTTTGCTCTTGGGCAAGCACTGACGAAGAAAAAGACATTCCAGCAATTGCAGAAGCAATTAAAGAAAGTTTAAAAGCCGAAGCGTTAAATTTTGCCTGTTGCATTGTGATGTTCCTGAATTCTTATAAGTTTTGCTTTTTGAAGTGCGTTGTCTTCTACTGATTCGAAGCAAAAATAGACTTAAAAATTATGTTATTTCTGTAGTTGAGGTACTGCTAAACGCCAGATTGTCTGAACAGACTTATTATTATTAGAAAAGATAAGCGAGTGATGCTTGCATAATGAGTAAATCACAAAAAGATTCTTTCGCACAATACTAAAGTTGTAATAATTCTTTAATATCGACGACAAGCAGTTTTTTAAAGATAAAGCGGCAGAGATATTACCTGTAAGGAGTTTAATCGAGCTAAGTGAGTATGCATGGCTTGCTTAACTTTTCGTTAGCGGCGCTCTTTAAATGCACAATACTTTATTAAAAAAGCGTTCTTTTTCGAACGCTCTTTATAAACAAAGTTACTCACCCTAAATAGGGCTAACGCAAAACCATTGCGTTCACACACTGAAAACGTATCTTAGCGTGAGTCAATCACAAGAAAACCGAAAGCGTTACGCTTTTTTAAGCTTCTTCTTCAATTTTTTTAGCTTACCTTCTTGCTTAGAAATTTTTGCTTTTGTTGCTTTGATTTCTTTTTTTAACTCTTTCTTCTTTGACATATTTTATTCCTTATCGTGATTGCTGTGCTACTTACTCCAAAAATAAGTATAGCAAAGTGTTCATTCATCGCTGTTTTCGGCAATGAACTTTCGAATGAAGTGTCTTACTTCACGAGCAGCAGATGTGTCTAACGACTCACACAATGCAATAAACTGAGCACGTTCTTCGTCGTTAATTCGAATAATCATCTGACTATTCTTTTTCTTTTTTTTGTTGTTTTTCTCAGACATGTTAAATCCTTGCAAAGACAGGTTATCTTTGTCCGAGTTAAAGGTATATCTCATGTATATACGACACAAGATATTTTGAACTGTTCGTTCATTTTTTTCATAAAAGGTTAATGTGGCCGTCATAATAGTGACTTCGGGCTAATACAAAGTAATCAATATCAAAACGGATACAACAAACCAACCCGAAACAGAAGTGAAGTAGACCATGACACAAACACAATCTATCACGCATTTATCGTGTTTCATCGAAGCAGTGGCTATCGCTAAACAAAACAAGTGTTGTAATTGCGACGATTTGAAAGCGCAGTTGCAGCAAAGGGGCTACGAAGAGTTGGTGGCAATGGAAACGGTAGAAGAGTTAAGCCCTCAATTACCTTTGGCATCTTAAATTTAGCGAACCCGGATAAAAAGCCATGTTGCTAGCACTCTTAAATTACATACTATTTAGTATGCTACTCTTGAGCTTATGCGACTATGCACGCAAACGCGTCAACCAGAAACAAAAAACGGAAGCTAAGCCTCCGTTTTAAAAATCTTTATTTGTGATTATTTTGGTGACCAATCAAACTTTTTGAATGGCTCATCCACTGACGTATCTGCTAGATGGTTCGTGTAATTACTCATCACTTTTTGCGCCAGTATAAGTATTATTTCAAGCAGCTGTTGGTGCTTATAGCCAGCGCTGTAAAATGCGTCTAGCTGCGCGCTATCAACATGCCCTCGTCCACGAGTTACTGCAAGCACTGTTTCTTTTAACGTATTCAATTTACTGTCTGAAAGCGTTTCGTCATTGCGCAGTTCTTCAATTAAGTCATCGCGAACTTTCATGCTTTTCGCAATTCCGGTATGTGCTGGTACACAGTAGTGACACGCGTGTTCTACATTGATCGCCTGCCAAACCACCGTTAGTTCTTCTGCATTAAACGATGTTTCTTGTGCTAGCTTGTGCAGTACTTGATAGCCTTCAAGCAACGTTGGAGCTTCAGCCATCACCGCATGCAAATTAGGGATCATGCCAAATGCCGCTTGAGAATTATCTAATAATGGCTTCGCCGCTTCTGGTGCAGTGTCTTTTGTGTGTAAAGTAAAATCGCTCATGTCACTCTCCTATTGATGTGATCAAAAGTGTTGAATAACGTTCAGAGTTACTCTTAACACTTCGTGTGAGATCAATAATAGGTTTACTTGAACGATCGTTCAAGTGATAATTGAACACATGTTCAAAACATTCACGTATAAGGTATGCAGCTATGAAATATAACCACGATGACGTTATTGAGAAAGCAACCACGCTTTTTTGGCAACGCGGCTTTCAAGCAGCTGGCATGCGTGATATTCAGCAAGCACTCGATATGCGCCCAGGCAGCATATACGCGCGGTTTCAAAGTAAAGAAGGCTTGTTCAAATTAGTGGTCGAACACTACGCGCAGAACAGCGCTTCTCGCTTAAAGCAAGTAGACGAGGCTAACTCTCCTTTATCTGCATTGCGCACTTTTTTTTCTGACGCCCTGACAGGACCGGACGAACACCGCTACATGCGCCAGTGTCTGCTCATTAAGTCTATCGCTGAATTTGATGTCATTGGCGACGTAGCACAAAAAGCCGTGCTTGATAGCATGTCAGTACTTAAAACAGGTTTCGAGGATATAGTTAACGCGTGTATTGAAAAAGAAGAACTGCCAGCTCATACACCGGCAGAATTTGCGGCAGAATGGCTACAGAATCAATTTGTAGGTCTACGGGCGTTCGCTCTGTTGCAAGATTCGCCAAACGCTGTTTTAAAGATGATAGACAAAGTCCTGATTGACCTTAAAACTCAATGGCCTTCTTTTCCTCATTAAAAATAAGGTTAACTACTAAAAATTGTTATTTTAATTGGCAGCGCTACTGCTGCCAACTTTTACACCAGCTGTAAGCTTCACCAGCTGTTGCATTAAACTCCTGCAGCTTTGTAATAAGAACGCTTTCAATGCCACCCCCTCTTCCATTTGGTCGGCTTTCTACCTAAATTTCGACGATCACTCCGTGCCATTTCTGCCTTAAAAAATTTTAAGTGACTTAGTAAACACTCTGCTTTAACATGCTTCGAATATCATTCGAATGAAATTCGAACTTCATTCGAGCACCCAAAGATTGGGTGTTATTATTCGATACCGGTCAATGAGGGTTTTATGGCACCTGCCGCTAAATTAACTAACGAAGAGCAACAGCGAAAAATTTTGGATGCTGCTGTTCAATGTATTGCTGACTCTTCGGTGACAAGTTTCACCATGGCAAAAGTAGCGGCGAAGGCTACGCTTTCCATGGGCTCGGTTTATAAGCATTTTCAGTGCAAAGAAGACATTGTAATGGCATTAACCAGTGCATCTTTTTTGCATATCTCTTCTGTTTTTCAGCATGTCTTTAACCTCCCTCTCACCACACCTGAAAAAATTATCGCGTTATGTTTGTTGTCACCTGAAAAAATGCAGCTGTTTTCTTTTGACAGCGAGCTTGAGTCTTACGCAACAAATGACGCCGTTATTCGCAAAGCGTCACCTCAATGGACACAAAAGATGATTGAAGCTGGGGCATTATGCGAGCAAACGTTTAAGTCGAGACTGGCTGAAGGAATTACCGCAGATGACTTCGCTAACAGCGTCGACCTAGACGCCTATATAGAAGAAATAACGGTAAGTGGTTGGGCAATGAACGTGGGATACGAACAGGTTTTACGCGTGCAGCAATCTCGCCAAATTGTTGAAGGCAACGCCTCTTTATCAATGCCATTAAAGACAATGGATCCACTCGTTCGCAGTATGGTTCGACTTATAAACAGCTACCCATGGCAATATCCTTTAACAAAAGAGGCGGTAGACAAAACCGCAACATTACTCACTGAAGAAAACCTTCGATAAAGGGAACCTAATTATGAATATTAAACGTTGGTTAGTCAGTATTGCCCTTATCCTTTTGGTAATCGCATCACTAGGTTTTGTAAAATTTCAGCAGATACAAGCTGCTATTGCCTTCGGTGAGTCCTTCCCAGAACCATCAGGCAGTGTAAAAAGTGAAATCGTCTCAACGCAGCCTGTAACGAACCAATATGAAGTTGTAGGAGAAGCAAAAGCGACAAAATCGCTTGAGCTTACCATTGAGTATGCAGGCTCCATTACATTTGTGGGTTATAAGCCTGGCGATAATGTTAAGGCCGGCCAAGTGTTACTTCGCCAAGACATCAGCATTGATGAAGCAAATTTAAAGGCAGCCCGTGCAAGGCTTAAATTAACTAATGCACAATATGGCCGCCAAGCAAGCTTGCTTAAACAAAAACGAACGAGCCAAAATGATGTCGACATTGCTGAGGCAGACATGTCAATTGCTGCAGCAGAAGTAGAACGCTTGTCGTCTGTTATAGCCAAGAAAACCATTACTGCACCGTTTGATGGCACAGTTGGCCTTGAAGATTACCAAGTTGGCCAGTTACTTGACGTGAACACAACAGTGACTCGAATTGTTGGCGACTCTGATGTGATTTGGATTGACTTCTCGCTTCCTCAAACAGCGATACAACCTAGCGTTGGCGACAGTATTATTGTTAACACTATCGGGCAAAACTCACAAAAGTTTCAGGCTCGTATCATTGCTCGCAACCCGCAAATTAATGAAACGTCGCGACAAGTCACTTTCCGAGCATCTCTTGATAACCAAGGCAAACACCTTACTCCAAATCAAATGGTCAACGTTATTGTTGAAGGTGAAAAAGTGAATACCGTATTGGTGCCTACCAACGCCATTTATCGCGACCATACGGGTAGCTATGTTTATTTACTAAAACAAGACGAACACAGTGACTGGCGTGCTCACGCCGTTGCCGTTACCTTAGGCAAGCGCTTGAACGATAAGCAGGTTGTTTTGAGTGGGCTTAGCGGCAACGAGTTCATAGCAACAGAAGGCGCGTTCAAGCTATCAGAGGGCCTATTGGTATATACACACGTGCCAGAGACGGTTAGCGAGCGTGGAGAATAACCATGAGCATGCCAAACGACAATAAGCCTTCAATAATGGACGCATTTGTTACCAAGCCCGTGCTTGCTATTGTGCTGTCTGTGCTGATTTTGCTGGCTGGGCTTAACGCCGCCAATAACATTTCTGTACAGCAATACCCCAAGATCAAAAGTGCATCGTTGGTGATCAACACAGTTTATACGGGTGCATCTGCCGACGTGGTGAAAGGCTATGTGACCGAACCTATTGAGCGTGTTACCTCTACCGTGCCCGGAGTCGATTATGTCGACTCGGTTACAACGGCTGGCCTTAGTAAAGTTACTGCCTGGTTAGAGCTTAATCACGATACCACCGATGCGCTTTCTGACCTTACTACCAAGCTCAATCAAATAAAGTTTGAACTACCTACAGGTGCAGAAGACCCTGCCATTGATATTATTCGCGCAGACAGCCCTTACGCCGTATTTTACTTAGATGTGGAAGCGAAAAACGAGACACGCAGCGAGCTCAGCGACTATTTAACCCGCAATGTTGTTCCTGTTCTTAACGATATAAACGGCGTACAAAAAGTTACGCTAGAAGGCGGTCGAAACCCAGCTATGCGTGTATTACTCGACCCCGACAAACTTGCGGTTTACGGATTAAGCTCAAGTGAAGTGTTCACTGCACTTCAAGAGAACAACACCATAGCTACATTGGGTTATAGCGAGAACAATCGTCAGCGCATCGATTTAATGGCAAATACCAACTTAAGCTCGGTTAATGACTTCGAGCAGCTAATTATTCGAGACGATGGCGGTAGCCAACTGAAGCTTGGTGACGTTGCACAAATAGCCTTGGGTGAAGCTGAAGGCATTGTCACAGCTCGTCTTGATGAAAGAACCACGGTGTTCTTGGCAGTATGGGCACTACCTGGTGCCAATGAAATTGAAATTGGTGACGCATTGTACAAGCGGTTAGACGCAGTCAATGCAACACTACCAGAAGGCATGAAAATCACCACCGGCTACGACGGCACGCTTTACATGCGAGATTCAATTAAAGAGATTTTCACCACGTTAATTGAAACCGTGCTTTTGGTTGGTATCGTGATTCTGTTAATGATGGGGTCTTTCCGTACCGCACTGGTTCCTCTTATTACCATACCCATATCGGTGTTGGGTGCTATTGCGGTTATCTCTGCCATTGGTTTTTCGCTTAACCTACTCACCATTCTAGCCATTGTACTTTCTGTCGGCTTAGTCGTAGACGACGCCATTGTAGTGGTTGAAAACGTGGCTAGGCACATGCGTGAGGGTAAACCTCGCCTGCAAGCCGCACTTATTAGCTCAAGACAATTGTTGGTTCCCGTTATTGCCATGACACTCACGCTTGCAGCAGTTTATGCGCCAATTGGCTTTTTAACTGGCCTAACCGGCTTTTTGTTTAGAGAATTTGCTTTTACCCTAGCGATAGCCGTGCTTATTTCTGGTGTGGTGGCCGTAACGCTTTCTCCTATTATGAGCGCTTATGTAAACCCAGAAGGTGGCAAAGAAGGGCCATTTACACAACGCGTTAATCACTATTTCGACAACTTGCAACAGGCATATCAGCGTCTATTAGCACACTGTTTTGCATGGCGAGCGCAAATTGCGGTTATTGCTGTTGTATTCTCTTTGCTAAGCGTACCCTTTTATTTGTTTTCACAAAAAGAATTAGCCCCTACTGAAGATCAAAGCTCAATTAACGTTGTTGTAGAAGCGCCGCCAGAATCGTCACAACAATATACGTCTGAAAAAATGAATGACACGGTTGCTGTACTAAACGCAACTGAGGGTGCCAAATTTACATGGCAAATATTAACCTCATCAGCAGGGTTTGGAGGCGTTGAACTTGCGCCTTTTGACGAACGCGAGCAATCGGTTCACGATATGATTTTTGATCTTTACGGTCGTTTGGGAAGTGTTACCGGTCTTACCCTGTTTCCGGTTCTTCCTGCATCACTGCCCACCGCGGGCCAATTTGATGTTGAAGTGGTGTTTCGCACCACCGATGATGCGAAAACAATGAAAATGTACGCCGACAAAATTATCAGCAAAGCCAATGCGTCAGGCAATTACATGTTCGTTAATACCGACCTTAAAATAGATTTACCTCAAGCGGAATTGCGCATTGATAAAGCGCTGCTTGCAGACTTAGGGTTAACCGTACAAGAGGTGAATAATCAACTGAGCGTGCTGATGTCGAGCAACTTCGTGAATTATTTTAACAAAGACGGCAAAGCATACCGCGTCATCCCTATTGTTGACGATAACAGTCGATTCAACCCAGAGAACATTTTAGATATGAAGGTGCGCGCGGACTCAGGGCAATTGGTACCAGTGTCTTCATTTGCAACGTTAGATACCTTTACAAGCCCTCGCGTTCTTGGGTCGTTCAACCAGCAAAGCTCATTTAGGATTTTAGCTGGCGTGTTACCTCACATCACGAAAGAGCAAGGATTAAGTACTATTGAAGCTATTGCAAGTGAGGTTTTGCCAGAAAGTTATTCCGTAGATTACGCTGGTGAGTCTAGACAATTGCGCAAAGAAGGTAACACCATGCTTGGCGTATTGGGCGTAGCGCTGATTATTGTTTATTTTTTACTTACCATTCAATTTAATAGCTTTAGGGATCCACTGGTGGTGCTGCTTGGCTGCGCGCCTTTGGCACTCGCTGGGGCATTAATGCTGCCGTTTTTATCGCTCACTTCCATTAATATCTATAGTCAAATTGGCCTTG
Source organism: Alteromonas gracilis (assembly GCF_043642145.1). Classification (GTDB taxonomy): domain Bacteria; phylum Pseudomonadota; class Gammaproteobacteria; order Enterobacterales; family Alteromonadaceae; genus Alteromonas; species Alteromonas gracilis_B. The sequence goes on from NZ_JBHZRZ010000001.1 coordinate 685,134, forward strand.
TAACACTTATAGGGTTAATAGCTAAAAATGGCATTTTGATTGTTGAGTTTGCAAATCAACTTCAGCTTTCAGGCCTGCAAAAGCTAGAGGCAGTTAAAGAAGCAGCAGCCACGCGATTACGACCCATACTGATGACCACAGGTGCAACGGTGCTTGGTCATTTTCCGCTGGTGTTAGTAACAGGCGCTGGTGCCGAGGCTCGTAATAGCATTGGGATAATATTAGTAGCAGGTATGTTAATTGGTACCTTTTTTACGCTTATTGTTCTGCCGCTACTGTACGCCGCGTTGGCGACTAACCACAGAATCACGCCTCACGTTGCAGAAGCGTCTTTGAAGCGTGCAGCGTAAAAAAACCTGCATCAGCAAGCGTTTACCCACGCTTGCGGTGTTCGCTTACCAAGTAATCTTACGTGAGATGCGATGAATAACGGGGGCCTGACGGCTATTCTTTGATGGCTATACTTTGAAGACTATACGTTGAAAAGCATATTTTGAAGAGCTTCGCACTCTGGTACGGCGCTCTTATTCGAACTATACTTTGGCCAACCGTAAATGTGTAGTCTACGTTATGAAGCTGTTGTTACCTGCGCTGTTTATTTTCTTCGTTGTTCTGTCAGGGTTAGCTCAGGCTCAGTCAGTATCGCCTGATGATGTCGTGCAAGCCCGCGAAAACGGCAAACTTGACCTTGCAGATAGCACCGCAACAGCCTTGCTTAAATACGCCAATGATGCCAACAACACCCCGCTTCAAGCAGACGCCCTTTATCAACTTGGCCGCAACGCCATGGAGCGTAATAATTACGCGCAGGCCCATCAATGGCTGAGTCAGGCCAATACGCTTTATTTAGATTTAAACGATGAGCTGTCTACGGCGAAAACGTATCGTCAAATTGGACTAACATACCGTTACCAATCAGATTACGCTACAGCGCTTGAATACCTTTATATGGCCATGGCCATTTATCAGCGTAACGGCTCTGCACAAGACTTATCTTCCATTAATAACAGTTTGGGTGTTGTACTTGAAAAAATGGGGCAGTTCAACGAAGCCGCTGCCCATCACCAATTGGCGCTGGAGATAGACTATAAGTTGAACGATGAAACGGGTATTGCCTCTGGTCTTTACAATCTTGGGGATATTCGTCGCGTATTGGGTGACTACGAACAGGCACTGAAGTATTTTCGCCAAGCATTGGCACTTGATGAAGCAAGCGGCAACAAGAAAAACATTGCCTACAGTAGCTACAAGGTAGGCTACGTAAATTTGCAGTTAGGTCGGTACGAGGACGCCACCCAATACATGCAGCGGGCGCATACCCTTTTTACCGAAATTGGCGCCAAACGCGACATTGATTGGGCGCTTTCTGGGCTAAGCGAAGTGGCTTTCAAAGACGGAAGATTGTCCGAAGCCAAGTCTCTCGTTAGTGAAATCATCGCTCGGGCAGAAAAGCATCAATACAAAAGCTTGTTGATTGACGCCTATCACATCCTTATTGAAATTTATGTTGCCCAAAAACAGTACGACGAAGCGCTGGCACTTATTGAAAAGGCTATCGAATTGGCGGAGTCAACGGGGGAATCCCATCAGGTCTCTCAATTTTTGGCCACAAAAGTAAACGCATTAGAAGAACAAGCGTCCTTTCGAAAGGCCTATGAAGCACTTAAGCGCCAAAAACATTTGGATGACGCGCTTTTCAATCAAAGGCGCATGGACGCTCTTGCTTCAACGCAGGCACAGACTGAGTTTATTCGCCGAGCAAATCAGATAGCGTTATTGGAACAACGGCAAGCGCTACAGAAAGTTCAAGCCGAAAATGAGCGCGACGACAGGCGAAACCTGTTCTTGGGTGTGCTTGTATTGGTGTTAATGGCATTCTTGTTGTATTACCGCCGCACTCAACAAAAGTACATGCAAAAACTTGAACATGAGGTTGCATTACGGACCGCGGAATTAAAAAACGCCAACGAGGAACTTGAAGCGCTTAGTCTGACCGATAAGTTAACGGGGCTGAATAACCGTCGATTTGTTGAAAGTCAAATTGACGCTGATATTACAAGCGTGTTGCGTAAACACCGACAAACCAATAGCCCCCTTTCTCAAAAGGATGCTGACCTATGTTTATTTGTCATAGATTTAGATAAATTTAAACGTATAAACGACACCTTTGGCCATACTGCTGGCGACGAGGTTTTGCAGCAAGCGGCAAAAAGACTGAAACGCATTTTCCGAGATTCAGATTTCATTGTGCGTTGGGGAGGTGAAGAGTTTGTTGCAGTTGCCCGCTTTATTAATAGAGAAAATGCAGAAGCGCTGGCCAAACGCATCATTGATGATATTCAGCGCACACCGTTTGCGCTAGGTAATAGCGTGAATGAAACAATAACGTGTAGTGTAGGCTTCGCCTGCTTTCCCTTCTCTTGCAACGCACAACGCCATAATACGATGTTAGACATTTTTACTGTAGCTGATAACTGCCTTTATGCCGCTAAGGGCGCGGGAAGGAATAAATGGGTTGGTATCTTAGATATCGCCGACACAAGCATTCTTCCCCTTCCTTCATCAATTCCTGCGTTGAAGGCGTTAGAAGAAAAGCGAATGCTCACGCTGTCTTTAAAACCCTAAGCTCTTACAGGCTACGTTACATTGCCACTGAAAAAAGAATATTCATAAATTTAAACACTGTTGTTACTTTGTCAAACCTGTAATCGGCAAGCCGCGTCAATTAGGAAAACAGCAGTCTCAACAATTGGGCAATGAGCAAGATTCCCATTAACGGCCAAATCCACTTCGCCCATTTAGCTGCATCTTCATTACTAATACGCATTTTAGAGCGCTCTATCAGCGGTACAATCAGTGCTAACGCACCAAATAACACCGCGAGTAAAATTAATACTTCCATTATCGTAACCCTATCGCATATTTAAGCACTTCTTGCTTAGCAGGCTCTATACGCTGCGCCACAGAAAGAAGCTGATTTCTTATCCATTTAATGGGGCCAACTTCATTACTAAACAAGGTATAAAAGCCGTCCATTGCTGTCATCATTACCAAGTTATCTCGCTTTCGAGGCTTTTCATAGTCGGCAATAAGCTTTTGAGAAAACGCCTTTTCAATTAATGCCAATTGTTTGCCATTAGTGTTGGCATTTGAAAAATTAGCAGTAACAGATAAAAAAGCCTCTATATCTTTAAAGCCTAAATTAACGCCCTGCCCAGCAAGTGGATTTATTGTATGCGCTGCATCACCAATTAACGCACAACAGCCTTTCACGTAGTGATTGGCATGGGAGCGGGTAAGCGGGAAAACGGCCTTATCGATAATGGAAAAGCTATTATTTCCCTGAGTTAACTCTTCTGGAAACGTGTTAAGAATTTCATTTACAAGCTGGTTGGCTTTCAAGCTTTTAATCCGATGTAGCTCATCGGGTGAGTCGTACCAAACTAGCGAAGCGTAATTGTCAAACATAGGCAAAAACGCCTTTGGCCCGCTCGACGTGAATTGCTGCCAAGTAATTGGCTCAACCGGTTTGTCCATTTCAATGGTAATACCCATTGCTTGCTGAGCGTATTGCCAGCCCGTTGTGCCAATGCCTGCGGCTTTTCTCACTTGAGAGTTCGCACCGTCAGCGCCAATGAGCCATTTTGCTTGAACCGCCCTGCCGTTTGATAACTTTACCGTTGCCGTATCGGCTAATTGAATATCGGTGACGCGTTGACCGCTAATTAACTCAACATTATCAAACTGTTTAAGGGCTTCATGGCAACCTAATTGCAGCAGACGGTTTTCCACAAAAAAGCCCAGTTGTGGCATGTCGATGCTTTGCGCGGTAAAATCCGTTCTATGCGCTGGGTCATCCCACACGCTAAGGCCTTTATAGGGTTTAACGCGCATGGCGGCAATGTGCTCCCACGCGCCGAGCGCTTTTAACAGCGTAACCGATGCCTCGCTTATGGCCGAAACCCTAAGGTCTGGCCCATCGTCAGCATTAAAAGGAGCCGGTAAATAAGGCTCAATGACCACCACTTTGAACTGTTGCTGTGCCAAACCTAGTGCCAGTGCAGCGCCGACCATACCGCCGCCATTTATACAAAAATCGACCATTTACTCTCCTTAAAACACGCACTTGCATTATGTCTTAAAACACAAAGCGCTGTGAAGTAAAACGTAGAACTGGCTTGCCCTAGATCAATTCTTAACGAATCGTCGTAAGACACTGGGAATATGTTCGCATAACAGGTAAAATATGCGGCTATTTTGAACATCTTCCTGTAACTGACATTTTCGGTGTTTTTCGCATGGGCGATTTAAGCGTCACGTGTAAAAACATTCCAGCAGGCATCTTAGCTAAACCGAGGTGATACTGCTTTCACTTACAGGAACACTAACAGGTTATCGAATAGTTGTTATGACTAAAAAGCTGTATATCAAAACCTGGGGCTGCCAAATGAACGAGTACGACTCGGAGAAAATGGCAGACTTACTAGACTCAACGCATGGCTACAGTGCTGCCCAAAGCGCTGAAGAAGCCGATGTTATCTTGCTTAACACATGCTCAATTCGTGAAAAAGCACAAGAGAAGGTGTTCCACCAGCTTGGCCGTTGGAAAACACTAAAGCAAGATAAACCTGAACTTATTATTGGTGTGGGCGGCTGTGTAGCCTCTCAAGAAGGCGACACTATTCGTCAGCGTGCACCGTTTGTCGACTTAGTGTTTGGCCCTCAAACCCTGCACCGCTTGCCTGAAATGATTAATCAGCTTCAGGGCGGCGCTAAGTCAGTGATTGACGTTAGCTTCCCAGAAATTGAGAAGTTCGACCGTTTGCCAGAGCCACGTGCCGAAGGCCCTACTGCATTCGTTTCTATTATGGAAGGCTGTTCAAAATACTGCACATTTTGCGTAGTGCCTTACACCCGTGGTGAAGAGGTAAGCCGACCGGTAGATGACGTATTGCTTGAAATTGCACAGCTTGCTGGCCAAGGCGTACGTGAAGTAAACCTGCTAGGTCAGAACGTTAACGCTTATCGCGGCGAAAACTATGACGGTACAATTTGTCGTTTCTCTGAGCTACTTGAATTAGTTGCAGCCATCGACGGTATCGACAGAATTCGTTACACCACGTCACACCCAGTTGAATTTACTGACGACATCATTGATGCATACGCGTCTATTCCAGAGTTGGTAGACCACCTACACTTGCCTATTCAAAGTGGCTCTGACCGCATTTTGAATCTGATGAAGCGTGGTCACACGGCAATAGAATACAAGTCTAAAATGCGTAAGCTTAAAAAGATTCGCCCTAACATTAGCTTGTCGAGCGACTTTATTATTGGTTTCCCTGGCGAAACTGATGCCGACTTTGAAGCTACCATGGATTTAATTCAGGCTGTGGATTACGACCTAAGCTTCAGCTTTATTTACAGTGCCCGTCCAGGTACACCTGCTGCCGACGCAGTGGATGATGTGAGTGAAGAAACGAAGAAACAGCGTCTTCACCTGCTACAGCAGCGTATAACGCAGCAAGCGCTTCGCATTGCTCGTCACATGGTGGGAACAGAGCAGCGAATTTTGGTTGAAGGTCCGTCTAAGAAAAACCCAATGGAGCTTTCTGGGCGTACTGAAAATAATCGTGTAGTGAACTTTGAAGGCACACCAGACATGATTGGCGAATTCGTTGATGTGAACATTACAGACGTATTCACTAACTCACTTCGTGGCGAAGTTGTAAGAAGAGAAAGTGAAATGGGCTTGCGTGTTGCCGTTTCGCCCCAATCTATCATGGCAAAGCATCAGGCAGATTTGCCAGATGAGCTTGGCGTGGGTCAATTTAACCCAGCCTAAATACATTTTATAGCGAGGAAAAAAGTAGCTTGAGTACATTGGTTAGTAACGAATTTGAATTAGAACCGGCAGATAGTAAACGTTTGTCGAGTTTATGTGGCCCCTTTGATGACAACATCAAACAAATAGAACGCAGGCTTGGTGTAGAGATCACCTATCGCAATAACGCGTTCAAGGTGTTGGGTGAACCGCAGCAAATAAAAAGTGCTAGCGAATTACTTAAGCTTCTTTATATAGAAACTCAGCCTATTAAAGGCCGTATTCCTGAGCTAGAAGCAGAGCAAGTTCACCTTGCCATTCAAGAAGCCCGCGTTATTGAAAAAGACGCAACTGGCGGCTATGGCAAAGAGGTGAATATCAAAACTAAGCGCGGTGTTATCAAGCCGCGCAATCCTAACCAAGCGCAGTACGTGGCAAACATTGTTAACCATGATATTGCTTTCGGTATTGGCCCTGCCGGTACAGGTAAAACCTACCTAGCCGTTGCTGCTGCCGTTGACGCACTTGAACGTCAAGAAATTCGTCGTATTCTACTTACTCGTCCTGCGGTTGAAGCGGGTGAAAAGTTGGGCTTTTTGCCAGGCGATCTCTCACAAAAGGTCGACCCTTACTTACGTCCCCTTTACGACGCCCTTTTTGAAATGCTGGGCTTTGAGAAAGTTGAAAAGCTTATGGAGCGCAACGTGATTGAAGTTGCGCCGCTCGCCTACATGCGCGGGCGTACGCTAAACGACGCCTTTATTATTTTGGATGAAAGTCAAAACACTACGGTAGAGCAAATGAAAATGTTCTTAACCCGTATTGGCTTTAATTCGAAAGCGGTGATCACCGGTGATATCACTCAGGTAGATTTACCTCGTGGTGCTAAATCAGGTCTTCGTCACGCCATCGAAGTGTTAAGCGAAGTAGATGACATTTCATTTAACTTCTTTAACGCTGAAGACGTGGTTCGTCACCCTGTGGTTGCGCGTATTGTTAGAGCCTATGAGGTGCATGACGCCGAACAAGAGCGACAGCGTCAAGCGCGCAAAGAGGAAGCACTGCGACTTCAGCGTGAACAGGCTTCTCGAGATAGCAGCTCTGAGCGTTCAAACGAAGGCCCTGAGCGATCAAACGACGATAACGCCTCGCAAACGAAAGACGACAACGCATCGTGACCGCCATAATTGACGTACAACAAGCGTTTGAAGGTGACGAGGCCATTTTATCTGCCATCCCCTCACCTTCAGAACTTGAGCTTTGGGCTAACGCGGTGCTTAAGTACGAAGGCTTAAGTGAGCAAGAGGTCACTATTCGCTTTACCGACGAAGCAGAAAGCCAAAGCCTTAATCATGAATACAGAGGAAAAGATAAACCGACCAATGTGTTGTCTTTTCCTTTTGAAGCTCCTCCTGGTATCGACATAAATCTATTGGGCGACCTTGTAATTTGTGCACCCGTTATCAGCCGTGAGGCTGATGAGCAGCAAAAAAAAGTGAGCGATCACTACGCACACATGACTGTCCATGGCCTGTTGCATTTAATGGGTTACGACCATATTGATGATGCTGAGGCTGAAGAAATGGAAGGTAAAGAGATTGATATTCTCGCTGGCCTTGGCATTGATAACCCCTACGAAGCTAACGATTAACAAATCATCACAAGCAATTGTTATTTAAGCACTTTAACACTTAATAACAATAAAACATTGACGACCAGCACGAACCATTTTAACGTTGGCGTTGAACTAACAATTAAACGGACATTATGAGCGACGATAATCCTCACTCTACCAACGGCTCATCAGGCAAGAGTTGGTTAGATAAACTAAAAAATTCAATTTCTGGCGAGCCGAGAAGTAAAGAAGAGTTAGTATCGGTTATTACTGATGCTGAACAAAACGAAATCATAGACCCACAAACCCGAGAAATGATTGAAGGGGTAATTGGGGTAAATGAAATGCGAGTAAGGGACATCATGATCCCTCGCGCTCAAATGACCACCATTGATGTTGAGCAAAAGGTAGAAGAGTTTTTACCTGTTATGCTTGAATCAGCCCACTCCCGTTTTCCAGTCATCAGCGAAGATAAAGACCATATCGAAGGTATTTTGCTAGCTAAAGACCTTCTCGCCTTTGCCTTTAACGCTGAAAAAGAATTCAATCTTCGCGACATTCTTCGCCCCGCGGTTATTGTTCCTGAGAGCAAACGCGTAGACGTATTGCTTAAAGAGTTCCGCCAACAGCGCTACCACATGGCCATTGTAGTAGATGAATATGGCGGTGTTTCTGGGTTGGTCACCATTGAAGACATTCTTGAAATTATTGTGGGTGAAATTGAAGACGAATACGATACCGAAGAAGATGGTACCGACGACATTCGCCCTTTGAATAAGTCGACCTACACCGTAAAAGCCTTAACTCCAGTTGACGATTTTAACGAGTTTTTTGAAACCAAGTTTAGTGAAGAAGAAGCCGACACCATTGGTGGTATCGTGCTGAAAGCGTTTGGTCATATGCCTGAAACCAATGACGAAATTACGATTGGTGATATTCAATTTAAAGTGACTAACTCTGATAAGCGCCGACTCATTCAACTTAAGGTTTCAGTGCCTTCACTCGAGTAGTGAATAAGCAAACGGTCTCTGTCCTAACATAGGGTAGCGTGAGCATTAACTCGCTTATCCTATGTTTTCAACCACCTTATTTACTCACCATCAGATGGCACCTATGCTGAAACGGTTTATTCCCCACCTCATTCTTTTGTTAAGCGGTGCAAGCTTAACGCTCGCCTTTGCACCTTTTAATATGTGGCTTTTAACCATTCCTGCTTTTGCACTTGCTATTCGCCAGGTAATGAAGCTAAAGCATCGCCCTTTTCTTGCTGGCTGGCTATTTGGCGCTGGCTGGTTTGGTGCTGGTATAAGCTGGGTGCACGTAAGCATTGCTAACTTCGGCGGAATGCCGCTTATTGCCTCTATTGGCATTATGGCGCTATTGTGTGGCTATCTAGCGCTTTACCCTGCTCTTGCCACCAAACTCACCGCCAAGTATTTTTCACCGCATTTGTGGCCTTTAGCTTTGCCCCTTTTCTGGGTAACAGCTGAGTGGCTAAGAAGCTGGATGCTTAGCGGCTTTCCATGGCTTTCATTAGGCTATAGTCAGCTAGACAGCCCGCTGTCAGGTTTTGCACCTATTATTGGTGAAACGGGAATCAGCGCGCTTATCGTAATAAGCGCTACCCTTTTTGCGCTGGTGCACAATAAGCGAACCCTTGCTAACGCAACATTGGTTGCGGTTTGCCTATTTACCAGTGGTTACCTATTGAAGCAACACACGTGGGTTACGCCAAAGGCAACGTATTCTGTTGGCATGGCGCAAGGTAATATTGCGCAAAGTTTACGATGGGTTCCAGAGCAAGATGGCCCCACCATGGACACCTACTGGGCATTAACCGAGAGCTTATGGGATAACGACCTCATTATTTGGCCGGAAGCCGCGGTTCCAAAGCTAGAGCCATTAGCCCAACCCTATCTTGCAAAGGTAAACGAAAGAGCCTTTCAAGAAAACACAGCCCTAATCACTGGTATTGTTAATTACAACTGGGAAACCGACGAAGCTTGGAATAACCTTATCGTGCTTGGTAAGCGCACGCCAGATGCAGCTTATCCCGACTACCAGTACTTCCACAACAATCGATTTTCCAAACATCACCTATTGCCTGTAGGTGAATTCGTGCCTTTCGAAGACTGGCTTCGCCCGCTGGCTCCTTTGTTTGATTTGCCTATGTCATCGTTCTCTCGTGGCGATTATCAGCAGACAAACCTCGAAGCTAATGGTATTCGCCTTGCCCCTGCAATCTGTTTTGAAATTGCCTTTCCTCACCAGGTCATGGCGAATGTTTATGAAGAAACCGATATGATTATTACGGTAAGTAACGACGCCTGGTTTGGCCGCTCGCATGGGCCAGCCCAACACTTGCAAATTGCACAAATGCGCGCGCTCGAATTAGGTCGCCCTGTTGTGCGTGCAACCAATAATGGTATCACCGCGTTCATCAATCATAAGGGTGAAGTGACTGCGCGACTTCCGCAATTCATTGAAGGTAATATAACGGCACCCGTCGTCGCAACCCGCGGGTTTACGCCATATTATCATCTGCAAGAGCTAGGGGTTTGGTTTATTGTTATCGCATTATTTTCATGTGCAATAATGATTAAAAGAAACCAACGCCAATCATCCTAAGCGTGTTGCGAGACAGCACGTGATGGTATCTCGCTGCTTTTTTGCTAATCACCAAATAAAAAAGCCCTCACTCGCTGGTATATCCATCGATTAAGGGCTTTTCAGTTTCTACTTCTTGTTGCCTTCACTGCGCTAGTAAATAACCAGAACACGTAAGACAGTTACTAATTACAACAGCGTTTAACCTTATGCGTTTCCTGCTGCTTGAATAGCGGTAAGCGCAATAGTAAACACGATGTCATCTACCAAGGCACCGCGACTTAAGTCGTTTACTGGCTTTCTCATGCCTTGCAACATTGGACCAATACACACTAAATCAAAACTACGCTGTACCGCTTTGTACGTTGTGTTGCCGGTATTAAGGTCTGGGAACACAAATACGTTTGCCTTTCCTGCTACTGGGCTATTAGGCGCTTTGCTCTTGCCTACGCTTTCGATAGCCGCTGCATCGTACTGTAGCGGCCCATCAATAAGTAAATCGGGGCGTAAACGCTTGGCAATTTCGGTTGCTTCACGTACTTTCTCTACGTCAGTTCCCGCACCCGATGATCCGGTGCTATAGCTAATCATTGCCACGCGCGGCTCAATGCCGAACATTTGTGCAGACTCAGCTGACTGTATCGCAATGTCGGCTAACTGCTGAGCGTTAGGGTCTGGGTTAATCGCGCAGTCACCATAAACCAGCACTTGGTCAGGCAGAAGCATAAAGAACACCGAAGACACCAATGATGCATTTTCAGCGGTTTTAATTAGCTGCAAGGCCGGACGAATAGTATTAGCCGTGGTATTAACTGCGCCTGACACTAACCCGTCTACATCGTCTTGTTGAAGCATCATTGTGCCCAATGTTACGTTGTCATCAAGTAGTTCATTGGCGACCACTTCAGTAACACCTTTGTGACCGCGCAGAGCTACCAAGCCATCTACGTAATCATTCTTAATAGCGCTTGGCGATAAAATTTCTACGCCTTCGCTTAGTACAACGCCCTGTTGCTCTGCCACGCGTCTTATCTCGGTTTCATCACCAAGTAGCACAGGTCTGGCCAAGCCGCGTTTAGCACAAATTGATGCAGCGACAACCGTTCTAGGTTCGTTCCCTTCTGGAAGCACAATGCGTTTGTTGACTTGCCTTGCACGATTGGTAAGGTAAAAACGGAATGCCGATGGAGACAGTTTTTTCTGTCGAGACACTTTTTCTGTGAGTGAATTAACCCAATTTGCATCAAGACTTTCTGCAGTATGCACCATGACTTTTTCAATGCGCTGACTGTCATCAACCGGCACTTCTTGGTTAAAGGCATTTAGTGCTTGAGCAGTCTGCCACGTATTCGAGCTCACTAGCATAACAGGTAGACCTGTTTCCATGGCCTGACTGCATAGCGCCATAATGTTTTCATCTGGCTGATATCCACCAGTCAGAAGAAGCGCACCTAACTTGGTTCCATTTAGGGCCGCTAAGCAGCACGATACAAACACATCGCCTCGGTCGCCCGACATCACCAACAGTGCTCCGGGCTTAAGCGTATGGGTCATATTGTGAATTTCTCTGGCGCAGAACGTGACACTGCTTAATCGGCGTTCCGCCAACTCGCCTTCATTTAAAAGCGTTGCATGTAAATGCTCGGCAACATCGGTGGCGCGAGGAGAAACCAACTCTGCACTCCAATCAATTGTGCCCAGTAAGCTCAACCCTTTTTTGAAAATAGGCAAATCGCGTAACGCCTGAGTACGGGCTTCGTCATGCTCAGGCGCTTCTATCGCCCCCATGTCGGCGCGAATTCGACCATGATCATCTAGCGGCGCGTTAACTTTATTGAAAATACAGCCCACGACTTTCTGGCTTTTGTGGCCGCCGTATGTGTCGACCACAATCTCTAAACGGTGATTAATGTCGGTGGTGGAATCGTTTCCGGGCACCGTCACAAAAACTATATCGGCATCTAATGCTCGACTAATTTCTAAGTTTAAACGCTCAGCGTAAGGGTGATGACGTGTGGTTACCAAACCTTCTATAACCGTCACAGCCTCTTGTACACTGTGCTCTTCAAATCGCTCAATGATTTCTTCTAAAAGCTCATCAGTACTGTCGTTGCTAATCATTCGCTCTACATATTCAAGCTCGAAGGGCGTAATTGGTGAAACGCTGGCGTGGTGAGCAATAATGGCGGTAGAGCGTTCTTCACCATTATCACCTTTTCGCGGCTGCGCCACTGGCTTGAAAAAGTTAAGCTTAATTCCCTGCTCTTCTATTGCCCTAACAAGGCCCATGCTGACCGTTGTTAGGCCCACACTGGTGCCAACGGGGATCAACATAATTCTGCGAGACATATCTACTCCTGCTATTTGCTAACGCGTTGCAATTGCAAATTCAATTTACGCAAAGGTGGCAGCTTCTGCTGCAATTACCCACTCTTCGTTTGTAGGCACTACGTAAACAGCGCTTGATGCCGTTTCAGTAGAAATTTTCCCACCCTTTCCAAATCGTGCTTCTAGGTTCTTTTGCTCGTCTAGTGTAATGCCAAAGTGGGCAAAATAGTCCATTGTGGTTTCGCGAATAAGCGATGAGTTTTCACCTATGCCGCCAGTAAACACAATGGCATCTAACGTAGGTACGGCTACCATGTAACCGGCAATGTACTTGGCTAAGCGATAGCAAAAGATTTCAATTGCAAGTAAGGCACCTTCGTGACCTTCAAGAGCCGCATCTTCTAGAGTTCTGCAATCGTTACTTAGTTCAGAAATACCCAATAAACCAGACTCTTTGTTCAGTAAATCACTGATTTCATCAGCGGTTTTGCCCAGTTTTTTCTGCAATGTTCCAGGTAGGCTTGGGTCTAAATCACCACATCGCGTTCCCATAACCAAACCTTCAAGAGGAATAAAACCAAGGCTGGTGTCGACAGCTTGCCCTTTTTCGATAGCCGACACACTGCAACCATTACCTAAGTGAGCGCTGATGATGCTTGTGTCCGATACGGGCTTGTTAAGCATTTTTGCCATGCTATCAAGAATAAACTTGTGGCTGGTGCCGTGAAAGCCATAGCGTCTAATACCATGCTCACGATAGAGCGACATAGGCAGTGCATAAATAAATGCTTTTTGAGGCAAGGTTTGAAAGAAAGAGGTGTCGAATACTACCACGTGCGGTAAGTCTGGATACGCAGCCTGTGCGGTAACAATACCCTTTAAATTGGCCATATTATGCAGCGGTGCCATGCTTGCGTAGTCTTCAATAGCTTCAAGAACGCTTTCATCAACAAGTGCAGCTTGTTTGAATTTTTCACCACCGTGCACGACCCTGTGACCAATAGCAATGGGCTGTACACCTGTTCCAGCAATAACCTTCGAAATTGCCTCAAGGGCTTCGGTATGGCTCGCTTTTTCAGGCAGTGATAGCTTCTCTTTTTTACCATTGAGCTTGTAAGACAAGCTTGCATCACTATTACCCAACGCTTCTGCAATGCCTGAGAGACCAGCTTCGCCAGTTTCAGCATCAATTATCGCGAACTTTACGGAAGAACTTCCGCAGTTTAGTACTATTACGTCTTTCTTCATGTTTAAATTTTTACAAATAATATGGAAAACAATTCGTTAAAACTAATTGTAGCATTTATAAACAGTTGGATTGGTTAAACAATTGCTAAATGTTTTATAAAAAGTATCGAATACGCTCACTGCCTCTTTGCTTTAAAACATAAAACACGTGTTCATCGTTTTCGCAAATATGTCTTTAGTCTTTTTTTTAAAAAATAACCGATAAAAATCATACAGTTAAAAATTAATTAGAAAAATATTCACTTTTTTAGCTTGAAAAGCGATTGGTGTATTCCTATATAGAATTTGTCGGCGCTGAAAGGTCAGGTCGGCAAAACCGCCGCCGCAATGTCGGGGCATTTAAACTTTAAACATATTGCTTAATTTTGAGGATATGACTATGCGTACTATCGATCTATCTCCACTTTACCGTTCATTCATTGGCTCTGATCATCTTGCATCATTAATCGATGCAGCATCGCGAGCTGAAAAGCAAAGTACTTACCCGCCGTATAACATCGAGTTGCTTGGCGATGACAAATATCGCGTTACTATGGCAATAGCGGGCTTCAGCAAAGACGACGTGTCAATTCAGGTTGAGGAAAACACACTCACCATCACCGGCACTAAGAAAGCTGAAGGGGAAGATAAGGAAAGTAAAGAACGTAAGTTCTTACATAAAGGCATCTCAGAGCGTAACTTTGAGCGTAAATTCCAACTTGGCGACCATGTAAAAGTGTTGGCAGCTGATATGGAAAACGGCCTATTACATATCGATATGGAGCGAGTCATTCCTGAAGCCAAGAAGCCTCGTCAAATAGAGATTGGCTCTCGTTTAATCGAGAACTAAAACTTAACATTCTTGGTTTGTTTCCCAACTTTTAGCGGCGCCTTTCGGCGCCGTTTTTTTTCGCTATAGAGATGAGTGGTGCCTTCTACAATTCACATGCATAACATCAAATAAAGCCTTTAAGCATTGCTAGGCCAACTGCATTGCACGTGCTGGCATCTTTAATTTCACCAGTTACAATTTTACGTTTTAGTTCGCTTAGACTAATCTCCACCACGCGCAAGTCTTCTTCTTCAACATCTAGTTTTTGTGCACCTTGGGTTAGCCCTTTCGCAACATAGATATGGTAGCCTTGATTGCAAAACCCATACGCTAAATATTGAAACCCTACATACTCCATTGTCTGTGCACTCAAGCCTGTTTCCTCTTCAAGCTCTCCTTTTGCAAGTGCTACGGGGTCAGCATCAGGGTTGGCCTCCCAAGCACCTTGAGGGAGCTCTAACTGACGCTGCTTAATCGTGTAGCGATATTGCTCAACCATATAAACCGTATCGCCTTCGATAGGTAAAATAATGGCGAAGTCAGGCTTTTCAACAACCCCATAAATTCCCTCATTACCACTGCTTCGACGAATTTTGTCTTCCCTTACGCGCAGCCACTTGTTTTCGTACACCACTTTTGTATCAAGCGTCTCGATCTCAGCCATCATTCTCACTTTACGTCTTGTTCACTATAAATATTAACCTCAAGCTTTAATATGCCTCAATCGGCTTTAAAGCCATCAATTGTTCGTTGCAATAACTGATTGTTTTGCTGCATTTCGTCTGACAATTCAGATAATTTTTGCGCTATTTGGAGTTCATGGCTTGCAGCCTCCTCTACCGAAACCACGTCTTTGGCAACCTCTTGAGTGGTTACAGATTGCTGCTCTGCAGCAGACGACATATTATTAGCCATTAGCTCAAGCTGGCTTGCCGCTTCTTTCACTTTTTCTGCGGTTTGTCGCCCTTCGCTTGTCGTACTCATCGATGCCTCGATAGACTCCACATTTTTATTTATATCGTTGACCACAACAACACTTGCATCTTTTAGGCTCACCAAAAGTGTTGAAATTTTATCAGACGACTCTCTACTGCTTTGCGCTAGTTTGCGAACTTCATCAGCGACCACCGCAAACCCTCTACCATGTTCTCCCGCCCTAGCTGCTTCAATGGCCGCATTCAATGCAAGTAAATTGGTTTGATCGGAAAGCGTATTAATGGTTTCTAAAATGATGCCAATTTCGCTAACTTTTAACTCCATTTGCGCCGCATTAGATTGAACATTGCGAATATCGTTAGATAATACCGCCATACTATTACGAATATTGTCGTTGGCCGCCAATGATTGATCGGCTAAGCGGTCTAAACTTTGGCTAGCATTTAGAGTGTCTAGCGAGGAGTTAGCGATTTCTTGACTCGTTGCCGCTACTTCTTCAATTGCAGATGCAATATTGGCAGTAAGCTGCTGCGTGCTTCCCGCATCGCTAAGCATTTCACTACTCGATGTTTCTAATTTGTTTGAAAGCCGAGTACTTGTGCTAATTGACTGCCCCAGTCCTCGCACTAAATCGCGAAGGGCTAAAATTGTGGTATTCACTGACCGAGATATTTCACCAAGCTCGTTGCTGGTACTCATAGAAACGTCAATTGTGAGATCGCCTTTTTGCGCAATTTTATCTAGATTCGAAACAAGTACGGTTAGTTGACCGGTGATGATACCTATTAACACTTTATAAATTAAAGCGATAAACAAGGTTACTGTAATGATGATGATAACAATAGTAATTAGCGAAGCTTTCGAATCGCTTGCATTTTCGTTAGCGCCCTTTTGAGCATTTTCAAATACGGCCGCGAGAACATCAGCTATTTGTCCAATCTGATCGGTTGCCAAGCTAAACCAATTATTGCTAGAGGGTAAGGACGAAAAGGACGGGTCAGTTTCCACAACACGTGCCGATATCGATTCTACCTGACGAGCGCTTTGCGAATTCATGGCGCTTTCAAATTGATTTCTCAACGTCTCTTCCAACCCTAGTGTTAGTCTTTGTGCTAGGTAGGCAACGTCATTTGAATACATAGTAATTTCGTTGCTTACACTTTGACTGATGCTACGCTTTGCTAAGACCGCGTTTATCTTTCCTCTTCGTTGCCCCAACCTTTCTTTGAGTTCAGCCAATGACAGGCCTTGAAGTAGCTGCCGTTTGGCATTTTGATCATTAACAAGAATAACTAACGCGTTAGCAGCGCCTAGCGCTTTTTTATTGAGGTCACTGTAAAATGAGAAGGCACTCCCACCATTCAGCTCGTCAACACTGTTTCGAACCCTTGGTTTTTCTTTCTCTGCGTCAAAAAGCGGAATTAGAAGGCTTTCTACATCTAGTTCCTCGGGCCATTCTTGGTTAACCAAGGAATGTAGCGTCTCAAAGGCTTCATCGGCATTTTTTCGCTGCGACAGAACTTTCTGCCTTGCTTCAGGGCTCGGGTTACCCAAGAAGCCTGCTGTAAGGCCACGTTCCACGGCGTGATGATGAGCAACTCTTTCAGCAGCGTTTACTAACGAAACTAATTGTTTATCTTGTTCAGCTTCTTTCATAGATAAAACAAGCTGGCTGATATCTTTGAATGCAAGAAATGCAATTGAAAGAAACAATGTTCCCGTTCCTATCAGTGTAAGTTGAACCACAGAAAGTCTACTAAAAATTGTCACAGTGTTGGCCTCTATCCCATTTGGAAAGTCGAGTATGAAACCTGACATTTCCAATTATTTTCCTTATTTAAAAGACAGTTAAATAGGCGTGGCGACAGCCCATTCAATAGGAAGTATAGGCGGCATTAAAAATGATGTAGGACTTTTATACTATCAATAAGTACAAGATTAGGAGCGAATTACTTGAAAGGGAGAAGCTATTCAACGCTCAGCAACACAATTGTGTCGAACAACAAGCACAAAATTGGAAACGAGAGAACGAAAAGTGCCAGCAGCGAACGCCGCTGGCAAGAGAAATTAAATGTATTCTACTTCGATGATTTCAACTTCAACCGCACCTGATGGCGTTTGAATAGTTACCATATCATCAAGCTCTTTGCCTATAAGGCCGCGAGCAATGGGTGAATTTACTGAAATTAGGTTGTTTTTGATATCCGCTTCGTCATCGCCCACGATGCGATAAGTGGTTTCTTCGTCGGTATCGACATTTAAAATGGTAACCGTGGTGCCAAAGATGACCTTACCCGTGTTTTCCATTTTTGTTACGTCGATAATTTGCGCGTTTGAAAGTTTGCCTTCAATGTCTTGAATACGACCTTCACAGAAACTTTGCTGTTCGCGGGCCGCATGATATTCAGCGTTTTCTTTCAAGTCACCATGCTCACGTGCTTCGGCAATAGACTCGATAATACGTGGGCGTGTTTTAGTTTTTAGCTCGTTTAGTTCGTCACGCAGCATTTGAGCGCCGCGCGCTGTCATTGGATACTGACTCATGAATACAGTCTCGCTCAACTAGTAGTTTAAACAGAAAAGTGCGCCGCGAAGGCGCACTTTTTATTCGTTCACACAAATGTAATAGAGTAAGGATACCTCGTATCCTTACTTATGTCATTAGTGTTTAAGTCTTGCGTGTAGTTCTTGAACTGACGCGACTTTATTGCGGTCGTCGGCAGACTTCGCGCGAATAGTAGCAAACGCTGCGTTCATTGTAGTCGTGTAAGTCACTTTATTTAGCAGTGCTTCGCGACGAATGTACACAGAGTCAGTAATCGCTTGGCGGCCTTCCGTAGTATTAACCAAATAAGCGTATTCGCCGTTTTTGATTGCATCTACAATGTTAGGGCGGCCCTCTGACATTTTGTTTACCACAGTACTCATTATGCCCGCATCGTAAAGCTCAGTCGCAGTACCGCGTGTCGCCTCAATACTGAAACCGGCTTCAACCAATGCTTTCGCTAGTTCAATCATCCGAGGCTTATCGTTATCACGAACAGAGATAAGCGCTTTCCCTTCCTTAGGCAGTGGCGCACCTGCACCTAAGTTGGCTTTGGCATATGCTTCTTCAAACGTATCACCTACACCCATCACTTCACCTGTTGAGCGCATTTCAGGGCCTAACAGTGGGTCAACACCTTGGAACTTAGCAAACGGAAGTACCACTTCTTTTACCGAGTAGAAAGGTGGAATAACTTCTTCAGTGACACCCTGCTCCGCCAGGCTAACGCCTGCCATTGCACGTGCTGCTACTTTCGCAAGCGGAACGCCAGTGGCTTTCGATACAAACGGAACCGTACGCGCTGCACGAGGGTTAACCTCGATAAGGTACACTTCGCCGTCTTTAATCGCGAACTGCGTATTCATCAAACCCACTACACCAAGTTCAAGGGCCATCGCGCGCACTTGCTCGCGCATCACATCTTGAATCTCTTTAGATAGCGAGTGTGGAGGCAATGAACACGCAGAGTCACCAGAGTGAACACCCGCTTGTTCAATGTGTTCCATAATGCCGCCTATCACTACGTCTTTACCGTCGCAGATAGCGTCGATATCAACTTCAATGGCATCATCAAGGAAGCGATCTAGCAAGACTGGCGCGTCGTTAGACACTTTCACCGCTTCGTTTAGGTAACGCTTAAGGTCTTTAATGTCGTATACGATTTCCATCGCACGACCACCTAGTACGTAGCTTGGGCGAACCACCAGCGGGAAGCCAATCTCCTCGGCCATAGCTAGGGCTTGCTCAACGTTGGTAACCGTAGCATTAGCAGGTTGCTTAAGGTTAAGCTTGTTAACCATTTGCTGGAAACGCTCACGGTCTTCAGCACGGTCAATCGCTTCAGGCGATGTACCCATAATTGGTACGCCAGCCGCTTCTAGTGCACGTGCTAGTTTAAGTGGGGTTTGACCACCGTATTGCACGATGACGCCTTTAGGCTTCTCTTTCTCAACAATTTCTAACACATCTTCAAGCGTCACTGGCTCGAAATACAGGCGGTCAGACGTGTCGTAGTCAGTTGACACCGTTTCAGGGTTACAGTTGACCATAATGGTCTCGTAACCGTCGTCACGCATTGAAAGCGCTGCGTGAACACAGCAGTAATCGAACTCAATGCCTTGACCGATACGGTTTGGACCACCGCCCAATACCATGATCTTATCTTTATCCGTTGGCGCAGCTTCACACTCTTCATCATACGTTGAGTACATATAGGCAGTGCTTGTTGAGAATTCTGCCGCACAAGTATCTACGCGCTTGTATACTGGAGAGATACCAAAACCACGACGGGTTTCACGAATATCGCTTTCTGCTACTTTGGTTAGCTCGGCAAGACGCGCATCTGAGAAACCTTTACGCTTAAGTGCACGCATAAAGTCAGCATCGATACCTGGTAAACCAAGCTCTGCTACTTTCGCTTCAAGAAGAATAAGATCTTCAAGCTGTACAAGGTACCAGCGGTCAATATTGGTAAGGTTAAATACCTCTTCAACCGTCATGCCCATGCGGAATGCATCGCCGATGTACCAAATACGCTCTGCGCCTGGCTGACGAAGTTCGTACACCACTTTATTTCGAGACTCAGGGTCTTCAAGGTCAACCATTGGGTTTAAGCCATTAGCACCTACCTCTAGGCCGCGAAGGGCTTTTTGTAGTGACTCTTGCTGATTACGACCAATTGCCATCACCTCGCCCACCGACTTCATTTGCGTCGTTAGACGGTCATTTGCACCGGCGAACTTTTCAAAGTTAAAGCGTGGAATTTTAGTCACTACGTAGTCGATTGACGGCTCGAAAGAGGCTGGCGTTAAACCACCTGTGATGTCATTCGCCAATTCATCTAACGTGTAACCTACCGCAAGTTTCGCTGCTACTTTTGCAATTGGGAAGCCAGTCGCTTTAGAAGCAAGCGCTGATGAACGCGATACACGCGGGTTCATCTCGATGATAACCATGCGGCCTGTTTTAGGGTCAACACCAAACTGTACGTTTGAACCACCGGTTTCAACGCCAATTTCACGCAGCACAGCCATAGCTGCATTACGCATAATTTGGAATTCTTTGTCAGTTAACGTTTGCGCTGGCGCTACGGTAATCGAATCACCCGTGTGCACACCCATTGGGTCGAAGTTTTCGATAGTACATACAATAATGCAGTTATCTGCTTTATCACGTACTACTTCCATTTCATACTCTTTCCAACCTAGCAACGACTCGTCAATAAGAAGCTCATTAGTAGGAGAAAGGTCTAAGCCGCGGTGACAAATTTCGTTAAACTCGTCGATGTTGTACGCAATACCACCGCCGGTTCCACCCATAGTAAAAGACGGACGAATAATACAAGGGAAGCCGATTCGGCTTAATACATCGTGCGCTTCATCCATGCTGTGCGCAATTTCCGCGCGAGGACACTCAAGGCCAATGTTTTTCATTGCCTTGTCGAAACGCTCGCGGTTTTCTGCTTTATCGATAGCATCTGCCGTTGCACCGATAAGCTCACAACCGAACTCTTCTAAAACGCCGTGCTTGTCTAGCTCTAGCGCACAGTTCAGTGCAGTTTGGCCACCCATAGTAGGTAGAATGGCATCTGGACGCTCTTTTTCGATAATTTTGCGTACAACTTCCCAATGAATTGGCTCAATGTATGTGGCATCTGCCATTTCAGGGTCGGTCATGATGGTTGCTGGGTTAGAGTTAACCAAAATAACACGGTAGCCTTCTTCGCGAAGGGCTTTACACGCTTGCGCGCCTGAATAGTCGAATTCACAAGCCTGGCCGATAACAATAGGGCCAGCACCAATGATAAGAATACTTTTTATGTCGGTACGTTTTGGCATAGCGGGCTAATTCCTACTGCTTGTGTTGTTCAATAAGTTCAATGAAGTGGTCGAAAAGCGGTGCCGCTTCATGAGGACCCGGACTCGCTTCAGGGTGCCCCTGGAAACTGAACGCAGGCTTGTCGGTGCGATGAATACCTTGCAACGACTTGTCGAACAACGAAATGTGAGTTACTTCTAGGTTATCTGGCAAACTAGACTCATCGACAGCAAAACCGTGGTTTTGGCTGGTGATCATAACTACATTGCGCTTAAGGTCTTTAACCGGGTGGTTTGCACCGTGGTGACCGAATTTCATCTTCACTGTTTTCGCACCACTTGCAATAGCAAGTAGCTGGTGCCCTAGACAGATTCCGAAAACCGGTGTACCCGTTTCAACGATAGTTTTAATTGCAGTGACCGCGTAGTCACATGGCTCAGGATCACCTGGTCCATTTGATAGGAATACGCCATCAGGGTTCATGGCAAGTACGTCTTCAGCAGGCGTTTGTGCAGGCACCAAGGTTACTTTACAACCGCGGTCAGCTAGCATGCGAAGAATGTTGTTTTTAACGCCGTAGTCATAAGCAACAACATGGTACTTAGTTTCGCTTGGCGTTACATAGCCTTTGCCAAGTTCCCAGCTGCCTTCAGTCCATGTCTTTGGCTCAGTAATGCTTACTACTTTTGCCAAATCCATGCCTTTTAGGCCAGGGAAAGCTTTTGCTTGCGCTAGTGCGCTAGACTCGTCTAATTCATCAGAACAAATAATGCAGCCATTTTGTGCACCTTTGTCTCGCAAGATACGCGTTAAGCGACGTGTATCAATGTCGGCAATACCCACAACGCCTTTCGCTTTGAGGTATTCAGACAAAGTTTGCTGTTGACGAAAGTTACTAGCAACAAGTGGTAGGTCACGGATGATCAGACCTTTCGACCAGATTTTATCTGCTTCGACGTCTTCTTCGTTAGTGCCGGTGTTGCCAATGTGTGGATAAGTAAGGGTGATGAGTTGTTCAGCGTAGGATGGGTCGGTGAGAATTTCTTGATAGCCGGTCATGGAAGTATTAAAAACGACTTCCCCAACGGCGGAGCCTGTAGCGCCTATCGCCGTACCTTTAAAAACAGAACCATCCTCTAACACCAAAAGGGCAGAATTAGCCAAGTCAACCTCCAGATTAAGGATAACTATGTGTTTGTGCAGTTTTCTGCACAAACCCCACAAAAAACGGGAGTTATTGAAAACAATACATCCCGCTTTACGATCTTTGCAGCTAATAAAACCGCACTCTTCAGCCGTTTCTGCGGCCTCAGAATACGAAATTCTGGCAAATTCCGGCGAGTATACATTAATGACCGAAAATGGCAAATTTATTTGTGATAATTTACAAAAATAACGCTTATACCGCTATTTTTGCACAGAACTTCTGAAAGTATGACTTATTGGTCAAGAAAAATGCAACTTTACTTTAACAACTTAAAAACGCATTCACGTTACGCCGCTACTCGGTACTTGCAAGCCGATTAAAAGCACTACAGCTTTAATTCAAGAACATCAACCATTGAGTATAGACCAGGTTCTTTATCGCACAACCACTTTGCGGCATGCACTGCACCTTTTGCGAAAGTCAGGCGACTTGACGCTTTATGCGTTATCTCTAGGCGCTCGCCAATATCAGCAAACAATGCGGTGTGTTCACCTACAATATCCCCTGCCCTTATGGTGGCAAAACCAATTGCACCTTGGTCTCTTTCTGGCTCTTTCCCTTCGCGACCGTATACGGCGCACGTCTTTAAGTCTCGGCCTAGCTCATCGGCAATGGCTTCACCAATTGCCATGGCTGTGCCTGATGGCGCATCTTGCTTGAATCTGTGATGGGCCTCAGTAATTTCAATATCTGCCGTTTCTCCAAGTACGCAGGCGGCCTGGCGCACCAATGACAACATTAGGTTTACGCCAACACTGTAGTTTGCAGCGAAAACTATAGGAATGTGTTTTGCGGCGTTATCAAGCGCAGCAAGTTGTGCATCATTGAGGCCAGTAGTACCAATAACAACAGGCATATTATTTTTAACACACCACGCTAAATTGCTTTCGATAACAGAAGGCAACGTAAAGTCGATCATTACATCTGCATCGTCTTTACGAAGCGTGGATAGCGCAGAACAATCGATCGCTTTTTTACCAATTCCGGCAAGTTCACCGACGTTAAGCCCTACCCAAGGGGAATCATCACGAACTGTCGCCACACTAAGCTCTGCGTCATCATTTAAATCGAGCGCTTCAACAAGTACTCGCCCCATGCGTCCGTTGGCGCCAAACAATCCTACTTTCATTCTACATTTTTCACTTTTATAGACCTTCAACTAGCAAGCATTTTGCCAAATGCCGTCACTATTGCAATGTCAGATTAATATTAAATACGCATAATTAGGAACTCCCTAGGGCCAATACGATAGACGCGATTGTTTGTAGACTAAAACCCTGTGAAATTTAGGTGTTTCTCTACTGAAATATTACGCATATATAAAAAAGGGCAAGAATTCAGCCTTACTTAGCATTATGCGGTGGTTAAGGATTGGGACAAATAGAGGCTTTATGCCGCTGGGCATACTTGTTTTATCTAGCGAGTTAAGCGACGCTAGCAGCATAACAACGTAAAACTACAATATTTTGTAAAACATCATGCAGAAAATTCTTGTTTGGGACTTACCCACCCGCCTTTTTCACTGGTTACTAGTAGCCAGTTTTTTAGCGCAATATGCAACGGCAAAATGGCTTGATAATGCAGTTCAATGGCATTTTTACATTGGATATTTCACATTATTTCTTTTAGTTTTTAGGCTGATATGGGGGTTCGTTGGAACGCAACACGCCAAGTTTAGCAGCTTTATCACTGGCCCCGGTCGAGTCATTAGTTATATAAAAACCTTATTTCGCCGGGATTCAGTGCCGGCTATTGGGCACAATCCGCTAGGTGGTTGGTTTGTCGTCATTATGCTGGTACTGTTATTTGTGCAAGCCGTCTCTGGATTATTTATGACTGACGATATTTTCTTGGATGGTCCTTATCGTCAATTAGCCAGTGACGCTGTGCTAGAAATGATGAACTCTCTACATCACCGCGCGTTTGATATATTGCTTTATGTGATTGCACTTCATATTGGCGCAATCGTATTTTACAGCGTATACAAAAAGCAGAAGTTGGTTCCAGCAATGGTGCACGGAAACAAGGTATCAAAAAGCGTAGGTATCTCCGACTCGCGTATTCTTCGCGCTGTTTTGGTCGCATTAGTGGCAGCAGTTTTGGTTTATGTTGCCATCGAGATCTATCCGCCTGCCCCACAAGTCGATGAATACTATTACTAAATAAAAAGCTGCCTTTTAACTTTCAGTATTTAACATTTCGTTTAAGTCGCTGCTGTTGCTGGCAGCGACTCACCTTCTAGTGAAATTAAACCGCACTTGGTGCATTCACCAGCCCTTTATCTCTCATCAACGACTCAATTTCTCGCACGCTCGATGGGTCATCTATTGTAGATGGTACGGCCACTGATTCGTTGGCGGCAATTTGACGCAGTAACTTCCGCAGTATCTTTCCTGACCGCGTCTTTGGTAAACGGTTTACCACTATAGCTCGTTTGAAACATGCTACCGGACCTATGGTATCTCGAACTCGTTGCACTAGCGCTTTCTCTAATTCATTTTCATCAACGGTTACGCCATCTTTTAGTAACACTAGGCCTACTGGCAGTTGCCCTTTAAGCGAATCGTTAACTCCTATCACGCTACACTCAGCAATGTCGGGATGTGCTGCGAGCACTTCTTCCATCTCGCCTGTTGATAAACGATGACCAGCTACATTAATAACATCATCGGTACGCCCCATTATAAACACGTAGCCGTCTTCATCTATATAGCCGTTGTCACCCGTACTGTAATAACCTTCAAACTCTCTAAGATAACCATCAACGAACCGCTGATGATCTTGCCAAATCGTTGTTAAACATCCTGGTGGGAGCGGTAACTTAATAGCAATGGCACCTTTTTCACCTTCGCTTTGTTCTTCATTGCCACTTTTAAGCACTTTGACATTGAACCCTGGTGTTGGAACACTCGAAGAGCCAGGTTTAGGCTGCATTGGCTCTAAACCCATTGGGTTAGAGCAAATAGGCCAGCCTGTTTCTGTTTGCCACCAGTGATCGATAACTGGCACACCAACCTTTTCACTCGTCCAATAATACGTTGGAGGGTCTAGTCGCTCGCCCGCCATAAATACGGTGCGTAAACTCGATGTGTCGTGTTGGCTTAAGAAGATTGCGTCGGGATCTGCCTTTCTTATTGCACGAAATGCCGTAGGCGCAGCAAAAAGTACATTAATATTATGAGCTTCAACCATGCGCCAAAATGCACCTGCATCAGGAGTACCAATCGGCTTTCCTTCGTACAGAACCGTGGTTGCGCCTTTAAGCAGTGGCCCGTACACAATATAGGAATGACCCACAACCCAACCTACATCAGATGCAGCCCAAAATACGTCTTGTTCACTTATTCCGTAAATAGCACTCATTGAGTAATGAAGCGCGACAGCATGTCCACCATTATCTCTCACTACGCCTTTAGGCTTGCCGGTTGTACCTGACGTATACAGAATATATAAGGGGTCGGTCGCTTCTACTTCAACCGGCGCAGCAGGTTGGCTTGATTCAACTAGCGCTTGCCAATCGTAGTCACACTCACCATTTAACGTAACTTCAAGTTGTGGTCGTTGAAATAACACACACGCATGTGGTTTATGCTGTGAAATTTCCATTGCTTCATCTACTAAAGGCTTATACGGCAATACCTTGCTACCCTCTATTCCACATGAAGCGGTTACAATTACTTTGGGCTTTGCATCATCTATTCGTACAGCAAGCTCTTTAGCTGCAAACCCACCAAATACTACAGAGTGCACTGCGCCAAGTCGGGCACAAGCAAGCATCGCAATGACAGCTTGGGGGATCATTGGCATATAAATGATAACGCGATCGCCCTTTGACACACCTAATTGAGATAAACCTCCAGCAAAGCGTGCTACATGTGAGAGCAGCTCGCTGTAAGTAAAGTGTTGAGTGGTTTGTGTAACGGGCGAGTCGTATATCACTGCTGTTTTATCACCACGACCATTTTGAACATGGTGGTCTAACGCGAGGTAACACGTATTAAGTTTTCCTCCCCTAAACCAGTCGTAATAGCCATTATCGGTTCTTTCACAACCTTGTTCCGGCACTTGAAACCACGTAATTTTACGTGCTTGTGCTAGCCAAAATTCGTCGGGACGTTCAATTGAGGCAATGTATTCGTTTTTATAAGTCATAACCATTTCCTACGTAGGGTTTTTATTCACCCTACTGCAGTTCAACGAGATCTGCTTATAAGACTTCAGGCGTAGACCAGCTAACATTATGATTTATTTTAATTTAAAGATTGTAGAGCATGCCCTTTTAGTTTTCAGAGATCGCTGCTCACTTCTCAGGCACAGTGGCTAATCTTGCGACTGAGAAATCTTATGACGCCAGTCTTCAACGTTCATTGGTTTATCTAAGTAGAAACCTTGAAATGCACTGCAACCACAAGCCTTAGCTTGATCTAACTGTCCTGTGGTTTCAATGCCCTCTGCAACCGTATTTAGATGAAGTGCCTTTGCCATGTTGCAGATGCTGGTGACCAATAGTGTTTTTTGTTGCGATCCTTCCAACGCCTCAATAAAAACTCTATCTACCTTGAGCTCTGTAATGGGCAAGTCTTGCAGATAATTCAAATTGGAATTACCCAAGCCGAAGTCGTCTATAGATAAGCTAAAGCCTTGTTCGGCCAATTCTCGAACACGACATTGAATTATACTTACACCTCTTATTAAAGCGCCTTCAGTAAGCTCTAATGTTAAATCTCTGTGCGAAACGCGCCATCGGTTTACGATGGCCACAAATTTACTTACAAAGTCAGCCCGCGCTAAATGCTTTGCGCTAATGTTGACCGACAATTTCGTTTTTACCTGCAGCGACTGACATTCACTAAGAAGCTTGCAGGCTTCATTACACACCCAGAGTCCAAGCTCAGCTATAAAATCATTTTCTTCAGCGATAGGAATAAACTCGGCAGGGTTGACCACACCCAAATACGGGTGCTTCCACCTTAGTAGCACCTCAGAGCTGACAACCTTGTTTTTTATATCGTATTGGGGCTGCAATTCAACAAATAGCTCGCTATTTGATATCGCTCTACTGAGCGAGTGCTTGATGTAGTTATAGCGCTCGATGTCACTCGCATTTATGTGAAAATACTCATGTTCGTGTGAGCCATGTTGATTGTCCTTTAACTCTCTCAACGGCTTTCTGGATAAAAGCTCTCTTATCTTTTTGAAAGTAAAGTGCTTCACAGGGACTGTACAGCTGATGGTTTGTGTTTCTATATTCAATAAACTGTTATGTAAAGTAATAGGAACTAGAACGTGATCTTTAAGAAGTTGTGCACATTCTTCTGCCGCCGTTAACGACTGACTCTCTTCATAAAAGTACTGATGTAGGTGAATATAAAACGTCCCTCTGTCACATTTGAAAATACTTGCATCACTTTCTTTCTTCACCTCAAAAACCCGAGTAAACCGGCTGGCTAATATACGTAATATATAGTCGATTGTTGGTTCGCCGAAAGCATCTTCATATTCCTTTACGTTGTGAATAGCCATTCGAAAAAACACAGAGTAAGGTTTAACCGATTTAGTGTCTTTCGCTTTTTCGCTTAGGTAGCATTCGAATTGATGCAAATTTGGAAGGCCGGTAACAAGGTCAGTTAACGCAAGTTGCTTGAAATGTTCAATTTCGTAATGCTGAACCGAAACATCGCGTATTGTTGCAACGATTAACTTTTGTTTGTGCACTGTGCACTGGGATAAATGAACTTCGCAGGCGATACGTTTACCGTTTTTGTGGCGCAGACATTCGTTCACAACGCCACTTTCACTACAAAGCTGCACGCCTAACTCTAAATTTAGAAAGCTGGACGGAGCATTACTATTTTGCACTTTAGTTGCAATGAGCTTTATATCCTGCCCAATCAATTCATCTGGAGCGAAGCCTAGTATGCCTGTCACACGGTCATTAGCCGCTAAGATAGTGCCATTTTCGTCAATGCTCAACACGACACTGTCTACATTGTCTAGTAAGGTTGCGAGGTAGTCAGTGTAGTTATGTTGTGAATCAGAAAGTCGTTGTATTTCAGTCTCATCTTGAGCCACGCCATATAAACGCGATAGTTTTAGACCGTTAACGCTCTCACGCCGAGCTTGCACAAACACGGTAAGCTTAATGTTCTTTTTTCGACCCTGCTTGTCTTGAAAGTATATGTGTTTTACAAACTGCCTACTATTTTTAAGTGCCTTAAATACGCTGTATTTAAGGCTGTTCCTAACCGAAGGCGTAAGCATTTCCAATACGTCTTGTAGGCTTACGCTTTTGGCTCGGGGCACCCCCATAAGCGTTTTCATGACTTCAGTGAGTGAAACTACACCAGTAAACCTGTCTATCTGCCACGCACCGACTTTAGATATTGAACTGACCTCCTCTAACAGGGCTAACTGCTCTGATAACTTGTCTGAATAAGGATGCCGAGCCAATTCATATTGGTAATTTACTTCTACTTTCTGGCGCAAAATATCTATCAATGAATGTTGTTGTGCATTCAGCACGTTGTTCTTAACAATAATTAAAACAACGCCCATCACCTCGCTTTGCATATCGCGAACAGTTGCCACCACGACATAGTTATCATTATGTTGTTGAAGCGGTGGCGGAAATACGAAGTCGCGACCAGGTATTGGCGCACTCAAAGGGGTTAGAGGGAGCATAAGTAAAACATGAGATGGGAACACTATGCTTTCAGCTTCAAGTGATTGATGGCTTGAGTCAGACGAAACGATTGTTGCGCGACCATTATTCGGGTTTACCGAAGCCAGTAGCATACAAAGCGACTCGGTTTTTGTCCTACTTTCATTAAACAACACAGAAATGTTCTGCTGGGTCATGCGCAATGTTGACAGCATGCGTTCACTACGTAAATCCATCTAAGCGAAACCTTATGGTAACTCATCGAACTCAGCATAAACGAAAGCAAACACGGCACGAAAAAGGAAGCACTAGCGCGGTGTTTTTGAGAGCTTGCTGATATTTACTGTTTCATTTAATGGCAAGCTAGTTGGTTTTAAAGAATTGAACTGCGACATCAAAATGCCGACACCAACAACTTATCACGATGAGGAAAAGTGCCAAAAACTAACTTCTAACATAGCCAATTATTGTACAATTTTCCAGCAGATTTAAACACGTAAACGCTTTTAGTCACCCATGCAGTTTGAGTAACAGGAAATGGATGCGTTGAAGAAGAGCGTGTTGCGTTTCGGCATAAACACACCTTATTGCTTTTTTAAGCACACAAAATACACGCTCTTGAAACCTATTCTAAAATCAGGTCAGTCGAAACCATGTTACCTGCTTTTGCAACAGCCTAAAAAACGTATTAATCCAGCTGTTGTTCAAGGTTTTGAAAAGCTGTAGTAACTAGTCTTTTTTATAATCGTCGTGGCATGACTTACAGCTAGCGCCAACTTTGCCGATTGCGCCTCTATATGCACTTTCATCCCCAGATTTAACTGCAGCTTGTAAACCCTGAGCCGACGATTTAAGTGCCATTATCTTCTTTTCGACATCAGAGAAATTTTCCCAAACCCCATCTTTCGCACCTGTCTCAACATCAAACTTGCGAGTATCCACAGAAAGGTAATCGCCCATCATGTTTGCTAGTTGCTCAAGGCGTACAGCATTGGTTTGCATTACGCTTTCGTTGTAAGGTAGCACGCCTTTTGCCATGCCGCCCAATGGCCCCATGTTACTGCGAACTAATTGAAACATAGCCTGACGATATTGCGTTGCTGCTTTTGCGTGTTTTTCTGACGATGCTTCTGTGACCTCAGCGGCAAACGCTGAAGAAGACACTATTGCGCCTACCGTTGCAGCAACGATTAGTGATTTACGAGAAAATTTCATGCCTGTTCCCTATTTAAAATTGAATTATTTTTACGGTCTTTAATGCGTCATGCGACCTTTATTAACAACAAAGAAGGTTTCGCCTTGTCGATTAGTTTATCGTGACGAATAGTCAACGTAAGCGCAAGATTTTTAGCGCTAAAAGTAGGTAAAGAAAATACTAACTTCGCAAAACATCATCAATTGGCCATCATTGATGATAGTGACTGAAACAGAAAACAAAAAAGCCCTCGGCTGAGGGCTTTTACTTAAAACAATTTTTTCGACAACCTTAGTTGGTCAAGTCGTCAAAAAACTTCTTAACACCATCAAAGAAACCTTGTGCTTTTGGGCTATGCTTACTTGACGCTTTGCCCATCGACTCTTCAAGCTCTTGAAGTAGCTCTTTTTGGCGAGAAGACAAGTTAACTGGTGTTTCTACCACAACCTTACACATCAAGTCGCCCATCGCGCCACTTCGAACCGATTTAACACCTTTACCACGTAAACGGAACATACGTCCGGTTTGTGTCTCAGCGCTTATCTTCAGTTTCACTTTACCGTCTAGCGTTGGAACTTCAAGTTCACCGCCTAGAGCAGCAGTTGTGAAACTTAGCGGCACTTCACAGTACAAGTTGTTGCCATCGCGTTTAAAGATATCGTGCTCGCGTACGTGTACCTGAACATACAAGTCGCCTGGAGGAGCGCCATTTTCACCAGCTTCACCTTCGCCTGACAAGCGAATACGGTCACCTGTGTCTACGCCAGCTGGAATCTTAACGTTAAGGGTTTTTGTTTTCTCTTTACGACCATGGCCATGACAGCTATTACATGGATCTTCAATGATCTTACCTTTACCCGAACACGTTGGACAAGTTTGCTGCACAGCAAAGAAACCTTGGCGCATTTGAACTTGGCCATTACCGTGACAGGTTGGACAGGTTTTCGGTGACGAGCCACTCTTTGCACCAGAGCCATCACACACGTCGCACTCAACCAGCGTAGGCACACGGATATCTACGCTTTTACCGCGAACGGCTTCTTCTAGTGAAAGTTCTAAGTTATAGCGAAGGTCTGAACCTTGGCGTGCACGCGACTGACGACCTCCTCGGCCCCCGCCAAAGATATCGCCAAAAACATCACCAAAGATATCGCCGAAATCGGCACCACCACCGAAGCCACCGCCACCACGGTTTGGATCAACACCCGCATGGCCATACTGGTCGTATGCTGCACGTTTTTGCGAATCTGACAGAATTTCGTAGGCTTCCTGGATTTCTTTAAACTTATCTTCCAGAGCTTTATCGCCTTGCGTACGGTCAGGGTGATATTTCATCGCTAGCTTCTTATACGCTTTTTTAATTTCGCGTTCGCCTGCGCTTTTATCTACCCCGAGTACCTCGTAGTAGTCTCGTTTCGACATATCGTTTATATATCCTACTTTTTTGTCGACAAGCACTTCATGCTTATCGAAGCTACATCTGACTGTTGTGAAAATAACCTGAATACTTATTCAATAACGCCAAGTCATTTACACAACAAAGGCGCAACAAGAATTTCCTGCTGCGCCTGAACTGCTTACAAAGCCCGCTAGCTTTCAAGATAGCGAGCCTAACGCAACAGTTTACTTCTTGTCGTCTTTCACTTCTTCGAATTCAGCGTCAACAACATCATCATCAGCTTTTTCAGAAGTTTGCTGCTCAGCACCTTCAGCGCCACCAGCGGCCGCTTGCTGTGCTTGTGCTGCTTCCATCAGCTTGCTAGACGCTTGAATAAGCTCTTGCGTTTTCGCTTCGATTTCTGCTTTATCTTCGCCTTTAGACGCTGTCTCAAGAGCGGTAAGCGCTTCTTCAATTGGCGCTTTGTCTTCTGCACTTAGTGCATCGCCAACTTCTTCAAGTTGCTTGCGTGTAGCGTGGATCATGCCATCAGCTTGGTTACGCGCTTGAATTAGCTCTTCAAACTTCGCATCAGCTTCTTTGTTCGCTTCTGCATCTGCTACCATTTTTTCTACTTCTTCGTCGCTTAGACCTGAAGAAGCTTTGATGGTGATCTTCTGCTCTTTACCTGTGTCTTTATCTTTCGCAGACACGTGTAGGATACCGTCAGCATCTAGGTCGAAGGTTACTTCGATTTGCGGTACACCGCGCGCCGCTGGACGAATACCTTCTAGGTTGAACTGACCAAGAGACTTGTTGCCGCTTGATTGCTTACGCTCACCCTGTAGTACGTGTACCGTTACCGCAGACTGGTTGTCTTCAGCTGTTGAGAAAGTTTGTGACTTCTTCGTTGGAATAGTCGTGTTCTTCTCAATAAGTACTGTCATCACGCCACCCATTGTCTCAATACCTAGAGACAGAGGAGTAACGTCTAGAAGTAGTACGTCTTTAACGTCACCAGAAAGTACACCACCTTGAATTGCCGCACCTACTGCTACCGCTTCGTCAGGGTTAACGTCTTTACGTGGCTCTTTGCCGAAGAATTCAGTTACATACTTCTGTACAAGTGGCATACGTGTTTGACCACCAACAAGAATGATGTCGTTAATGTCACCTACAGAAAGGTCTGAATCAGCAAGCGCTTGCTTAAGCGGGTTAAGCGAGTTCTTCACTAGATCTTCAACCAAAGACTCAAGCTTCGCACGCGTTAGCTTAATTGCTAAGTGCTTAGGACCTGTCGCATCAGCTGTGATGTAAGGCAGGTTAACTTCAGTTTGTTGTGAAGAAGAAAGTTCAATCTTAGCTTTCTCACCGGCTTCTTTAAGACGCTGCATAGCAAGCGGATCTTTACGAAGGTCGATGCCTTGATCTTTCTTAAATTCTTCAACTAGGTAGTTGATAACGCGGTTATCGAAATCTTCACCACCTAGGTGCGTGTCGCCGTTAGTCGCTAGTACTTCAAACGTGTGCTCGCCGTCTACTTCATCAATTTCGATGATTGAGATATCGAACGTACCACCACCTAAGTCGTATACTGCAACAACGTTATCGCCTTGCTTCTTGTCCATGCCGTAGGCAAGGGCAGCAGCAGTTGGCTCGTTGATAATACGCTTAACTTCAAGACCTGCGATACGACCCGCATCTTTCGTTGCCTGACGCTGAGAATCGTTGAAGTAAGCTGGAACAGTAATAACCGCACCGGTAACTTCTTCACCTAGATAATCTTCAGCAGTCTTCTTCATTTTCTTAAGTACTTCAGCAGAAACCTGCGGAGGCGCCATTTTTTCGCCTTTCGCTTCTACCCACGCATCGCCATTGTCAGCCGCTACAATTTTGTAAGGCATAATGTCGATGTCGCGCTGTACTTCTTTGTCTTGGAAGCGGCGACCAATTAGACGCTTAATAGCGAATAATGTGTTTGTAGGGTTAGTTACCGCCTGACGCTTTGCAGACTGACCAACTAGTGTTTCACCATCGTTTGTGTAAGCGATGATTGAAGGGGTTGTACGATCGCCTTCCGCGTTTTCAATTACGCGAGGTTTGTCGCCGTCTAATACTGCGACACATGAATTCGTTGTACCTAAATCGATACCAATGATTCTACCCATTTCGTGTCTCCGAAAAAGTTTCTTAATTCTGTACTTTTAGTGGGGTTATTCCCCACCTTTTCAATAGATGTCAGTAAAAAAACTGACATTTTTGTGTGTTTGTCGCAAAAAGCGTGTCTTACACTTGCGTATCAACACCGTCGCTTGGCGCACGCGATACCATTACCATGGCTGGGCGTAACAAGCGGCCATTAATTTGATAACCTTTCTGCATTACGGCCATTACCGTGTTTGGCGCGTGGTCTGCGCTTTCTTGCATCGACATAGCCTGATGCAGATCAGGGTTAAAGGTTTCGCCCTGCGGATCAATAAGGCTTAATCCGAATTTCTCAATAGTGCTTAAGAAAGTTTTGTGGGTCATTTCCACACCTTCTAAAAGCGGTTTAATCGCTTCGTTGTCGCTATCTGTCATTTCGATAGCGCGCTCAAGGTTGTCAATAACTGGTAGCAACTCACCAGCAAAGCGCTCAAGTGCAAATTTACGCGCTTTTTCAACTTCACCTTCTGCACGACGACGGGCGTTGTCCGCGTCTGCACGAGCACGTAGAACACCGTCTTGCTGCTCTTTAATTGTGGCCTGTGCTTCAGAAAGTGCGGTTTCTAGTTCATAAATGCGCTGCGCATTTTCATCTAGCTCTGCACCTTCAGCACCTGACGCATCTACTTGCGCCTCTTCAGCGCTTTGTACAGTTTCATCAACTGTATTTTCTTGTTCTGCCTGCACGTCGCGATTATCGCTCATGCCTACCTCCAAACGTTTTTCTTAATTAGGCAATGCCCAATAACCTTAAAATCATTGGGAATAAGTCTGTTGCGCTTATTTATGGGGCTAGATTTAGGGCGATCAAGGGTATCCACAATATTTTTGTGGATGTATGGCAAAAAAATTTAAAAGGCGTGTTAATGTTAGCTAAAAAAGCGCGCAGAAAACGGTTAATAAACGCGTTAATCACACGGACTTTGTATGCTCAGTATTTGGACGGTTGGTACCATTGTCGGTTTTTACCTTATCGCATTATTTGCGGTGGCTTTTTGGGGTGACAAACGTTTGCGCGACAACCGTCAGCACCCTGTTCTCTATAGTTTAGGGCTGGGTGTTCACTGCACGTCTTGGGCATTTTTCGGCACCACTTCGCAAACGGCGCAATACGGGTGGGCGGTTATCCCTACTTATCTGGGAATTATGTTGACCATGGCCTTTGCGTTTCCCGTTGTGCTTCACATAAGTCGACTTTGTCAGCAACACAACATCAGTTCGTTAGCTGACCTTATCTCACTGCGATACCAGCACTCTCACCTAATTGCCGCCTTTATTACTCTACTGTGCTTTATTGGCGTTGTACCCTATATTGCGCTTCAACTCGATGCGATTACAAAATCGATAAACTTGCTAACTGGAGAGCCTCAAACCAGCACACCGTGGCTGAGTATTTACGTGGCAAGCTTACTTGCGCTATTTGCCATTGTTTTTGGTACACGTACGCTTAATTTAACCGATAAACATCCCGGTTTACTGCTTACCATTGCGTTTGAGTCAGTTATAAAACTTGTTGCGTTATGGGCTGTAGGCCTTTTCGTTTGTTTTTACCTGTTTGATGGCGTGTTAGATTTGGTGTCTAACGTATCCACCAATAGTGCTGCTCGAGACGTCATTTATGCTGATAGCGCGCCTTGGGTGTATTTCTCTCACGTTGCGCTTGGTGTATGCTCTATGTTCGTCTTACCCCGCCAGTTTCATATGAACTTTGTAGAGCAAAATGGTGAAGGTGAGCTAAAAACAGCGCGCTGGTTATTCCCGCTTTACTTATTCGGTATGACGCTGTTTCTTATCCCAATTGCGCTCGCTGGAAAAATACTGCTTCCAGCAACAACCAGTTCTGACGCCTACGTGCTTGCGCTTCCTTTATATGCAGACAATATCGCCCTTTCGTCATTTGCTTTCATTGGCGGGCTGTCGGCCACCACCAGCATGGTTATTGTTGCCACGCTAGCGTTGGGGATCATGATTTCAAATAACGTAGTTACGCCGCTATGGCTTAAAGCGCGATTAAAGACGGCTCCTAATCGCTCCATGGAACCAAGTAAAATACTTTCCATTCGTCGCCTAACTGTATTAGTGGTACTTACCATTGCGCTTTGGTATCACCTAAACATCAGCCAGGCCGCTCCTTTGGTAAAAAGTGGCGTAATTGCTATAGCGTTACTTGGGCAATGCATGCCAGCGCTAATGTTTGGTATTTATTGGCACAAAAGTAGTAAAGCGGCGGCAATAAGTGGGCTTCTGGTAGGGTCTGTTTGCTGGGCATTATTCTTACTCTACCCTAGCCTACTATCTAGCTATTATTTCGACCCCGTGCCTACCGATCAGGCGCTTGGACTGGGCTTCGCGTATTCGCTATTAGCGAACTGCTTCACTTTTGTAGCGGTGGCACTGATTACCTCGCGCGATGGCAGCCAGCAAGATGCGAATAATACAGTAACGCCTGACACACCGCGCCTCATGGTAAAGGTACGAGACTTAATTGCCCTTACTGAACGGGTTTTGGAAAGCGCAACACAATCGATACTTATTAAACAACTATCGGTGGATGTAAGTCGTGCTTCAGACACCGGATATGCCAGTCAGGCGCTTATCGACCGGGTAAACAAACTGCTTGCTGCACAAGTAGGGGCGCCTAGTGCAAGAATTTTACTGGGTGCCATTGCTAATGCAAGAAACGATACCCTACCAGAACTGGTCGATTGGGTGGAAGAAGCATCTCAGTCTTTTCAGTTTAATCACGAAGTGCTTCAGTCATCGGTTCAAAACATTGAACAGGGTATTAGCGTACTTGATGACAAGCTTCAGTTGCTGGCCTGGAACGACCGATACGTTGAACTGTTTTCCTACCCAAAAGGCTTTTTAAAAGCCGGCATGCCTGTAACCGAAATACTTAAATACAACGCAGAGCGAGGGCTTTTCAGCGCTTCATCAATAGAAAAACGAGTAAGCTACATGCTTAAGGGCACCAGGCATAAACATATTCGTAAACAGCCCGATGGCAAAGTAATAGAGCTAAACGGGGCGCCGCTTCCTGGTGGCGGATACGTAACCACTTACAGCGACATAACCGAATACATAGCAATCCAAAATGAGTTGGAAAGCGCTAAACAAGACTTGGAGGCAAGAGTTGCACTTCGCACTTCGGAATTAGAAGAAGCAAAGCTTCAAGCGGATAAAGCCAACGAGAGTAAAACGAAGTTTCTGGCCGCTGCGGGTCACGATCTAATGCAACCGTTTAACGCTGCAACCTTATTCGCGAGCATGCTTAATAAAAAGACGCAAGGCAGCGAATTGGCCGAGTTATCAGAAGGCGTGGTGAATTCACTAGATAATGCTCAAAGCCTGTTAACCATGTTGCTTGAAATGACAAAGTTAGACTCGGGCGTACTCACGCCAAAGAGGTCGACTTTTTCAGTTGATGAAGTGCTGTCTTCTTTGGTGCAAGAGTTTCGCGTAATTGCTAAGCAAAAAGGTATTGAGCTTAGATATGTTCGCACTCAAATTGTTGTGTATTCAGATAAAAACCTTTTGCGACGGGTACTTCAAAACTTGCTCTCTAATGCCGTACGCTACACGACTAAAGGTTGTGTGCTGGTAGGTGTGCGGCGCTGTTCATCAATGGAATCAGTAAAGTTATGTGTTTACGACACCGGTTCGGGTATAGCGCCTCACCAACAGCGAGACATCTTTAGTGAGTTTCATCAGCTTCAAAGCAATAACAAAGGAGAAGGCATCGGGTTAGGGCTTACCATAGTCGATAAAATTTGCCGTTTGCTTGAACACAATATTGCGCTTAATTCATCACTTGATAAAGGTAGCTGCTTTAGTGTTGCTGTGCCAAGAGCACAACAATCTGAGTGCGCGGTGGAAAACGCAAACAAAGATACTACAAACCAAACCACAGCGAATACTGCGGGTTCGCAGCACAGTGAGACCATTACACCTTTACACAACGTCACTTATCAATTGAACTCCTCGAGCTCTGGACCTAAGCAATTTTTAAAAGGCACGCGTTTTTTACTTTTAGAAAACGATGAACAAGTTGCACATGCAATGTGTACATTGCTAAAAGACTGGGGAGCTGAAACGACGTTGATTGTAAGTGTTACCGATGCCTCGAACGTTTCAGCACAACATTTCGACGTTCTTATTGCAGATTACCACCTTAACTATGGAGAAACGGGTTTTGATGCCGCTACGAAGCTTTCTCAATTAAACATCAGCTTCACGCTTAAAATTCTTGTAACGGCGAACAGAAGCAATGAGGTGAGAGAAGAAGCAGCAAAACATCAATTTAGTTATTTACCGAAACCCGTTAAACCAGCGGCACTTAAACGCACGCTAAAGCAATCGCTTCGCCAGCACTAGTATGAACTAGGTTGCAATTTTAGTGCTGGCTTTCAGCCTAGTTAAAGCATCTGCTGGACAGGCGCTAACTATTCGGCAGCGCAATGTGAAGTTCCCCGCGCTTGTAATCTAAAGTAACAATGAAGTCTTTCAGCAGGTCGTAGCCAATTAACCCCACAACGCGTTTGCCACCAATTCTGCTGCTGGAACTTTTGTATCGGCTTTCTAAGTTAGTTTTCTGCCCCTCAGCAGGAAAGCTCACCTTCACGTCACTGATCTCATAAGGCCCAAATTGTACAACGTCAGAGGTGGCAAATTCATTCACTCCAGATGAATTCGCGCCAAACGCTGTCGTAGCACCTTCAACCTTATCGAGTAACCCTGCTCTAGATGCGGAGTTGCGGTCAATTAGAATGGTGCCTGAATTGCCTGTATCAATACGCAACCAAAGCGAAACGCCGTTTATTTCAACTTGCGCTATCGGCATGCCACTGCCCTTTTGTGAGGCTGCTTTAACGTTAGCAACTTCTCGCATGTTAACCGCGTCTCGTGTGACTAGTCGGAACTTTTTTCGAGGATAATCAAACTGAACAATAAAGTTGTTAAAAAAGCCAGCGCCCAGCAACAAGCCGTTCGTATGGTGCCCTAACCTCACTTCTACCAATGAGTCTAGTTCGAACATAGTGCCAAATATTTCAACGTCTACATTATTATATGCATTATGTTTTTCACGTTCGAAAACCCCCTGAATGTTGACAGGCTGACCTTTATCTAGCTCAAGCTTGTGCTTGCGAATAAACGCAGAGTTTATGCTATTTATTTGAGCACCAGAGTCTAACATCGCTCTGCTTTCTATACCCTCAATTGAAACAGGTAAAAAAACATGACCGCTGTCTAGCGTGAAATTAGTCCACGATGTAGCCGCGCTAAATACATTTGTAGAAACAAAAAGAAGGGAAAATAGTAGAAACCGTTTCATAAAATCCATTTACGTTATTAAATCCTTATTCCTACGTTACCATATCAAATTGACGAGTACTATCGAGCAATATGGAGAGCTTTTACATGGAGAGCTTTCATGCTTTTGACGCGCAATGACTGAAAAGTGTAAAACGCTTAGTTAGCTAGTGGTTGATGGCTATAACTTGGTCACACAGAGGGCTAACTGAAAGGCTAATGAATATGATGGGCAGAAACCTAATTTAAATGCATGGCATTTTTGAACGCAATGCCAGCCTTGGTTCTATTAATAACTTCAAGTTTTCTTAGCACCGCAGACACATGTTGCTTAACGGTAGACTCAGATATTGCTAGTTCGTAGGCAATTTGTTTATTCAGAAGTCCATCGGAAACCATGCGCAGCACTTTGAGCTGATGCGGCGTTAATTGCTTTAACTTGTTTGTGAAGTTGTCTGCGTCAACGGCGTCTGGGTTGTTTGCTCCAGTCTGCAACGAAGTACTAACGCTCATTTGCGCTATCGGAGGCATCCAAGTTTCACCTTCAAGCACGGTATTTACCGCTTCAATTATACAGTCGACTGAGGCTGATTTTGGAATAAACCCACTTGCGCCCAGTGCAAACGATTTTTCCATAACATCGGCGTCTTCCTGTGCCGTTACTACCACAACTAATATATCAGGAAATGTAGCGTGTACTTCTGCAAGACCATTTAGGCCTTCATTGCCGGGCATTGTTAAATCCAAAAAAAGGATATCAATATCTTCGTTGTCATGCAGGCAAGTGAGAGTGTCGGGAAAGGTAGAGGTTTCTACAAGCGTAAAATGCTCAGCGCTTCTTAGCGCATGGCACATAGCAGCCCTAAATAAAGGGTGATCGTCAGCAATCAAAATTTTTACAGACATAATGCTATCAACTTGTAACTACCTTGTTAATTAACATACTACCACGTCAAAAATAAAAATATAAAAAAGTAAGCGTATACACGGTATAGCCTTAACAAATGCCCGCAACTCACATGAACTGCGGGCATTGGTATTAGGCGCGATAGCATTTAGAATCGGTAGCCCACCGTTAAATGAACGGTGCGCGGGTCACCATAATAACCAATAAGTGTGGTGTCTCCGCCAAGGCCTGGGCCAAAGTTACCTTGCTCGTCACGCGTTACGAAATCATACCCACCCACTAAGTACTCTTCATCGGTAAGGTTTTTAACATGTAAGCCAGCGTACCAGTTACCTTCAATGCTCTCCCAGCGCGCGCTCAAATTCACCATACCGTACGCATCTTGTTGAATAAGATCGCTGGTCTCGAAAATCAGATAGTCGTCGCGATAATAGTAGTTAGCATTAAACGAAATAGCGCCAAAGTCGGTTTCCAGAAGGTAGTTTGCATTAAAATTAAAGGTGTTTTCTGGCGTGCTTGCCAAGCCAATAAGAGGCGGTATCGCATTGTTTTCTTTAATTTCAAAATCAATAAAGCCATAGGCCACATCAAATTGTAAGTTATCTGTGGCAACCCACGTCATTTCTAACTCGGCGCCTTTCGCTGCCGTTTCTGCTGCGTTGCGCAGGCGTTGATCAAGCGCGGTTGGGTCAGACAAATCGCCTTCTACACCAATGTATTGACGGTCTTTATGATCATACGAAAATAACGTAATGTTCATTCGAAGCGCGTCGCTTAAATCACTTTTCACACCCACTTCGAAACTATCCACTACCTCTGGCTCAACTCCAGGCTCGTTCACTTGTGCACGAGGGTTAAAGGTGCCCGACTTGAAGCCTTGCGAATAACTTGCAAAGAACATGGTGTCGCGGTTCATTTGATATTCCACACCTAAACGCGGAGTGAAGCGCGACCAACTTTCAACTGCTGGGGCATCTAAAACGCCATCGCCGTCTGTGTCTGTACCTAGTACTTGCGGAACAAGCTGACCGTCTGGACGCACATAGCCGTCTATCCAGCCTGTGTAAGGGTAAACATTGTCGAAAACAAGCCCGTTATTAACAATGGCCGACTTCTCTTCATCGGTATAGCGTGCACCTAAAGAGAGCGACACTTTGTCGGTAACGTCATAGCTCATTTGCGCATAGGCAGCCCAGCTTTCAGAATTGTTGCAGCCTGTTACCTCGCGGGTTAACCCCGGCGCGCCAAGCGACTGGCCTAACACGCCCAAAATAGCATCGAAGTTCCCGCAGCTTTCGCCGTCATAAAAGTACAGCCCAGAGACTAAACTGAATGTGTCGCCTACATAGTTTGCCTGAAGCTCGTGGGTATCGTTACTATCATCGTATTCTGCAGGCACATCAAAAATAGGCAACGGTGTATTGTCAAAATCGATATTTGTCGGGGAGTAGCTCTCTCTGTGTGAGCCAATATATTTAAGCTCTAAATTATCATTGACGGTGTAACGCGCTAGCCAGTTGTACCCTTCTAGTTCAACTTTGTTCCACGTTGGCAGACTGGTATAAGAATCAAAGACCGAATCTGGAACCGGTGCATCTGTTAGTATGCTGGGAATTAAGCGATAGCCCCCTTTGGCGTTAGAGGTGTCTTCGGTTTTATCCCAACCGATTCTAAAAAACAAATCGTCACTGGGGTGCACTTCAAGCGTAACTCGCGCAGCCCACAAGTCTTTGTTGTAGTTTTCTTTGTCTTGATTTGGCAATGCGCTTACTAAATACTCACCAAACCCGTCGCGATTTAAATTAGCGTAACCCACACCAAGATATACCGTATCTTCAACTAGTGGTAATTGCCCAGTAACTCGAATATCGCGCTGGTTATAGCTTCCCACCGTTGCTTCAACGTTCATTTGGGTATCGCCGGTCATCTCTTTTGTGACGTACTTAACAGCGCCCCCTATTGTATTTTTACCGTATAGGGTTCCCTGCGGCCCGCGCAACACTTCAATTCGCTGCACGTCTAAAAGGTCGAGTACCGCACCTTGAGGGCGCGCAATATAAACATCATCAACATAAATACCTACGCCCGGCTCATATCCCCACAGTGGGTCTTGCTGGCCTAACCCTCGAATAAAGGCGGTAAGCGTTGAGTTAGTGCCTCTGCTGGTTTGTAGCGTAGTGTTTGGCGAGAACTGCTGTATTTCGGTGAGCACCATAATGCCTTTTTCACCAAGCTCCACTGCCCCTACCGAGGTAATTGCAACCGGCGTTTCTTGCAGTGATTCAACTGTTCTGCGGGCAGTCACTTCAATGCGTTCCAACTTTCCTTTTTCCTCATTTTGATTGTTGTCATCAGCTTGAGCGTCTTGTGAAAAGGTAGGTGTTGAAAACAGTACACTGGCTACAGCGAGCGCACACAAGCTGTGCACCGGTCTCTTTGATGTACGCGTTTCTACAGAGTTCAGGGTCGATTGATAGGGTGCAACCAAGCCATTTGTGTGTATTGATTTAGACATAGTGAGTCCTTGTTGTTCTAGATTCTTGTCACTGCTGGATGAATTGCCTACGGTCCAAACCACTTTAGTTAATTAATTGTTAATAGTATGTAGTACCATCGTACTATGGGATTTTGACAAAAGTAACGTCAAACTTAATCTCTATAACGAATGCTTTTTTGTTGATTTGTATACACTTAATTGCTTTAGGTGTAGGCAAGTCTTCAATCGACTTAACTGTTTTGGATCATCTGCGGTCACAGATTTTTAAGGAATAATAACTATGTTAAGTATGATTGGCTTGGTAGGCGGTCTGTTGTTGCTTATTGTTTTAACAATACGCGGAATGAACCTTTTTATTGCCGCACCTTTGTGTGCGCTTATCGTGGCTGTCACCAATAGTATTGGTGTTTTCACAGGTGACGTAAATTTTGTACAAACCTATATGAGCGGCTTCTCCGGTTTCATCGCATCGTGGTTTTTTATGTTTTTACTTGGCGCATTGTTCGGTAAATTTATGGAAGACACGGGCGCAGCGGATGCAGTTTCTCGGTGGATTATCACCAAAATTGGTTATAAACGCGCAGTGTTAGCAGTGGTGCTGGCTTGTGCTATTTTGACATATGGCGGTGTTAGCGTATTTGTTGTGGCGTTTTCGGTTTACCCCATGGCAGTGAGCTTATTCAAAGATGCTAACTTGCCGCGCCGTTTCATTCCTGCCGCTATGGCCTTTGGCTCGGTTACCTTTACCATGACTTCTGCGGGTTCGCCTGAAATTCAAAACTGGATCCCCATAAAATACTTGGGCACCTCACCCTTTGCTGCTTGGGAAGTGAGCCTAATCGTTGCCGTCTTCATGGCATGCTTTGGATACTGGTGGCTAGCCAAAATGATAAGAAAAGCGGTGAGTAACGGTGAAGTATTTGAATCTAGAGCTAGCGACCCACAGGTACGCGAGCGCGAGCTTCCCCACCCGCTTACAGGAATTATTCCACTGCTCGTAGTGTTGGTTATCTCCTTCCTGTTTCATGAAGAACTGGCTCAGCTGGCGCTTATTTTGGCGTTAGGCGGTGGCGTATTGTGCTTATTAGTAATTAACTACAAACACTTTCAAAGTCTGTCGATGGCAATAAATGCAGGAACAACGGGGGCCCTAATTGCCATAGGTAATACGGCAGCGGTAGTAGGGTTTGGTTCTATCGCGAAAAATACCGAGGCGTTTCAATCAACGGTCGCGCTAATGACACAAATACCCGGTAACGAACTTATTGGTGCTGCTATTGCCGTAAGTGTTATTGCGGGCTTAACGGGCAGTGCATCAGGCGGCCAAGCTATCGCCCTTCCTCTTGTAGCGCCTCACTACCTTGACCAAGGTGTTGAACCTGAACAGCTGCATAGAATAGTTTCAATATCTTCAGGTGCATTGGACTCGCTGCCTCATAATGGTTATGTGGTAACCACCATACGCGCCATCTGCAACGAAACGCATCAAGCGGCATATTGGTCAGTGGGAGCACTTACCGTGGTTGTGCCGCTAATTGGCCTCGCCATGGCCATTGGCTTATTTAGCGTTTTGTGAAGTCGTCAGCGTTTAATGGATGTAGCAACGCACTCAATAAAATAGCGCTGTTTCAAAAGGACAAATTTTATGTATAAGAAAACCTCGCTTCTCTCTTTGCGGTTCACGGTCATTTTCTTAGCTTTAATGTTAAGTGCTCACGCGAATGCTAATGAAATGAAGCGCGCTGACTCGATGCTTGAAGCTTCTTTAAGTACACAGACTTTACTTTTGGAAAAACAAGTATTTGAAATACCTCATTTCAAAACGTTTGGGGGGAAACAAATAAAAGATGTCCGGGTAGGTTGGGAAGCTTACGGCAAACTTAACGACACCAAAAGTAACGTCATTCTTATTACGCATTACTTTTCGGGGTCATCCCATGCGGCGGGCAAATACAATATTAACGATGCCGCCCCCGGTTACTGGGACAGCTTAATTGGCCCGGGAAAAGCCATTGATACCGAGCGCTTCTACGTTGTCAGTGTCGACACACTGGCTAATTTAAATGCTTACGCC
This sequence comes from Alteromonas gracilis, assembly GCF_043642145.1. Classification (GTDB taxonomy): domain Bacteria; phylum Pseudomonadota; class Gammaproteobacteria; order Enterobacterales; family Alteromonadaceae; genus Alteromonas; species Alteromonas gracilis_B. The sequence continues at coordinate 729,797 of NZ_JBHZRZ010000001.1, forward strand.
CCCAATGTTATAACAACTGGCCCTTCGTCAATTAACCCAGATACAGGAAAACCCTACGGATTAGATTTTCCGATAATCACAATACGCGACTTTGTGAATGTACAAAAAACGCTACTTGAAAGCCTAGGTATAAACAAGCTTTATGCTGTTATTGGGCCTTCGATGGGGTCTATGCAGGCCATTGACTGGGCGAGCGCTTACCCTGATTGGGTGGAGCGCATGATTTCAGTTATCGGCGCAGGTCAAAGCGATGCCTGGACGACTGCAGCCTTAGAGCACTGGGCAACACCTATCAAGCTTGATAAGCAATGGAACAATGGTAACTACACAAAAGAAACAGCCCCTCTCGCAGGTTTAGCGGCATCACTAATGTTAATTACACAAAATGCACTTACTCCTTCGTTTTTTAACGAGCAAGGAAGCACGTTAGGGTTTGAAAATATTGAGACCGCACCGCTTAACGATATTCGTCAGTCGCACAGCATTGTAAACTGGCTTTTTGAGCGCGCGCAGGCTCGTGCAAAAACGATGGACGCCAATCATCTTTTATATTTAGTTCGCGCTTGCCAACTTTTTGTTGCTGGGCATCAAGATAACCTTCAACAAGGTTTAGCAAAGATAAAGGCGAAAACGCTCTTTATCCCGGCCCACACTGATCTGCTTTTAATGCCATATTTATCGCAAAGGGCCCATCAAGATTTAACTTCAATGAATAAAGACAGCACCTTGATTACGCTAGACGGCAAGTTGGGCCATTTAGAAGGAGTAACCAACATTTCCGCTCAAGCGCAAGCAATTCGTCAATTTTTAGAAAACGAAAAGGCAGCAATGCAATGATGAACACAAAATCCTATTTACGCCGCGCGCTTTGTCTTTCTTTACTAAGCGCATTATCCTTCAGTTCGGCGTTAGTGGCCCAAGACAACATGCCTAACAATGCAGCACAAAACATTGATAATCTTACCCTTGATTTAAGCAATGTGACCGTGTCTGGATTGTCTTCGGGCGGTTACATGGCAACGCAATTTCAATTGGCCCATAGCGATTGGGTTACAGGCGTTGGCGTAATTGCCGCTGGTCCTTACTTTTGTGCTCAAGGCGACATTACTACCGCCCTTGCGCAGTGTGTGAACAAGGTAGAGGGCGAAATTGACCTTGAAGCGCTCAATCAAAAAGCCAAGCAGTATGAGGCTGACGGTAAAATTGCATCGCTTTCCAACATGAAAGACGCCAAAGTATGGCTTTTACACGGCACCCGCGATACACGAGTAGTGGCTGATGTCAGCAATCTGCTTTTTGAGCAATATAAAAAATGGACAGACACTCAAAATATTGTGTATGTGAACGACAAACCCTTCGCGCATTTGTTTCCAACCCAAGATAAAGGCATAAGCTGTGTGATGTCAGACAATCCGTTTATTGGTGATTGTGATTATGATGCAGCCGGTGCCATGCTCTCGCACCTTGTTGAGGGAATTTCAGCACCAGATGACACCCTTTCAGGAAAGCTACATTCGATAGACCAGCAAAAAATTGCGGGAAGCAATGCTAAAACATTGGCAAGTGAAGGCTTTGTTTATGTGCCTGAAAGCTGTGCCAAGGGTGAAACCTGCAGCGCGCACATTAGTTTCCACGGTTGTAACCAGTACGCAGATGCCGTTGGTGATGCCTACACCACGCAAACCGGTTTAAATGAATGGGCAGACGACAATAATATTGTTGTGCTGTACCCACAAACGAAGAAGTCACTCTTTATGCCATTAAACCCACAAGGCTGTTGGGATTGGTGGGGCTACGCATCTAGCGACTACGCTAACAGAGATGGCGCGCAAATTAGCGCTGTAAAGCAACTGCTCTTCTCATTAAACAGTGGTTCATCATCGACTAAACCAGTAGGAGACGCTAGTGAGTAAGCGAACAGTATTTATAACAGGCGGCGCGAGCGGCATTGGCTTTGGCATTGCTGAATCAATGATGAAGCAAGGCCATCATGTCATCATCGCAGATATCAACGAACAAGCGGCAAAGGAGGCAGTGACCACGCTTGCACATTTGGAAGGGTCGGCCAGTGCCGTGGCCGTTGACGTATGTAACGCTCAGCAAGTTGCTGCGCTCCCTGAAGTGCTAGGCAAACACTCCGTTGACGTACTTATTAATAACGCGGGTATCCAACACGTGTCTCGCATAGAGGATTTCCCTTCGGATAAATGGCAACAGCTTATTAATATTATGCTTGTTGGCCCTGCCCTCTTAACCCAAACCTTTTTGCCCGCCATGCGTGAACAAAACTATGGGCGTATTATTAATGTAGGTTCAATTCATTCTCTTGTAGCGTCGCCATATAAGTCTGCTTATGTCGCTGCGAAGCACGGCCTGTTAGGGTTTGCAAAAACCATTGCCCTTGAAACCGGTGACTGTGATGTAACAATCAATACCCTTTGTCCTGCCTATGTAAAAACCCCTTTGGTAGAGCAGCAAATTGCGGCACAGGCGAAAGAAAACAACCTTACTGAGGAAGAGGTAGTAACAAAGATAATGCTAGAGCCTATGCCAAAAAAACAATTCGTAAGTGTAGAAGAACTGGCTGACACGGCGAGTTTTTTAATGTCGCCAAGCGCCCGAAATATTACTGGCCAAACTATGGTGCTGGATGGTGGCTGGACTGCACGCTAAAAAGTTAGACTAAAGGCTAAAGTGCTTCATCGAAACTTTTAGCCTTTCTTTGATCTGCATCTAATTTCTTTTTTTAAAACTTCAATACAGTACGTCTCAAAATAATCCAAATTTTTAGTTGGCAGTATTGATGGCTAAAGAAATCAACTTTTCCCCAAATGAAATTATCGTTAGCAAGACAGATTTAAGCGGTCGCATTACTTACGCCAACCGCCTGTTTATGCGTGTTTGTAATTATCCAGAGTCGGAGTTACTTGGTAAACCACACCGGATTATTCGACATCCGGACATGCCTAGAGGTGTTTTCTACGGTATGTGGAAGACGCTGAAAAGCCACGAGGAATTCTTCGGTTTCGTAAAAAATAGTACTTATGACGGTAACTATTATTGGGTATTTGCCAACGTTACGCCTGACTTTCACAATCAAAAACCTGTCGGTTACTACTCTGTTCGACGAGTTGCACCGAAAGGAGCGCTCACCGATATTATCGACATTTATGAAAAAATGAGAGAAATCGAACGTAAGTGCGACAAAGCGAGCGCACCAGAAACGAGTTGGGAATGGATGGTTAACTATTGTGCTGAGCAAACCAGCACAAACTATGACGAATTTATTCTTAACCACTATCAACAGTATCGATAGGCTTCTTTGTGAATACTCAAAAACACACCAGTAAAAACTACCCTTTCATACATCAGAAATATGCCCTCACGTGCATTATTTTTGCGCTACTTTCTCTTCTAATTAGCGCAATAAACTTATGGCAGTATGGGCTCAACATTCCTAATATTGTGTCACCTATATTGACAAGTAGTTTCGCACTCATCGCATGGATTGACCACAACAAACCTATTAAAGCATTGGATACTATAGAAAAAACGTTAGATCAAGCTCGCGCGGGTAATACCTACGTTAGAAATACCAATACCAAAGGGCTTGGTGAAGTGGGCAGAGTAGCTTGGGCATTAAATGACTTTCTAGATATCATTGAGTCCAACTTCAAAGAGCTGTCTAACAGTTTTCACGCCACAAGTCAGCGCAAGTTTTTTCGTAAAGGGCTTACTGATGGAATGCCCGGAGAGTTTGGGAAGATGATGACCAACGTCAACGTAGCAATAAAGGGAATGGAAGATGCTGACACCTTTGCTCGTCAAAATAAGCTTATGAGCGATCTGCATCAGCTGAATACCTCAAATTTGTTAGTTAATTTAAAAAATAGCCAATCAGATTTAAGTTTACTGTCGTCTAAAATGGATGACGTGTTAGATATTGCGACAGAGAGTAGAGATGGCGCACATAGAAGTCGTGAGACCGTTTCCGGTATCAACGATGCCATTAGTGATGTTAATGAACGAATGGAGACAGTTGAAGTTACTGCGCGAGAGCTGGAAAACCAAAGTCATAAAATATCTGAAACAATCAAGTTAATTAGTGATATTGCCGATCAAACTAATTTGCTTGCGTTGAACGCTGCTATAGAAGCTGCCCGTGCTGGCGACGTTGGGAGAGGCTTTGCAGTTGTGGCAGATGAAGTACGCAACCTTGCAACACGCACGCGCACCTCTACCGAAGAGATTACAGAAATTATTAGTAAATTGAGGGCACAGATAGACTCGATGGTTCACCACACGTTAAATGTTAGCCAGCAAACCAAACAAATTGGGGACGAAGTAAAAACGTTTCATCATAACTTTGATAACGTTGCCACTGCTGCTCAGTCAACGATTACGTTGATGTCTCAAACAAAAGACCGCGCTTTTGCATCGCTTGTTCAGTTAGACCACGTGATTTTTATGCAAAATGGATATATTGGTCTTGAGAAAGGCGGTGTAGGCGAAGAGGCTGACGCCGTCAGCGATGCGCATACTAACAGCCGATTGGCTAAGTGGTACAACAGTGATGCTAGCAAAAAAACGTTCAGCGGCACTAAAGGTTACAGAAACCTAGAAGCACACCATGTCGAAGTGCACGAACACGTGCAAGAGGCATTTGACCTAGTGAAGATGGACTGGATGAAAGACGACACCATACTCAATGAGCTAGTAGAGAGAATAAGAGTTGCAGAAAATGCCAGTAAAGGCATGATGCAATGCATTAGCGATATGCTTACCTATGAAAAGGCTGGCTAACGCCAAAGCGAGCCTTTAAATTGAAAGACCGCGCAACGTCCATCCGATGGCAATTTTGTGCATGCCACCGTTTGTAACGTTACTATGCCCGGCGCCTTCTTGACGAAGGCCGCTGGGCAACAAAACAAATGTTGCTTAACGATACAGTGACTGATACAAATTAATCACCTCATCTACAGTCGGCACCAATGGGTTGTTAGCCGGTGAGCCCGACGCGATTGCCTGTTCTGCCATAGTCACTACTTTAGCCAGAAATTCATCTCTATCAATACCGAATTCTGCAGGTGTAGGCACCTGCAAATCTGCATTAAGCAAGTTTAACTCGTGAATTAACTTTTGATTGGCTGCGTCGTCTGTATCACTTTGAGAGGCAACTCCCATCGCACGAGCACATTGAGCATAGCGCGAAGCGGCACCAGGTATAGAAAAAGCGGTAACTGTTGGCAGTAACATAGCGTTCGACAAGCCGTGAGGCACATGAAACGCAGCACCAATAGGTCGACTCATTCCGTGCACAAGCGCCACCGATGCATTTGAAAACGCAATACCAGCAAGCGTTGAGCCTAGCATCATCGACTCTCGTGCAGTTTCATTTGAGGGGTCTGCAAAAACAGTACGCAAATTAGGTGCAATCAGTGCCATTGAGGATAATGCCTGTGCGTCACTATAAAGGTTGGCTTTACGACTCACAAAAGCCTCAATAGCATGAGTAAGCGCGTCAATCCCCGTATCAGCAGTAACCCGAGCGGGTAAGCTTTGCGTTAAACTGTAGTCGACCAGCGCTGCTGTTGGCATAAATCCCAATCCGACACACAGCATTTTTTCTGTCGTATCTTCATCAGTAATAATGGTAAATCGCGTAACCTCAGAGCCCGTTCCCGCTGTTGTGGGAATGGCGACAATGGGTAATCCGGCTTCATTAACGACTCGAGGGAATTTGTAGTCGCGCATTTCACCCCCGTACTTGCCTAATATGGCAATGGCTTTAGCACTATCTATTGGGCTACCACCTCCTAAAGCAATAATGCAGTCGTAAGGCTTGGTTTTGAGAGCATCAACACCTTTGCGAATAGACGAAACTGTGGGCTCAGGAACTGTATCTGAAAAGACATCGACATCTATGCCTGCTTCCTCAAGTACATTTACAATGGCTGCACTGTACCCCAACTCAACCATAACCTTGTCGGTAACCAATAACGGCGTTTTGCAATTCAGTCCTTTCAACGTCTCAGCGATACGTTGGCTGGCGTGTCTTCCTATATGCATCACTCTTGGTAAGATGATTTGATGAGACATTTTTTCCTCCCTGCGATAGTCATTATTCCAATTATGGTTTAACCCAGCATACTTTCTACTTCGTTCAACGCAACGGTAATGTAAGTTTTTTGTTAGCAGCAACTATTGATGATGAAGCCGTCATCCTGACCTCTTATTTAAAGGTGTAAAGGCTCACTACGTATTCACGCGATGATAGCGTTTAAAATATCGCCATACTTAAATGAGTGTTAGACTGGCAACAACGCATCTTTGGAACACTATTATGAAAAAACTCTTTATGGTTTCATTGCTTATAGCCGTCATTGCACTAGCAATATGGCAATGGCCGAAACCTGAAGCACCTCTGCTGTCACCGAGCGACACCATTCCTACCATGGCGCAATTGCCTGATAATTTTTTTGGTGAGCAAGTTAACCCGGTACTTACAAAGCGCTGTGTGGTGTGTCATGCGTGTTATGACGCACCCTGCCAGCTAAAAATGTCATCTGCAGAAGGCATAGCCAGAGGCGCCAACATAGAAAAAGTATACGAAGGCACGCGCCTTACTGCAGCCCAGCCAAACAGAATGTTTCTTGACGCTCACTCAGTAGATGCATGGAGGGAGAGAGGCTTTTTCGATGTCCTACCTTCCAATAAAGACGCAAACACTTCGCCTACGCAATCGTCGGTGCTAGCGCAAATGCTGCTATTAAAGAAACAACATCCATTGCCCCAAACCACTCATTTGGGCAATGGCTTTGATATTAGTTTAAACAGAGAAAATCAATGCCCAACAATAGATGAAATGGGAGAGTACATTGCAGGCCAGCCTCTAGGCGGCATGCCCTACGCGCTGCCAGGCCTATCGGATAGTGAGCACGCCACACTTATTCAATGGCTTAATCACGGGGCTCCTCTGCCTTCACCCTCTACACTTGCTAATGAATTAACTGAGCAAGTACTTCAGTTAGAAGCGTGGCTTAACGGCAATAGCAACGAGATGCAGCTTTCTGCGCGCTACATTTACGAACACTTGTTTACGACGCACCTTTATTTCGAAGAATTGACTAAGAAAAACAAAACGCCGCAGTTTTTCAACTTGGTTCGTTCTCGCACTCCTCCAGGAGAGGCGCTAGACATTATCGCAACCCGCAGGCCTTTTGACACACCTAACGTGGAACGCGTTTACTATCGCTTGCAACCTGTATCCTCCACTATCGTGAGTAAAACACATCAGGCATACGCTATTAATCAAGCATTGTTGGATAAATGGCAGGCGTGGTTTGTCGAAGCGAATTTTACTGTTGAAACTCTCCCCTCTTACGAACCGGAAGTGGCAGCGAATCCGCTCACCGCTTTTACCTTGCTGCCAGTAGAAAGTCGCTATCGATTTATGCTTGAGCGCGCTCAAAACACCATAATGGGTTATATCAAAGGCCCAGTATGCCGTGGTCAAGTGGCGCTAAACGTGATAAACGACCGATTTTGGGTGTTCTTCGTCGACCCAGACATTGCCGCCTCTGAACAAGTGAATGCTTTTTACACCTCGCAAAAGGAAAACCTCCATTTGCCCGCTGAAAAAGACAGTACAGCACTTGCGGTTAATTGGGTGAATTACGCTAAGCGCCAGGGCGAATACATGCGCGCTAGAACGGCCTTCTTAAACAGTGAATTTGAAAACAAAGAACACCTTAATATTTCAAGTATTTGGGACGGCGATGGCAGCAACACTAATGCCAGCTTAACGGTGTTTCGTCATTTTGATAACGCAACGGTAGTGAAAGGGTTAATGGGTGAGCCACCTAAAACCGCATGGGTTATCGATTATGCCTTATTAGAGCGTATTCACTACCTGCTAGTGGCAGGGTTCGATGTATACGGTAACTATGGGCATCAATTAATGACCCGCCTGTATATGGACTTTCTACGTATGGAAGGTGAGTCTAATTTTCTAAACTTTCTACCACCGCTTTCTCGTCGCACGCTTCTTGACAACTGGTATCAAAATGCAAGTCCTGAACTGACCGACTATTTAGAAGGGGATATCAATAGCTTCGATCAGCCAACAGGCATTGCGTTTGAAACCAACACCCCACAAAAAGAACTTTACCAAATGCTTATGCAACATTTATCGAACGTGCAGCCTGCTAAATCGACTTATAACAGGAACATACTTTCTACCAAACAATTTGAAGTATTAGCAAACTTAGATTTTCTGCCAGCGCAACAAGCTACATTAATGCCAGAAACCACGATGGTTGTGGTAAAAGATGACGAAAACCCTGACAATATTGATGTGTTCACTGTATTGCGAAACAGCGCTCATTACAACGTGAACAGTCTTTTCGAAGAAGAGGAAAACCGAAACCCTTCTAAAGACTCTATCACGTTAGTGCACGGCTTATTGGGCAGTTATCCTGATGCGTTTTGGTATATCAATGCGTCTGAAGTAACAGCATCTGTCGATCAGCTCAAATCGATTAAAAGTGAAGCAGATTATGAAGCTCTGCTAAACCGTGTTGGTATGCGTCGCACCAACCCCGCGTTTTGGGCATTCAGCGATAAACTCATTAAGTGGTCAAGTAAGCACTACCCCATTGAAGGCGGGCTACTGGACTACAATCGATTAGAAGATCGCTAAAGCGTGCATTGTGTCACGGTTTGTACTTTTCTTTTGCAAATCACCTGTGCTAATGTCCAACCATTGGAAATGAAAGGACATTAGCATTCCATGCCCTATCAAACCGTTGCTTTAATTGGAAAACCTCAACACGCTGCTACTCACGACAGTCTGAATATTTTAGCGGAATATTTGCTGGCAAAAGGCTGCAAATTATTGGTTGAGGAAAGTATTGCTGAAGAGCTTGAAACTGAAAACTTTGAAAGTTGTAACCTTGTAACTATTGGAAAAGAAGCAGACCTTGCCGTTGTTGTTGGCGGTGACGGCAGTATGCTTGGCGCTGCACGTGTGCTCGCTCGCTTTGACATACATGTTGTAGGCGTAAACCGCGGAAATCTGGGCTTTTTAACAGACATCCACCCTGATGATATTGTTCAGCAACTTGACCTTATCTTTAACGGTGACTGCGTTGTTGAAAAGCGCTTTTTACTCGAAGTTGAGGTGTATAGGCATGAAAAGCTCAAAAGCAACAATTCAGCGGTGAACGAGGTTGTACTCCACCACGGAAAAGTTGCTCATATGATGGAGTTTGAAATTTACATCGATGAGCAGTTCGTATTTAGTCAGCGTAGCGATGGTTTAATCGTTGCCACACCAACAGGCTCAACGGCTTACTCATTGTCAGCAGGCGGGCCAATCATCATGCCCAAGCTAGACGCGCTTACATTGGTGCCTATGTTCCCACATACGTTAAGTAGTCGTCCTATTGTTGTAGACGCTGATAGCCAGGTGTCGATGAAAGTGTCTAAGGTAAATAGCGATTCACTTCAAGTAAGCTGTGACAGCCACATTGTATTGCCAGTGTTGCCCGGAGACGAAATTCGTATAAATAAGAGCGTCGATAAACTACACCTTGTTCACCCCAAAGGTTATAGCTATTTCAATGTACTTCGCAAAAAATTGGGTTGGGGTAGCAAACTATACTGACCTAATGGCTCTTATAAGCAAGATCGTGCATTTATTACATAAGCCTGTAGCATTTTCTTGAACGCTACAGGCTTGAAAAATAAAGAATTTTTAATACTCTTAAATTTCCGTAGATTTATCCGAGACTTAACAACGTTGAGGAATTCGGCACACCTGTTGCAGCTACCAGTTCAAGTTTCAGCACGTTGGTTTATGTACTAGACCTTATCGATATATTTCATTTTGCTGATTTATTGCACTCAACAGGAGATATCATGAGTAATACCAATATCAAATTCACAGCCCCAGGAATGGATAATGATACCGCTGCCAAGACAATTGAGGTATTGGAACAACGATTGGTCGCGCTATTAGACTTGCAACTAACTCTCAAACACATCCACTGGAATGTGGTTGGTCCAAACTTCATAGGCGTACATGAGATGCTAGACCCACAAGTGGATGCTGTGCGTGAAATGACAGATACAATTGCTGAGCGTATAGCGACACTGGGGGGCGTGCCTAAGGGAACACCCAAGGCCATCGTAGAAGGCCGTAGTTGGGAAGATTATAACATTGGAAAGGGCTTAGTAATTGACCATTTGAAAGCACTTGATGCGGTATATGAAGGCGTTAATGGCGATCATAGAAAAGCTATTGATAATCTGGGCGAAATGGATGCTGTATCTGAAGACATGGTGACGGGTCAATTAGCCGAACTAGAGCAATTTCAATGGTTTGTACGTGCTCATCTTGAATCTGCCGACGGTGAGCTACAGCAGTAACAAATTAGCTGGGTATTAGGGTTTGAGAGCTTAGTGTAAAGGACTGAGTGTAAGCGCTTTTAACCTCTACTTTAGGCCCAATATATAAAGTTGTTTATTAAAGGAGAGCCAGCGCTCTCCTTTTTGCTGCGCGCCCTTTTATTGCTATAGTTTATACGCCTTTCAAAATCATTTCTCACTGCACTGTACGGACAGTAATAAAGCGTATCGCCTCAATTTAAAATTGTGGTTGTGATCACATATGAACGACAGAATTAATTCAAAACTATCTACTTGATCTACAAAGGTCTTATAAATTAATACCTAATTTTTTATAAAATTTTTACCGACTTAACTTTACTCTCACAAAATACTGTATATATTATCAGTTACTGTATATATCATCATGTTCAACTTTTTCGAGTGTGGTTATGTTAGCGCATCTTTCTATTTCCAATTTTGCCGTTGTAAAACAACTGTCTGTTCAGCTTGAAAATGGCCTTACCGCAATTACGGGTGAGACCGGTGCAGGTAAATCCATTGCTATTGATGCATTAAGCCTATGTTTAGGTGAACGCGCTGATGCAAATGCTGTTCGAAAAGGCAGTTCAAAAGCGGAAATCATTGCTCACTTTAATTTAAACGGCAATGAAATGGCAAAAGCGTTTCTTGATGAACATGAGTTAACGTCAGACGAAGATGAGAACAGCTGCTTTATCCGCAGAGTTATATCAAAAGAAGGCCGTTCAAAAGCGTTTATTAATGGCATCCCAGCCTCACTTCAGCAATTAAAAGGTTTGGGTCAGTTTTTACTGGCCATTCACGGTCAGAACACTCACCTTCAATTACTAAAAGAAGACCATCAAAGAGAGCTAGTAGACGGCTATGCTCAACATGGTGACGCACTAAGTAAGGTGAAAGAGACCTACTCGGTTTGGCGTGACAAACAGCGCACCTTAAAAGCTCTGCAAGAACAAGCTCAGCAACGTGAAGATCGCTTGCAGCTTCTGACTTATCAGGTTCAAGAGCTTGACGAATTTGCAATTGAAGAAGGCGAATTTGAAGAGTTAGAAACAGAACACAAGCGCTTAAGCAACGGTCAAAGTCTTTTAGAACAAGCACAAACCAGTGTATATAACTTGTACGAGAGTGATGAAGGCAATGCGCTATCTGTCATTCAAAGCAGCATTGAGCGATTAGGTGAATTAGAAACACACGATGCAAGCTTAACGCCCATTATCGCATTATTAAACGATGCAGCAATTCAGGTGGAAGAAGCAGCTGGCGAGTTGCGCAGTTATTGCGATCATTTGGAAATAGACCCGCTGCGTTTGCAGCAGGTTGAAGCGCGTTATGCTAAAGCCATGGAACTGGCACGCAAACATACCGTAATGCCTGAGGGGCTTTATCAACATCACCAAGAATTGACCGCTGAATTTAATTCGTTGTCAGAGCAAGAAACACTGTTAGGCACGCTAGAGTGTGAAGTAGACGGCTCACGTGCTACCTATTTGACCGCGACAAAAGGGCTGTCTGAAAGCAGGCAACGTGCTGCAGCCAAATTAAGTGAAGATATTGAAGCACAAATCCGTCAAATGAATATGCCTCATGCAAAAGTTGATATCCAAATACAGTACGACGAGCTTAAAAAACCTGTTAGCTCAGGGCTTGATACGGTTGAATTTAGAGTGTCGACAAATCCTGGCCAAGACGCAGACAAACTGGAAAAAGTGGTTTCTGGTGGCGAGCTTTCACGCATTGGGTTAGCCATTCAAGTCATCGCAAGTGGGCACCATGCCACACCTACCATGATTTTTGACGAAGTAGATACTGGTATTAGCGGACCAACGGCCTCAATCGTTGGCGGCCTGCTTCGTAAATTAGGGAAACAAGCGCAGGTAATGTGCGTTACGCACTTGCCTCAAGTGGCAGCACAAGCGCACAATCAACTGTTTGTTACAAAACTTACGGATGGTGAAAGTACAGAAACACAAATGTTGGCGCTCACTAAACAAGACAGAATTGACGAACTAGCACGCCTACTTGCCGGTGATAAAGTAACCAAATCAGCGTTAGCTAACGCAAAAGAGCTGCTTAAAAGCGCGTCGTCGAACTAAAATGCAGTTGATTGGTCATAGTTGTCAATGTAGCATGCCATCGCGCTTGCAATAAAACAGCCACGAAATTAGCGATTGCAAAGTTCGTTGGCACTAACAAAGGCAATACTGGACAATTTAACGAATGAAGTTGCAACATCTACTAGTAATTCTTGGTATTACACTAACATCAACCGCTTGCTCGAACTGGATTTATAGAATCGATGTTCCTCAAGGAAACTTTCTTGACCAAAGAGACGTTGATAAGCTTCGCGTTGGAATGACTAAAGAACAAGTTATTTATGTATTAGGTAACCCTGTTGTTCAAGATTCATTCGACGATGACACTTGGTACTACGTCTACGACATGAAGCGCGGTATGAAAAAACGTGGCGAAGATTTCCAAAAACAAATGATCATTAACTTTGTAGACAACAAAGTTACCACTGTTGAAGGTGACTTCGAGTTATCAGAAGACTTCAACACACCACTTGATAATTAAGCTTGTTTAAGAAGGTAGCGCAATTAAGCTACCTTTTTTTATTGCAAGCTTCACTGAAAGTTATCCTTCAGAGATTAACCACACCGAATTGAGGTCTATATGGAACATAGTTTTTGGCACAGTAAATGGCAAAAGAACGAAATTGGATTTCATGAGCCAGAGGGTAATGCGCTTCTTGTAAAATACGCATCTGTTCTTTTAGACACCGATGATCTCAACACAACCCAAAAACGAATATTTGTTCCTCTATGTGGGAAGACTCGTGATATCGGCTGGCTACTCTCTCAAGGTGTGGAAGTAGTGGCCGCTGAGCTTAGTGAAGTAGCCGTTATACAGCTGTTCGAAGAGCTTGGTGCTGAGCCTACAGTAACCAGCACCGCCAATGGAAAAGTTTACGAAAAGGGCGGCTTAACGATTTACGTCGGTGATATTTTTAAACTCACGCCAAAAGACGTAGGCGTCGTTACCGGGGTATATGACAGAGCTGCACTGGTGGCTTTACCTGGCCCCCTACGTGAACAATATGCTGCGCACTTAACCGACATTACAAAACGAGCGCCACAGCTAATCATTTCATTTGAATACAACCAAAATGAAATGGCTGGTCCTCCGTTTAGTGTAAATGAAGATACTGTAGACTCGCTTTACTCAGAGAATTACCACATCCAAAGACTAGAGCGTTCCGTGCTTGAAGGTAAACTGAAAGGTAAGGTAGACGCTGACAATCTCGTGTTTCACTTAATTGCGAAGTGATTTTAAAATTACGTATTGAAAGCTAGTCGCATTCGCAACTCAAGTTATTGTCTGATTGAAAACACTCCAAAAGCTGTTTGTCTAAACGAGTAAACACTAATTCGAGTACACAGCAAGAGGCGCTACACGCCAATAAGCGCCTCTATTCCAAATAGCACTGCCCCAATTAACCCGCCAACAATGGTGCCGTTAATTCTTACTTTTTGTAAATCCCGTCCAATATTAAGCTCCACTTGTTTTGCCATTTCACGCTCATCCCAACTGTTTATCGTATCTCTGATATGACGTGTTAAGAATTCAGCCAATTCAGGTGCCATATATTTTGCTGCTTCACCGATATGCTTGTTAAACGCGCGTGCTAAGTCACTGTCTTGTGTGAGTGTGGCGCCTAAATCACTTAAAAGCCCTGAGACTTTGGTTTCAGCTTTTCCATTCTGCTCTTCAAGTGAGGTTAACAGCCACTGGTGAAATTTAGCCCAAGACTTGTGCACATACTCTTTTAAAGCCGGATCATTAACAACTTTTTCTCGGTAACTATTTACCTTTTTCTCCATCAACGGGCTGTGTTGCAACTCGTATAAAAACTCATGTACTTGTTCATCAAATGCATGGCGAATTGGATGGTGCTCATCTTGATAAATATCTTCTAGAATACTCGACACAGCTTTAACCGCAATTAATGCCCCCTGCTCGCTTAGCCAGCTAGACGGTAGTAATTTTTCGATGCGGCTGTACTCGGTTTTAAGCCAAACGACCAATGTGTCTGCTATGTAAACTTGCGTTTCTGGCTCAGCGAGCAGCGTGGAAAGCTTTCCCAATACTCTGTCTAGGACAACTTGATGTTGACGCTCTTTTGTTACCGCACCTAACGATGTTGCCATTAATTGCCTAAGATCTAACTGGTTCAGTCCTTTTTGCGTGGTCTTTGCGATAAATGCCTTCACTGGTTTGTCATCAAGAACTCGCAATACTCCAGCAAAAGCATCGCATAAAAACCGACTTAACCTCGTCGAGTTTTTATCTACTGATAACCATCTGCCTGCGCCTTTGGCAGGGTCGCTCTCGCGAATGAGCTTTTCTATTGCTTCAGGATGGAAAAACTTCTCTTTAACAAAAAGGGACAAATTGTTAGCGATAACAGACTTATTGCTGGCAACAATATTCGTATGTGGAATAGGATATTTCGCGGGAATAGGCTTAAATAACGCAGTTACTGCAAACCAGTCAGCAAGACCCCCTATCAGTGCAGCCTCGCTCGCCATTTTAATAAGCCCCATCCACCAAGCACCTTCTAACTCTGTGAAAGTTTTGGGAAGTAGAATTGTAAGAACAAACACACAGGCTGCAAAAATCAAACACGCTAGTGCAAGCCTTTTCGCCTTATTTAATTGGGTAAATTTATCCTGCATGTACTACTCCGTTTCAATTGTCCACGTGCCATTTACCAACGATGGCGCTCCATATCCCTCTAACCCTAGAAGCCGCAAGGTGATATGTTTAAAGCAGCTTAACTTAGTCGAAAATATTCACGCTACCTGTTATTTCGACATTGTTTTTGTCAGTAGATTGAGGCATTGCTGACTTTGATTTACATATATTTCTTTTAGCATGCAAACGATAGGCCTATATACCACAATAAAGATTCAGTAATAACCCAAAAATATTAGTAAGTGCCCTGCTCATTAAGCAGTGCCATTTGAGTGTCTGTCCTAAACTGTCCTCACTCATTAAGCAATGCCACCTCAGTGTCTGTCCTAAACTGTACTCGCTCATTAAGCAATGCCACCTCAGTGTCTGTCCTAAACTGTACTCACTCATTAAGCGATGCCACCTAAGTGTCTGTCCTAAACTGACCTCTTTACCGTTCTTGCCTCTGTGTGCATTCAGTAGGTGTTTGCTTCTTATTCAAATTGCGGTGGTCAAATTCACCATGCAGTAGCAAACAAAACTACTTAGTGAACCATTCCGCTATTCAGCGAACACTCCCTTTTAGCCAAAATCTCTAACACACTGATATTTAAAGACATTAAACAATGGCACGAAACATGATAAACATGTGGTATAACCAAGATATAAATCAAAAATAAAGCACAATAAAGGATATAAGAATATGAAAAAGTTAACGTTAGCCAGCACTGCAATGTTACTTTCGGCCTCGTTACTTTCAGGTTGCGTTATTCACGTAGGCGACGCTAGCGCGCTAGAAGGTGGTGATTTAAGCTCTATTCTCGGTAATATTGACATTGCAGAGGGAAAACATGCTGGCGATATTTCTTCTGTAAACGGTAACGTAGAGATAAGCGACCATGCGGGCGCAGATGAAGTTAGCATTGTGAACGGCAATTTAGAGATGGGAAGCCATGTAACCGTTCGAAACATCGATATCGTAAACGGAGACGTTAGCGCATCCTCTCATCTAACGGTTCTTGATGGCCTAGAAACAGTAAACGGAAATGTAACACTTCCGTCGCACAGCAAAATAGGCGGTAGCGTTGAGACCGTTAACGGCGACATAACAGCTACAGATACAAAAATCGATAAACACATTGAAACACGTAATGGTGACATCACACTTTCTGGTGACACTCACGTTATGGGCGATATTGTTTATAAAGAAAATGAAAATTCGTGGGGCGATAGTTCGAATGATAAACCCACCCTGTCTATAAGTGGTTCAGTTATCGTTGATGGAAGTATTGTTTTAAACCAGCCAGTAAACTTAGACATTGAAAGTGAAGCGCTTAAACAAAAAGTCGTTGTAAGCTCTAGAAGTGCACAGTAACGTAATGGCTAACTAAAGTAAGCCTTACGTTATGGGATTTCATGACTGAACAAGAAAAAATGCTGGCTGGCGAATTATATTTTCCGTCAGACAAAACACTAACGGCATTGCGCAAGCAATGCCGAATTCATTTAGATGAACTCAACGCTACCTGTCAAAGCGATCACAAAAAACGTACTCGATTACTCAAGCAGCTATTTGGCAGCACAGGAAAAAGGCTGTACATAGAATCGTCGTTTAAGTGCGATTACGGCGAAAATATTTATGTGGGTGAAAACTTCTACGCCAATTTCAATTGTGTCATTTTGGATGCCGCTAAAGTCACCATAGGCGACAACTGCATGATTGCACCTCAGGTGGGTTTGTATACAGCTACACACCCGATAGACCCAAAACAGCGTGCAACGGGTATCGAATTTACCAAACCTATCACTATTGGTGACAACTGCTGGATTGGTGGAATGGCAGTAATAAATCCAGGCGTCACTTTGGGAAATAACGTGGTTGTAGCTTCTGGCGCAGTGGTAACCAAGTCGTTTGGTGATAACGTGGTTATCGGTGGCAACCCAGCAAAAGTAATCAAAAACATAGATGTAAAGAATGCAGACGCTAGCGTGTAACAGGCTCACGCTAGCGCTTTTATAAATTTGGCGACTGTCACCCACATTTTTAATTGCTAGCGCGCTGGCACAACCTAATTAGCCAAACTTCTCAATTCTGAAAAAGCCGCCTTTGAAACCACAAAGGCGGCCCGATGACATTTATTTCAGACACACGTAACGTGGTTTCATCTGATATTCGCTTGGAAGATTGATAAAAACGAAGGTGTACGATAAAGTGTTAATCCCAGCTTGGCGCAAAATCAGGGTTTACAATACGTTCACCGTTGTCCAAGCCATCTACAAGCGCAAGTTCCTCTTCGCTTAACTGTACGCCGCCGTAGGCTAGGTTTTCCGCTAAGTGCTCTTTACTGGTTGATGAAGGAATTGCATAAATATGACGCTTCTCCATCCATGCCAATACGACTTGTGCGGGCGTCGCGTTATGGTTTTGCGCAATTCGTAATAAAGTTTCGTCCTTCATTACCTTTCCCACAGCGAATGGCATGTAGGCGGTCGCCTTTACGCCCTTTTCCTTGCAGGCTTCAACAACTTTCTTATTTTGCATGAAAGGATGGATTTCAATTTGGTTTGTATAAACTTCGCCTTTTCCCAACATCTCTTCAGCGTGGTTTAACAAATCAATTGTGAAATTAGATACACCAATATGACGGGTCAGGCCTTGTTCTTTCGCTTTTGCAAGACTGCCTAAGTAACTTTCCAGCGTTACATCACTGCCTGGATACGGCCAATGAATTAGAAGCAAGTCAACATACTCTAGCTTCAATTTTTCCAAGCTTTCATGAACGCTTGGAATAAAGTGGCCTTCACCTAGAGATTCATGCCACACTTTGGTTGTTACAAATAGCTCGTTTCTATTGAGGCCGCTAGTTTTAATCGCATCACCTACCTGCGCCTCGTTACCGTAAATTTGCGCGGTGTCGATGTGCCTGAAGCCAACTTCCAGCGCCTTGCTCACAGATTCTCGGGCTACTTCACCTTCTAACCGAAACGTTCCCATTCCTAGCTGAGGCATATCTTTCATTACCGTCTCCTTATCCATGTTAGCCAAATACAATCTGCCGTAGCAGATACACTTTTGCTACGCCTTCGTGGAAAAAGAAGATCGCCTAAAGCGATTAAATAACGATGGTAAAGCTATTATTCATGTAAATTTAAAGAGCTTTAATCACTCCCTACTTACCGCTGAATACAAAAAAGCCGCGAGCGTGAGCTTGCGGCTTTAGTACATACCTGAACGTTTATTTAACGCTACTTTCGTTTTGCAGGGCGCCCAGCACGTTTGTTTAAGCCTTGTTGCTTGCGCACTTTATGCTTTTTAACCGAGCGACGCATACGGCTTAAGCGCGCGTGGTCAAGTTTACCTTGACGCACGTTAACCATCGTTTGCGTTTCATCTGGCAGCTGAACGTGGCTACGAAGCGCGTTCACGTCTTCTAACCCTAGTTCCACCCACGCACCTTGCGGTAGACGCTTTTGCAGTTCAATTGGGCCATACTTAACGCGAATTAAGCGGCTAACCTGCACGCCTTGTGATTCCCAAAGGCGACGTACTTCGCGGTTACGCCCTTCTTTTAACGTTACGTTATACCAGCGGTTCATGCTTTCATCTTCAGCATGCTGAGGCGTAGGCGCACCAGAGATAGTAAGAAACTTAGCTTCACCGTCTTCTAGCTCCACACCCTTTTGAAGCGTATGTAGCGTTTTACCCGTAACTTCACCAAATACGCGAACGGCGTATTCGCGCTCTACTTCGCACTTAGGGTGCATAAGGCGGTTTGCTAATTCACCGTCGTTAGTGAATAACAGTAAGCCACTGGTGTTCATATCTAAACGACCTACTGTAATCCAACGTCCTAGTCGAATAGCAGGAAGGCGGTCAAATACTGTATCGCGACCTTCAGGGTCGTGACGGCTACACAATTCACCTTCGGGCTTGTTGTACATCAGCACCCGGCAAATTGGCTGTTCAGTTTGGCGAGAAAGCAAATGACCATCCACACGAATCTGTGCAGTGTGATCAACTCTATCCCCTAAAGTAGCTTTGGTACCATCGACCGATACTCGGCCTTCTTCAATCCAACGTTCCATTTCTCGTCGCGAGCCTAGCCCTTGGTTAGCCAGCACTTTTTGCAACTTTTCAGTCATGGGTTTTCACTCTTTAATTGCTTGTTTACGGTCGCACGGTCTATTCAGACGGTGCCTCATTTAACACCTTAAGCGGCGAGTCTGACGCAATGCTTTCTGCCATATTTTCGAAAGCGTCAGCATTGGGCAAATCGCTCAACGACGTCATCGAAAAATAGTCTAAGAAGCCTTTGGTAGTTGCATAAAGCGCTGGTCGCCCAGGCACTTCTTTGTGGCCTACTACCTTAACCCAGTCTCGTTCTGTGAGTGTCTTTATAATATTACTGCTTACCGCCACGCCCCTTACCTGCTCGATTTCTCCGCGTGTAATAGGCTGACGATAGGCAATAAGCGCCAATGTTTCGAGCATTGCTCTAGAATACTTTGGCGCATTTTCCTGCCACAATTTACTTAACCACGGACTTAACGCATCTAACGACTGAAAACGATAGCCACTCGCGACTTCCACCAGCTGAATACCTCGTGGCTGATAATCTAACTTTAGCTCGTTAAGCACCTTACTCAAGGTTCTGTCGGCAACGGTAAACTCATTAAGTACCGTTTCTTTTAAATGCTGCTTTGAAATTGGTTTATCAGCAACAAATATTGCTGCCTCTACTAATTGTTTAAGCTGCGCCGTGTTAATTTTCTTCATGGGCACCTAATTTTACATGAATTTTTGCGTAAGGACCTGCCTGAATGCATAAAATTAGCTGTTCTTTTACTAATTCTAGAATTGCTAAGAAACAAACCACTACGCCAGCTTTCCCTTCATCCACCGTAAATAGGCGTTCAAGCGGCGTATATTCTGCTGTTGTAAGTAACGACAAAATAAGCGACATGCGCTCTCGGGTGCTCAGCGCTTCCCGTTCAATAGTATGGTGCTCAAAAGCTTCAGCACGTTTCATGGCTGCGCTAAACGCTAATACAATTTCTGCTAAAGAAACATCAGGCTCAATACGAATTGGCGCTACACTCTCACTCAGCTCAACATGTGGTTGGAAAATATCACGCTCTAGTCGTGGCTGAATATCTAAATCTTCCGCTGCTTGCTTTACTAGCTCGTATTCTTTTAATCGGCGAATAAGCTCTGCGCGAGGGTCTTCTTCTTCGTCGGAATCGTCACTGCGTTTAGGTAGTAGAAGCCTGGACTTAATTTCTGCCAATATGGCTGCCATCAGCAAATACTCTGCCGCCAGCTCAAGTTTCAGCGACATCATGGCATCCACATACTCCATATACTGCTTGGTAACATCAGCGATGGGCAATGTGGTGATATCAAACTTCTGTTTTCTGATTAGATAAAGCAATAAGTCGAGAGGCCCTTCAAAGGTCTCTAATATGACTTCTAGCGCATCTGGGGGAATGAAAAGATCTTCAGGTTTTTCAATTAGCGCTTCGCCATTTATGAACGCTAGCGGTAACGGTTGCTGGACGGGCGTTGCAAGCGACTTTTCAGTCGGCGATTCATTGCCTGTATTTTTTTCTTCAACAAGTTCTGACACAGTTCGACAACCGTTTCTCACACGCTATCAAAGCGACTATTATTGATTTTATTATTTAGGTGCTTACGCTGCATCCCATCAACATTGTTTCTGAAAACACACTTGCTTAACCAGCGAATATCTAAACCAATGCTGCACATATAAGGTTATTCAAACGGAGATGGATCGCCCGTACCATGGCGTAAAATTACCGGCGCATCTTCCGATAAGTCCACCACAGTCGTTGGCTGCTCGCCAATGTAACCACCGTGAATAATAAGCCCAACTTGCTTTTCTAAGTTGTCGCGAATGATATCAGGGTCTGATTCAGCCATGGTGTTGCCTGGCAAAATCAAAGACGTAGACATTAACGGCTCGCCCAGCTCTTCTAACAACGCTAGCGCAATGGCGTTGTCAGGCACACGAATACCAATGGTTTTTCGTTTAGGATTTTGCAAACGCTTTGGTACCTCACGGGTCGCTTTCAACACAAACGTGTAGTGCCCCGGCGTATTGTTTTTAATTTGTCTAAAGGCCGTGTTGTCTACTTTTGCATAAATCGAAAGCTCAGACATATCTCGACACATTAAGGTAAAATTGTGGTCTTTATCTATTTGACGAATGCGACACAGTTGCTCAAGCGCCTTTTTGTCTTCCATTTGGCAGCCTATGGCATAGCCTGAGTCGGTAGGATACACTACAACAGCACCTTCCCGAATTAACTCGCAGGCTTGGCTAATTAAGCGCTTTTGCGGGTTGTCGGGGTGTACATAGAAAAATTGACTCATAAATACTTCCTTTTCAAAAAAGCGTCATCGACAGCACTACTTTGCCAACCGGGTGTGTGACTGTCTACTTGTTGGGCTTCTGTTGGCCTATTTGTTAGTGAAAACGCTCATCAACCGCACGTTAACTATTTAACTTACACCACAGGTTTATACCGTGACAGTGTTAAATTAGATTTTCTTAACTCTCAGCCGTCAGCCCTTCAAACAGCTGCCAATTATGCCATACCGGCGTGAGTTTACTGCTAATGCCTAGGTTCTTACCCAGCTCAGTCCAACGAGACGGGAAGTGAAAATCAGAGCCCGCCGATGCTAACAACTGATGAGTTTGCGCAAGCTCGTTGATAAGTTCCTGCTTTGTTTTATTGATACCTGGGAACACAGTTTCAATAGCATCGCCACCGGCTTGTTCAAACAAGGCCACCAAGCGCCGTAGCCACTTTGCTGTCATGTCGTAATGGGCAGGATGAGCAAGAACGGCTTGTCCACCTGCTTCGTGGATCCATGTGATAGCCGTTTCAATGCTTGGCCACTCAGCTTTAACGGCCGCTCGTTTGCCTTTCCCTAAGTACTTTTTAAACGCGGCATCCATACTGGGCACGCCGTAATTGTTTACCAATACTCGTGCAAAGTGAGCCCGCGTTACCTGCCCAACGCCCGCCAGCGCTTTTGCGCGCGCTAAAACACCCTCAAAGCCGCACTTTTCAAGCTTATCGGCAATTTTCTCAGCCCGGGTTTCGCGAGTTTGAGACTGACCTTGCAGCCGCTCAAGAAACATTGGGCAATGTCTGTCCACATTTAACCCAACTATATGGATGTCGAAACTGTGCCACGTAGTTGAAATTTCAACACCATCAATAATGGTTAGCGCTCGTTTTTGCTTTGCTTGCGTAGCATGCGCTTCTTCCAAACCAGCAACCGTGTCGTGGTCGGTAACAGCAAGTGCATCCACCTGCATAGTGTGCGCGCGAAGGATTAATTCTTCTGGCGTTAAATGGCCGTCAGAGTATTTTGTGTGACTATGTAGATCTATTTTCAATGTCTTATGCAAATTTTAGGTTGACACAAAAGGCAATTTGTTTTCTTCTATATACACAAAGTATACGTACTAACCGCTTCAAATCCTATTGAAGTTTGGAAAAACAACGAGTAATTCATGCATTCATACAATATTTCAACAGCAATGACAGTTGCAGCTTGGTGGTGGCACTCCCTAACTTAACGGGCGGTGTGCACTGTAGTGCGTGAATGAATACACATAAAGGCCCGTTTATACGGGCCTTTTTTTTATCTTTTTGCAATTGGAGAGTAGCAAAAATGAGTTTAGCGGAACTGGGAACTTCCCCAGGCAAAGTAGAAACAATAGAGCAAGTTGGGAGATATGTGGACGACCCCCTTGCTGCGTTTGCCCATTTATGCGGAAACAAAAGCAACGCGCTGCTCTTAGAGTCAGCCGAAATTGATTCTAAAGATGACCTACAAAGCTTGCTAATGGTTGATGCAGCGCTGCGTATGGAATGCAGAGGCAACCGCGTTGAGGTGACAGCGCTCACCGCAAATGGCGCTTCTGTGTTGCCCTTATTTGCTTCTCACGCACCAGATGGCTTAAACGTCAAAGAAAGGACAGACACTTCAATTACGTTGGTGTGCAATGACGCTGACAGCGAGCTTGATGAAGACAGCCGATTAAAAGCCGCGAGCGTAATGGACGCACTTCGCATTGTAATCAACAAGATTACGCCTATTCGCCAGCACCCCCACGCAGTCTTTTTAGGCGGCGTATTTGCCTACGACATGTTGGCAGGCTTTGAAAAGTTGCCTGGTGTCGCAGAAGGTGAAAATGACTGTCCAGATTTTGTATTCTATTTAGCTGAAACCTTAATTACTGTTGATCACCAAACTCGCGAAACGCATTTAATTGGCAGTGTATTTAGCGGGCAAGATGTTGCACAGCAATACTTTGCCATAGCGCAGCGCTTAGAGTCGATTCATCAGCAGCTACACGATATGCCTGCCAAGCCCGTGCTAGTAAGCACAAATGCAGCAAAGCACATAGAGGCGCAAAGTGGACAGTCACTCGTTTCAAATACCGATACCGTACACGGACAGTCACTTTCTTCTTTTGACCCAAGCGTTGAAGTTAGCGTTGATTTAAGTGATGAACAGTTTTGCAATCATGTGCTCGACCTAAAACAGCACATTCTAGCCGGCGACATTTTTCAGGTTGTGCCCTCGCGCACATTCTCTCTCCCCTGCCCGTCGCCGCTACTTGCCTACGCTAAACTTAAAGAATCAAATCCAAGCCCTTACATGTTTTACATGCAAGATGCCGCTTTTAGTATATTTGGCGCCTCTCCAGAATCAGCGCTTAAATACGAAAGGGAAAGCAATCAGGTAGAGATTTACCCTATTGCCGGTACTCGCCCTCGCGGTAAGCGCCCCGACGGCAGTATTGATAGAGATTTAGACAGCCGTATTGAGCTAAACCTTCGTGAAGACACCAAAGAAAAGTCTGAACACATTATGTTGGTTGACCTTGCCCGAAATGATGTAGCCAAGGTAAGCCGCCCGGGTACGCGCTATGTAAAAGATTTACTTAAAGTCGACCGTTACTCTCACGTGATGCACTTAGTGTCACGTGTGGTAGGCCAGCTGCGTGACGATTTAGATCCACTGCATGCTTATCAAGCCTGCATGAATATGGGCACCTTAGTTGGCGCACCAAAAATAAGCGCAGCTACATTAATTCG
Source organism: Alteromonas gracilis (assembly GCF_043642145.1). GTDB lineage: Bacteria > Pseudomonadota > Gammaproteobacteria > Enterobacterales > Alteromonadaceae > Alteromonas > Alteromonas gracilis_B. The sequence goes on from NZ_JBHZRZ010000001.1 coordinate 754,106, forward strand.
TGAAGTAGAGCACAAGCGCCGAGGCAGCTATGGTGGCGCCGTTGGTTACCTAAATGGCAATGGCGATATGGACACTTGTATAGTTATACGTTCAGCCTTTGTTAAAAACGGCAAGGCCTACATTCAAGCAGGTGCAGGCGTTGTACACGACTCTATTCCACAAGCCGAAGCAGATGAGACCCGTGCTAAAGCACAAGCGGTAATTGGCGCGGTTAAAGCGGCGCTTCTGGAAGAGGCCCAAGGCATTGACGTTGCGTTACATGAAGGAGGCAATGCATGAACCAACAAGTGACCACCTTATTTTTGCTCGACAATGTAGATTCATTTACCTACAACCTTGTTGATGAACTGCGCACTTTAAATTTAGATATAAAAGTATACCGCAACACGGTATCTGCAAATGCGCTATTTGAAAGAATGCAGGAGCAAGCTACAAAAGGCCCAGTGCTTCTTATGTTGTCGCCAGGTCCAGGCGCACCAAGTGAAGCTGGCTGTATGCCTGAGCTACTTAAAAAGGTACACGGCGTGTTCCCCGTTATCGGAATTTGTTTGGGGCACCAAGCCATTGTTGAACATTACGGCGGCACCGTGGGTCGCGCCAGCCAAGTTATGCACGGTAAGTCTTCTGCCATTACCCATTCTGAAGACGCCATGTTTAAAGATCTGCAGCAACCTTTACATGTTGCACGTTACCACTCTTTAGTGGCACATACCTTGCCTGAAAACCTTACTGTTTGCGCTTCTACAGTAAACGATGACGGCAGTGAGGCCGTAATGGCAGTTTACAATAGCGAAGATCGCATGTTGGGTTTCCAATTTCACCCAGAATCTATTTTAACAGCCCACGGCAGTTTGCTGTTAAAGCAAAGTATTGACTATTTAACGTTACAGGAAGCAAACCATGCTTAACGCGGGCCCTCTACTAGAACAAATTATGCTGCGAGAATCGCTGTCGCAAACCGAGGCATACAGCTTGTTTAACAGCATCATGCACGGAGAGCAAAGCGAAGTGATGATTGCCTCTGTGCTTACTGCGCTGAAAATGAAAAAAGAGTCACCTAGCGAAATTGCGGGTGCGGCGAGTGCTATGGTTGCAAACGCACTGCCCTTCCCAACACCGTCTTATGAATTTGCCGACATCGTTGGTACGGGTGGCGATGGTCACAACACCATTAATATTTCTAGCGCCGCAGGAGTTGTGGCCGCATCGTGTGGTGTGAAGGTAGCGAAACACGGAAATCGCAGTGTGTCGAGCAAGTCTGGTTCTGCTGATTTGTTTCGCCAGTTTGGACTTAATTTAGAAATAAGCCCAGAAACATCGCGAAAATGCTTAGATGAAGCAAATTTCACATTTCTTTTTGCACCGGTTTATCACGCCGGCATGCGTCACGCAGCCCCCGTGCGCGCTGCAATGAAGACTAGAACCTTATTTAATATACTGGGGCCACTGGCGAACCCAGCGGGTCCAACTCACGGCGTTTTCGGCGTATACTCTCCCGAACTGCTTGAACCCTATGCAAAAACGCTTATGTTGCTTGGTCAGCATCGCGCCATGATTGTGCATGGCGACGGCTTAGATGAACTAGCACTTCACGGCGAATCAATGATTTACGACCTTGAGCATGGCGATATTCGCAAGCTTACCGTTACCGCTGAAGACTTCGGTTTACCTCATTATCCACTTTCTGCAATTGAAGGTGGCGAGCCTGAAGAAAACAGACAGTTTGTTGAAGCGGCGCTAAACGGCGAAGGTAAAGAGGCACACCGCGCAGCTATCGCAATGAACTGCGGAGCACTGTTGAAAGTAACCGGTAAAGCCTCAACCTTTAAAGAAGGGGCCGAAATGGCGATGAACGCTATGGCCGAGGGGTTGCCGACGCAGTTATTAACGAAGGTTGCCCAAATTACTCAGGAGGTAAGCACGAATGGCTAATGTGCTTGAGAAAATTGTTGCAGACAAACGAGAAGAAGTGGCCTCACGTAAAGAAGCGCTGCCGCTAGAAAACTTCAAGGCTGGCCTAGTGCCTTCCCAAAAGAGTTTATTTGCGGCACTTAGTGAGCCAAACGCAGGCTTTATTTTCGAATGTAAAAAAGCGTCGCCTTCAAAAGGCCTCATTCGAGAGCATTTCGATTTAGACGAGATTTTAGCGGCTTACACGCCTTACGCTGCCGGTATTTCAGTGCTAACAGACGAGAAGTATTTTCAGGGTAAATTTGAGTACTTAGCTTATGTTACTGAGCGCGTTGCTCAGCCTGTGCTTAACAAAGATTTCTTCGTTGATACCTATCAAGTGTATTTAGCCCGTCACTACAATGCCGACGCAGTGCTATTAATGCTTAGCGTGCTAGATGATGACGAGTATCGCGAGTTGGCAAACATTGCTAATGCTCTGTCGTTAGACATTCTTACCGAAGTAAGTAATGAAGAAGAGATGAAGCGCGCCATTGCCCTTGAAGCTAACATTATTGGTATCAACAATCGCAACTTACGCGATCTTTCTACCGATTTAGCCACCACCGAACGCCTTGTGCCCATGCTTGAAAAAGCCACGCACGATTACGTGGTTATTTCAGAGTCGGGCATTTACACACACCAAGACGTGCTTCGTTTAGCGCCTGTATCCCAAGGCTTCTTAGTGGGCAGTGCTTTGATGGCCGAGGCTGACCTTCCACGCGCAGTGAAAACGTTAGTGAATGGTGCAGTTAAAGTGTGTGGGCTTACCACCCCAGAACAGGCACAAATGGCATTTGATAAAGGCGCAAGCTTTGGCGGGCTGATCTTCGCTGAAAAATCGCCACGCTGTGTGAGTGAAGCACAGGCTTTGACCATAACGCAAAGCGTTGACGGAGCTTTTGTGGGTGTGTTTGTTAATCACGACATTGATGAAGTGGTGTCGCTCGCCGCCTCGCTTAACCTTTTTGCCGTGCAGCTTCACGGCAGCGAAGATGACGCCTACATTTCTGCGCTTGCTGCCAAGCTCCCAGAAAGTTGTGAAATTTGGAAAGTCGAAGGTGTTAAAGCAACCTCTTCTGACGCACTACCAGAAGCAGTGGACAGTCACTTAAATAATAGCCTTGTAAGCCGCGTTCTTCTGGATTGCCAAGTAGGCGATGCAAAGGGCGGTACAGGCGAAGCGTTCAACTGGCAGTTATTAAATGACATTGAAGCGAAGCATAAGTTGGTGCTTGCTGGCGGTATTAGCCCCGAGAATGTCTCAGATGCTATTGCAACTGGCTGTGGCGCTATCGATGTGAATTCAGGCGTAGAAACTACACCCGGCGTGAAAAGCGAAGATAAACTCGACGCGCTTTTTACCGTTTGCCGCCGTTACTAATTTAAAAACAGGACAACGTAATGAACCAGTTAGATACAAAATTTGGCGAATTTGGTGGCATGTACGTGCCCGAACTACTTATTCCGGCGTTAGATCAGTTGGAAAAAGCATTTTTGGATGCCAAGGACGACCCGACATTTAACGAAGAGTTTTTATCTCTGTTAAAAGACTATGCCGGTCGCCCCACATCTATGACATTAACTCGCAACCTAGTGAGTAACCCTAAGGTAAAATTATACCTAAAGCGCGAAGACTTACTGCACGGTGGCGCGCACAAAACTAACCAGGTGTTAGGCCAAGCGCTACTTACTAAGCGCATGGGTAAAAAAGAAGTCATCGCCGAAACTGGCGCAGGCCAGCACGGTGTAGCAACCGCGTTAGCATGTGCATTGCTTGGGCTTAAAGCGCGTATTTATATGGGTGCGAAAGACGTTGAGCGCCAAGCACCAAACGTGTTCCGTATGAAGCTTATGGGCGCAGAGGTTATTCCTGTAAACGCAGGTTCTGGTACGCTTAAAGATGCAGTAAACGAAGCCATGCGCGACTGGTCTGCGAACTATGATAAAGCGCACTATTTATTGGGCACCGCCGCGGGTCCTCACCCCTTCCCTACCATTGTTCGTGAATATCACCGCATGATTGGTGAAGAGACTCGCGCACAAATTATGGAAAAAGAAGGTCGCTTGCCTGACGCAGTAGTAGCATGTGTGGGCGGAGGCTCAAATGCTATCGGTATGTTTGCCGACTTCATTGATGAGCCTTCTGTGCGCTTAGTGGGCGTTGAGCCTGCGGGTAAAGGCGTGCACACCAAAGAACACGGTGCAACAATCGTGACGGGCACAAAAGGTATTCTTCACGGCGCTTACACCTTCATCATGCAAGACAAAGAAGGCCAAATTGAAGAGAGCTATTCCGTATCGGCGGGGCTCGACTACCCTGCGGTAGGCCCTCAGCATGCTTACCTTCACGACATTGGCCGCGCGGAATATGTGGCCGCCACTGACGAAGAAGCGCTGAATGCATTCCAATTGCTTGCACGAAAAGAAGGTATTATTCCTGCCCTTGAGTCGTCACATGCCCTTGCTCATGCGCTGAATATGGCAGATGAAGCGGAAGAAGAAACCATAATCGTAGTGAATTTATCGGGTCGTGGCGACAAAGATTTAGCGCACGTAATCAACATTTTAGGGGACGATTTATAATGGATAGATATGCACAAATGTTTGCGGGCCTTGATGAAAAGAACCAAGGCGCATTCGTACCTTTTGTTATGGTAGGTGACCCCGATTTAGTACAATCTGAAGCCATTATTTGTCAGCTGGTTGAAAGCGGTGCAGACGCACTTGAATTGGGTATCCCTTACTCTGACCCCATCGCTGATGGCCCTACTATCCAAGCGTCAGCCATTCGCGCATTAAGCAACAAGGTGACGGTGGCAGATTGCTTGGTCGTAATTTCACGGGTTCGCGCGAAATACCCTAACGTTCCAATTGGTTTGTTGCTTTACAGTAACTTGGTTATGGCCCAAGGTGTTGAGAAATTTTACAGCAAAGCGCAAGAAGCAGGCGTTGATTCAATTTTGGTTGCAGACGTGCCAATTCGCGAAGCGGCGCCTTTCCAAAAAGCTGCCGAAGCAACAGGCATTTCACAAATATTGATTGCCCCGCCGAATGCCACAGACGAAACCATGGAAAAAATTGGTGAATACTCAAAAGGCTATACGTATTTACTGGGCCGTGCGGGCGTTACTGGCGCAGAAACGGCAGCAAACGTGCCTGCATCAGAGCTTATTGAGCGCTTAAACAAACACAAAGCAGCACCAGCATTGTTAGGTTTTGGTATCTCAACACCTGAACAGGTTAAATCTGCTATTGACGCAGGTGCCGCTGGCGCGATTTCTGGCTCGGCGACGGTGAATATCATCGCTGCCAATTTGTCGGACAGTCACAAAATGCTAAGCGAACTCGGCAGCTTTGTTGAAAGCATGAAAGCAGCAACGGCAAAAGGATAAGCGCATGCTATATATGATTTGTGCTACCGATGTAGCAGACAGCCTAGAAAAACGCCTTGCGGCGCGTCCTGCTCACCTTGAGCGTTTGAATGCGTTAAAAGGTGCAGGCCGTTTGGTAATGGCGGGCCCCTTTCCTGCGGTTGATAGCCCAGATCCTGGCCCAGCCGGGTTTACTGGCTCGCTAGTGGTAGCTGAATTTGATTCACTAGAAGCTGCTCAAGCATGGGCAGACGCCGACCCGTATATTGAGGCTGGTGTGTATGAAAGTGTTGTAGTTAAACCTTACAAAAAGGTATTGCCTTAGGTTTTTAAGCTATCTTTTGTTTTTAGATAGCGATACATAGCCACTCAAGCGAAAGCCCCTGAAAACCGGATTACTCTGGTTTTCAGGGGCTTTTTTGTTTCATTGACTGTTATGAAGAGAGCTTGCGTTAATTGTGGACAGTCACTCGTTTGCTAACCGACATATCGAAGCTAATTGTGGACAGACACTTTATTGGTTGAATCTAATTGTGGACAGACACTTTTTCAAAGTAAGCGTAAAGATTATTCAGCTTACTTCAACAAATAAGCACTAATTTTGAGGTACAGCTCGCAAAGTTTGTGTCTGTCCACGTTATTGGTTTACCAGCAATGTCATTTACTTAAGGCTTATATACAGTTTTTAATCAGCGAGGTAGACTAACCTAAGTTCAGAATGGGTTCAGTTTGCAACGTTATACTTATCTGTAAGTTGGACTGAGTGGGAAAATAATTGTGAGGTTGTATGACATTATCGCTTCGTGCTGCATTGGTTTGTTTAGTGTTAGCTCTATCTAACATCGCACCAGCAGCGGCATTGCAAAACTCTGGCGGCGGTATATCAAAAAGCGAAGCTGCGGAGCGCGCACGTGTAGCAGTAAATGGCCGCGTTTTGAAAGTAGAGCAAACCTCAAAAAACTACCGTGTAAAAGTGCTGACAACGTCAGGACGAGTAGTATCGGTAGACGTAGACAAACGCTCAGGCAAGGTAAAAACAAGTAAAGATAAGGATTAACATGCGTATCCTCGTAGCCGAAGACGATAGCAGATTATTGACTCAACTGGACGCACTACTTCAGCAAAACGGTTACAGCGTTGACTTAGCCGACAATGGTGAGCACGCGCTTTTTCTAATTCAAGAGTACAACTATGACCTCGCCATCGTCGACATTGGTATGCCAAAGCTTGACGGCTTTGAGGTTATTAGAAAAGCCCGTCAGGCTGATATTTCCTGCCCTATACTTATTTTAACTGCAAGAGATAGATGGCAAGAAAAAGTTGAAGGGTTGGATGCGGGTGCTGACGACTATCTTACCAAGCCATTTCACAATGAAGAGCTACTTGCCCGAACTAAAGCATTAATTCGACGTTCTTCGGGTCAAGCAAACCCTACTATCCAGTTCGGCCCTATATCGCTGGATACGGTCAGTGAAGAGCTATCGCTAAACGGCCAACCACTAGAGTTAACGGCGTACGAGTATAAAGTTATGGAATACTTGATGCTTAACCCGCAAAAGGTTATCTCGAAAACAGAGCTTACCGAGCACATCTACGATCAAGACTTTGATTTAGACAGCAATGTTATTGAAGTTTTCGTAGGTAGATTGCGCAAAAAACTCGACCCATCTGGAGAATTAAAACCTATTGAGACCCTTCGAGGTAGGGGTTACAGGATAAATAGAAGCTTATGAGGCAGTTGTCGCTTCGTTTGCGAAGCATCTCTCTGGCAATTGTACTGCTGGCCTTTTTTGCGCCTTTTACTGTTGTTATTTTAGATGAAGCTTATACAGATAGTTTAACTCAAGCGAAAATGAGCGAGCTTCGGCTGATGAATTTAGGCTTACTTTCTGCTTTCGAACTAGATGGCGACATGCCCTACATGCCCGAAATTTTGTACGAAGAGCAGTTAAATCTTCCGGGCTCAGGCTATCTTGGCATTATCGTATTTCGAGATAAAGTGATTTGGCAATCTGCGTCAGCCCTCGAATACACTTTTTCGCCACCTGAAATAGATGTTGCAGTGGGCAACGAGTTATTTCTAGAGTCTCACACCCCCTCATTTGAAGAGAACGCTTCATTTTTTGTATATGCTTTCACTGCGGAGTTTGCATCGAGTAGAGACTTCGAGCCCGTCAGGTTTTACATATTCAACAACAAAGCACTTTTTGAGGACGAGAGAAACACGTTTTTAAACACTACATGGCAGTGGATATTCACTCTTTGCGTAGCGCTTCTTATCTTCATCATCGTTGGTATTAGCCTTGTTCTTCTGCCTGTTAGAAAGCTGATTGATGAAATTTCACAAACATCTAGTGGCCATAAACGACAGCTTGAGGCACGTTATCCCGTTGAATTTGATTCTTTAAAGCAGTCTATTAACGGGTTACTTCAAACTGAAGCCGCACAAAGAATAAGGTACAAAAATAGCTTAGGCGATTTAGCGCATAGTTTGAAAACTCCGCTTGCCGTCGCATCAGGGAGCAAAGGCCTAACCGCAGAAGTGTATGAGGCTTTACAACAAATCGATAAAATAATTAAGCGCCAATTGAAACGGGCGAGTGCGGGTAAGTTGGGATGGCAGCAGGCAATCAATGTTCTTCCGGTTCTGCACAAGCTTGCTGATGCCATGGACAAAGTGTATCAAGACAAAGCACTTACGATTGAGCTCGAGTTAGACGAAAACACCCAATTCAAAGGCGACGAAACCGATTTAATGGAGCTTTGCGGCAACTTATTAGACAACGCGTGTAAAGCAGCTAAAAACAGAATTATTGTTTCAGCAGAAACAAAAAACAGCTGGCTTACGATTAAAGTTGAAGATGATGGTCCAGGTATACCTGACGATAAAAAGCTGCATTTGTTAGAGCGAGGTACGCGCCTTGATGCGTATACAGAAGGCCATGGCATTGGTATGGCATTAGCCGCTGACTTAGTCTCGATTTATGAGGGGAGGATGAGAATTGAGGATAGTGCACTTGGCGGTGCCTGTATAATTCTTGAGTTTCCCAATCACGATTGATGCCTTATCTGACACTTCTTGAAGAACTCTCATATTGTTTTGAGTGACTTCCAGAAGCAACACTACTCTGGACAGTCACTTAATTCACAAGGTGCAGCTAACGTAAAAGATACATGTAATGAATCGGACAGACTCTTATAACGTTACTCGCTCATTGCCTATTCAACAGCTTTCATCTGTAACGAGAAAGTGTCTGTCCACTTTTTACGTACGCATGCTATGTTTCGGACACACACTTCCTACATCACGCAATCATCGCCGACTCAACAGCTTTCATCTGTAACGAAAAAGTGTCTGTCCACTTTTTACGTACGCATGGGATGTTTCGGACACACACTTCCTACGTTACTCGATCATTGCCTATTCAACAGCTTTCATCAGTAACAGATAAGTGTCTGTCCACTACTTTTATCAAAGCTCTGTCTTTAGGCCGTAGTCTTCTCACCTTCACTCGATAACAGAACTGCAAGCCACTTGCTTTCCTCGCGAGATTCCAGTGCTATTTTTACAACCATGGTTAATGGCACTGAAAGCAGCATACCAACGGTACCCAGCAACCAGCCCCAAAATATCAATGAAAGGAATACCACAAGTGTAGATAGCCCCATGCCCTTACCCATCAACCTGGGCTCTACCATATTACCCATTATCGTATTGACAAGCACAAAGCCTAGCGCAGCAAAACCCGCAGAGGCAGGGCCAAGCTGAACGAAAGCAATTAATACCGCGGGCACCGCAGCAATTATAGAGCCGATATTGGGAATAAAATTAAGCATAAAGGCCAAGACTGCCCAAAGCATAAAGTGATCAACTCCCATCACATATAGCCAAACGCCAATAATTAGCCCCGTTCCTAAGCTTACTACCGTTTTGATTGCCAAATAACTGTTTACTGAACGAATAAATCTGTCGATATGTTTAAGCTTCATGTCAGGGTCTGCCAGTGCTATATGCAAGCGACGAGGAATACTATCGGCTTCAAAAAGCATGAAAATTACAGTAAGGAGAATTAAGAAGAGATTGGACAGTACGCCCCCCATTCCACTTATAAAATTTGTTGCTACCGACATTGCTGTTGCGGGGTCAAGGTGGGAAGCAATGAGCTCTCGATTAATATGAATATTGAATTCAGCCAATTTCGTCACAACCCAAGCGAACTCTGTATCCAGCTTACTTCTATACTCGGGCAAATTTTCTCGAAACTCGGTCATTGACTGGCCAACTAAGCCAGCTAAAAGAAAACCAAAAACAACAATAAGTAGTATAACAAAGGTGATAGAAAGCCACTTAGGCACACCAAATTTAGATGTCCAACGTATGATTGGGCTACATGCTATAGCGATAAAAATAGAGAGAAAAAATGGCACCATGATCGTACTGGCCGCTTTAATTCCGGCCATTACCACCACTAAACATGCTAAAACGATAAGAATTTTTGCTGTTGGCGAGCGTAGTTCCATTGACATTTTGTGCTACATTCCTGACTGAAACGACAATACTTTACAACGACTTATAAACAACTACAAACAAGAGACACCGATGAACTTTAATCTTGCGACTATAAAAATTAAAAACCTAAGACTACGCACTTACATTGGCATCAATGAAGATGAGATAAAAAACAAACAGGACGTGGTTGTAAATGTAAAAATTGACTACGACGCAGAAAAAGCAACTAACACTGATGATATGAGCGACGCACTCAATTATAAGACTATCACCAAAGCCATCATTAAGCTTGTGGAAGATAATCGCTTTTCACTTCTAGAAAAGCTTACCGCAGATGTTTTAAGTATTGCTGCAGAGCACTCATCAGTTCGTTACGCCGAAGTTGAAGTAGATAAACCCCACGCGCTTAGATTTTCTGATTCGGTATCATTAACACTATCTTGCAATAAGTCTGAGTAAGTTAATCCACCAAGGAGTTTACCGTGAACATTCTAATGACTGGCGGTACTGGGCTAATTGGACGCGAATTTATTCGACAATATTCGCGCGAACATACGTTCACTGTGGTATCACGCAATATAGCTAAAGCCAAAAGCATATTGGGAGATAACGTCGAAGTGGTAGAAGCTATTTCTGAGGTTAAGAATTTCGACACTTTCGATGCCGTCGTGAATTTAGCAGGAGAGCCAATAGCCGATAAGCGGTGGACAGACACTCAAAAAAAGCGAATTTGTGACAGCCGTTGGAATATAACCACTGAACTCGTTTCAAAATTTAACGACAGCGCTAATCCGCCAAACGTATTCTTATCAGGCTCAGCTATTGGATTTTACGGAAATCAGGGCGATAAGGTTGTAACCGAAGATACGCAACCACATGTGGAATTTACCAACGAGTTATGCGCGAAGTGGGAGTCAATTGCCAATAGTGTAAACCAGGAAAAAACGCGGGTTGCGACACTTAGAACTGGTGTGGTTCTGACTAAAAAAGGTGGAGCACTTGATAAAATGGCACTGCCTTTCAAGTTGGGCGCTGGTGGTACACTGGGTAGTGGCGATCAGTATTTAGCTTGGATTCATTTACAAGATATGGTGGGTGCTATTGCGTTTTTGCTAAATAACAACTCTTGTCGAGGTGCTTTTAATTTAACAGCACCTGAACCGGTTACTAATAAAGTCTTTTCAAAATCCTTAGCCAGTGCCCTCGGCCGACCTTGCCTATTCAATGTACCAAGCTTTGTGATGAAAATAGCAATGGGCGAATCATCTACGATGATTTTAGAAGGACAGCGAGTGATCCCACAAAAGCTCACCGCCGCTGGATTTACGTTTGCTTATCCCTCAGTTAAGGAAGCTTTAGACGAAGTTTACGGCGCATAGCCATAAGCTTTTTTTCAATGTTCATCTTCAATGTGGACAGACACTCGCTTAATCAAAGTGTCTGTCCACAATTCCCTTTCACAATTCCCTTGCCTGCATTCCTCTACACCATATTCCGTAGCATTTGACTGGTGTTAAGTGTAAGTAAGCGCCAGCAACCGAACGCACCTAATATTCCTACAACAATTGCGCCAACGCTTGGTGCTATCGCCCAATATTCAGGGTGCAGACTCGCTTCCATTTGAAACACTGAGGTCTGAAGCATGTATAGGCTTAGCTCGTTCGCCATTGCCGCCATAAATCCAGCTACAACTCCAATTATCACAAACTCAAAAATAACGCTTTTGCGTATGAGTGCGCCCTTGGCACCAAGTGTACGAAGAATAGCGATTTCCTGCCTACGCTCATCCATGCTTGCCTGAACCTGAGCAATTAATACTAAACTTCCCGCCATCAATACCAACACTAGGATAAACTCTACCGCTACAGAAACTTGATCAACAATATCTCGTAGCTGATTAATCCGCGCGTCGACGTCAAACATAGTTATTGACGCAAACGGTTTTAAAAGGTTAGTTAACTCAGCTTTCCTTTCGGTAGGAAGGTAGAAGCTAGTTATATAAGTAGGGCTGAATGCGGCCATTGCATCAGGGTGAATGACGAAGAAGAAATTAGGCTGCATCGTTTGCCAATTAACCTTGCGAACGCTTGTTATTTTCGTCTCAACGATTTCACTTCCCACATTAAATGTAAGTCTATCGCCCATTTTAATGTTTAAACGCTGCGCGACCCCCTCTTCTATGGATACGGGAAACCAGCCCTCTTGATACTTTTCATCAAAATCACCGTGCCAATTACCTTCAACAACTTCATTTTCTTTCTGTAAAGTGTTGCTCCACGTAAGGTTTGCTTCTCGCCCGAGACCTCGTCGGCCCTCTCTATTAGGCTCATCTTCTTTAGAAACCTCGCTGTTAACCCCTTCCCCATTTACCGATACAAATCGGCCACGGATAACGGGATAGAACTCTTCAATTTTAACGCCGTTATCAGCAAAGTGTCTGTCCAATTCAGGTTGTATGTCTGGCGTGATATTTATTAAGAAGTAATTTGGCGTGCCTTCAGGCAATTGTGAGCGCCATTGAGAAACCATGTCGTTTCTCATGACCAACACTACAAGCAGCAACATTATCGTAATTGAAAAACTAATTAGTTGGACGCTGTTGTCCATTGCGCGGCGTTTTATGCGCGCCCACGCTAATTGCCAAGGGCCCATTCTACCGCTTCCAAGTTTACGCCCAATAGCGATGAGAACATACGTTGCGCCCAGTAGACCTAAAACCAGAGCCACACCAGATGCGAATAAAATAGCGCTAATTTTTAGGTCTTGGCTGTACATCCACATAAGTAAAAATATCGCACCACCAGATGCGGCGAATTGGATGCTTCTTGAACGTAAATTGGCGGAAATGTCCTTTCTTAACACACGCAGTGGTGGTACCGAGAACAGCTGTAAAAGCGGATATAACGAGAAAAGCAGTGCGCACGTGGCACCTGTTGCAACGGCAATCAAAAGCGGCCGCCAATGCCAAACATCAAGCGATACATCGACTCTATCAGCCACCAGCGTAACTACGACTTGCTGGCCTATGAAACCAATAATTAGACCAATTAGAATACCAAGTGCAGTAATAAACAAAATCTGAAACAGGTAAACTTTGCGTATAACGCTGCTCGTCGCTCCCAACGTCTTCATAATCGCTACAGGGTCAAAGTGACGCTGAGCGTAACGCTGTGCAGCAACCGCAATAGACACTGCGGCCAAAACAATTGCTAATAAGCTTGCTAATAAAAAATAACGCTCTGCGCTTGCTACCGAGCGCCCAATTGCCGACTCGTCGTCCTCTACCGTACGCCAAGAATGTAAATCATCATTAAGCTTCGGTAACAACCACGCGTTAAAGCTTTCAACGTCACTGGCATCTCCTGCAAAAAAGCTAACATAGCGCGCTCGGCTTCCTGGTCCAGTAACTGCGGTTTTCTCTAGATCACTAAGGTTTATCAGAGCAATCGGGTCTGTATTGAACACGCTGAATCCAGCATCAGGAATATCCACCAATACTTGAGTTACCGTGAACACACCATCGCCAATTTCAATGTCATCACCAATAGAAAGGCCCAAGCTTTGGAAGAGGCGAGACTGAACCCAGGCTTCCCCTTCTTGTGGTAACTCTGCTGTAGTGCGTTTTTCGCCGAAGGGTTGGTCTGTGATGTTGACGGTTCCTTTTAACGGGTAGGCATTGTTAACCGCACGCAAGTCCACAAGCGACATTTCATCGCCTTTAAATACCATAGAGCGGGTGGCGACTTGCTTGGCCGTTGTTAACCCCTCTTCTTGTGCTTTGGCTAACCATTCCTCGTTTACCGGGTCGTCGGAGCGAAGCTGAGCGTCAGCAGCAATGAACGCAGCCGAGCGAGATTTTAGCGCTCCCTGAAGCCGCTCACTAAAAAGCGACAGCGACAATACTGCAGCGACAGATAAAACAATAGCGAACAAAATTATAGTGAGCTCACCGCGTCGAGCCTCGTGCTTGAAAAGTCGCCACGCTAAGTTAAAAGATGTCGACATCTACACTGCCTCTTTCTTATTCAAAGCATTAGCGCCCGTCGTTTCTACTAACTCGCCCGCATTCATGGTTAGTTGTCTGTCACAGTGCTCAGCAAGCTCGTTGTCATGGGTTACCAAAACAAGAGTAGTACCTTTTTCCCTATTCATTTTAAACAGCAACGATTCTATTTTTTCACTGTTTTTAGCATCAAGATTTCCAGTAGGTTCGTCAGCAAATAGAATTTTAGGAGAGGTAATAAATGCTCGCGCAATAGCGACACGCTGCTGCTCACCGCCTGAAAGCTGATTAGGGAAATGATGCGCGCGGTGCTTCAAGCCAACTTGCTCAAGAATATCTAATGCAAGCGCTTTAGGGTTATCAAGCCCGGCTATTTCAGCAGGCAACATAACATTTTCAAGCGCCGTTAAACTTTGAACCAGCATAAAGCTTTGAAAGATAAACCCTACTTTTTTCCCCCTTAAAATGGCTCGCTCTTCTTCATTCATGCTATGAAGCGCGTCACTGTCTAGGAATATTTCGCCTTCTGTAACTTGGTCTAGCCCCGCCAGTAAGCCTAAAAGTGTTGATTTTCCTGAGCCTGACGCACCAATAATGGCAACCGACTCACCAGACTTGACTTCAAAAGAAATAGGGCGAAGGATCTGCAGAGAACCTTCACTCGTATCCACTACTTTGGTTACAGCATTAGCTTTTATCATATGGGGTCATCAATTCGTGTTAGTTAAATTTCGTAATTTATTCGCTTTGTTACTTATTATTTTAATACCCTTCCAAGCGCTATCAGATCAAGCCGAACAGGGCAACACAAGCGAAAATGCGGTTTTACTCATCTTAGGTGACAGTTTATCCGCGGCCTATGGATTACAGCAACATGAGGGATGGGTCAGTTTGTTACAAAAAATGTGGCAAGACGACAACATTCCGATTGATATTGTAAATGCTGCGGTGAGCGGAGAAACCACAGATGGTGGTTTAGCACGTTTCCCTCGTTTGCTAGAGCAACACAACCCCACCCATGTTTTAATTGAATTAGGTGGAAACGATGGCCTACAAGGCCACAATATCAGTAAAATTAAGGGCAACCTTAATTCGTTGGTAACAGTAGCGAAAGAAAGTAACGCCGAAGTATTTCTTCAAGAAATGCAAATTCCTTCTAACTATGGGAAACGCTACACGCAGATGTTTACACAAAACTTTAGCAAAGTAGCTGAGTCGCAAAACGTGCAAAAAATTCCCTTTTTTCTTGAAGAGATAGCGCTTAACAAAGATTTAATGCAAAACGACGGTATTCATCCGAATGCTGATGCTCAGCCTTTAATTGCGAATTTCATGGACAGACACTTAAGAAGTTTAATCCTTAATGCTAAATAATTGTGCTAACCTAGTTAGATAATTTGTTTTCAATGAGGTTTATTTATGGATGTTTCATCTGTTAATTCTGCGCCAGTTTCAACTGTTTTAGAGTCGCCTCAGCGTCAGACGCAGCCGCTCGAACAGCGTAATGTTCAAGAAACTCGTGAAACGCAGCCTCAAAATACGCAGCAGACCTCAAGCAGTTCAGACTCTCGTGTTGGATCGAGAGTTGACGTATTTGTGTAACACTTCACTTTACTGCTAACTCATTTTATCGACGGACAGACACTCTCCTCATCGCTATCAATAACCAAATGGAGAGCTAAATAGAATTGTAGTAGTGGACAGTCACTTTGTTTAACGTGTGTCTGTCCCTTGTTTAATATTTTTTCAATTTCGAACTCCCTCTTTAACTCTGCATTTTTTTAGAGCAGCTTTTTTAGGCATTAAAACTGTCCTAAAGACCACTTAAATTTGAATCCGAAAATCTCATAATGTTCTTAAATAACTTTGGGATACGGATATGCCTCTACCTAGATACAAACAAATAAATACAGAAGTCACACCTTATTACCACTGCATCTCTCGCTGTGTAAGGCAATCGTATCTTTGCGGCAAAGACACACGAACAGGAATAAATTACGAGCATAGAAGAAAGTGGATTCAAGATAGGCTTCACAGGCTAACACAAGCCTTCGCAATTGATTTATGCGCTTACGCTGTAATGCATAATCACATTCACATTGTACTTCATATAGCGAAAGGTAGAGCTGATAGTTGGACGATGGACGAAGTTTTGCTTCGATGGCGCATGTTTTATAAATGCCCGCCAGTAGTTCAGCGATACCTAGATGATTTTGATTCAGTAACGCTTGAAGAGCTCACAGAATTGCAATCGCTGTCGGTAATTTACCGAGAGCGTCTTCAGAGTATCAGTTGGTTTATGCGATTGCTGAACGAATATATTGCAAGGAAAGCAAACAAAGAAGATGAATGTACCGGATACTTCTGGGAACGACGATTCAAATCTCAAGCCATTCTTGATGAAAAAGCACTCGCAAGCGTGATGGCCTACGTCGATTTGAACCCTATACGAGCCAAAATTGCGACAACACTAAACAATTCCCACTATACAAGTATTCAATATCGTTTGAATGCAAAACGTTCAAACAAAGTACCTAGGTTTTTAATGCCATTTTATGATGGAAAACACGAAAATAAAGTGAGTCTTCCCTTTGATTTCTCAGATTACTTGCAACTAATCACTGAGACGTTGACCGCGGAGAAAAGTCAATCGTCTCGAATAGGCGCTAAATTGCCGAGTAGGCTTTTAACTAAACTAGGTATGACAAAAGAAAACTGGCAATTAGTAACCAGTAATTTTGAAACGCTGTTTACTGGCCCTGTTGGCTGCCCTGAAATGATGAATAATTTTGCCAAGTGCTGCCACCGATCGTGCCGTCCCAATGTTACGAATGCACAGAAATACCTTTCCTGAGGGAAAATTAACGTTAAGATCGGAAACTCTACATATTAGCCTGGCGAGCCAATACATCAACGATGTCTTGCGAATTCGTGAGACGTCTAATATCGTTAAATAGCATCTCTGCTTCAGGATACTGTCTTTTTAGATAACCACACCATTGCTTTATTCGATTGGGGTAGTACTTGCCTTTATCGCCGAATATTTCGTAACCAGAATACTGTATTAGCAGTGCAGCGAGCTCAGACCAAGGCATTGGGGCGTTATTCTCTTTTATGCAAAGTGCTAAATTTGGAAGTGCCAAAGCCCCTCTTCCAATCATCAAATTTGTACATCCAGACTGACTTTGGCAACGCCTAGCATCGTCAGCGCTCCAAATCTCTCCATTAGCGACAAGAGGTATGTCAGTATGTTGCTTAATTTTTGCAATCCAGTCCCAGTAAGCAGGCGGTTTATACCCTTCAGTTTTAGTTCTAGCATGCACCACCAGTTCCGAAGCGCCTGCTTCGGTTATTGCAATGGCATTATCAATAGCAAGCGATTTATCTTCAAAGCCTAATCTGATCTTGGCAGACACTGGGATTTCAGCCGGCACTGCGTCACGAACGGCTTTTACAATGTCGAAGAGAGTCTGGGTTTCTTTTAGTAAAACCGCCCCCCCCTTACTTTTGTTAACTGTCTTTGCAGGGCAGCCAAAATTCAAGTCTACGCCTGGAGAACCTAGCTCGACTGCAGTTTGCGCATTTTCAGCAAGCCATTGTGGATGTTGCCCTAATAGCTGAACCCTTACTGGCACACCGGATGGTGTTTTTCCACCATTATGAAGTTCAGGGCATAGTCTATAAAACGTTTTTTTGGGTAGCTTCTGATCGACAACCCTCACAAACTCAGTAACGCACTGGTCGAAACCACCCACACGAGTGAGCATATCTCTCATTAAGTGATCTACAACGCCCTCCATAGGGGCAAGCATTACTTTCATTACAAACTTCTCGAATAGATGAAACAGAAAATCGGCGCGGGAGTTTAGCAAAAAGTGGAGATGCCAGCTAGGCTTGAATGCTTACTATTTCAACTAAAGTGACTGTCCGCACTTGTGCACACTTGTTCTGTACTAAATACTCAAAGCACTATTCAAGTAGAAAGCAAACTACGCGTGAGTATCCTCTGTTTTGTTAGCGCTTTTCTGTTGGCAGAGAGGTTAAAGGGAGTGTCTGTCCTTTAGTCGTTACTCTTGAGTCCAATCGCTTTTACGATTCTTCATAAGCACTTCTGTTTAGCTCTTTTAATCGAACAAATACAGATTCTTTTTGGCGCTCTGTGTATGTCCGCCAATGAGTTATTTCGTCAATAGTACGCCTGCACCCAATACAAACGTCTTCATCGTTTAGCTTACACTGGGCAATGCATGGAGATTCTAAATTCATAGTGTCTGTGTGTTGTCTAAATCATTTAAATTAGTTTGTATGCGCGTAGTGGCAATACTTGCCAGCGTCGCCTCAGACAGCTCTTTGTCTGACCACAAACACACGTGGCAACCGTAATGCGAATCGAGATATGACTTAAACTCAGTGTCTGTCCCACATTCATATTTTACCAAATTTTGTTTTTTTCCATCGTAAATGACCGCAGAATACGTAAACACAAAGAGCCTCCTTTAAAAGAGGCTCAAATATACATCTAGACGTCTAAACGTTCAAGCGTCTATTTGATAAATTCCAGAGCTGCGCAAATAGCTGCAACCTGCGCGTCGTTACAATTTTCAGGAGTAGCGTTGTCGCTATCAGGGTAAACTTCGGTCGTTGTCACATACTTCGCGTCGGTCATCCCCCCACAAAGGTATAGCGCTTTTTTGTCGTAGCAAATAACACCTTCACTTACTACATCAGCACCAATTATTTTACCGTTCTCGTCCGCTGGCGCGATATGCGTCACTTGTTTTACAGCGTCAATAACCGCCTTTTGAAACGCTAATTGGGGATTAGGCGTGTTTGCTACTGTGTAAAACCCATCAGGTATATTCCAGTTGTCATGCGTTACGCCGTCTCGCGCTGCGAGTGCTGGCCGAAACTCGCTGTTATCAGTATCAGTGGTTTCATGCAGGTCAATATGGAGCGATAGCGCTACCCCTAAGTCAGACGCTAGCTTCATAAGTTGCGCTGACTCGGGAGCTGGAGAGTCAGAAAAGAAAGAGCGATTTGGGTCCAATGCCATCGGGTTCCATCTATTAATTGTCTCATATCCCCATGGGCTTATACATGGCACTACTATCACATTAAAGTGCTTAGCATAGTGCGACAGCTTTGTTTCAATAAACTGAAGTGCGCCTTGCACACCACTTGTCTCATAGCCATGAACACCGCCTGTAACCAACACTGAAGGCTTGTTTTGGTCTATTCTCTCTGGCAACACGGCATAAAGTGGATAGCGCGCCTCATCGTAAGGTAATGCACCATATTGATTTAACTCAAAACCGTTTGGAACAATATTAGAAAGTTTATCGAGCACTTCTTCTTGATAGCTTCTTCTTACAATCTGCTGTGCTTTCCACTCAGCTTTTTCTTCATCGCCCCACGGCTTCCCGGTGGTTCCTATTGGATAATTCTGCATATAACACCTCTTTTGTATTCTTGAGATCATAACAGTTCGAAAAGCTCACGTATCTACCACATTGAATATCCAAAAGCAGTCGTGACATAAGATCTTTACGCATTAAACTTCAGAAAAAAGACCGCTTGCTAGTAGAAATGTGTCATTTGTGTATTTAAACCTAAGGTATAGAGTTACCAGTCTCTAGAATATAGTGGGTTTGTCGCTTTGGAAAAATACGAGTGTCTGTCCACTGCTGTTCTTTTTCTAAAACCATTTGAAACAAGCGATAACCTACTTAGCAAAGAAAAGTGACACTGTTTAGAATGTTGAAGAATTAAAAAAGAAAGTGACTGTCCAAAATATTTAAGAGGCAGAAACAAAAAACCAGCCGGATGGCTGGTTTTTTCGATATGGCGTCCCCTAGGGGATTCGAACCCCTGTTACCGCCGTGAAAGGGCGGTGTCCTAGGCCTCTAGACGAAGGGGACTGAAAATCTTCTTTCGAAAGCTCCGCTTTCGAGATTTTCAGTAAGGCAAAGTGAGCCAGCGAACTGAGCGACCTTTCCTTACCGAAACTTTCAGTCAGAAGTTGAATAATCAACTCCAGCCTATTTCACAGTTTTAATCGACTGTGACGCGATAAAATGGCGTCCCCTAGGGGATTCGAACCCCTGTTACCGCCGTGAAAGGGCGGTGTCCTAGGCCTCTAGACGAAGGGGAC
>NZ_JBHZRZ010000001.1:774194-776697 GCF_043642145.1 Alteromonas gracilis
TGAATTCTTTTTCGAAAATAAACTTTCGAATTTTCAGTCCGAAGTTGAATAAACAACTTCAGCCTATATCAAACCACAACTCATTGTGACTTGGTGGAGCCAGGCGGGATCGAACCGCCGACCTCCTGCATGCCATGCAGGCGCTCTCCCAGCTGAGCTATGGCCCCATCATGGTGCCAGTCATTTTGTGTGACTGTTCCGTGACAGCGGGGCGCATTCTAGGCATCCCCCTCTGTCATGTCAACGCTTTTTTTATGATTTTTCTCTGTTTGCTATAAAAGTAAGCGCTTTGTCGATTCTCTCGACAATTTTCTCTTTTGAGAGAAGATTCAACGTGATATCTAGAGACGGAGAATTTCCACCGCCCGTCACAGCTACACGCAGCGGCATACCTACTTTACCCATACCAACGTCTAATTCTTCAGCGGTACTATTAATCGCAGCCTGAATATTTTCTGGATTCCACTCTTCAATGGCCATTAATTTATCTTTAGCTACCTCTAACGGCCCTCGAGCGACAGGTCGAAGGTGTTTTTTCGCTGCATTCGCATCGAAATCTTCGTAGTCTTGGTAAAAGTAAGTAGAAATCTCTGCCAACTCTTTTAGCGTTTTCACTCTTTCGGCCTGAATAGCAATTATAGACTCAAGAGCAGGACCAGTTGTTAAATCTACATTTAACTCTTCAAAATGCCATTTGGCATGTGAGGCAACTTCACTTGCTGGCAGTGTTTTGATGTAGTGTTGATTCAACCAAATTAGTTTTTCAGTATTAAAGGCAGACGCAGACTGCCCAATGGCGTCCAAACTGAATTTCTCAATCATCTCGTCAACCGAGAAAATTTCTTGGTCGCCATGTGACCACCCCAACCTAACAAGATAGTTAAGTACAGCCTGAGGTAAGAAACCGTCGTCGCGATATTGCATTACGCTAACTGCACCGTGACGTTTAGATAGCTTCTTACCATCGTCACCTAAAATCATAGAAACGTGCGCGTATTCTGGAACTGGCGCGCCAAGCGCTTCTAGAATATTAATTTGACGTGGCGTGTTATTGATATGATCTTCACCGCGCACGACATGAGTAATTCCCATGTCCCAATCGTCTACAACCACACAAAAGTTGTATGTGGGGGTTCCATCAGAGCGCTGGATAATCAGATCATCAAGCTCTGTATTGCTAATCTCGATTTTACCACGCACGTGATCATTGATAACCACTTTGCCTTCCAATGGGTTTTTAAAGCGTATAACAAAAGGCTGGTCTTCAGGATGATCAGTTCTGTCTCTCCAAGTACCAGGATAACGAGGTTTTTCACCGCGCTCTTTTTGCGCTTCGCGAATTGCATCTAACTCTTCAGAACTCATAAAGCATTTATATGCTTTACCTTCGTCCAAAAGTTGTTGAATCAGTTCTTTATATCTGTCGAAACGCTCAGTTTGATAAATAGGACCCGTATCCCACGTTAAACCTAACCATTGCATTCCATCTAGAATGGCTTGCTTAGCTTCTTCTGTTGAACGCTCAATATCTGTATCTTCTATACGAAGAACGAACTCGCCACCTTTGCTTTTAGCAAGAAGCCAAGAATAAAGCGCAGTTCGTGCGCCGCCAACGTGAAGATAGCCTGTTGGGCTAGGTGCAAATCGTGTTACAACCGACATGATCACTCTCTATTGTTAATAGTATTTCTAAAGTTGGACGCATTCTACCAGTGTCCGCGCGACTTCAAAAGCAAGTTAAGAATAGAAGAGAGAAAACCTATTAAGAAAGTGGACAGACACTTAATTGAAAAGGCGACGTTAGGTAGCCACATTTATAGAAACTGGACACACACTCTATTTCTCGAATTAAAAACTAATTAAGAAAGACGAAGAGATAGCATGGAAAGTATGGGTAATTGGTGCTCCAGAGCGAGTGACTGTCCACTTTAGCGCTAAACATTTTAACTCAATCGTGAAAGTTACTCAGGCCGTGAAGTGAGTGACTGTCCATTAAAGAAAAGATAACATCTCTTCATAGCAGTGCATATTACTTGGCTTATTTCGACTCGCTTTAAGTGTCTGTCCGTATTAGCAGTTCAAATTAGTGGTTTGCTTGAGCTATTAATGAGTGTCTGTCCATTACAGTTATAAGGTTCATATATTAGGCGCTGGCCTTCCCCCTTAAAAAACGCTGTTCTTTTCATCAATTTAGTCAAGATGCAGTCAGAGTGTCTAAAATTCGGGCATACAGTCATTTTTCTTTAATTTTATTGTTGACACTAACGGAACCGACTCTATAATACCGCCCCACTTGCTTAGGCAAGCTTTAAAGAAATACGGACGCTTAGCTCAGTTGGGAGAGCATCGCCCTTACAAGGCGAGGGTCACTGGTTCAAGCCCAGTAGCGTCCACCACTTCCTCACAGTGGTTAAATAGTGAAATCAAAATACGGACGCTTAGCTCAGTTGGGAGAGCATCGCCCTTACAAGGCGAGGGTCACTGGTTCAAGCCCAGTAGCGTC
>NZ_JBHZRZ010000001.1:776797-841887 GCF_043642145.1 Alteromonas gracilis
CACCACTTCTTCTTTTCTCAAACGCTAAATCATTAACAAAACTTCAGCTGATTAATAAAAGCTTTTTAATACGCTAGTATTCAGAATGCGCCTTAAAACAGTTCGAACGTCGAAACGTAGCTTAAATACTCATACAGCTTAACGTTTCAATTTAGCCACAAAGCAACTGTATTATGCGATAGTCTCCATAAAGAACTATACTTAGGTCGTACATACCATGATAAGGTAAGTAAAAGTGAGAATTCTCATGACACAGAGGCTGCCATTCGATGAAACTACACTTAGCTAGAGATACTAAGTTGTTGATTGCTGAAGATCAGGTGCTTGCAAAAAGTCACATGCACTATGCGCTTGAGCAATTAGGTTTCAAGAATATGGATTATGTCGACCGACCGTCCCATGCTTTATCTGCTTTGCAAGAGCACGATTATGACGCCATCATTTGCTCATACAATTTACGCTCTGAACAAGGCGGATATTTTTTACTTGAACAGCTAAACGAATCTCACGCTCTTCCTCTTACCAGTGCATTCATCTTTACCAGCGCAGATACTTCAGCAGAAGTTGTACACGCAATTATTGAATTACAGCCCGATGAATTTATAGCAAAGCCTTTTTCGGTGAACGAGTTAGACAGACGGCTATCTAGAGTTTTATCAAGAAAGAAAGCGCTGAGAAACGTATATGCTTTCATGGATAAAGAAGACTATGAAAAAGCACTTGCTGAGGTTGAATATTTTTTGTTGCAGCCAGAGTTTGCCGAGCATTTCCCACTAGCAATGAAAATAAAAGGCGACTTATTTATTATTACCGAAAGGTTTCGTGAAGCGGTCGCTTTTTTCGAGTCGATTATTAACGTTCAAGATTTTGGCTGGGCAAAAATGGGAATTGCAAAAAGCCTTCTTGCACTTAACGAATTTGATGATGCAGAGCGCGAAATAATTCAACTAGCTATGCGCCCCGATTCAGCACTAGAAGCATACGACCTTTTAACCAAGCTGCAAATTAAACAATCTGCCTTCGATGACGCCTTAGAATGCACAACGCTTGCGTGTGATATATCCCCACAAAACATTCCAAGACACATGATGGCAATTAATTTAGCCCGCATTACTCATGATTACGAAAGCCAGTTTGCTAGTGCCAAAAAGGTAGTGCGCTATGCTAAAGATTCTATTCATGATAAACCTGAAATTTATCTAACCGCTGCCCGAGCGGGCGTTGATTTTGCAATGACATCCGAACCTGAGCACGTAAACAATATTGTAAAGCAAACCAATGAATATTTAAGGCAGTTAAAAAAAGCTCATCCCAAAGCCGCTTTAAATGATGAATTGACGGTTATAGATGCGCGTCTGCACTATTTGAAAGACGACACAGCTAAAGCACAAATGCTGCTATCTGACTTCCACACAGACCATGCTCAGCACCATTCAACAGAAGCCTTGTTAGACAGAGCCAAAGCGCTTCATGAAATTGGAATGAAAAAGGAATCCATTGCTATCTTAGATGCTATTTCATCAAGACAGGATGAAGAGCATGACGATTTAAACCTAATGGCTACTTACCTTAAACAAGAAAAAGCGGAAAAAGAGGCAATTACGCTCAGCCCTAAAGTGCTAAATAACACCGCTGTTGCACAGTACAAACAGGGTAACCTTGAACAGTCCTACACTACGTTTTCTCACGCATTTCGAGTAATGCCTAAAAACCCCTCTATCGCACTCAACTATTTACAAGCGATCGTTAGAGCAAGAAAAACAGGGGCACAAAGGGTTCCCAGTGCGCTTACCGAAGTTAAGAAGTGCCGTGAGATTCTAGAAACAGCAATATTATCTGACGAACAGAGGTCTCGTTACGAAAACGTGAAAAGCATTCTTAAAAGCGAGTGACGCTCTCTAATAAAGAGCGACTTAACGCCTGAGTTCATACCTAGTTTGTATAAACCACTACGGTTTCGTGATAAAGCTTATCTTTGTATTCCAACTCGTGGCTAAACGTCATACCTAGCTTTTTCATAATGTTAATAGACGCACTGTTTTGCGGATTCGCAATTGCAGAAAACTTCTCAACACCTATATCGTACAGCGCTTCCTTTACTGTACTTGCGGCCTCAGTGGCATAGCCTTTGCCCCACGTATGACGCTTGAAACGCCACCCTAGCTCCATATTGTCACTCTCTGGATCTTGGGTAAAGAAGCCAAAGGGGCGAACTAAAATCCACCCAATACTTTCTTTGTCGGCCAATGTTTCCACGCGCCACAAGCCCCAGCCTAAAGCCGGGTTGGAGTAAGCTTGAAAACGTGGAACAAAGATATCGCGAACATCTTCTTTTGAAGACTTTTTTCCACCGTTTATATACTTCATTACAAGCTCGTCTTGGTCGAGCTCCCATAAAAAGTCAGCGTCTTGTTCGGTGATGTAATGGTAGGAAAGACGCGCACTGTCCTTGATATGCATTTACTTCCTTTATCGTTATTATTTTATTTTACTACACCGCTGAATATAGCTCATTTTTACAACAAACCAAACTAATTCGGTGCATTAATTCACCCACATTTTCCTTAATGCAGACCAATCTTGAATTCTTCGTTAGCCACCTAGCATCGCAAGATGCTTGGTAGCGCCTGTTTTACCTTCATGTAAATAATGGGTTTCATGTTTTTGGCCCAGCACTTCTTGCAAAAACGCAACAACTTCATCAACGTTCCCATTGGCAAGAAGGTGCCTCATGTCGATACCATTTTCACTAAACAAGCAAAGGTGCAATTTGCCGGGTGCAGAGACGCGAAGGCGATTACACGTTTTACAAAAATCTTTACTATAAGGCATGATCAACCCAATCTTTCCAGCATAATCAGGGTGATAAAACTCCTGTGCAGGGCCTGCGTCTTTCCTGCGTATTAATGGCTGCCAGCCCATCTCTAACAACGTCGTTTTTAAAGGCGTACCGCTTTGATGTTGTTTATTGAAAAACTGATTTAAATTGCCTGTTTCCATTAACTCAATAAACCGAAGCGTGACTGGCATATCTTTAAGCCAAGTAAGAAAGCGGTGTAATCGACTATCAGAAAAGTCGTTAAGTAAAACTGAGTTCACTTTTACATCAAGGTCGGCATCAATTGCCGCATCTAACCCTCGAAGTACTGCCTTTAGCTTGTCTTGCCCAGTAATTGCTGCAAATTGGCGAGGGTCTAAACTATCTATGCTAACGTTAACTTGGTGAAGCCCGGCTTCTTTCCATTGGTGCGCAAATTTTTCCATACGCGCACCATGCGTGGTCATCGCCACACGCTCGATGCCAGGTGTACTACTGGTGAGTCGCAAGATATCAAGAAAATCTCTTCGCAGCGTAGGCTCCCCGCCTGTTAGCCGCACTTTTGAAGTGCCTAGTTTGGCAAACGCTTTAAGTAGAGTATCAATTTCACTTAGCGTCATAAACTGATCGCTAGACGGGCCTTCATAACCGTCAGGCAAGCAATACTGGCAGCGAAAATTACACGCTTCGGTCACTGACAAACGCAAATAGTGAAACTGTCTACCGAAACTATCTTGTAACAAATTAACTCCTTACCCCTTACCTGCTTAATGGAATGTGTGTTATTTTTTATCTTGCGAGCAGATGTCTAAATCTATTTTATGAACAACATAGTAACTAAATAACACTGCTCCTAGTCTACGCCCCGCAACAGGATAATTAAACATATTCGTTGCTATAAATAAGACCAATTTAATCTCTAAGTAATTTCAATACGTACACCCAGGGGCAAATATCACTATACTATGGCAGATTTGAATTTGCCTGTTAAATGGCGCTGGCGCTTTTATATTCAATTAATCTACGCCGCCTTATCACCAACGTTATAAACAATAAAGCACACTATAAAAATGAGAAAAAACCGATTTCCCACTAGCCCGGATGAACCTGTGAAATGGCAGGTTCTCTCGCAGCTTTGGCCCTATCTCCTTGAATTTAAACATCGCGTTTTTCTAGCGTTACTGTGTTTGGTGGCAGCAAAACTGGCAAGCATTGGTCTTCCTTATGTACTGAAATATACCGTAGATAGTTTGAATGGAGACCTCACTACGCTAGCTTTAGCTGTTCCTATTAGCTTAATTGTTGCGTACGGTACTCTGCGTTTACTGAACGTTTTACTTGGTGAAGTTCGCGATACGTTATTTGGTAGAGTAACCGAACGCGCCATGCGTAGACTTGGCTTGAAAGTGTTTAAACACTTACACAACCTCGATTTAGGCTTTCATTTAAACCGACGAACTGGCGGGCTTTCTCGTGACATTGAACGGGGAACAAACGGCGTTAGTTTTCTAATGCGTTTTATGGTTTTTAACATCGTCCCCACCCTTTTAGAAATTGCGCTAGTTGTTGGGTTGCTGTTATTTCAATTTGGCGTTTCTTTCGCATTAATCGTAGTAGTTAGTGTAGTGGCTTACATAGGCTTTTCGATGAAAGCTACCGATTGGCGTACCCGATTTGTCACCCAAATGAATGAAGCCGACTCCACCACTAACTCTCGGGCTGTTGATAGCCTTCTCAACTTTGAAACCGTGAAGTATTTCAACAATGAAGCGTTTGAAGCCAATCGCTATGACACTGATTTAGCAAAATGGGAAAAAGCGAGAAGAAAAAACCGTTTATCATTATTTGCATTAAATGGCGGACAAGCCGCTATTATCGCCATAGCCATGACATCCATGATGGCAAATGCCGCATTTGGCGTAATAAATGGCGAGATGACTATTGGTGACTTCGTGCTTATCAACGCCTTTACTATGCAAATATTTATGCCACTCAATTTTTTAGGCTTTGTTTACCGAGAAATTAGAGGAAGCCTTGCTAACATCGACAAACTGTTTGAACTGTTAGCTCAAACCCCGGCTATTAAAGATGCAGATAATGCCACTGAGTTAACATGCCTAAATCCGGCACTTCGCTTTCAGAACATTCACTTTTCATACAACGAGAACCGAAAAATTCTAAACGGCCTAAGTTTCGACGTACCACCAGGTGCGAAGGTTGCCGTAGTTGGTGAAAGTGGCGCAGGTAAATCGACACTAATGAAGCTACTTTTTCGTTTTTATGAGCCCACCGAAGGCAGCATCACAATAGACGGAAAAAACATCGCATCGCTCACTCAACAAAGTTTGCGCGCTCATATTGGAATAGTGCCGCAAGACACCGTGCTTTTTAACACGACATTGCTGGAAAACATACGCTACGGCAACCCAGATGCGACAGACGACGATATAAAACACGTATTAAAACTTGCCCACCTAGAAGCATTTGTAAACAGCCTGCCTGATAAGCTAGATACTACAGTTGGGGAGCGCGGCCTTAAGCTTTCTGGCGGAGAAAAGCAGCGTGTTTCAATAGCAAGGGCACTACTTAAAGGTGCGCCTATTATGATTTTTGACGAAGCCACTAGTTCTCTAGATAGCACGTCAGAACGCGCTATATTGTCTGCCCTTCGTGATGCAGCGAAAGGCCATACAAGCTTAGTGATAGCCCATAGACTTTCTACTATTGTTGATGCTGATAAAATACTGGTACTCAAAAACGGTACCATAGTAGAAGAAGGGACACACACCTCCTTGTTAGAGCAAGAGGGTGAATATGCCACGTTATGGCAAGCGCAGCAGCGTGAAAACGACGGCAATGGTATAGAGCACAACCCCGCAGGTATTTGATAGATGGACGCCACCCAAATAAAATCAGCCATTAACCAAGTTATGCCATTTGGAAAGTACGCGGGAAGGCGTTTGTTCCACCTGCCAGAGCCGTATTTGGTTTGGTTTCACAAGCAAGGCTTTCCAGAAAACAAACTGGGTGAACAGCTCGCACTTATGTACGAAATAAAGCTTAACGGATTGGAGTCGGTTGTAGCGCCACTCTTAGATGACGATTAAACGCTTAGTAACTCAATTTGTGTTACCTTTTTTCATGGACGTTTTGTTCCCACTATCAATAGAAGCTAAATAAAGAAAACATGTTTGCAAGACCACGAAAGTTACGTCGTAGCGACGTAAACGAACGAATCAAAAAAATACACAGTGCTATGGCAGATAAGTTATTGTCACGTCCAGAGCTGTTTACCCTTGCTGAAGATACGCTAGAGCAATGCTACCAGAACAACATGATGCGTTATGGCAGCTATCTTTTGTGGCAGGGCATTTTAGAAGCCAAAAGCGAGCCCAAAGTATTTAAAGCGCTCCTACTGGCTGACGACGAGCGTACAGCCAATTTAAGAAGAGAAACCATATTCACAGGTATCCTAAGCGAAGAGGAACGTGCTGCTTCGCTGGAAAGCTAGCCAATGGCTAACTTTGCCTCTGAATATTTGATACGACTAATTCGGGGGCTAGCAATAAAATAAGCCAACGTTAAAGGGCCAAGCCTGCCTGCATACATAAGCAGAATAATTACCCACTCACCCGCTTTTGACAGTTCGCCGGTAAGCCCACGTGAAAGCCCAACGGTGCCGAGCGCTGAAACAGCTTCAAACACTATATCTAGAAAGTCAGCGTTCTCGGTAATTAATAACAAGAAAATCGCTATCCACGTAATCCCAATAGAAATCATCGTAAGCGCGAGTGCTTTACTGATTGTATCTCTTGAGATTGTTTCACCAAACAGTCTAGGCGCAGAACCTCGCTGAATATAATTGTACGCAGCAATAAGCAATACAATAAATGTCATTAGTTTTATACCGCTTGCTGTACTCATAGAGCCGCCGCCGATGAACATGAGTAACAACATTATTGCCGTAGTTGGGTCTTCTAGTGACGCAATATCTAACGTATTGAAGCCCGCGGTTCTCGGTGTTACCGCTTGAAACCAAGATGCCCACAACGCCGTTTGAGTATCAAGGTTTGCCAGCGTTGCAGGATTATCGCTTTCAATGAGGAAAATAAGAAAAAAGGCAGTTACGTTAACAATGAGCGTACCTAAAACCATGGTTTTCGCGTACACCGATATCAATTGCCATTTGCGCTTTTTGCGTAATTCAATCCAAACAGAAAAACCAAGCCCACCGATAATAAACAAAGCCGAAATTGTAATGTTTATTATTGGGTCGCCAACATAGCCTGACAAACTATCACTGCTTAATGCAAAACCTGCATTGTTAAACGCCGATATGGTATAAAAGAACGCGTGGAATAACGCTTCCCCCACGTCTTTTTCTTGCATCCAATAAAGCGACAGTATGCTAAAGCCTATTAGCTCGATAAAAAAAGCAAAGATCAGTACCGACTTGGCCGTAGATACCAACGTTGAAAGGTCGGTTTGGTTGAACGCCTCTTTCACCGCCGACTGCTGTAGAAAGCTTATTTTGCTGCCTAGGGCAATAAGCGTTACGATTGCAAACGTCATCAAACCTAAGCCGCCAAGCTGTATTAGAATAGCGATTATTGCCTGCCCTACCGTGGTGAATGCGGTGCCAGTATCTACAACAACAAGCCCAGTTACAGTTACCGCAGACGTTGCCGTAAATAAACTCTGAACCCAGGAAATAGGTTCATGTGTCATCATCGGAAGTTTAAGCACTAAGGTGCCAACCAAAATGACTGTAATAAAACTCAGAGACAAAATAAGCGGTGGGCCAACCTGAATTTTATTGATTCCTTTGGGTGAGCGCTCAATAGGTCTATATGCCGGATCCCACTTATTCATGGCAACAACCTAGGCGCTATTTTTACAAGTTGCTCTCTTTGACCACAAAGAATAATGGTATCTTTTGGTTTGATTTCAAAGTTTGGGGACGGGTTGTGATGAAGTTGACTGCCTCGCATCACAAGCAAGCAGGAAACCTGCCCCTTACTCACCGACAATAGTTCACTGATAGGTTGCGTTGGGAAATTATCGACTAAGATTACGTCAACTATATAGATACCATGGCCTATACCTAGATAGTCGTTAACCATAGGGTAGTTAAGCGCTTGAGCTACCCTAGCCCCCATTTCTTCTTCTGGGTGGATAATTTTTGAAACACCTAATTTTGATAAAATGGCATGATGCGCTGAACAATTTGCTTTTACCCAAATATCACTAACACCTAAATTTTTAAGGGCTAATGTGCACATTAAACTCGCTTGCATATCTTCCCCGATAGCCACCAGCACCGCATCGCTTTGGCACAAGTTCAATTCTTTGAGCGCTCTTTCATCGCTGGCATCACACGCTACACACTGAGTAAATTCACCGGCGTATTGTTCAACCAGCTTCTCACTTTTATCAATGCCTGTAACCGTGTGCCCCATATGAATTAATTCCAAGCTAGCTGTTAAGCCAAATTTACCCAGCCCAATTACACTAAAATGCGACATTAATTATCCTCCGCTACATCAACAATTAATCGATAACCTTGTTTAGGCATGGTTTCAATTACCCCCTTATCAAACACATCTATTTTCTTTCTCAGTTGCCTTACAAGAATTCGAATATAGTGCGTATTTTCACTATGGTGAATGCCCCAAATTCTTCTAAGCAATTCTTGCTGACTCACAAACGCACCAGGATGCTTTGTAAGCTCATCGAGTAGCTGAACTTCTTTAGGTGCAAGCGCAATGGTGTGACCATTAATAACAAGCTCTCGTTCGTTAAATATCTAACGCTATATTGCCAACCTTTCTTTTAGGCTGGGATAGTGTCGGTTAAACATGGAAATAGCGTCTCGAACCGTTGAAGCATCAACGCAATAAAATCCTTCGGCTCCTAGTGCGATATTAAGCATCTTTCGAATGTTCATATCGTCTTCAACTATCAAAATAGTCTGGCTCATTGCGCTACGACCTCATAGAAACTGTAATGTTGACCAATAACCCTGGCTTGGTATTTACAAGCTCTATAGCGCCTTTGTGTGCGCTCACAATGCCAGCGGCAACACTTAACCCTAGGGCCAATCCCGCCCTTTCCACTGTCGCGCTTACGAGTCGTCTGAAAAAGCTGAAAAGGCTTACGAATTTGTGCGTCATCCAGCCCTACACCTTTGTCGGCAACGCTAAATGCTACGCCCTCTTCGGTATTGCGAACGTTTACTATGACGTCCTGTTCGCTGAACTTTAGGGCATTGTCGATAATGTTATACAGCGCTTGCTCGAAAAGAGATTCAGAAATAAACAGATTTGGCTGTGTACAGTTATTTTCTATTTTTAAACGCGAATTGCTCAAACGGTTTTCAAGGGAATTTAAAAACGTATCTAGGTTTATATTTGTAAGATTAAGTGCTAACGCATTGTGCTCTATTCGCGTTGCTTGAAGTAAGTTCTCGATATACACATATAGCCGCTTACCTTCATCATGCCCCTTTTAATAGCGCCTGCCTCTTAACTTCATCAAGCTTATTTTGGTAAGTCGTATAGGTTTCAACAGAACCAATAATGGTTGATAGAGGCGTTCGTAGGTCGTGTGATACCGAACGTAAAACGCTCGACTGCGTTTTAACAACGTGAAGCGCGTACTGCTGAGCGTTCACATATACCGCCAGTTCACTAATGAGAATTGCAACGATAATAAAAACAACGAAATTTATGCTGTCCTCAACCCGTTCAATTTGGAAAGAATACAGTGGGTCGGTAAAACAATAATGAAAGCTAAGAGCACCAGCAAGCCCAGCTACAATGCCGAAAAAGCGCGACGTGGTAAGCACAACAATAGCGCACGCTAATTGAAGTATAAGTAAAATTCCCCCAAGGGGTAAAAACCAATTACTAAGCGCTAAACAGCCCAAAATAGCCACTTCCATGATGAGCAGTGCATACAAGCCGTATTTTAATTGAGTCATATGGCATCATCTCAAACTTCGATTGTCTGAGCATACCAACCAAATAAAAAATAAACGCGTAAAAATTAGGTAAAAAAAGCGGCATCAAATTGATGCCGCTTTTTGTATTTATACTACGCAAGTTTTTGGCGTTATGCGTTACGCAGATGGTCCGCTACAAGGAATGCCATTTCAAGCACTTGGTCTGCATTAAGACGTGGGTCGCATTGTGTTTTATATGCTTGCGCTAGGTCTTCATCACTTATTTTATAAGCACCACCCGTACACTCAGTTACATGCTGGCCAGTCATTTCAAGGTGAATACCACCTGCGTGCGTTCCTTCTGACTCATGGGCTTGGAAGAATTGTTTTATTTCTTTCAAAATTGCATCGAAGTTACGCGTTTTATAGCCGCTAGACGCCGAAAATGTATTACCGTGCATTGGGTCTGAACTCCACACAACGTGACGGCCTTCCGCTTTCACTTTGCGAAGTAAGCGCGGTAAGTTGTCTGCCAAGTTGTCAGCCCCCATTCGTGTAATTAGCGTTAAGCGACCTGGGTCGTTCAGCGGGTTTAGTGTATCAATCAAACGAATAAGCTCGTCTTCTTGCATGCTTGGCCCTACTTTAACGCCAATTGGGTTGTGAATGCCACGGAAGAACTCAACGTGAGCGTGATCTAGCTGACGAGTACGCTCGCCAATCCACACCATGTGGGCCGAACAGTCGTAAGGCTTGCCAGTAAGCGTATCAACACGCGTTAACGCTTGCTCGTAGTTTAGTAGTAATGCTTCATGTGAAGTAAACAGCGACGTTTCATGCAGCGTAGAGCTGGTCTGGGCATTAATGCCGATTACATCCATAAATTCAAGGGTGTCTTGAATGCGGTTCGCCATATCAGAATAGCGTTCTTTAAGCGGGCTATTTTCAACAAACGCCATGTTCCAGCGATTTACCTCGTGAAGGTCAGCCAAACCACCTTGGGCAAATGCGCGAAGTAAGTTCAACGTTGACGCACTGCGGTGGTACGCTTCTAACAAGCGATCTGGGTCTGGTCGACGAGCGGCTTGTGTGAACTCAAAGTTATTGATGATATCACCGCGATAACTTGGCAGTGTCACGCCGTCGCGGGTTTCAAAATCTGATGAACGAGGCTTAGCATATTGGCCAGCCATACGCGCCACTTTGGTCACCGGGCAACGGCCAGCAAAGGTAAGCACAATGGCCATTTGAAGAATGACTTTGAACGTATCGCGAATTTTAGGTGCGTTAAACTCGTCAAACGACTCTGCGCAGTCACCGCCCTGTAAAAGAAAACCTTTACCGAGGCTTACTTCGCCAAGCTGGCGTCTCAGTTCACGGGCTTCGGCCGCGAATACTAGTGGAGGGTAAGAACCTAGTGTTTGCTCTACTTCTTTTAATCGTACTTTATCGTCGTACTCTGGTTGCTGAAGAATAGGTTTACTTCTCCAACTGTCTACTTGCCAATTATTCAACGGTATTCTCCTGATAAAAAACGTAGGGCAAACGTTTTACTGAAAGTATTTAATTGAAGCGCGTAGCTTCAAACAGCAAGACTGTAGTGCGCTTTATAGAAAAACTGCTGCGCTTTTTATAATCAGTCTAGTGTAAAAAATTTGAATCTATATTAAATGTGCTGGCACTTTACCACATTTATTCTAGGGAAATAGGGGCGCAAACTTGAATTTCTAGAAAGTTATCGTGCTTGCTTATAGCGAAATGGCATTCAAACACATTTTCAAGATTTGTTTGGGTAGCGACATTTTGCGGCGCGCCGCTCGCAACCATGCGACCGTTTTGCATTAGCCATAAGCTGTCGCAATAGTTGGCGCTTAAGCCGATATCGTGAGAGGTCATAAGCACTGTGTTTCCCTTATTACAAAGGGCCTTCGCTAAGCTGGCAAGGGCATACTGATGGCGAATATCAAGGCCTTGCAGTGGCTCGTCAAGAAAAGCTATGCCTTCCCCTCGCTCTAGCTGCGGCCAAATTTGCAGTAGCGAACGACAAATTTCCACCCGCTGACGCTCGCCGCCAGAAAGCTGAGTAAGGATCTTGTTTAAGAATTCAGACACCTCAAGTGCCTTTTCCAAAAGCTCAGGAATCAGTGAGCCTTGTTGCGCCGTTGTATAGAAGCTTAGGTACTCTTTTACCGACAAGTGAAAAGCACTTTCGCTTTGTTGTGCTAACAAGGTGCGAACACCTGCAAGCGTTGCCAGCGACCAACTGCTCATTGACTTACCATGCAGTTCAACCTCACCCGCATCGGCTTCAATAAGCCCGGCCAGGGTAAGCAATAACGTTGACTTCCCTGCACCATTTGGACCAATAATGTGAATACATTCGCCTTTTTCTGCGCTTAAACTTTCCACACAAAGTCGTGATGCGACCTTTACATTTTGAATGCTTAACACGGTTTGACTGTTAGTAAAATTACCTGTTTCGCTGAATCGCTGATTTTGATTCAGTTTACGGCTGACGTTTTCGCTATCGTGCTTTTCAACCCCGGCATTACCACTCTCCAAGGTTGACTGCTGAGGCTTTGAATGAGGAGGCTTTAAATGAGCAAGCTTTGAATAAGAATTTCGCAACGTCATACACTCACCCTCTAATTTGACCTTTCGCAAGTGCCCAAATAAGTAACGGTCCGCCGAGCGTTGCAGTAACCATTGAAACTGGCAGTGTAATTGCGCGGGTCATTTCAGAGCTTAACGCCACAAGCATCAAAAGGCTTGCGCCGCTTAATGCGCTTAGCGGCAACAGGTAGCGATTGTTGTGCCCTATAAGTAAGCGTAAAATATGGGGTACTAACAACCCAACAAAGGCGATAGACCCCGCCATAGAAACCGCCGTTCCCACAGCAACTGCACATACAATTAACGCGCGTTCAGTTAGCTTTTCTACATCCACCCCACTGCTTTTTGCTGCAAACTCTCCGGCATAAAGCTTATTTAAATCGCCTGAAAAATAAAGCTGAATTCCCACAGCAATGGCTATCAGCGGCCCTCCCACTGACAAAATCAACCAATTAGTTTGATACAAGCTGCCCATTAGCCAGAATGTAAGGTTACGAAGGGCGTTGGCGTCGCTAAACATATATAGCCACGCAATGATGGCGCCGCTCAGCGTCGATATTGCGATACCAGCCAATATAACGGCGGTGGAAGAGCCAAGAAGCTTTCTAGCCAAGCGATAAATTATAAAGGTTGACAGTAGTGCGCCAACAAAGCAGCCCAAAGGCAGCAGGTAATGCAAGTAAGCCGATGCCCACTGAGGCGTTAATAGCAGCAATAAAGCAGCGACCAAACTGGCCCCACTGGTGATGCCGATAATTCCTGGGTCGGCAAGTGGATTTCGCAGTACAACCTGCAAGGTTGCGCCGCTGACAGAAAGTGCTGCTCCTACTAAACACGCGGTAAGAATAAGCGGTATTTGAAGTTGAACAATGATGTGCTGCTTCAATTCGGCAGCCGTGTCAGAAAGGCCTGTCGCTCCGATGATCCCCATTACTCCGATTAAAAACGAAAAGAGTACAGTGAAAATCACCCAGGTGAAGGCCGCGCGTTTAGTCAACGTAAGTTCTCAACGTGTGTTTTCAATGCAAACTCCGCTTATTATTGGCGAGCTTGTTTGATATGTGTAATTAAACCGTCTGATGCTTCTTCAATTAAGTCTAACACCAGTTCAAAGCCGCGCTTGCCCCCATAATATGGGTCTGGCACTTCTTTTTCTTCTGTTTCAGCAAAGTCGAGGAATAACTTAATTTTGTCATGATATTGGCTTGGCGACATACCGTGTAAATTGGCAAGGTTACTGTTATCCATCGCCAATATAAAATCAAACCGCTCGAAGTCGCTTTCATCTACACGGCGGCATTTTAGTCCTTTGAAACTATAACCTCGTTCCAACCCAGCTGCTTGTGAACGCTTATCTGGCGGGTTGCCGATGTGGTAACCATGAGTACCCGCAGAATCTATTTCAATATCTAGCCCTGCCTGCGCAGCTTTGTGCTTAAACACGGCTTCTGCGGTTGGAGAACGACAAATATTACCCAAACACACGAACAACACCGATATAGATTGTTTCATTCAAAATCCTATTTTAACGCTATGACGGAGTGTGACTAAACTTTATGCCTAGTTTCACGTATGATACGCCGTCAGAAAAATTGTGGAGTTAGTATGACCGCACACGTACTTATGCTAAGCAGCTCTCGTCAAGGTGACGAAGCCTACTTAGAACACGCTAGAGCGCTTATTTTTGCACACTTAGGCGAAATTCGCGACCTTCTATTTGTTCCCTACGCTGCCGTTACGCAGTCGTACGATAGCTATGTTGATGCTGTTGCCACGGCACTACCAGAGTGCAATGTTACTGGGTTGCATGCCTACGAAGACCCTGTAGCAGCAGTGAATAACGCCAAGAAAAACGGCCAAGCCATTGTGGTTGGTGGCGGTAACACGTTTCACCTATTGTCCAAGCTATACGCCAATGCGCTTATCGTGCCAATGAAACATGCCATTGCTGATTGCACCCCTTATATTGGCTGGAGCGCTGGTTCGAACATTTGCGGTCAGTCAATTAGAACCACTAACGATATGCCTATTATCGAGCCGCCAAGTTTTGATGCGCTAGATATCATGCCGTTCCAGCTAAACCCGCATTACACTGATTATCAGCCGCCAGGTCATAACGGTGAAACGCGCGATCAACGCTTAGCTGAGTTCACCACGTTAAATCCAACTACGCCAGTGGTGGCTATACGTGAAGGCACGGCCCTTCGCCTTACGGACAATCAGCTTACCTTAGTTGGCGAGAAAGACGGTTTCATCTTTCTCGGCGAAAGCAAAACGCCTATTCGTTCAGGCGATGACTTAACGCAACTGTTGAATAGCGTTGAATAACGTCTCGGCACAAGGTTCAGACTGGTAAGGAATTTCCGCCAATAGTGGTTCAGGCAACATGGCTTTAAGCGAATACAGATTTTCTTGGTATCGCGACATGTTGCCTGTAATGTCATTTGCGACCCATCCTTTTATGGTCAGCCCATCTGCGCGAATAGCTTCTGCACTAAGCAATGCATGGTTTAAACACCCTAAACGCATACCCACAACTAAAATCACATCCATATTTAACGCTTTCACTACATCGGAAAGATAATGCGTAGGCGTATATTCGTCACCGACAGTGAGCGGCAAGCGCCAACCACCGGCCCCTTCCATCAATAACAGATCTGGCTGATATTCATTAAGTGCAGCAAGACCCTGAGCAATTTTATCAAACGTTAAAGTCACTCCCTCTTCAAGCGCGGCTATATGCGGGGCAATTGCCGGTTTAAGTGCAATTGGATTTATTTGATGTAGAGGAAGTGAGTGGCCACTGTCTTTATTTGAACCCAACTTGGCGCTCGCTTTTTGGATATTAAGCGCATCTTCGTTCACCCATTCATCGTTCACTAAGTCGCAACCTGCGGCAATGGGTTTATAGCCAATTGCAGTCAACGACGCTTTTTGGGCGGCGTGGAGTAGTTGGCAGGTGACATAGGTTTTACCCACTTCAGTGTCGGTACCGGTTACGAAATACTGTTTCATCGCTTTTCCAATCTAAAATGACAAACGCGGTAGGTAAGCGGTAACTTACTTTCTACCCCATTAATATTACTGTAAGCCATGGCTAGCTTTTTGATATCTCTGCGCGTTAGCGTTGGTTGCTTGCGTCCTGTCTCCCCTGCTCCTACTCCTTTCACAGAGTGTAATAGCGACATAATATTAGTGTGGGTATCGACATAGTCTTTAGTGATAACTCGCTGCAAAGACAGCCCTGCGTGCTTGAAGGCGTTTATCCACTGCATCGCCGTTGGCATGCAGGTTTCCGCTTGCGGAAGCTGCGCCACTTTGCGCGCGGTTTTAAGCTCGTTGAATGAACCATCTACCATGATAGCAAGCTCTGCAACGCCGCCATTGTTGAGCACCCGCGCTACCTGTTTGGCAGCAAGGCTTGTATCGCTCACCCACTGCAGCGCCATAGACGAAAACACCGTATCAAACCGTTTATCAGCAAACGGCAAATCAAGCACACTCCCCTGTATAAAATTGAGGTCAGAGTACTTTTTTCGCGCCTGCGCTAGCATGCCCGCGGCAATATCCACTCCGGTGGCATACGCGCCTTTCTCGAACAAAGCCTGTGTATGAATGCCTGTGCCACAACCAATATCAAGCGCTTCGTCTTGCAATGCCTGAGACAAATTTGCCAACGCTTTTTCGGCAATGACTCGCTGAATGCACGCAATGCTGTTGTACTTTTCTGCCGCTTTAGAAAACCGGTTTGCAATGTCTTGCTCATCTATTGCCGTAACAGGAACAAAGCCTTCTGGCGTATTACATTCAGCGTTGCCGTTTAACGGTTTTATTGGCGCAAGCGAGCTTATCGGTTTAACAGGGCTGTGTGACATTTTTATATCTCGTGTTTAACTTTTTATATGTCGTTTTTATCAGAAGAACGCTGCGTCAAGTCCACATCCATTTTACTAAGTGAAAGTTCGAGGGCGTCGAGCAGTACATCTATATCTTGGGTTGTGTGGTTTGCGGTAAGCGTAATTCGAAGCCTATCTTGGTTTTTTGGCACCGTAGGCTGCCTAATGGCTGTAACCCAAATACCTCGCTGCTTTAACCCTTCACTAAGGGCAACGGCTCGTTCTGGGCTGCCCACTATAA
Organism: Alteromonas gracilis; assembly: GCF_043642145.1. Classification (GTDB taxonomy): domain Bacteria; phylum Pseudomonadota; class Gammaproteobacteria; order Enterobacterales; family Alteromonadaceae; genus Alteromonas; species Alteromonas gracilis_B. The sequence continues at coordinate 793,309 of NZ_JBHZRZ010000001.1, forward strand.
CGGGCTGTATCGCGCTTTGTGAAAGCCCCAAGGTAATGCCACTTGCTCCGCCACTTTCTTCATTCACGCTGAGTGTCTGTCCAAAACGTTGGTGAAACGACTCTCTGAAATAGGCAATAGTTTGATTAAGCGTTTCGCGACGTGCCGTGTCGCTTGCTATGTGCGTAAGTGAATACAAGGTTGCCACGGCTTGGGCTGGCGGTAAGGCTGTGGAATACACGTAGTGCTTAGAAAAATTCACTAAGTAATCAATCAAGGTTTGGCTTCCGGCGATAAACGCACCTGCCGTGCCGACCGCTTTACCAAATGTCCCCATTACAACTGGAACCTGTTGCTGGCTTAGGTTAAGCGCTTCTGCTGTTCCAAATCCGTTATCGCCCAATACGCCCATGCCGTGCGCATCGTCTAACATAAACCACGCGTTGTATTTAGCGGCAATTTCAGCAATGTCTTTACTAGGCGCAACATCACCGTCCATGCTAAATACACCTTCACTGGCAATAAGAATATCTTGGTTTTGGGTGAGGGTGTGGGTATAGGAATGGGTATCAGAGTCAGCGTTACCTGCTAGCCCATTGCAGCTGCTCTCTAACAGGCTTTCTAGATGGCTAAGACTGTTATGCCTAAAGCGGCGAAGCTTGGCGCTGTCAGACACGCACTGCGCCCCTTCTAAAAAGGACGCATGCATTAGCTTATCGGCAATGATATGCCCTCTTGATGAGTGTGAAGTATGAGGGAAAAGCGCCATACATAAAGCTTGATTTGCCGCAAAACCAGAATTAAACAACAGAGCAGCCTCGCGATTGAGGCCATCAGCGAGATAAGCTTCAAGTGCTAAATGTGCCTGAGTATGCCCCGTAACCAAAGGCGAGGCGCCGCTACCACCACCAAATTGCGCAAGCCCCTCAACCCAGCTTTGCAATACCCCTTCATGCTGGCGCATGCCTAGGTAGTCATTGCTAGAAAAATTAAGGTAATGTTCACCGTTAATACAAATAATGTTGTCTTTTTCGTACTGCTGGCAATGGCGCTGACGCAACAAGCCCTGTTGGGCTCGTTCGCTAAGCCTATCATCTAACCAAGTAAAGGCCATTACGCCTCCGTCAAATGCTGTTTCTTTGGCGCTACCTTAGGCTTGGTTGCATCAATAAACAAGTCGTTACTGTCGTCGGCTTGTTCTTGTTGCTGAGCAATTTCTTCCTCTAGTACTTGTTGATGCGCTTCGTCAGAGTAGTCTCGAGTGCGCTCGGTATTTATACCAAGCTTCTTGAACAGCATGACATCTTCATGGGTATCAGGGTTTGATGTGGTTAACAGCTTGCAGCCATAGAAAATAGAGTTTGCCCCTGCCATAAAACAGAGCGCCTGCATCTGCTCGTTCATTGCTTCTCGCCCCGCCGACAAACGCACATGCGACTTAGGCATCATGATACGAGCAACTGCAATAGTGCGAATGAACTCAAAATAATCTAAGTCTTCTACACTATCTAACGGCGTACCTTTAACTTTTACCAACATATTAATAGGCACGCTTTGCGGCTGTTCGGGAAGGTTAGCTAGCTGCACCAACATACTGGCGCGATCACTTACCGTTTCGCCCATACCAACAATACCGCCAGAGCACACGTTCATGCCTGCCGCTCGCACGTTTTCTAGTGTGTTTAAGCGATCTTGATAGGTTCGGGTAGTGATAATATCACCATAAAACTCAGGAGATGTATCTAAGTTATGGTTGTAATAATCAAGGCCCGCCTGTTTAAGAGCAACGGCTTGATCTCGCGTTAACATGCCCAGCGTCATACAGGTTTCTAACCCTAAGCTTTTCACCTCTTCAACCATTTTAAGAATGTAAGGCATATCTCTGTCACGCGGGTTGCGCCATGCAGCGCCCATACAAAAACGCGTTGACCCTACTTGCTTCGCTTCTTTTGCACGCTGAATCACCTTTTCAATTTCCAAAAGGCGTTCTTTTTCAAGACCAGTATCGTAGCGGGCGCTCTGTGGGCAGTATTTGCAGTCTTCAGGGCACGCACCCGTTTTAATCGACAAAAGTGTGCTTACTTGCACTTCATTCGGATTAAAGTGCTGTCTATGCACTACTTGGGCATCAAACAGTAAATCGTTAAATGGCATGGCGAACAAAGCCTCTACTTCAGCTTTGGTCCAATCGTTTCGAATAGTTGTCGTTTGCGCAGAAGGCGCGTAAGCCAGTGTCATTGACTGTCCTTTACTAATTATTATTGCTGGCTTAGTCTATGCCCCAATATCGAGTTGTCAACTCTGACCAATTACAAACATTTACTAGCGGTTATTTTGTGAACAATATAGAATTTGATAAACAACACATTTGGCACCCTTATACCTCAGCCGTTAACCCTCTTCCCTGCTATGAAGTTACCGGTGCAAAAGGTGTCGAGCTTACTTTGGCAAGCGCTGAAGTATTGATAGATGGCATGTCTAGCTGGTGGGCGGCTATTCATGGCTATAACCACCCTGTACTCAATGAGGCTGCGCACAAACAGCTCGACGCGTTTTCACATGTTATGTTTGGCGGTATTACCCATCAGCCAGCAATTGACGTGTGCAGAACACTGCTTAACATGGTGCCGGCAGGCCTAGAGCGCGTGTTCCTGGCAGACTCAGGGTCAGTGTCAGTTGAAGTGGCAATAAAAATGGCTATTCAGTATTGGGCATGCCAAGGGCGCCTTGAAAAGTCGCGCATTGTTGCACCGCGCAATGGCTATCATGGTGATACCTTCGCCGCCATGAGCGTGTGTGACCCTGTAAATGGAATGCACAGTTTGTTTGAGGGCGTATTGAGTAAGCAAATTTTTGCACCAGCGCCTCAAACACGCTTCGGCCAGACCTTCAGCGAAGATGATATTCTGCCACTAGAGGAAATTTTCGAAAAGCATCACCACACCATGGCTGCGCTTATTTTAGAACCGATTGTTCAAGGCGCTGGAGGCATGCGTATTTATCACCCTGAGTATCTGAAGCGCTGTCGCCAGCTTTGCGATACCTACGATGTACTGTTAATTTGCGATGAAATTGCCACCGGTTTTGGTCGCACGGGTAAACTATTCGCGTGTGAACATGCAGGTATTTCGCCAGACATCATGTGTTTAGGCAAAGCTATCACCGGCGGCTACATGACGCTTGCGGCAACCTTGTGTACAGAAGATGTGGCGCTTGGCGTGTGCCAAGGTGAGCCTGGCGTTTTTATGCACGGCCCGACCTATATGGGCAACCCACTAGCTTGTGCAGTGGCTAATGCTAGCTTGTCGCTGATTAATGAAAACCAATGGCAGCAGCAAATTCCTGCCATAGAGAAACAATTACAAACTGAGTTAGCAAAATGTGCAGACTTACCACGTGTTGCGGATGTTAGGGTGTTAGGTGCTATTGGGGTGGTCGAGACGGTCAATCCCGTCAATGTTGCCGAAATTCAACGCCATTTTGTGAAACAAGGCGTGTGGATACGGCCATTCGGGAAATTGGTATACATTATGCCTCCGTACATCATATCTTCCGAGCAGTTAAGTAAGCTGACTCATGCAATTTACACGGCCTTGAAATAGCTAGAGAGGTTGTTACGCTAAGTATTTGCTTACCTCCAATTAAATGTGTCAAAAAAGATGAAGTTAACGTTCAAGCGCCGTTTATATAAATCAGTTTGGATAAAGCGTCAGACGTGAACGTTGAAGTGGGTCATTAACATTAGTTTTTATAGCGAGTTTTAAATGATTGTACGTGTTTTAGATAAAGTTGTGTTTGCAGTTTTGTTTATCATTACACTACAAGTCCCCATTTTGGCGGATCACTATCGTCAATACCTTAGCGGCTACTACGACGCACTAAGAGACGAAGTGTCGAGCTCTTCGGCACTTGCCAAACAACATGGGTTTTCTTCGGTGGAAGCTATGCTTGAAAGTTTACAAGAAAACAGCGAACCCGTGGTGCGCGAGAATGCATCAATGAAAGCGTCTCGATTTGCCCAAATCACTACGCTAGAACAAGGCATGAGGAAGCTAGAGCACGGCCATTATTTCGAAAAGTTAGTTTTTATGGCCTCGCCTTCTCAATATGAAACGCTCAAGCGGGTACTAGATAACTTTAGACCGTCAGTGCCTTTAACGCCTTCGTCTGTTGTTTTTAGTCTTGTCACCGCTATTTTACTTAATCTATTAATTTGGACCCCGCATTTTTGCTATTGTCAGGTAAAGAAAATTAAAGACAAACCCAAGCGTTACTCTTACAAGTAACCCTATTGTCGAAAACCTTTACACTACGCGCGTTGTACCGATGAAAAGTAGCCGTTTTTTGCTTTTTTAAACATTTGCGGCCTTACTTCTCACTTAACCTAAAAACTTAATTTTTCCAATATGCTAATGATATAAGCCGCCCAGAAATTCTGCAGCGTACACAGCCCACTTCTCTCTCGATAAAATTTGTTACCACGGTTTAAAAGCCGCGGGTATTTTAAGCAATTGTTTTAAGGCTATTTAACCCACCAAAAAATGTTTGCCGCTCCGCCTAGCTTTGTGCTGTCTTTCTTTTTATGACGTCAACTAACGAAGTGCCATAGCCAATTTTCCTATTGTTTGGCGTTCTGCCCGACTAACATTTTACATAATCTACGGCCGTGCTTTTACGAGTTGGCACCTTTGCTGCAACACTTAAAGCGAGAGTTGTTATTAAAAGTAGCTTGTTTTAGTCTAAATTAATCTCCAAGATTAAAAAGACACTTAGAAACAGCCACTTACTCTCAAAATGTTATACAGGAGTGATTATTATGCCAACAGATGCACAATTGTTAATTGGGAAAGTGTTGCAAATAAAAGACAAAATTATTGCAAAACGCCATTGTATTCCAAGTGACCTGAAAGCTGAGTGGAAAACGTTGAATGAGCAAACTGTATGCTTTGAAAGCGACGCGCTTTATAAAAGTGCAGTAAAAGGTCAGGAGATGAATAAGCACATCAATTATTCAGGCTCAGTCAAAGAACTATCTCAGTTGGTGAATAAGCTCAAAACACTGAATAAAAAAGTGAATGTAACCCAAATTCATCACTAGGGGGTGACGGCATTTAGTTTTGCCTTCCCCCTAGTTTAAAAAACGAGTTACTTTTTCTTTTTTAGAAGCACAAGTGTCCTTACTTTGCGCGTGCCATAGCTGGCAAGCCTTAAAAAGTCTTCGCGGGCGACCGGAATGTGTTGATACTCAACAGGCTGCCCCTCACTTGCATCTGGGTCGTGCAAGTAATAGCAATGTGCATCACAGCTTGTAACAGCTACCCAGTGCGGCACTTTTTTCTTATCAAAAGCGTACGTGCTGATTAAGCAAAGAACTGCACCGCCAGCTTTTAGCGTTTGGTCAATAGTATCAACGCGCCAGTCTGTTATTTCAACAGAAATGCCTTTGTTGCGGGCTTCTGCCATAAATTGCGACTCGACATTTTCAACAATCGCTTTCTTGTTGGCATCACGCACGCCGTCTACAAACAGCGGAACATCTTGATTAATGACCACTTTCGCTGCATATCCCTCGTTCACTGCGGCAAGCGCCAACCCCACCGGGTGACACCCACCGTGCCCCGACATCATGAATATCGTAGTAGCAGTGCGCCACAGCGATAGTTCTTTTTCTTGGGTCATCTCAAAACGATTATTCAGCGCACACATTGCCATCATGAGCGCCGAAGGGCCACATGTGAAATCGGTGGTTTGCTGATACCAAGGATAAATTTCAGGTTTTACTGACTTGCTCGGCACTAACACTTTTTGCATGCGCAGCGCGTCAGTGTGATCATCATAATAATCGGTATACATACCGAACTGACTAAACCCTAATTTTTTGTAAAGGGCTATTGCGCCAGCATTATCTACTGCCACTTCCAGACGCATAAATCGCTTTCCCCGCAACAGCGCCCGCTCCCCCAAGCTGTTAATGAGCTTTTCAGCAACGCCTAGCCCTCGAGCCTCAGGCAATACAGCAATAGAGTACAATCGAGTCAGCTGCGTTCCGCGACGAAGTAGCAACAGACCATAGCCCACAATGATATTCACAGTTGGCTTGGCCATATCCTGTTTGGAATCCAAAGCCGATGGCTCTCGCTCGGCTACGATAAGCTCTGCATGCTGCGCCTCAATATAAAACTTAAAGCGGCTTTTGCTTAGCCTGTCCGTTGTGAAGCAGGTTTGCTCAATATGCTGTAACGATGCTAAATCCTGCATCGTTGCCACCCGCAACACAACATTCGCTTTCATTGAAGACACCATGGAGTCTTCTGGCATAGATGTTGTCGATTTATCTCTATTCAAACTGCTTGTGCTATCAATTGCGCTTGCTCTAGTCACTTCAGTTACCAGCTCAGCCGATGTGTTCATCGCCCTCTTTGCTCCAACCTATCGGCAAACTCCTGCATTATGAGTTCATACAGTTCTTTGCCTAAATATTTATCTTCGACCCCCGAGTCTATGCTTGGGTTGTCGTTTACTTCAATGACATAAACCGCATTACCGGTTTGTTTTATGTCTACGCCATAAAGGCCATTGCCCACTGCTTTTGCAGCTTTAATCGCGGCTTGCAATACCGGCTTAGGTACTTCAAACGTTGGCATAGTGGCAAACCCACCTGATGAGAAACGGTCTCCCTGATGGTTATAAATTTGCCAATGGTTGCGCACCATAAAGTACTGGCATGCATAGATTGGCTTGCCACCTAGCACACCAATTCGCCAATCGAATTCGGTGAATATATATTCCTGAACTAACACCAACGCCGATTCTGCGAGCATTTGCTCTAGTCGCGTTTTTAACGCTTCTTTGTTTTCAGCTTTGTGCACGCCACGAGAAAATGAACTCTCAGGTAGCTTTAATACCAACGGCAAGCCAAAGTCAGCAATCAGCTTGTCGCACACGTCGTCAGTGGCGCTTGAAACAAACGTAGCTTTTGGCGCAGGCACTTTTTGGTAAGCAAACGCGTCTTGCAAATACACCTTGTTACAGCAACGCAAAATTGACTGCGTGTCGTCCATAACCACAATGCCTTCTCGCTCAGCAGCACGCGCTAATCGGTAGGTATGATGGTCAATTGCTGTCGTTTCACGAATGAACAGGGCGTCGTAATGTCCCAACTCTTCTTGTGATAAGCGGCTCACCACATCTGCACGAAAGCCCGCTTTTTCGGCCGCTTTCACAAAGTTTTTTATGGCGCGTTCATCGCTTGGCGGCGTGCTTTCTTCGGGGTTAACCAAAATGGCCATGTCCCACCGTGTACGCTTGCTCGTTTTACCGGCCTTCCACTGTATTTTTGTGTGTGCTTCCAGCTGCTCAATGAAGCGTGCTTGTTGCTTGGCATCTAAGTCTTTAAATGCTTTAGCCGAAACACTTGCGAAACCTTCAATTTGCACCTTCCCACTGGCTTTTGCCGATACTTTAGTGTCGGTAACGGTTGGGCTTAACACCAACACTGGGTATGGATACTTTTCAAACGCTTGGCGCGCAAGACGCTTAAAGCGCTGATCTTTCACTTCGCCAAAAAGTACTAATAAAGGCTCATCGGAAAGTGCAGTATTGTCTTGTGGTACCGACAACGAGAAAACGATGCGATCAATACTTTTCTCTTCAGCCATTCGTAAATCATTAATGGTATTTACTGAAGGCAAAACAGAGTGATTACGCGCTTGAGCCAAAAGTGAACAGTAGTAACCCTCGCTTAAATAACGCGTGGTATCGCAAATATTGATAACGCGTGTTTTGGGTTCATTCAACTTCGGGAACTCAGCAAGATAATCTTGAAAAGTCAGCACGGTTAAAGCTGTGTTACAAAAAGGAGTAACATCATCAGTAACAATCAGTGTATTGTGCATGTAATTCGCTTCTAAATAGTGTGTTGTCAGTTACAATTATTGTTGTGTTTGCTCAAATTACAAACACAATTAAAGTTGCGCTGAGTTTACGCTTTACTCGTCATTTGCATAGCATTATCAGCACGGCTTTTTTTCATCGTTATGACAACAAAAACTAATGTGCAATTGGAGCAACCAACACTACTTTTGTTTATTACGTTTGCCTATACATTGAGGTAAGCAGGCAAGACACAAATGGTTTAAGGAGTACGTATGTTATTAGCCAGCCTGGCTATTTTAATTGGGTTACCGGTTCTAATTTGGAGCGCAGGGAAGTTTGTCGGTGGTTCCGCGTCCGTAGCTAACCATTTTGGAGTTTCTCCTCTGCTCATCGGCATGCTTATTATCGGATTTGGAACATCAGCCCCTGAAATCATCGTTTCCATATTCGCTGCAATCCAAGGTAACTCAGGAATAGCACTGGGTAATGCTTATGGCTCTAACATCGCTAACATTTTGTTAATTCTTGGCTTAACCGCGCTTATCAGCCCCATTGCAGTTAAGTCAGAAATAATTAAAAAAGAACTGCCTGTTTTATTGGGTATTACTTTTTTTGCCGCATGGCAAGTCTGGGATTTACGTATCTCTAAAGATGATGCGTTCTCACTGTTAGGTCTATTTGTTCTTTTAATTTCGTGGAGTATTTATCACGGCATGAAAGGCGACAAAGACGCCCTTGCCGATGAATACGATGAAGAGATAAACAGTAATGAAGGCACGGTTAAAACCCATGTTATGTGGCTAATTGCAGGGTTATTACTACTTGTGGCCAGTTCGCGCATGCTGGTGTGGGGCGCAGTCGAAGTGGCGACTTTCTTTGGCGTAAGCGATACTATTATCGGCCTTACCGTCATTGCAATCGGTACCTCTTTACCAGAATTGGCGTCATCACTTATGGCCGTTAAAAAGGGCGAGCACGACTTAGCAATTGGTAACGTAATTGGCTCTAACATGTTCAATACATTGGCAGTTGTGGGTATAGCTGGCACCATTCAGCCAATGGCGGTAGGTTCTGAATTCTTATACCGAGATGTTATGGTTATGTTTGCATCGACCATTGCATTATTTATTTTCTGCATTGGCATAAAACGCCAAGGACGCTTAAACCGTTTAGAAGGTGGCGCATTTGTACTAGCCTATGCAGCCTATACATACTGGCTTATACAAGCCGCGTTTATCTGAAGGTTAATAATTTAAGCTTAAACCTGACAATCACGCTCGTTATTCGCGGCTTAATAGCCGCGGTTTATAGCTAATCGTGCTTTTCAGTTAATTATGCTTTTTCAGATAATCATGCTTTTTCAGATAATCATGCTTTTTCAGATAATAGAGTGCCGAGCGAAAGCTAAATAAGCTTTTTACGCTAAAACATTTGCTTTCATTGTGCTCACAAACCCAATGTAATAGCCAGCGTAGCTAGGCTTATTGTGGCAATGCCGAACAGAATAAATAGGTTCACCCCAAAGCTGTCATTTTCGCGACGTGTTCGTCGGGCGCGCATAATAATGCTAACTGCACTCACTATCAGACATACTTGCAGCACAATAGTCATTGCAGATAAGTGGGTTTCAGACCAAGTAGTATCCCCTTTTATTCCCCAATACTCTTGAACCCCAGTAATGAAATCGGGCCTTGCGTAATGAAACAAAATTAAGACAACGACCATTCCAATCCAGCCGATAATATTTAATGCCAGCATAATTCTATAGAAGGGTGTTTTAGCACGCGGGGTTGAACGTCTTTCTGCGAGTTGTTCGTAAGTCATAGTACTTCTCTCAGTTTCAAGGTCACCAGAGCGGTTAACATCACTTAGCCTAGCGCTCTTTTTTGGGACTTCTTGCTGCACATGAGTGCCTGAATCATTTTTATTTCCCATTTGTCACTCTGTTCTCTGGCATCCCGCATTAGGTTGGGTATACTAGCGTGCTATTGGATTGTATTTTATTGGTTATTTTTACATCACCAAGTCATATTTTGATCTGTACTGGTTCAAATAACGCACTTCAAATGCAACGCGCATTTACTTAGACGTTAAAAACTTTGACAGGTTCTAGCGATTTATCGGCATGACAGTCCAAAAACATTGACCATAAAGCAAATTTAAGTGCATTTTTTCATTCACAGTTTAATGCACTGTGTTGTTGAAAATGACGCAATTACAAGCAACAACATAAAATTAGTAAGACGGAGAAATTAACATGACGCATGCGCCCGTAGTTGACGTACTTAAAGGTAAGTACGCCGTTGGCGAATCGGTAACCGTGAAGGGTTGGGTAAGAACACGCCGCGACTCGAAAGCGGGGTTATCATTTATTGCACTACACGACGGTAGTTGCTTCGATCCTGTACAAGTTATTGCGCTAAATTCTCTGTCTAATTATGCCGATATTCAGCGCTTAACAGCAGGCTGTTCGTTGTCGGTAACCGGTACAGTGAAAGAATCGCAAGGACAAGGTCAAGCGCTTGAAATCGACGCAACCGACGTTGAGATTGTCGGCTTGGTGGAAAACCCTGACACTTATCCAATGGCTGCGAAGCGTCACAGCATTGAGTACCTTCGTGAATATGCGCACTTGCGCCCTCGTACTAATGTTATTGGCGCAGTAACCCGTGTTCGTAACTGTTTGTCTCAAGCAATCCATCGCTTTTTTCATGAGAAAGGCTACTATTGGATCTCTACGCCAATCCTAACGGCAAGTGATACAGAAGGTGCAGGTGAGATGTTCCGCGTATCTACGCTTGATATGATGAACATACCTCGCGATGATAAAGGCAATGTAGACTACTCAGAAGATTTCTTTGGCAAGGAAACTTACCTTACGGTTTCAGGCCAGCTAAACGTAGAAACTTACTGTACTGCCATGTCTAAAGTGTACACTTTTGGCCCTACTTTCCGTGCAGAAAACTCAAACACATCTCGACACCTGGCCGAGTTTTGGATGATTGAGCCTGAAGTAGCATTTGCTGAGCTTAAAGACGTAGCGCAACTTGCCGAAGACATGCTGAAGTACGTGTGTAAAGCTGTGCTTGAAGAGCTACCTGATGACATGGCGTTCTTCGCCCAACGCATTAAGAAAGACGCTGTTGAGCGTTTAGAGAAGTTAGTGAGCTCTGACTTCGTTCGCATGGACTACACTGATGCCATCGAAATTCTGCAAAACTGTGGTAAAGAGTTCGAGTTCCCAGTTGAATGGGGCATCGACCTTTCCTCTGAGCACGAGCGTTACCTAGCTGAAGAGCACGTAGGTGCACCTATCATTATGCAAAACTATCCGAAAGACATTAAAGCGTTTTATATGCGCATTAATGACGACGGCAAAACTGTTTCGGCAATGGATGTACTTGCACCTGGTATTGGCGAAATCATTGGTGGTTCACAACGTGAAGAGCGCTTAGATGTTTTCGATGCGCGACTTGAAGAAATGGGCCTATCGAAAGAAGACTACGCTTGGTATCGCGACCTTCGCCGTTACGGTACTGTACCTCACTCAGGTTTCGGTCTTGGTTTCGAGCGCTTGGTTGCGTACGTAACTGGCATGCAAAACGTGCGTGATGTAATTCCGTTCCCACGTACACCAGGCAACGCCAGCTTCTAAATTAAGCGCTAAGAGTGATACGGCATATCCATTACTCTTAAGAAAAATAGAGAAAGCCCACCACTAGGTGGGCTTTTTCGTATACTTGTTTTGCAAATTCAACGATTAGCTTATTATTTTCAATAAACTACTAATAGGCACCATTGCCAATTGCAGCCGAGATGCATGGCTCAACGGAATACGCATACCCCTCTTCCATCTCCGCAGATGGGCTAATTTGCAGTATTTCATAGTCATTCAGTTCAATGACCCGAGTACCCTCTGGGTGAGCGCAACGAGAGCGAGAGTCAGCTTCAAACTCATAAATAAACTCTGCTAAAAAACGCCGCTGTCGCTTTCTATAGTTAATACTTTTTTGCTTCGTATCGGTCAATAATGCGTTTATCTCGCCTTCTAACCTACTAATATCTTCAACCTGTTTTTCTGTGAGCTCGGAAGTTCCACTTTCTGACTGTTCGGCCGAAGTGGTATCAATTGAAATAACCGGGTTGTCTAGGTCGCTATCAAATTCAGAAAGTAGCCCCACCTGCTCTGCTACAACACTTAGCTGAAGCGCTACACCCAATGTCCAAGCAAAACGTGCAACGGTCGTTGTCATTGCAAATCTATAATGGCGAGGGTGCCAAAAGCGTTGTACGCCGAACGGCTTTAATAGTAACAAACAGAATAAGTACACCATGGTAAGCATCATACCGATAACCAGCCCAAGAATTGTGGTAACAAAAAACCAGCTAGGGACCATAAGTATAAGTGCAAAGTTATGGCTGTAGGGCAATGCGCTTGCAGACACTCCACTTACGCTATTGACCAGTCCACTTGCAGATGCCAATGCAAAATTGGCAATAACCGCGTAAATGAACAAAATTAATGCTTTGCCAGGCAAGCTGTTCCAAAGCGACATGAATTTTGGCCATATTTCATTGATGATGCCAGCCAATGCCAAGCAAAACATTGCGGCTTCTAACACGCCATTATTAAAGTTAAACAGCAATTGAAGCAGCAATACAGCTGTTGCTAGAAAATAGCAGCGTTGAGCAAATGTTAGACTCGACCAAAAACGCAAAAAGCCAATTCGCCGTTTGATAAATACACGGTGTCCTTGTTTCTTTCCTTTCGCAAAAATGCGATGAATTTCGTTTTTTATTTCCATGGGTTGTTACCAATTATCGTTGTTATTATTCAAATAAAGCTGGCTTTACTTCACGATGTACTCGCAATAGGCTATGCTGTTGGCACGAAAAATCAACAGGTTATATAGCAATGCTGCTGCGTGGCGTATGAATTTTTTATGGTGCAATCTAATAAATTATCGATAGTCTGTGAACAATGCCACACTCCGGTCAACATTCCCGCGCTCACGCATAGACAACGGGCCGTTTGCCCAGTTTGCAATCATACGCTTATTTCACATCGAGAAGGCGCCAGCGAAAAACTCATCGCTTATACAATCAGCGCGTTAATTTTTTTACTGCTTTCGCTGCCTTTCAACTTTCTAACTTTTAAAGCCAGTGGACAAAAGCACAGCATCGATTTACCCACAGGGATCACCGTACTTATCGAGAACGATTACCTGTCCCTTGCGATAATAACGACTCTGGCCACACTCTTACTACCTGGTATGGTGTTATCAGGCATTTTATTGTTATCACTGGCTCAATTAAAAAACCGCCGACCGTTTTATCTACCTAGACTATTTAGGCTGGTAAAAGCTTTGCTGCCTTGGAGCATGGCTGAAATTTTTCTCGTCGGCACGCTGGTTAGCCTAATAAAAATTACCGAGCTTGCCGATGTCACGATAGGCTTATCTTTCTATGCATTTGTTGGCTTTTCTGCTTTCACCGTTTTATGTGTATCCCAATTTGATATCACTCGGTACGCCATGTGGTTGTCTCAAGGTGAACCACCGAAGCCAAAGCCGTTTTGCGAAGCTCAGGCTAATGAAAGTATCCAGCGCACGTGGGCACTTCTAATAACGGCCTGCATTTTATATATACCTGCTAACACCTTACCAATTATGTATACTGAATTCTTTGGACAAGAAACACCAAATACAATTATTGGCGGTGTAATTTCTTTGTGGGAGTCAGGCTCTTACCCTGTCGCTATTATAATTTTGATTGCCAGTGTGATTGTGCCAGTGGCGAAAATTGTCATCCTTGCTTGGCTCAACTTTTCTGTCCAGCGAGAAAAAACCACCTCGAAACAACTGCGTATTCGTTATTACCGTATTACCGAATTAATAGGGCGCTGGTCAATGATTGATGTTTTTGTTGTGGCAGTGCTAGTTTCATTAATTCAAATGGGTAACACCATGTCAATTTATCCTGGCCAAGCGGCGCTCGCCTTTTGTGCCGTAGTATTCGTAACAATGATAGCTGCGATGACATTTGATTCTCGGCTAATTTGGCAGCAGTGGAAGCAACTACCATGACCGTAGACGATCCGAATATAAATGAAGCAAAGGTGAAACCAACCTCAACAATTTCACGAATATGGATTATTCCCATTCTTGTAATTGTAATTGGCGGCTGGATGGTTTACTACCAATGGAAAAATCAAGGCCCGCTTATAACCATTGAACTTAATTCTGCAACGGGTATTGAGGTGAATAAAACCCCAATTAAGGTGCGAGATTTAGATATTGGCCAAGTAAAGAAAATTACGTTAATGCCTGATTTGAACGGGGTGTTAGTAACCGCAAGAATAGATGCTAGTGCCGCACATTTGCTTAATGAAAATGCGAAATTTTGGGTTGTTGCGCCGCGTATAAGCTTCTCGGAAGTATCTGGTTTAAATACCTTATTATCTGGCAGTTACATTGCCATGTCTGCACACGAACAAGGCAAAGAGCAGCTTCACTTCACCGCCCTTGAGCGTCCACCTGTAACACCGCCCGGAACACCAGGATTACACGTCATGCTTAAAAGTGATGACGAGTTTGCTTATAAGCCCGGCGATCCCATCATCTACAAAGGTTTTAAAGTAGGTGAATTTGAAGATGCAGCGTTCAACATTGAAGAGCGCGTTGTGTATTACGATGCATTTATTGAAGCCCCTTATCACAAGCTTATTACCAATACCACGCGCTTCTGGGATGTAAGCGGCGTAAAGCTGCTGCTAGAATCAAAGGGCGTAAGTGTAGAAACAGGCAGTTTAGAAACATTGTTAGCTAACGGTATCACCTTTGGTATTCCAGACGGTGTGCCAAAAGGCGAACAAGTATTAGACAACGCATTTTTTACCATTTATGAAGATGGTACCGCGGCCTCAGATGCCCGTTACAAAGTGGCAGCAGAATACTTATTGTTAATTGATGAAAGTGTTCGCGGATTAACCGTAGGTGCTCCGGTCGAATACAGAGGCATTGAAATTGGCAACGTTACGGCAATCAATTCGTTCTCAGCGCTTGAGGGCAATATTTTAGAGCGCGACTACCCCATTCCTGTTTTGATCAATATTTATCCCGGGAAGGCGAGACAGCCCGACACTGAAGAAGGCCTAAACGCAATCAAGCAAACTATTAGAAACTGGCTTGAAAGAGATTTACGCGCATCACTACGCATGGGCAATGTCCTTACAGGAGGACTGTATGTCGATTTACAACACATCCCCGATGCTGACGCGAGCAGCCACATTGAAGTACTTAATGGATACGAAATCATTCCAACAGTAAGCAATGAATTTACTCAATTAACTCAAAAAGCAGACGCCATTTTAGACAAAATAAACCAGTTACCACTTAAAGAAATGGTAGAGAATGTTCAACTAGCTGTAGAAGATATGCGTCTAGCGGCAGAGTCGGTTGAAACAGCAAGTAGTGATTTCGACTTACTTATTGCAGACATTGATGCCAAAGCGCTCAACAGTAATCTTAATCAGGTGCTCGTCAGTCTTGACGGACTACTGAAAAACTATAGCGAAGGTGGCTTTAACCAGTCAGAAATTAAAGAAACCGTAGATGCTTTACAAGAAACCATGCGCAACATTCAGCCGTTACTGTTAAAGCTAAACCAATCTCCTAATAGTTTGATTTTCTCTAATGATGACGAGGCAGATATTCAGCCCAAAGCAAAAGATTAGAATGTCGAACCATGCAAAATGGTCAACATTCAAACAAACATGGCGTGAAAAATGAATGCTTTTTAGCTTTATTTTTAAAAACACATTACATTAGGTGTTAAAAGTCGCGCGATTGTAGCGAAACATCCAAATCAAGGATGAAAGGAACAGATAGAATGATAAAGCAGAGTAAAACAGCGCCTTTAACGGTGAGAAGTAAACCATTGTTTATTTGCGTGTTTATGCTAGTTACATGTTTATTATCTGCTTGTAGCAGTTCGCCTCGCTCGCTCACCTACTATCTGCTTCATTCAACAGGTGATGCTTCGTACACGACAGAAGAGACAAGCAAAACCGTCATTTTAGATAAACTCACTTTGCCTGAATATCTAAAACAAAGAGGGCTGGTATATCAAACCAGCAACACAAATCTTCATATTTCTACTAGCCACTTATGGGCAGAGCCTGTGGACGAAGGGCTAACAAAAGCACTGACAAACAAACTTGTTAAGCAAAGTATATCGCTTGTACGCCCTGACCATTACGCCAGCGAAGAAGCTATACATATGGCGTTGCATATTAATGACTTTGTTAGTACACATGAGGGTGAAGTAATATTTTCAGGTCAATATGTTATAACACGCGTTTCAGGAGAGGTGTCCGTCTCCCCTTTCCTAATCAACACTCCTCTTGAAAATGACGGCTTTTCATCTAGCATAAATGCGATGAGAAACGCCATCGCTCAGCTAGCAAAAAATATTAAAAAAACAATAAATAAAACCGGTTAGGTATGTTGGGTTCAATCAAACAATATGTATTTAGTGGTGTAAGAGGCCACTATAAAGACGAAACTAACAGGCGCATTGTAGTTGTTAACCTATTTGCGGCTGTGGGTATGTCTATTACATTTTTGCTTGGCACGCGCGCATTTATTGACGCAGAGTATCCGCTAGCCATAACACTTTACACGGCGAGTGTGGTGTTTGCGTTTTCTCAGCGTATTCAAGTTCGCTTTCCCTCCCCCAAAGCACGCACATTGTCTGTTTCACTGCTTATTTTCTGTTTAATGATACTCACGTTGTTGCTTTTGATAACTGGAGGAAAAGACAATACGGGGCCTTTGTGGATCTATCTCGTGCCCCCCGTCACCATGTTTTTTGCCGGTTTTGTACGTGGGCTTATTACGCTAATCGCTTACACAATAGTAAGCGCTATCGTGCTCTTCGGTTTTGACGAGTCTACCTTCGTCGCCAGCTACACCTACGCCTTTAAAACTCGTTTGCTTTACTCATTTTTAACCGTTTCTTTTCTTTCTGCCTTTTATGAATACAGCAGACAAAAAAGCTACGACACAGCACTTTATTTAAGTGAACAGTTTGAGCGTCAAGCAAAGCACGATCACCTTACTCAGCTGTTAAATAGGCGGGGGGCACAGCAGTGCCTTGAGCGCGAGTATGCCGGAATGCTTCGCAACAATCGTAAGTTATCAATCGCCATTGCCGATATTGACCGTTTCAAACGCATAAATGACACACTAGGTCACGAGCAAGGTGACGAAGTGTTACGACAAATTTCAAATGTATTTAGCTCTAGGTTGCGTGCGCAAGATGTTTTAGCGAGATGGGGCGGTGAAGAATTCATGTTTATTTTCACTGATACAGACGAAGCAGGTGCAGTAAAAGCACTGGAATACATAAAGGACAAGTTAAACAAAGCCCCGCTCAACATAAATGGTAGCGACATTCACGTAACAAGTAGTTTTGGCGTAAGTGAAGTGAGCGCTGACGTTGGCATCTCGTGCGCCATCCGTCTTGCAGATCAAGCGCTATATTATGCTAAAGACAATGGCAGAGATTGTGTATGCGCTGCTTCTTCACTAGACACTCAATCACTTGCAAAAAACTGATATCCTTTTTCCCCCCCTAAAATTACGTAGTTAACTATCTTTACACAAAATTGACTCATGTTTAGTTACATTTGCGCTGTATTCCTGAAACACTTTAGCGCTAAACTATATGGAGTTTTCGTTATTAAAGTAGAATTGGCTATGAAATGGATGAAGTTTGCACTACCAGTTGGTGTTTTATTAGTGGGCTATATAGGTATGAAAGGAATTGAAGCCTCAGCCTCTGACTCTGCTATCACTGAAGAAGTCGACACCCGCCCTACCGTTACAATTGAAGCACTATCGCCAGAAGACGTGAGAGTTCAATTAACCTCGTATGGCGAAATAACCCCACTTGAAACCACCAACCTTGCTGCGCAAGTGTCCGGCGAAGTAGAGCGATGGAACCCTAAATTTGTAAGTGGCGGCTTAGTAAGGCGAGGCGAGACCCTCTTTGAAATTGAGGCAGACGCATACGAAGCAGCGCTATTGCTAGCTGAAGCAAACCTTGCCAGCGCCCAAGCGCAACTTATACAGGAACAGGCTCAGGCAGATGTTGCCGCGAAAGAAGCGAAGACCATGCCTAATGCACGAGTTACCGATCTTTATCTTCGCAAGCCACAAGTAATGAGCGCGCAAGCTGGCGTTAAATCTGCTGAAGCACAACTTAAAATTGCAAAGCGTGACCTTGAAAACTGCAAAGTTAAGGCACCTTACGATGCACTTATCGTATCAAGAGACATCAGTACTGGTGACTATGTAACGCAAGGGTCTCCTGTTGCTGTTATCAATAACATTGAGTATGCGGAAGTCACTTTTCCTGTCGCTGGTTTCGACCGCGTATTTCTTGCTGATAAAACAATTGGTAGTGAAATAGCTATTGAGATTGATGATGTTCAAGGGGCAACGGTGAAAGGTGTTATTCATAGAGATACCGGCGTTGTCGATAACAATACTCGAATGACTTACTTTGTTGCGCGAATTGAAGATCCATATGCAATGAATTCATCCAAGCCTATCGTAAAATTTGGTTCATACAGCACTATTACCTTTGAAGGAAAAACCCTAAGCGACGTGTATCGCATACCTCAAGAGCTAGTAAACAATCGCTTATTGTGGACACTTGATGAGCAAAACAGACTTAAATCTCAAAAAGTTACTGTTGTTAGAGAAGAAAATGGTGATTTTCTAATTCAAGGTGATTTTAACGAGAAAAAAGTAGTGATGAGTTTACCTGAGTACCCTCAAAATGGGATGCCTGTAAAGGTTATAGAAACCACTACTGACCTAGTGACAGCAAAAGCAAATTAAGGAGCTGTCATGGAAAATCACAACGACACCCAAAGCGGTATTATTTCTTGGTTTGCAAGAAACTCAGTCGCAGCCAACCTACTCATGATATTTATTATTATCATGGGTATAGCCAGCTATTTCACCATTCAACGTCAGATGTTTCCCAACATCGAAATTAACTATATTACCGTAGAGGCAAACTACTCTGGCGCCTCTCCTCAAGAAATTGAAGAGAGTATCTTCATTAAAGTAGAAGAAGCAGTCAAAGATATTACTGAAATTAAGCGTACGGTTTCACGGGCACGTAGAGGCGGTGGTGCAGTTACCCTCGAAATCGACACCAAAGCCGAGCTTACTGATGTATTAGACAAGGTAAAGTTACGTGTAGATAGCATTGCTACCTTCCCTGCTGGAATGGAACCCGTAAATGTTTCGCAGGTAGAATTCCAACAGCAAGTTATCGAGATGCCACTTGTAGGCGACCTACCGCTTTCAGAGTTAAAGATTTTAGCAAAAGAAGTGGAAGATGAGCTTTTACAGCTAGGCTCAATTTCGTTGGTTCAAGCCAGTACTCCCGACGATGAAATAGCCATTGAAGTTAAGCCCGACACCCTTAGAAAGTATGGGCTAACCATTTCTGACATAACACGTGCAATTAATAACTACTCGGCAAATATCTCGGCAGGCCAGCTCAGAACTAATTCAGGTATTGTCTCTGTACGCGTTGAAAACCAATATTACAGCGGCGATGAGTTTAAGCAAATTCCCATTAAAATTGGTGCAGGTGGCGCTAAAGTAACCCTTGGCGATGTTGCTTACATCAGCGATGGATTTGTTGAAGGCGAGCGCTATTTCAAATA
This sequence comes from Alteromonas gracilis, assembly GCF_043642145.1. Classification (GTDB taxonomy): domain Bacteria; phylum Pseudomonadota; class Gammaproteobacteria; order Enterobacterales; family Alteromonadaceae; genus Alteromonas; species Alteromonas gracilis_B. Next base: position 812,915 of record NZ_JBHZRZ010000001.1, read on the forward strand.
CAACGGTATGAACGCTATTTACATTGCCGTGAAAGCGACCAAAACCCAAAATACCATACCGGTAGCTGAAACCGTAAAAGCCTACATTGAACAGAAAAACGAGTCGCTCCCTCAAGGCGTAAGCTTGGAAGTATTGGTCGATATGACCTACTACCTCAATGCTCGCCTAGACATGATGCTTTCAAACCTAGTTCAAGGTTCTATTCTAGTGGCGCTAATGCTTACCCTATTCTTACGCTTTAGACTGGCGGTTTGGGTAATGGTGGGGCTTCCAGTGTGTTTCCTTGGTGCAATGATGCTAATGCCTATATTCGGCGTGAGTATTAATATTCTTTCGCTTTTCGCCTTTATTATGGTGCTTGGTATTGTCGTTGACGATGCCATAGTAATAGGTGAAAGCGCCTACACCGAAATTGAAAGTAAAGGTGGCGGTGTAGATAACGTGATTCGCGGTGCTAAGCGAGTGGCAACCCCTGCAACATTTGGCGTTCTAACTACTATTGCAGTATTTGCACCGTTTACGCTAAGCAGTGGCCCTGAGGGTGAGTTTTTCTATAACATCGCCGTGGTTGTAATTTTATGTCTAGCCTTTAGCCTTGTGGAATCAAAGCTAATATTGCCTGCTCACTTGGCCCACACGAAGTTTTCACCAGTGAAGCAAAACAGTTGGCGCTCACGCTTTAACAAGCGCTTCTTCGCCTTTGTTAATGGCCCGTATAAGCGCACCGTTACAAAAGCTATCGAATGGCGCTGGGCCGTGCTTATGATGTTCGTGGCTATGTTAATGCTAAGCATGGGGCTTATTGGTGCCAATTACGTAAGAATGGTACCTAACCCTAAGGTGCCTCACGACTTCCCTAGCGTTAAAATTGAAATGAACGAAAACGTCTCTGACTTAGCAACAATAAATGCGCTCAAAATTGTCGAGAAAACCATTTTAGACGTGGAAGAGCAAATCATTGACGAGTTCGGTCAGGGCATGATTAGAGATCGCCTTGCGTTTAATGAAGATAGAACTGAAGGTCGAATTCTAGCGCCTTTGGTTAATGAAGAAGACCGCCCTATCGATACATTTGAACTCGCTCGCCGTTGGCGTGAAGCCATTCCTGATATTACAGGTATGAAATCGTTTACTGTTATCGACGATGTAAACGGCGATGGGGATGGTGACGGTGAGTTCGGTTACCTTCTGTTTGGCCCTGACATTGACACATTAAATGCCGCAGGCCTTAAATTCATTGAAATGTTACAGCAACAAGAAGGCTTGTTTGACGTTAGTTCAACCATTGACCCACCAAGTAAAGAAGTGCAAATGACACTGCTTCCTGTGGCTTACGATTTAGGGCTTACTTTATCTAGCATTGCATCACAGGTTGGTGCAGGCTTCTATGGAGGCGAAGCACAGCGCGTCATTCGAAACGGCGAAGAAGTGAAAGTTATGGTTCGCTATCCAGAGCTTACCCGTGAACGCTTTGCTGACCTTAAATACTCACTTATCACCACACCAACAGGCCAAGAAGTGATGCTAGGTGATGTTGTTGCATTAGAAGAAAAGCCAGGCATTAGCTATATTCGTCGTGAGGGTGGCTATCGCAGTGTTTACATTTGGGGCAACATCGACGAAGAAAAAGTTGAACCTAATGAAGTAGTTACTGAAATACAGGATAAACTTCTGCCGCAGTTGAAAGATTCATTCCCGTCAGTGATGACTGAACTTGGTGGTGATATTGAAGAGCAGCAGGCCCAGCAAAACGAACAGATTCTGTTTTTCTTGGCGGCTATGATCATGGTTTATATTTTACTTGCGGTTCCGCTTAAGAGTTATGGTCAGCCACTTATTATTATGTCAGTTATTCCGTTTAGCTTTACTGGCGCGGTATTTGGTCACTTCGTTTTAGGCCTAGACTTATCGATGATGTCTAATTTCGGTTTGATTGCCGCAGCGGGTGTTGTAATTAACGACTCGCTGGTGATGACAGATTTTGTAAACCAGCGCCGTGCTCAAGGCTATAGCATTAAAGAAGCAGTTACCGAAGCCGGAGCCGCTCGCTTTAGGGCCATTACCCTAACTTCAATTACGACATTCGTAGGCGTACTGCCGATTATGTTTGAAACCAGCTTACAGGCAGCGTTTGTAGTTCCAATGGCCGCAGCGCTTGGTTTCGCAGTGCTGTACGCTACCTTAGTAACACTTATCTTGGTGCCGTGCTTGTATTTAATTCTGCTAGATTTGCGCGGGCCATTTACGTTTATTAAAAGTAAATTAGTTCGCAGAAAGTCTGAAAAAACTGAAATAGACGTAAGCGCTACTACAGACCATATACCGCAAACAAGCGGCTCGGTTGATTAGTCTTTTTTAATCGTGATGTAACGTGATATAAACACGTAAAGTAATGCGAAAAATGAGCCTTTATCGGCTCATTTTTTTTCACCTTTTATAATGGAAGTTTCTATGAATAATTTAATATCAATCAGACCTGCCTGTGTTGAAGATATCCCACAAATTCGCCAATTCATTCTTGAACTCGCTATATATGAAAAAGCGGAGCACGAAGTAGAAGCGTCAGAAGAAGCGCTTTTAAAAACTTTGTTTGGTGAAAAATCTACTGCTCATTGTGTGATTTGTGAAAACAACAATTCGCCAATTGGATTTGCGGTTTATTTCTTTAACTATTCAACATGGCAAGGACGCAATGGCCTTTACCTTGAAGATTTGTATGTATCTCAAGCATCTCGTGGGCTTGGTGCAGGTAAGGCACTATTGCAACACCTCGCTAAAACGGCTGTAGAAAATGATTGCGGGCGTTTTGAGTGGAGTGTATTAGACTGGAACAAACCAGCCATAGATTTTTACGAATCGCTTGGCGCTAAGCCGAAAAGCGAATGGGTTGGGTATCGCATGGATGGACAGACGCTGATAGATTTTGCCAACCAGCAGTAGAATTAACGGTGCATGTAACGTTATAACGAGTTTTTTAACCTTGAACTGCCAAAAAAAAGCCATTCCCAAAGGAATGGCTTTTTGCATCTAAATGTATACTCGTCTTTTCTTAGAAAGAGCCAATCAATGAAAGTCTTGCATTAATTGGTGCACCTACTGTTGCTTGGTGCGTAGAGTGTGCATTAGGGAAATACAAGGTATCGGTTAGGTTTTCAACGTTAAGCTGTAAACGCATTTTGTCGTTAAGCGCATAGTAAGCTGATGCATCAACACGAGTATAGCTTGGTAGTACCGGTGAATTTTCTTTAGTCACTACGAAGCTTTCATCTTGGTACGTTGCGCCAACACCAAAACCAAATACATCGTTTACTTCGTATGTTGTCCATACCGACATAGTGTTTTCTGGAAGCTCGCGAAGTGCTACACCGCTTGCGTTTTCACCGTCAAGGTTGCTGTAGTTCGCAGTGATGAACCATTTGTCAGTGATGTAACCTTGTAGCTGAAGTTCGAAACCAGACACATCAGAGTCTACTTCTACGAAACCTTCTGGATCGTTCGGGTCGTTATCTAAAGACGTTTGCTCATTCTCGAAAATAGCAGCGGTAAAGCTCATGCTATCGTTAAAGTCCCACTTGATACCAATTTCTTGATTCGAGAACGTATCTGGGTCTAGCTGGTCTGCATCACCATTAATGTTCGCATATTGCTCGCCACTGCGCGGTAGGAACGATTCGCTGTAGCTTGCGTAAATTGAGATGTTTTCTTGAGGCTTGTATACAAGGCCCGCACGTGGAGACACTTCTTCGTCTGTTCTGCTGCGTGTTTCAGCTGCTTTAACGTTAAACACTTCAATATCGAAGCTGTCAAAACGGGCACCTAATACTAGGTCGAAGTTATCTGATAACGCAATTTCGTCCTGCACATAGAATGAGTACACGTCTAGGTCAACGCGTGTGTCATCGTTTAGGTTTGAGAATGTAGCTGTGGTTGTTCTACCCGCACTTGTGGTGCCAGTAAGACCACGGAAAGCTAGTGGACGTGTAACATCGAATACTTCTCTGTCATTGCTTAAATCAGGGTTACCGATTCTGGTGTCAAATACAGGGTTGAAACGGTTTTGATCTGACTTAGTGTTAATTAGCTCACCACCAAAGATTACCGTGTGTTCAATGTTACCTGTTGTGAATTCACCCACTAAGTTAGAAGATAGAATCAAGTTCTCACGTTGCGTGTTATCTACATAGCCGTCTAGTGTTACTTGATTTGCTGCTGCATCATAACCCGCTGCATAGAAGTTTGCATAAACCTTGTCGTAATCACCGTAAAATGCGTTGAAGTTACCTTTAAGGTTGTCAGAGAAAGTGTGCTGCACGTTTGCGCGGAACACATCTGCATTTAACGTTTGATAGTTATTTTCAGGGTCGCCAAAAACAATCTCTTCAAATGCTTCTACTGGCTCGCCGTTTGCTGTAGGTACACCACGGTCGATAAAGCGCTCGTGATCGATGAACTCATATGATAAATCAACAACAGTATCGTCGCTTAACTCAAAACGTGCAGTTGGGTTGAAGCCGTAGCGGTCACCATAGAAAAAATCACGGTGATTATCTAAGCTTTCGTACATTGCATTAATACGAATTGCAGACTTCTCGTCAGTAACCACGTTTGTGTCTAACTGAAGATTGTAAGCACCAAATGTATTAGCAGAAACGTTGTAGTTTACAAACTGCTCGCCTACTTTCGCTTTCTTAGATACACGGTTTAGAATACCACCTGTACCACCGCGACCAAATAATAGTGCATTTGGACCACGTAGAATTTCTACCTGCTCTACATTGTATAGTGCGCGGTAGTATTGAACGTCGTCGCGGTTACCATCAATGTAGAAATCTGCGGTTGAGCGAACCCCACGGAAAACAACAGCATCGCGGTGGCCTTCACCTTGCGATGTATTTACACCTGGTGTGTAATCGATAATTTGACCAACGCTAGTAATACCACGGGCAGTAATTTCTTCAGACGTCATGATTGACAAGCTCTGTGGCACGTCAATGATTGGCGTTGGGCTCTTAATTGAATTCGACTGATTTACAGAAAGGTACTTACCTTCTACTGTTAGTCTTTCAATGTCTTCCATATCGGCAGCAAACGCCGCAGGGCTGAGAATTATCGCAGTAGCAATACTCGTAAGTTTAAATTTCAAAATTGCTCTCCAAGTGTTCTTAAAGTCTTTTGTGTTTATTTTTGAATAAATTGTCGATTCCTATTATTACTGCGTGCTTTTGAGCGCAAATCGTAATTGCAAATAATAATAGTTGTCATTTTTGGTCGAGATAGTATAGAAATTTTAAGCAAATGACGAGTGCTAAAAAGAGAAAATTTGAAAACTCTTTATAAATTCTCTTTATTTAATATAAAAATGAGACTCAAACGCACCAAAAGTGCGAGAAGAAATACAATTCAATGAGCATAAAACGTAGAGATTGGCTAACTATTGAAACACTTCAATAAATTTCTAGCAGTGAAGAGTTTGAAATAAGATGTCGCGGAACAAAAAGGCGTAATAACAACGCCGCTTAAAAAACGTAATTTTTTTGGGGGCTGCACTGATAACGTCAGCGCATGGTAGAGACTAGAATCGAGTAGAAAATAGAAAACAAAAGAATCGCTATGGCAACCGATTACTTAAAACCAAGAAACAGCTTCGTTTTTATAAACGCTACTTGGCCGCGTAGCGACTTAGAATGAGCGCTACCGTGTTTTGCGCCACCTTTCTTTTGTCACTTTCACTAAGCGCGTCTTCAAGCTTAAATAGCTGAGGCCAGAAACACTGCCCTTTCACTAAGCTGTCAATTTCATCAACAACTCGGTCTAAGTCGTCAAACACTAGCTTTTTGTCGGCTTTTGCATCTTTTAACCAACGATGCATCGCTGTCTCTTGTGCCTTCAGCTGGGCCACTTCATCTTTAAGCTTTTCCGGTTCGTAAAAGAAGTGCCCAATGGCTACGCGGGCTAAATCCAGATGAGATTCACTCACCATAAACTCAATATCCTGCAAAATAAGATCTTCAAGCTGCTCATCAAGCGGCAGGTCAGCAACATACTTTTTGTTGATACTTAAAATTGCGGTTTGCCACTGCTGCGTAACCAAGTGCATCACCAATTCTTCTTTGGTAGAAAAGTGATTATAAACCGTGCGTTTAGACACGTTGGCCAGCTCAGCCAGCTTATCCATGCTAGTGCCGTTTACGCCAAACTCTTGGAATGCCTGTGTCGCCGCATTAATAATAGCTTCGCGCTTAATGTCACTTCGCGTACGTGTATTGCCTACCATATCGAATATCTCAGAATTAGTTACTCACTACTTTGCCTTGATCATTTTACACCGAACAGTTTACTTTTCAATGTAGCCACACTAAAATGCACTCATCAGTTTACTTTGGTAAACATCAATTTGCAGTAACAGCTGCATCGACGATTGCCTAAGTACACATATCTATACCTTATTTACCCTGACTATGGATTACACACTTATGTCCATGATGCGATTTTCTCACATTATTTTTTTAAGCGTTTTATCAATCTCAACCCTCTCTGCCTGCTCGTCTGAAGAGCCAGCCGTGCAGCAAGCGAAAGATGCACCACGCTATGTTAAATTAGCTACGGTTAGCAATATTCCAGATTTCGACGAATTTACTTTCCCCGCCGTGGTATCTGCGGTGAAAACCGTCGATTTAAGTTTTGAAGTGTCAGGTCGACTGATTCAAACCGACTTGGTTACGGGTAGTGACATTAATAAAGGAAAGCTACTGGCGACTATTGACCGCAAACCGTTCGAGCGACGCGTAGACGAATCGAAAACACGCCTTGATCAGGCTAAACGCGAACTCGATAGAATTGAGAAAATGTTCGCACAAAAGTTGGTTGCCCAAAGCTCGCTAGATTCGGCAAAGACATCGTATGAACTTGCGGTTATTGACTTAAAAAATGCCGAACAAGATTTGAGTTATACCCAGCTTTACGCCCCGTTTGATGCCAAAGTGTCGCAGCGCCTTGTTGAAAACAATAGCTTTGTTGGTGCTGGTAAACCTATTGCTCGCCTGCAAGACGTATCTAAAATTTATTTCAACATCAACGTACCTGAGCGTTTGCTTACGGCCAACATCGGCCGAGGCATTAAGCAAGCCAGTGCCACGCTAGCAACAAACCGTAGCCAGTGGTATCCGGTTAATTATGTAGAACACTCCACCCAACCCGATCCTGTTTCACAGACTTATGAGGTAGTGTTTGCTATGGAGCCGCGAGAAGAACTGCCGTTAACGCCCGGAGCACGAGCAGTAGTGAAGGTGAGCTTACAAGGCACGTTATACCCAGAAGGCTTTGTTGTACCTGTTCGTTCACTAGTGGGCGATGAAAACTCGGGGTTTGCTGTTTGGGTATACAACAACGAAACCAATACGGTCAATAAGCAATCTGTTGACGTTAAACACATAGAGAATGCGCTAGCAATTATTGAAAGTAGCGCACAAGAACAAGGTAAAGGTGCCATAGCACTTGGCCAACAAGTTGTAGCCGCCGGCGCTACACAAATGCGTGCAGATATGAAAGTTCTTCCTTATCAGGGAGAGAAGTAACGTATGGATATCGCACGCTATTCAATTGATAAGCCCGTTAATGTTTGGTTGATGGTGGTAATACTGCTTCTAGGTGGTATTTTGGCTATGAGCAAAATTGGCCGTTTAGAAGACCCCGCCTTTACTATTAAGCAAGTAAAGGTATACACCAACTACCCTGGTGCAAGTGCAGAAAAAGTAGAACGTGAAGTAACCGAACGCTTAGAAATTGCCATTCAACAAATGCCGCAATTAAAAGAAGTTACGTCAATTTCATCGCCTGGGTTATCTGAAATTACTGTAGAAGTAAAAAGTACTTACGACAGTAATTTGCTACCACAAATTTGGGATGAACTGCGTAAGCGATTGCGAGATACAGCAAGTTCATTGCCTACGGGGGCGCATGACCCTCTTGTTTTTGACGACTTTGGTGATGTATACGGCCTTTATTACGCGCTAAGCGCTCCAGATTTTGATACCCGCGAGCTTCGAGAGTTTGCGCGTATTATTCGCCGCGACCTGCTAACCACAGAAGGCGTGGCCAAGGTAAATGTCACTGGCGTACAGAAAGAGCAAATTGTTGCTTATATTAACCCTTATCAATTAGCTGGTTTAGGCATTTCGTTCCCTGATCTGGCGGCCCTATTTGAAGACAACTTACGCCCTTTTAATGGCGGCCGAATTAAGGTTGATGAAAAAAATGTGCGTTTGATTGTGGAGCGCGCCCCCGACAGACTAGAAGAAATATCAAACCTTTCAGTCGTTGTGCCCGGCACTAATCGCTCGTTACGCGTTGCAGATATTGCAACCTTAAAACTTGAACCAGCTGATATTCAGCCCGTTCACGTGCGATACAACGGGGAAGATGCACTTACCCTTTCTGTATCCGCACTGACCGACGTAAACATTGTTGATGTAGGCGAGCGCGTAAATGCTAAGGTAGAAAAACTGCTTCAAGAGCTTCCCGTAGGTATTACGCTAACGCCTATTTACGACCAAGCCTCGGTAGTTGACGAGTCTGTAACGGGTTTCATAAATAACCTTGTGATGTCTGTCGCAGTGGTAACCCTAACCTTGTGTTTATTTATGGGGTGGCGTTCAGGCGTGGTGGTTGGCGCCGTGTTGCTAGTCACCGTACTGGGTACTATTCTTATTATGTGGCTGATGGATATTCAGCTTCAGCGTATATCACTAGGTGCTATGGTTATCGCAATGGGTATGCTAGTAGACAACGCCATTGTAGTTGCTGAAGGTATGATGCTTCGCATGGCAAGTGGCTCTACGGCGAAGGAATCTGCCAGCTTTATTGTTAAACGAACGCAGTGGCCTCTGCTCGGTGCAACCGTTATCGGCATTGCGGCGTTTTCAGGCATTGGGCTTTCTAACGATGCCACAGGCGAATTCTTGTATTCGTTATTTGCCGTTGTTTTGGTATCACTTATGATAAGTTGGGTGTTGGCTGTCACGTTAGTGCCCGTGCTTGGGGCGTACTTTTACCGCAAAGGTATAGGCCAAACCACCAGCAATGAATTGTCTGCCTCACAGCGCTGGTTTAAAGGCGCATTGCTTGGCGCACTCAAACTTCGTTGGGTAACTATTGGCGCATTGTTTGTTATTACTATTGTGGCCTATGGAAGCTTTGGCATGGTTAAGCAAGGCTTTTTCCCTCCATCAAATGCGCCGTTATTTTTTGTGCACTATTGGGGCCCGCAAGACAGAGACATTCGCGCCACTGAAGTTATCGCCAAAGAAACCGAAGCACGTATTTTAGAAATGGAAAACGTTACCGCAGTCACCACCTTTATTGGGCAAGGTGCAGATCGTTTTACCCTTACCTATGCGCCCAAAAGTGCCAACGAAAACTACGCTTTTTTCATGGTTCGTGCCAACGAGCTTAAAAATATACCAGCCATTCAAAGTGCCCTTGCAAATAAACTCGGCGACCTAGATTTTGACGCAAGCTTTTATATGGAACGCATGCAGTTTGGCCCGGGTTCTGGCGCTAAACTTGAAGCCCGTTTTTCTGGCCCTGACACTGAAGTGCTTCGCAAGCTAGCAGATGAAGCAAAGGCGCGATTTTTCGCCGACGGACAAGTAAAAGATGTACGTCATAATTGGCGCGAGAAAGGCTTTGCCATTAATACTCAGTTCGACAATTACAACGCGGGTATTGCTGGCGTATCACATAATGACTTCAGCCAAACTATTCAGTATGCAAGCAGTGGCGTTCGATTAGGCACAGTGCAAGACGGCGACTATGCCTACAACATAATTGCAAAGATGAGTAAGGCTGAAAACACTGAACTACAGTCCATTCGCGCATCGCAAGTTTGGTCTACACAACAGCGCCAATATGTGCCCTTCACACAGGTCTCGCAAGGTTTAGAGTTGATGACCGAAGAGATGCGCATTCACCGACGCGACCGCGTGCGCACTATAACGGTAGAAGCTGAACCAGGCGACGATGAAACGGCCGCTAAAGCGCTTGCCCGTATTCGCCCTGTTATCGAAGACATTGAATTGCCCGCTGGCTATTCATTGGAATGGGGCGGCGAGTTTGAAAGCTCTAGCGATGCGCAAAAAGCCCTTGGTGCAGGCCTGCCCGCTGGCTTTTTGGTAATGTTTATTATATCGGTATTACTGTTTGGTCATGCGCGACAACCGCTTATTATTTGGCTTGTAGTACCTATGGCTATTGTTGGTGTGGTTACTGGCTTGCTCGTTACCGATATGCCGTTTGGCTTTATGTCGCTATTGGGCTTTTTAAGCTTATTCGGTATGCTTATTAAAAATGCCATTGTGCTTATTGAAGAAATTGACCTTCAAATAGAGGAAGGCTTAGCCATTCGACACGCTATTGTAGAAGCCACCATCAGCCGCGTTCGCCCGGTTTCATTGGCTGCGGTGACAACTATTTTGGGTATGGCCCCGCTTTTATTCGACGCCTTCTTTGCCGATATGGCAGTAACCATAATGGGCGGCTTAGCCTTTGCGACGGTACTGACCCTTATTGCCGTGCCTGTGCTTTACAGCTTGCTGTTTAAAGTAAGCTATCGCAACAGCTAACGCTTTAACAAACTTGGCCTCTTTACCGAAAAAGCGCTAAGCCCAAGGTAGAGAGGCTATTGTCAGTTAACAGTTTTACTGACCTATACTTAGCGCTTTGCCTCTACCCTACTTTGCATAAACTTCATCACATCTCGCCACGATACCATTCCAACGGGGTGCTTATTTTTATCAATGATGGGAATACAGGATATTTTGTGCTTGTTAAAAAGCTCAATAGCGGCGAAAACAGTATCTGCTGCTGTTAGCGTAATTACTTCACGCGTCATAATCTGATGCGCGCGCTTATCAAGCGTTGCACGGTCAATAGACCGCTCGCTCAATGTATCAACAAATGGGCTTACCGCCTTCATCAAATCTCTATCTGAAATAATGCCCTGTAGTTTATTGTCGTGCACCACCACTAAATGATGAAAGCCTGTGGCGGCAAACAGCTCTCTTAACGACTGCAAGCTATCGTCCATGTGTACACTTACTACTCGCTTAGACATAATATGTGCAATGCTCAATGCTGCCCCTCCTTTTTAGTTCAATCCTAGCTTTTGGCGCTAATTCGTTAGCTCAATTATAGATAGCGCACGAAAATAGTATGCTTTTCCTTTGGACTTAACATATTGCGCCCTCCTTTTAGTGGAAAAACATTACCCGTACGGGTTCTGCCGCAAGGCAACAGCCACACAGAATAGTCGCAAGTCTAGCTCTAGCTGATGGTAATCAGGCTCCATGTAACAGCAAAGCTTGTAAAACGCTTTGTTGTGATCTTTTTCTTTAAAGTGAGCCAATTCATGCACCACCAGCGCTTTTAGTAAAGGCTCTGGTGCATACAGTAAGTCGTTATTAATCGCCAAATCGTGTTTACGCGTTTTACCCTGCATACGGTAAGTATGTGTACCTAGCGCGTTAGTTATCATATCCCCTTGTTTTTTGAAGGCGGCGCGTCCAAAAGGCGGGGCATTTTTTAAAAACCGTTTTTTTAAATCGGTCGCGTATTCATAAAGCAACTTGTCAGTCGTAATGTCATGGGCATGGGGGTATTTTTTCAGTAGGTAGGGTTTTAACTGATTGTTTGAAATGAGTTGAAGTGCTTGCTCCACAATAGTTGAAGGGTAGCCATTAAAATACCGAGCATATTCATTCACGTTTTTCTCTCCTTTGCAGGAGGAATTATAAAGCAAAAAAGTAACAGTAGGCAGCGAGTGTGCGTACCTTTAGCGTGCATTTTCGCTTTTGTTTATAACCGATACCTTTATGGTTTAGTTGGTTTGAAGCCTATTGCGAGCGTAATAAATGTGGGATAAAACTAGATATAAAGATGATAATTACGCTATAAAAGTAAGCGTTATTTAGGTTTTATTGACAATTACGATGAATATAGAACATCTTAAACTTTTTGTACGCGTTGCAAATACGTCAAATATAAGCTTAGCGGGCAGAGAACTTAATATTTCGCCAGCCGTGGCCAGTGCCCACATTGGAAAACTGGAAGAAACTTTAGGTGTTCGCCTTATTCATCGCACAACCAGAAAAGTGTCGTTAACTGACGATGGCAAGCTTTTCTTACCTCATGCTCTAGAAGTACTAGACAGTGTAGAAACTGCTCAGGCTGCCGTAGGGAGTGGTGCGCAAACACCTCAGGGCACATTGCGAGTTACTGCGCCAGCGTCGTTTGGTCGCATGCATTTAGTTCCGGCCATTAAAGAATTTCTAGAAAAATACCCAAAACTCACTATAGACTTTCGGTTCAGCGACAGTATTTTGGATGTGGTTGAAGGTGGCTTCGATGTCGCCATTCGCGATGCCGAACTCAAAGATTCTAATCTACACGCGAAAAAGCTTGCTGACGATAAGCGCATTATAGTTGCATCGAAACATTATATTGAAAAGTATGGCGAGCCAGAAACACCCGCTGACCTGAAAAAACACAAAATTGTAAGCCTAACAGGGTTAGAAGTTTGGGATTTCAAAACCTCCCACGGTATATCTTCAATGAAAACGCCTCATTTTTTGCGAATGGACAATGGCGAGGCTGTGCGTGACGCTTGCATTGAAGGTTGCGGAATAACACTTACTGCAACTTGGTGTAGTTATCGACACCTAGAGCGTGGCGAATTGGTACAAATACTAAAGGAATTCCCATTAGCGGCGGAATGCGCACTGTGGGCTGTTTACCCTAGTAATCGTTTATTAGCGCCCAAAGTGCGTGCTTTTATTGATTTTTTAGCCGAACGTTTCAGCGGCACACCCTACTGGAACACAAGGTTAAGTGGACTTGTAGTTTGAGTATTAACTCACAACGGATTTCTTAGCGCTTGCTCCATCGAAAAAAAGTAATTGGCTTTTCACTCGCTTTTTAAATTTTTAACTATGCTTGTAGTACCTAATATCCTTAAAATTTTGTTTTTTTAAGTTTAATAAATTTTATTTGGACACGAGTAGATGATAAAAAAGCCGCTTTCTATCATCGCAGTATTGATAGGTGTACTAACAACTAGTAATGCACTGTCAGAAGAGGAAAGCTTAACTTTTAGTGGCTTTGGTGCTCTTGCTACGGCTTCCTCTGATTCAAGTAATTATGAATTTCGCCACGACCGCTCTCAGGCAGAGTCTGCCAAAAAAGATGGTTTTGCGTTTAAACCCTTAAGCGCGTTAGGCGTGCAGCTTAATTTTAACTTTTCAAGCGATCTCGACTTCGTAGGGCAATTTGTTTATCGGGACCAAGATAGACAAACTATCGACACCATTACTCAAATGGCTTTTCTTAGATACGAGATAACGCCTTCGTGGCATGTTAGAGCAGGAAGGCTGGCGGCCGACATTTTCCACTTCAGTGATACTCGAGATGTGGCGATTGCCTACCCTTGGGTAAAAGTTCCAACGGAAGTCTATGGAATCGTTCCGGCAAGAAGCTTTGATGGCGCAGATATTAGTTTTCTCAAGCCTTATCGCAACTTTAATGTACAGCTAAAAGCGTTTTGGGGTGAAGGAGAAAGCGATTTTACCAGTAATGATTACAGCCCTATAAAATTCAACAATATACGCTCTCTTGGCATTGAATTTGTTGCTTTTGATTGGAGTATTGCGTTAAAGCATACTCTTACTGAGGCTAAAAATGACAATGCAGACTCTGCGTTAATTGTGGGGGCAGTGGCGCAGTTACAACCGCTTTGGAGTGGCGCAACGGCTTTTGCTGATTCACTGAGTTTTAGTGGCGCATCGATTCACTATACGTCTTTGTATGCTAATCGCCATTTTGGAAAATGGGAGCTTTCAGGCGAGTTTTCCCATATCGACTCAAGCTCAATTGCTCTCAGACATTCTTATAACGGCTTCGTTAACCTCAGTTACCTATTTGGCGCTCACACTTTCTATGGTTTGTATTCATTTGCAGACACAGACTCCTACTTTCTAATGCAAGAACAACCTGACTTTCCGTTAAGCGCAAATACAGCGCAATTGGCGACTTTGGTAGAGGAAGCAGCAAATTCGTTGGCACACCGTCAACACACTTTTTCTGTGGGTTGGCGCTGGGACTTACAAGAGAACCTTGCATTAAAAGCGCAAATTGAACGCACGGATATAGAAGCTAGAGGCAGTGGGCTTAGGGCGCGAGATGGGCTAGTCGTTAATGGTGAAGAAGGCGTTGTACATACTTTACTCCTTGCGTTGAATTTTAGCTTCTAGGGGGAGATATGACGTTTTTAAAACCTCTTTCCCTAGTCATAATTGCGCTGTTCGTATTTCATAGCTTACCCAGCGTAGCATCTACGCAAGAAAAGATTGTCGTAGTGACCAGTTTAAAAAGTGACGTGCAAGCATTAGATAAGAAAGGGGTAATTGACATTTTTATGGGCAAATACGCTGCTTTTCCCAATGGCAAGGAAGCAACGCCTATCGATGTTGAGGCTGATGCCAAGCTAAAAGCGCAGTTTTATGAAGCGTTAGTTGGATTGCCGCTTGCGCGGGTAAATGCCTATTGGTCTAGACTAAAGTTCTCTGGCCGCGCAAAGCCACCTGCTACTGAACAAACACTAGATGATGTTAAGCATCGCCTAGAGAGGGATGAGTCGGCTTTAGCCTATATATATGAGTCGTTCGTTACGAATAACATGAAGGTAGTGTATCGGTTTGATTAATGTACATGGATTGGGCTTTCGTTTTGCGCTTTTCTTGGTGCTTGCGGCAATGTTGGTGGTGTTAACCACAGCAGAATTTTTCTATCGCAATACATTTGAGAACGAATTAATCGAAGCTAACAACGACATAAAAGAGCTTTATGAAACCGTAGCCTCGACGGCGTCTATCTCTGCGTATTTGGAAGATGAAGAGTTAGCAAAAGAAGCTATAAACGGATTGGTTAAAAGCGACAAAATTCTTGCCGCATCAATTAAAAGCGATGCATTGTATTACCAGTACAATGTCACCCAAGCCATAAATAAAGAAACCAAGCCCCGAGTATTCGTAGTTCGCCATCCATTTATACCTGAAGACCCCCTTGGTGAGGTCAATGTCTACCCAAACTTTGATCACATCATTGAGCAAGCTGAAAATATCAGTATCGGAAACAGCTATTCACTATACGCTGAAGCCTTGGTTGTAAGTATTGTTGCTCTGGCAATTACCTACTACATCATTATTTCCCCCATGTTGCGCGTAGGGCGCTCTCTACACGGAATTACACCAGGCACAAAACAACGTATTGCTGTTCCGGAATACCATAGCCAAAGCGAAATCGGTGAGTTGGTTGACGATACCAATGAATTGTTAAACAAGGTCGAGGAGCAGTTCACTCGTGAACGACAATTACGAGAAGAAATTGAGTTCTTAGAGAAGCGTTTCAGAATGCTGTTTGAGAATGCCAAGTCGGCAACGGTTTTAATGACCGAAAACGGCATCATTGAACTAAGAAACAATGCATTTAACGAACTCGTTAAGAAGGTCGGTTTAGAAGTTAAACAGGGCTACGGTGAGCTTCTTGAAGAGTTATTTGAAAACGCCTCATCAATGAAATTGGCGCTATCAGAAGCCTTTGCTCGTAACGAGTTTGCCACCGGAGAGTATAAACTCAAATCCCTGAATGACTCTGTAACGTGGGTTCAATTAATCGCAAGCCCTTTATTAACTGATGATGGTGAACGGTACTACCAACTTACGCTAAATGACATATCAAGCCGGAAACAAGAGCTACAAAAACTGGCTTTACAGGCAGACTTTGACGCGCTTACTGGTATTTACAATCGAAACGGTGGCGAAAAGCTCATTGCTAAACTCATGAGCAAAGATCACCATTTTGCATTAGCATTAATTGACCTAAACGGCTTTAAAGCAGTGAATGATATTTTTGGCCACGATGCTGGTGATGAAGTACTTATTTTCGTTGCTGAGCAATTAAACGAAAACATTCGAAAAAACGATGTTGCTGTACGCTGGGGCGGCGATGAGTTTGTGCTTCTGCTTCAAGCTGACGACGAAGAATCTGTTCAAAACGTCATAGAAAAAGTAAATAACGCGGTAAAACAGCCATTCTATTTCAATGGAGATACCACGCCGACGGTGGTTTCCATGAGCGTTGGCGTTTCGTTTTACCCGCAGACTAGCAGCAACTTGCACGCTCTTATAAAGTTGGCTGATATTGCCATGTATAAAGCAAAGCAAAACAAGATAGCCGCACCTGACAACTACCTTATTTTCGCCGAGCCAGAAACGCGGGGCGGTATTTAGCCTTTTTCATCTTCAAATTGCAGTAAAAAGTGCTAGACGCAAAACACTTATAACGGCGATAGATTATTTCTAAGAACCTTGTAGCCAGCACGATAAATTACACTTAGACTGCAAGAATAAAAATAAAAACGACAGGTATTACGCGGGCGTGTTTAAACGCTTCGTTCGACATCGTTTGTTTGCAGGTAACATTCAACAAATACTGTAGTTGCGTGTATTAAACGCTTATAAACACAGACGATAAAGTACTTTTCATTTTAGCAACAAGGGTTCTCTATTTAATGTCACATCAAAAAGTAGGTTTAGTGGGCTGGCGCGGTATGGTTGGCTCAGTATTAATGCAGCGCATGCGAGAAGAAAAAGACTTTGCGCACATTGAGGCCACCTTTTTCACTACCTCGCAAAAAGGCAGTGCTGCACCAGATTTTGCTGGAAAAGATTCAGGTGTTTTAGAAGACGCGCATGACATCGAGGCGCTTTCAAAACAAGATATTATTATTACATGCCAAGGCGGTGACTACACCAAAGCGGTATACAGTGACCTGAGAGCTACTGGCTGGAACGGTTACTGGATTGACGCTGCATCAGCACTTCGCATGAAAGATGATGCAGTGATCATTCTAGACCCTGTCAATCGCAAAGAAATTGATAGCGGTATCGAAAAAGGTGTTCGCACGTTTGTCGGCGGAAACTGTACGGTTTCGCTTATGCTTCTTGCTTTAGGTGGTCTTTTCGAAAAAGGCCTAGTTGAGTGGGCCTCGCCTATGACTTATCAAGCCGCTTCAGGTTCTGGCGCTCAGCACATGCGTGAACTAATCACCCAAATGGGTGCAATTCACGACAATGTGAAAGATAAGGTAGAAGACCCAGCAACGGCTATTTTAGAAATTGATCAGCAAGTATCTGAGTTTATTCGAAGCAGCGATTACCCCAGTGAGCAGTTTGGTGTACCGCTTGCGGGTAGCTTGATTCCGTATATCGACTCGCAACTACCTTCAGGCCAAAGCCGCGAAGAATGGAAGGCGCAAGCTGAAGCCAATAAAATTCTTGGCACTAAAGGCGGTGAAGTGCCTATCGATGGTATCTGTGTGCGCGTAGGCGCTATGCGCTGCCATAGCCAAGCTGTAACGCTTAAGCTTAAAAAAGACTTACCGTTAAGCGAAATTGAAGAGATTCTTGCTAGCCACAACGACTGGGTAAAAGTTATTCCTAATGACCGTGATGCAACCATGCAGGAGCTAACGCCTGCTAAGGTTACAGGCACACTTTCTATTCCTGTTGGCCGTATTCGCAAACTCACCATGGGGCCAGAATATATTTCTGCGTTTACTGTGGGCGATCAGCTTTTATGGGGTGCTGCAGAGCCGCTGCGCAGAATGTTGCGTATTGTGCTTGAGCAAAATTAATCGTTAAACACTTAAGACATTGTTAAAACGCCTTGGTATGTAAGTACATTCAAGGCGTTTTTTATGTGCGCTGATTTACAGATCAAATAAGAAAACGACTTAGGGCTTTGCTACTTCGTTAATGTTATTTTGCCGATTCAGACCAAACAGCAAGTTCATTGCCGCCGGGTTCTATAAAGTGAAAGCGGCAACCTCCCGGAAAATCAAAGAGTGGCTTACTAATCGTTCCCCCCGCCTTTTCAATACGGCGTTGCGCGTCGGTAATGTTATTGGCGTAGAGCACAAGTAAAGGAGCACCACTTTCAGCTTGTGAGACACGCTCAGATTCAAAAATTCCTCCATCGAGACCTGCGTTGCTAAACGCGCTGTATTCACTACCGTAGTCGGTGAAACGCCAGTTGAACGCGTTTTCAAAAAATGTTTTTGAACGAGATACATCTAAAGAGGCAAATTCAACATAATTTAGTTTTGTGCTTTCTTGCATGTGAGTGAAGTCCTTTAGTCAAAAAATTAACAATATACTAACATTAAAATTTAACTAATAGACTGAACTATTCAGCGTTTGTCGTTGAAAATGTTTTGATGCCACTGGAGTCAGAAGCTTACGTCCCATTGCAGTGAATAAATAATACTGTCTGCTACTTCAATACCAAATTGCTCAAGATGAACTTTACTTATCTCTGCGGTTATTTTGTTGTCATGGCCGTTGAAGAAATAATTAAACGCCAACGTCTTTTCATAGAAGTTGTCATCTTTTTCGCTTGTGTTTGGATAGTACGTGGCATACCGAACCGCCACTTCCAGCGGCTCAGGCCACCAGCTAATCGATTCACTTAAAAAGTAACCTGCTTGTGCATAATATCCACGAAGCGTAGTTTCGGTATTCTCAACGCGCGTATTTACAATTTCTTTTTCATGGTATTCGGCTTGCGCATTAAAACCTTTGTAGAAGTACGCACCATCAATGACAAATTGTTGAATATCGTACTGCCCTTCTACTTCACCTTCGTCAAAATTGGTTAAGTTTCCGGCCCCAGATGAAGAAAAACGAGTAAACTGACTTTTAAATTTAGCCGCTGCAATGGCAATTGACGCTTTCGGCGTTAAAGAGCGCTGAATATCACTGTTGTCGAACCCTACCTTTTCACCTAAAAAATTCCACTGCAAACGGCTTGTGTACATGGCCTCGCCATCGTGATTACTGTAATCACCACGCCCGGAACCGTTAAACACGCCCACCCAGTAATTAATATTGGCAGCACCTCCATTATCAATGTTACCGTAAATTGACGCCCCCATTTGTCGGTCTAGCGTAAATATTCTATTGATAATTGAACGGTCTAAAAGTTGTTGTCCGCCGCTACTTACGCTTCGTTCTCTTGAATACTCTACCTTCCATTGGCCAAGCTTAAACCTAAACGCTTTGTATTTTTCAAGCGTTAACGCAGCTGTGAGCGTACGTTGATTAACTGCATCGTATTCAACGCCATATTTGATCCACCGCGCTCCAATGTGGCCGTCTAACTTAACCCGCGCCCTTCTCACTCCAAAAAGATTTCCAGCGTTTTTGGAAAAGTCGGCAAGCTCGGTAGGTTGACCCGCACCAGGGTTGGAATAACGAAATTGTATTCGACCATGTGCGCGAAGGGTAAACGCGTCGTTAGCACTTTGAAACTCAACGCCTTTGCCTTTGTGAGAAAAAGTAAACGCTTCAGCATCAAGGATGTTCTCAATATCTGACGCCACACCTCTCGTAGATAGAAGCGACAAGATGAGAAAAATTAAAATTAAGCAGTATGAAAAAGCGTTTTTAGTAAGCAACGTCGTTAAACTAATAATGGTTTTAGCGCAGAATATATACTTTAGTATAAGAATCAAGGGATTCGACATAAAAATGTCACAAAACTGTAATATTCCACGATAAGTCGAATTTTAATTAGGGAAGCAATGCCTCAGCGGATAGTTTTGGGCTTCCAACTTGTGCCTTCTCGGATTGTTTCACTAAGTCGACAATGTGGTCGTTAACGGGTGTAGGTACGTGGCTTTTTATTCCCAGCCTTACAATTTCTCCGTTAAGATAATCGACTTCCGTGCGTCTTCCCAACATTAGGTCTTCATACATTGATGAACGCGCTTCAGGATCAATTTTGAGTGTTGAAGCCGCTACAATGTTAAAAAGAACATTGGGTAACTTCATTATTGTTGGCATAAGTTTAGGTATGACTTTCCCCGTTCTCGCCGGCGTTACCCCTTCTGCTTTAAGCACAGTTAAAGCTTCAGATAGCACTTCTGCCATCACCAGCCTGTAACGTCTATTACCAAGCTGCGTTTTTAGCGGAATACCAGACAAAGCATTCACTGCATTATTCAAGTTCATAATAAGCTTGCCGTATTGCACAGCAGATAAATCGTTGTATACCGTCACGGGTAATGAAGCTTTGTTAAGCGCAGCCGTTAATGGCTGACAAAGGCCATTAGGATCTTCAATTGCTAAGTTACCTTCTGTGCCACAATGAAAATGACCATTTCCCTTATAAAAAACGTTAAACGGAACCATGCCAGCAATTATGGGTTGGGATAAATGTTGGCGCAGCACATTTGCATTGTTCACGCCGTTTTGAAAGCTAACTACCACTGCCGTTGGCTTTGCCCACTGCTTAATGATGGAAGACGCCTGTTTAGTATCTTGGCTCTTTACGCAAAGTAAAATGTAATCGGCATCTGCTAAGCAGTCGTTTTCGACGGTAAAAGCTACATGGGAAGCTCCAATTGATTCATGTCGCCCCTGCCAGTCAGTTACTATAATTCCGCTACTCACAATGTCTTGCTGCAAACGCTGGCGACCTATAAGGGTAAGTGTGCCGGGCTTTCTCATTTGTAAGTTAGATGCCAATAAACAACCTGCTACATAACAACCAATACTGCCTGCACCCAACACTGCTATTTTTGTCATTTTGCTTCCCAGTTAATACTTAGCTTCTCTACAGCTAACAGTAAGACTGCGATTAAACGATCAAAATGTAAACACTAAAATTACAGTTAAATAACAAGAAAGTGTTTGAGTATCAGATATTTCCTATCAGCATGATTCATTCTTTCAATTTTCACACGTTGCTTGATCTCTCTACAATTTGACTAAGTAGTCACTTTATATGTGTTCAAAAAGAGGGGTTTCATGTTTAGTCAGCCAACTGCTTTCTTAGAAAAAGCCGCTTTTCCGGTACGTGGTAATGCAGACAGCCTCAACTCAGGCAAACTCGCGTTAGTTGCAGAAGGTGGTGGACAACGTGGAATTTTCACCGCGGGAGTACTTGATACTTGGCTAGATGCTGGACACGACCCATTTGACATTCTTATTGGCACTTCGGCCGGTTCTCAAAACCTAACGAGCTTTGTTGCCCGTCAGAAAGGTTATGCTAAGCGCCTTATTCGCGGCTTAACCAGACACAAACGCTTTTTTCAAATGGGTCGAGGTTTAATGGGTAAGCATATTGTCGATTTAGACTGGTACTTTGAAAAAACCCAAGAAGCAAACCGCCTGCTAGATTTAAACACCGCAAAAGCCAATGTGGCTGATAGGGAAATTCTGTTTACGGCAACGAATTCAAGAGACCGACAAGCCTATTTTTTAAACCCCTTGAAAAGTCAAAACAACTGGGTTGAATTGATTAAAGCGTCGAGCGCCTTGCCCCTTCTTTACAAACAAGGTGTACCACTTTTTACTGAATTTGAAACTAGGCAGGCAGCCAATACTGACTTTTATTTAGACGGCGGGTTGGCCGCACCTTTACCTGTAACCGAAGCCTATAAGCGTGGCGCTACCAAAATTGTGGTTATCCGCACTGTTGATAAGGGTTTTCAGGCTCAATCTCCATGGCTGCAAAAACTAAGTACTGTGATGTGTGCTACGGGAACTTGCCCAAAAACCATCGATTACCTTTTGCAACATGAACAAGCTTACCAAAAAGAATTGGCGTTCATTGAAAACCCGCCAGAAGGTGTAAAGTTGATTGAAATTTTTGCATCAGACAAGCTACAAAGTAAATTACTGGGCAGTACAGATGCACAGCTTCGTCACGATTACAAACTCGGTAAGCGGGCTGGGCTCGCTTACCTAGAGAGCAACGTTGAAGTACCTCTTTGTGAGCATAGCTTACACAAGCGCCAGGTTTCGCAAACTCATTTAGAAAGCTACGCTCTACAACCTGCTTAAATGGTTGTTGTGGAAAGCAGAAAAGAGCCAATACTGGTATCGCTGCAATACAAATTCAGCCAAAGCTTGTGACTTCCCAACTCAAAACTGCCGTGCACTACTAACATCGAAAGCAGATGAAACAGAGCTTATCTGATATTACTTCAATTCGAAGTAAACGGGTTGACAATGCCTGGCAGAAAATTTATAACGCGCTCACCCAAAATATCACTAAATTTAACGATGTCAGAATTATTAACACCCGTAAAACAAACTGAAGCGCATAAACTTATTGAAGGCTTGTTGAAGTCTAGCGATCCAACAGCTGAGCTAGATAAAATAGCTGAAGAATACAACATTGCTAACTGGGGGCAGTCTAACGCAGTTTCTGCTGACCTGTATAACGCAGTTAGAGACATTCTTGGCAAAGGCGTTGTAACAGGTAATGACCTTGTTGCAGGTAAAGACACCATGGACCCGATTGTACACAAGGTACAAGCAGAGACAGATACACTAATTGCAAACCCAAGTGACGCTGATGCTGACCGCGTACAGACGTTTGTACTTGGCTTTCTGCGCACGTTCGTAAGCCAGCTGCTTCACCCAGGCACGAAAAAAGCGATTTACGCTAAAAAGCTTCCAGCGCTAATTAAAGTTTATCAACAAAAAGCGAAGTAATTTTTCGCCATGCGAGCAGGCCAATGTAAAGCTTAAGCTTTATAGCATGACCACTGCAAAGCATCGAAATAGATTTGCTTAAGACAAGAACCCCGCTAGTTAGCTGGGTTCTTTTATTTAAGGCCTTCGCCGATGGTAACCTTCTGCCTATTCAACGTCTGTGAAAGCTCCCCCTCGCAATAAACTTAGATTCTTTATCAATAATGGTATTAGCCCTAGCGTGGCCGTGGCGATGCCGAGAAATGTGTCTAACGAGCTACCGCTGGAGTAAATAAAGACGGCAACAAGAACAAATAGTAGTGCAAACACGGGGACTCTTAGCACACTCCAAAAACCTATATTGGTATTGTCGAGCCATTCTTTCATCACTGACTCGGGCTCTGCGGTTAAAATGAACTGCCTGAAACTCTCGTTAATTAAGTGCCATCCCTTATCGCGATATAAATAACACCTTCTCACGAGCCTCTCTATTGTTGCAGAGCTTTCTGGGTTTATATTGGCACCATGAGCCATTCTCCACAGAATGACTTTTTCGTTAACCGTGCATTCTTCCCACTTTCTTCTATAAATTGGGCCGGCGTGCACTAATATAAATTCTATAACCTGTTCAGGCTCTTCAAGCCTCGTTTCGTGATACTTCTCTTCTAAAGGTCGCAATTCTGGCCATGCATTAAGCTCGTGCTTTAACAGCACTTCAACGTCAAACGGGTTGCTAATTCGTTTTTTAAAGACAGGCGACCAAGCATAGTACTTGTCGAATTCTGAGAAAAGCTTGGTCCACCCAGTTTTCTCATCTATGTCAACAACAAGGTTCGACGTTGGTTGGTAGGCATTGGGGCATATTATTCGATACAGAGGAGCCGTTTCAGCAACAATAACTAGCGTAACATTGCAATTGCCGTGCATTTCATACAGAAACGCCAGCGCATCTTTTCTCATCGAGCTATCAAGACTGATTTGTTCAAGTGCAGAAATCGCAACAATCACCTGTTTGTTTTTTTTGATTTTTAAAAAACGATCTAGTTTTTCGAAAAAATAAAATTTCTCGACATGCTCTGATGATGAATAGAACTTGTCTAAACAGTCCATGATTCTAAAAACTTGTTGTTCGTACAATACCCCCTCTTCTTCTTTGAGCTTATTAAGCTGCGTCTCTGCAGACAGTCTTGTGGTGTTTAAAACAAGCTTAGAACGCGGATTTTCTTTGCAGTTACTCGTTATAAAATTCAGAAAACAGGTTTCGTAATAACCATCCTCAGCCTCTTTTTTCCTTGTTCTATACTGGTCTTGTAAATGCTCTCCTTGTAACCGCTGCACAATAAATTGCCTCGCCACAAAATATATTCCTATAGGAAATAAAAGCATCATTAACATGTAGCTTGGTGATATTGCAGAGAGCATAAAGTGGTCACCTCGGTAATGAAGATTCTTCGTGGCCTTCTCTGTTGCGTTCATTGCAATTTTTGCTTCGTAGGTAAGATGGCTAATAAAATCTGTACCTTCAAACGCGGAACTAAAAAGTAAGTCGAAGAGCTTGTCTGACGAAGGTAACGGCTTTGGTTTTACTCTAAACCAAGCCTGTTTTCCCAATTCAGTTTGAGGGATTTCAGAAGCGCTCTTTTGGTTAAGCACTACAAATGAATTAAAAAGCAGATCTATATTGTTTGGGAGTTTACTTTTTAGCGTAATAGATTCATCGTCAGTTATCGTGCGCAAATAACCTTGCAGCTCTGTGGTTTTACGTGCTAATTCATCGTTAAGAAAGTCCTCTTCAAAGTTTGCTTGTCTCTCTAACAAGTACTCATGGGCGCTATAGGTAATGATTGATGCAGGGACAGCCGACGCGATGTAGATAAGCGACGTTAAGAAAACAAGATAGGCATTAGAGTAGCGAGTAGACTGGACAGCCTTACTTTTTGAAGCCTTCTTATTGTCTTTTTCTTGTGAGCATTTAGAGTCATGGCTCGGTTCAAAAAAAGTACTTTTAAGTAAACGGTCAAGCAGAAGCAAAGTACCAATTATTAGTGTGATAATGCCTAAAACAGCACTAACAATATTAACTGGTTCAGTATCGTAGTTTTGCCTCCAGTCGATAAATAGCGACAAAAAAACAAGAGGTATAACAATGGCACTCACTGCATAAATAGGACGGTGCCACCGAAAATACATCGAGTAATTTAACGACCAAAGCCTAATAATAAAGAATACTAACAGTAAACACGCTAACGCCCACACGGTGAGCCGCGCAACAGCGCTGTGCACAATCCCCATTTGAAACAGTACGAAGACTATTAATGCGATAGTAAAAACACTGAATACGATGTAGTTGTTAGGGTTAAGATTCTTGTCAAAGTAAAAAATTTCTTGCCAGAACTTTTGCGTCAACAGGAAGCGACAAACCATAAAAGCGGGGATTATTAAGGCTAGGAATAACAGTACCGCCGTGAACACAAGAACCATGTTGTTCATATGCATATCACTAGGATTAAAAAACACCACCAGCTTCCAAGGGATTGTCGATGTGTCGGAATCACCTGTAAACGGCCCAACAGTCATCTTATGGGGTATGCCTTTATAGTCGGCGTTTATCTCTACAGTACTGTTGCTGTTATGCGTATTGGCAACAAGTGCTAAGGGGTCTTGATTAATTTCGGTATAAAAGTTTTCCACTAAACTTAATGAGTCGGTGCTATGAAACATAACGTCACCGCTTTCATTGATAACAGCAAACCCAAAGTTTTTCGGCAACACACGGTCTACCAATGTTGTCATTCGAACGCCCAACACTTCTAATACAACGCTATCGTTACCAGCTTTTACCTCGTCTTGTTTTACTAAACATGTTTTCGATTCTCGTTGACTCTTATCGTGCCGATGTGGAAAAGCAAAGATTAGGTTCTGCCGCCCATCCTCTATATTAAAAATTCGCTGCATGTAAAGCTCAGATTCGTTGAACGTCCAAAAATTGCCCTTCAGTCCTTCTTTAAAATATCGGCGATGAGCCAAGTTAGGCTGAACTTTTGGTACTAACGTGTTGGATGAATATCTGGGCTCATGAAACTCAGACGTTTCCACTCCCCCTTTTTCTTTGAGATAAAGCGCATTCTCTATATAACTGCTGTTTTCAGCTAAAGGCAAAGCGCTAAAATTTTTATTCCATCCATGCTCTATATAATAGGGAAAGGGTCTCTTTTCTGTTGCAGCGCACAATTCATGTGAATCGCATTTTCCAATATTTTTGCGCGCGCAATCTGTCTTCTGTACGTCTGTTATGTTTGTCAGCTCACGAGTAATATCTTTTGTGATTGTTTGGTGGATAGCCCGAAGCTGATCGCGTTTAACCGCTACTTGATAACCTTGAAATAATTGCTGAGAGATAGCGATTGTTAGAATTCCTACCGCCACCAAAAACCCGAGTACAATTTGGCTTTTGTCGCCTTGCTGAATAGCATAAGTAGCGCTTATGAATCGAAGTTTTAGCAATGGCGTACAGGCAATAAAAAAAAGTAATGCCAGAATTAACCACATCAACACTTCCGATGGTAATTTGAGCTTTTCGGTGGTGATAACCTCTTTATTAACAAGCCCAATTAAAAAGTAGTTTTTGTTATCTTCGGTAAGCCCTTTATTAATAATAGGGTGAACGAATGCTCTATAAGCGTTTCGATCTAGATTAATGTCAGAAAAATGAGTGCCTTTTAAAACAATCGCATTTTTTGTGTTTATCGCGTCTGAAGAAAAGAGTTTAGGTAGTATGGATTTAAAATACAGCTCAGGCTCATTACTTAGTCTATCTGAGTTATTAGTGATTGCTTTTACGTCACCACGTCCCTCAACCAGCGCAACCATTTGAAAACGGTTGACTCTTTGAGATAACACATCGTGAATACTTGCTGTGAGTTCTAGCCGTGCAATTTTGTGACTCTGTAAACATACTTCTTTGTAAAATTTTACAGTGTTATACCGTGGTATTCGCAGTGTAAACCTGCTTATTTTTATATCGCAATTTTGATAATAAACCTTGGGTTTATGAACAGCAATGTCACTCAGTTCACTTGCCGACGCGGCTAGTTTATCAAAGTTCAATTTCGCTTGGTCTTCTAGTTCCTTTTCGAGGGTTGAAGGCGCTCTCCATTTCTCCTTATTTTTAACCGATAAGGAAAAGTCACTTGTTGCTTTTACTTTCTGAATGCTGCGTTGAATACCTCCCTCTATTCGCTGCAACTCTCTAAAGTAAAGCGTATTAAGCGTATCTTCGTTGTGCTCCATTTTGAAGAAATATACGAAGCCGAAAATGGTCGAGCCAAGAAGCAGGATAAGTATGAAGATGAATAATCGGGTGAGGTTTCGTTTAATAGGTGTCATAAAAGCATCCTTGCTTAAATAACGTTAAATCCTAACGATATCGTACTTCAGTAACGTCAAAACGTTATGGGCATAGGCCATCTGTACATATAATAACCAATGAATATAGTTGAGGTTAAGTGCAATATCAAGAAAACGCTTTAAAGCCGTGTAGAGGAGCGGGCTTTTTTGAAGCGATGAGACAAACGATTTAGGCTTGAATCAAGCCGCGGAACTTTCGCAAATCGACAGGCATAAAAAAACCGGCATAATGCCGGTTTTTTTATGTTTGGCGGAGAGAGAGGGATTCGAACCCTCGATACGCTATAAACGTATACACACTTTCCAGGCGTGCGCCTTCAGCCACTCAGCCATCTCTCCAAATTTGGTTTCAAGGTTTCCCTTGAGCGCGCGTATAGTAGGTAAAGCCGCGCGCTTAATCAAGAACTTGCTGGAATTTATTAAGCAAGTGCTTATAAAACGTGCGTTATAGGCCGCCCTTTGCTTTTAGTTCAGCAGAAAAATCAAGCATGCGATCAAGAGGAATTAACGCACCTTTGCGAAGTTCATCGTCCACAAAGATTTCATGACCGTCGCTTTCGCCCGTTAAAGACGCCTTAATCGCCTCTAAGCCGTTCATTGCCATCCAAGGGCAGTGAGCACAGCTTTTACACGTAGCGCCGTTACCGCCCGTTGGAGCTTCTATAAACGTCTTCTCTGGAGTAAGTTGTTGCATCTTATAAAAGATGCCTTTGTCAGTGGCAACTATAAAGGTATCGTTGTTCATGGTTTGCGATGCCTTGATAAGCTGGCTGGTAGAGCCAACTGCATCGGCCATATCAACCACGCTGGCAGGTGATTCAGGGTGAACAAGAACCGCTGCATTTGGATACAGAGCCTTCATATCGGCAAGCTTCTGTGCAGAGAACTCATCGTGAACAATACACTCGCCCTGCCACATCAGCATATCGGCGCCAGTTTGTTTGGCAATGTAAGACCCAAGATGTCTATCTGGGCCCCATATTATCTTTTTGCCTTGGCTATCTAAATGCTCAACAATTTCAAGCGCAATACTAGAGGTTACTACCCAGTCAGCGCGCGCTTTAACCGCAGCTGATGTATTCGCGTAAACCACAACCGTATGGTCGGGGTGTTGGTCGCAGAACTCGCTGAACTCTTTTACCGGGCAACCAATGTCAAGCGAACACGTTGCTTCTAGTGTTGGCATTAGTACGGTTTTCTCGGGGCTAAGAATTTTTGCTGTTTCGCCCATAAAACGAACGCCCGCTACAATTAATGTCTGCTCTTGTGCATCTCTACCAAATCTAGCCATCTCTAGTGAGTCGGCCACACAACCGCCTGTCTCTTCAGCAAGCGCTTGAATCTCATGGTCGGTGTAATAGTGCGCGACTAGCACAGCGTTACGGGCCTTTAGTAAGGCTTTAATTTCTGCCTTTAACTCAGCTTTACGTGCTTCTGATAATGGCTGTGGTTTTGCTGGGAACGGGTACTCTACCTGCTCCACTCGAAATGCTACTGACATTAACCTACATCTCTGTTGCGATAAGGGTGCGGATTATACCCAAATGTCATAAAAATTACACACTGCCACATCAACATTCGTGTAATTAAATAATGATATGTTGAGTTACCTTTTCTACTACACGGGGTTGAGTAAACCAGATCATACTACAAATGAGATGCGTAGCGTTTTTTAACACAAATGGCGTTCAGCGTATTGATTTTGAAATTTGCTATAAGTTTGGATGTTAGCGTTTTGGAGAGAGCCAGATTTTGAAATAAAGACTTTTTGAAGTAGAGACTTGATGGTGGGTCGTGCTGGATTCGAACCAGCGACCAATTGATTAAAAGTCAACTGCTCTACCAACTGAGCTAACGACCCATCAAGTGACACACAGATATGTTTAGCAATTCAAATGATGGTGGGTCGTGCTGGATTCGAACCAGCGACCAATTGATTAAAAGTCAACTGCTCTACCAACTGAGCTAACGAC
>NZ_JBHZRZ010000001.1:841987-955604 GCF_043642145.1 Alteromonas gracilis
CCATCATTTGACACTAGGAGAGAAAGTGGTGGGTCGTGCTGGATTCGAACCAGCGACCAATTGATTAAAAGTCAACTGCTCTACCAACTGAGCTAACGACCCTTTCTTTCCCGTTGTTGCCTGTGTCTTGGCAACGGCGGCATATAATACTCAGATTTTTATTCGACGCAACCCATAACGTCCTTTTATTTTCATTTTTCTGTCAAATTACGACTAAACGGTCAAAATGAAAACAAATCGCTGGGTATTTATACCAATGCTAATTGAGTTTAGTCGAATTTCTACGAAACAGAGGAAGATTTGGTGCAGAAGAATTACGCAGCCTAAATAGAATTTTTAAGAAAAATATTTTGCGTAACTCATAAAAAAGCCTCTTTAAAAGAGGCTTTGTTAATTACAAGTTATTTAATCGAGATTCAGCAAGGCGTCTTGCCGAAGAATCTGGATATTCATTTACAACTTGTTGCAGCAATTGTCTTGCTGATGCACTGTCTCCCGTTCGCTCAGCAATAACACCAAGTTTTAACAAGGCGTCAGGACGCTTGGCTGAATCGGTAAAGCGATTAGCTACAATGTTGAATTGTTCACTTGCCTCGCTCCACTGCTGCTTATTAAACAACAGTTGCCCTAACCAGTAATGCGCATTCGGCGCATAACTGCTATTAGGAAAGCGTGAAATGAACGATTGGAATGCAGGAATGGCTTTATCGTACTCGCGAGACTTCAAAATAAGATTAACCGCACTTTCATACGCTTCATCTTCACCTGCTTGAGGTGCTTGTGTAGGTGTTGAAACCGACGGTGAGCTTACAGAGCCCGCATCAACACCTGCACTTGGCATTGCACTACCTTGTAGCGCACCACTTTGCTTAAGGGCTTCTACACGCTTATCTATTTCAAGATAAAGCTCGCGCTGACGCTCAAGTACTTTTTGAAGCTCGTTGGTATTCACTTCAACCGCACCGCGAAGCTGGTCGACTTCCATTTGCATGTTATCCAACTGAGCTTGCAGCCTATGCTGCATTTCCGTTCGGCTTTTAACAATGCGTTCTAGCACAACAATGCGTTGCTCTAATTCGCTGCCGCCATTAGCGTCTATTACAGGCGCTTGCGCGAATGCGGTAGAAACAGCAAGGGCGGCACATAACGTGACGCCCATTTTTAATGTCTTATTCGCTAGAATAGTCATTAGCGGTAAACAACCACTCCGCGACGGTTTTGAGCAAATGCATACTCAGTAGAACCCATCACTGCTGGTTTTTCTTCACCGTATGAAACTACCGTTACTTGGCTGCTGCTTACACCAGCATTAAGTAGGTAGGTTTCAACAGACTGTGCACGACGCTCACCTAGTGCAATGTTGTACTCTGGCGTACCACGACTGTCAGTATGACCTTCAATCGTTACTTTCATGCTTGGGTTTTTAACCAAGAATGACGCGTGTTTGTCTAGAATGCGTTGGAACTCTGGTTTAATGCTTGAACGGTCAAAGTCGAAATAAACGGTTTGTTCGTTTTTCAACGCTTCCATTTCTTGCTGAACCATTTCTTCTTGGCGCTTCATACGCTGAGCAGCTTCTGCTTTAACGCGTTGCGCTTCAGCTTCGCGAGCTTCTGCTTCAGCCGCCGCTTGCTCTTGCGCTAAACGGTTACGTTCTGCTGCCAATTCTTCTTCGCTAGGGCCTGAAGAACATGCCATCATTGTCACTACTGGCAATGCGATAATGAAGCTCTTCATCACTTTATTCATTTGCATCCTACTAATCCTTAAATTTTATTGTTTAGTCGTTAAATTGTTAGAACAAAAATGGTGACCAACTTGGCGATTTAACTTGCCCATTGGCTGCTGGTAACCTAGCTTTAAAACGCCCGTCAAGCGAAACCAAAGACAACACTTGGGTTCCCTCATGAAGGGTGCTGTATATAATCATGCTTCCGTTCGGCGCTACACTTGGTGATTCATCTAAGTACGTCCGTGTTAGTACTTGCGGTGAGCCACCGTCCATAGACTGCTTCGCAATATGATAATTCCCATTGGTTTGATTAACCATGATCATTTGCTGGCCGTCAGGAGAAATTGTTGCGCCAAGGTTCTGTTCACCTACGTAGGTAACTCGCCTTACTTTCCCAGAATTTAAATTTACGCTATATATCTGGGGTTTACCACCCCGTTCAGAGCTAAATATTAAACCACTGCCGTCTGGTAACCACGCTGGCTCCGTATCAATCGCTCTATTTCGAGTTACTCGGCGAAGATTTTTAGTCGCTAAGTCCATCACATAGAGTTCAGGGTTTCCATCTTTCGACAGAACCATTGCAAGTTGCTTGCCATCTGGTGAAAACACCGGGCTACTATTTATTCCAGGGAAATCTGTGATACGTGTACGTTCACTGGTATAAATGTTTTGGATAAATATCTGCGGTCTGCGATTCTCAAAGCTTACATATGCGAGCCTTTCGCCATCTGGCGACCACACGGGTGACATCAATGGTTCAGGCGATGATAAAAGACGCGTTTCGTTCTCGCCGTCGTAATCAGCAATCACTAATTGATACGGTTTTTCTATTGTATCGCGGTCGCGCACAATAACATACGCAATTTTTGTGAGAAATGCCCCGCGAACACCGGTTAATTTTTCATACACTATGTCGCTAATTCGATGCGCATACTGACGAAAATCTCGGCCATTAATAGCGGCTTGACGAGCTACTAGAATATGATCGTTGCTAGTAACTAAGCTGCCATTTTTAAGGACTTTAGATTGACCGTTGTCTATCTGACCTTTAAGAACATCAATTAATTCATAGGAAACAAGATAGCGATCACCACCTTGAGGCTCTATGCTACCTACAAGAACAGTGTCTACGCCTAACGTCGACCACGCAGTGTAAGACACCTTTTCAGCCGTTTCAGGGTACTGTGGCATTTTATCGACAGATACCGGGTTGAACTTTCCGCTGCGCATCAAGTCTGCCATTACCACTTTGGAAATATCACCTGGCATACTGCCCTGCCCTTTCCATTTAAATGGCACAACACCGATTGGACGAGCACTATCTACGCCTTCGGTTATCACAATTTCTAAGGATGCAAACACTTTGGCACTAAACGCCATCGTTATAAGCGCTATCCATAAACCTAGTTTTTTCATACCACTATAGTTCCACTTTTAAAGTAATGTCTTTTAACTTCTCGTAAACGTCAGGTGCCTCTGACACTGGTAGCTTGTCCGCTCTACGAACCGCACTTTCGGCAGCTCTACACAACGCGTCATTCCCACCTAGCACACGAATACTAGTCACAAACCCAGTCGTCGCTAATCGAATATTCAATCGACATGTCTTACCTTTGAAACTGTCGTCTGCATACAAATTGCGTTTAATGGTTTGCTGAATAAGCGCGGTATAGCGCTCTACCTCAGTAAGCACCTGTTTTCGTCT
This sequence comes from Alteromonas gracilis, assembly GCF_043642145.1. Classification (GTDB taxonomy): domain Bacteria; phylum Pseudomonadota; class Gammaproteobacteria; order Enterobacterales; family Alteromonadaceae; genus Alteromonas; species Alteromonas gracilis_B. The sequence goes on from NZ_JBHZRZ010000001.1 coordinate 845,428, forward strand.
ACGTTCTTGCTGAGCGGCTTGCTCTTGAGCAAGTTGCTCTTGCATGATCCTTTCCATCTCGGCGCGCTCAGCCGCTTCTTTTTTCTTACGCTCTGCTTCAGCCTTAGCCTTTGCTTCGCGTTCTTTACGCTCTTTTTCTTTTTGTGCCGCTAAACGCTCCAATTCTTTTTGACGCCTCGCTTCAGCAGCCTGGGCTTCGCGCTTCTCCTTTGCGCGCTTGGCAGCTAACTGTTGCTGGCGTTTTTTCTCAGCTGCTGCTTCCGCTTTTCTCTGCTTTTCCTGCTCTTCGGCTCGCGCTTGCGCTTCAGCCTGAGCTTGTGCTCGCTTTTGGTCCGCAATGGCTTGCGCATCAATAAAAGTGGCTTGTATAACGGGCGCATTTGAGGGAAGACTTGGCAAAGGGTCTGGAGAAAAACTGACGCTAATAAGCAACAGCAAAGCAAGAAACGCATGAAGCCCTAACGACTTATATAAGCCAAGTTGCTCAGGCGTTAGCTTACTTTCTTTTTTACCCTTAGCTATCACAGAGGGTTTGCCGCTTACATTTGAAGCAGCATCACGAGAGTCAGAGCTTTTCGACACTTCAGGTTTCGACATATCTTTTTTACTCAACCGGATCGGTCATTAACCCTACTGAAGGCACACCAGCTTGCTGTAATAGCACCATTAATTGAATGACTTCGTTATACGCAACTTCACCATCGCCTTTCACCACAACAGGCGTATTCGGCTCTTTGGTTAGTTGAGCTTTCACAATTGCACCAAGCTCATCTTCGCTTATTGGTGACTCTTGGTCGTTTCCAACGTTAAGGAAGTAGCGCCCCTTTACGTCAACTGAAGCAATAATAGGCGGTGTATCTTCTTGTTCAATAGGGTTCGCACTTGCTTTAGGCAAGTCTACTTTCACCCCTTGAGAAATAAGCGGCGCCGTTACCATAAAGATAATAAGCAGCACCAACATAACATCAATATAAGGTACTACGTTTATTTCTGATACCGGCCTGCGGCGTTTTCTTACATACATAACAAGTCCTCCGTTTGGAATGTAAACGCTTAGGCTTGTTGTTGTTGTGCTTGCGCAGCAACCGCTTGGCGTTGAAGAATTGCAGAGAACTCTTCCATAAAGTTACCATAGCTATTTTCTAGCTTTTCAACTTGGTGGCTAAAACGGTTGTAGGCAATAACGGCTGGTATGGCTGCAAATAAGCCGATAGCAGTTGCAATCAGCGCTTCTGCAATACCGGGCGCAACCATCGCTAAGGTTGCTTGCTGCACCTTACCCAACGCGATGAAGGCATTCATGATGCCCCATACCGTTCCAAATAAGCCGATGTAAGGGCTAATTGAACCCGCTGTGGCTAAAAAGGGTAATCGACTTTCTAGTTCTTCAACTTGACGAGACATAGACACACGCATTGCTCGGTAGGTACCGTCAACAATGCCATTGGTAGCCGTATTTGATTTACGTAGACGTACAAACTCTTTGAAGCCCGAACAAAATATACTGCCTATGCCGGTTAAATTGTTTCTGGCCGACAATTCTTGATAAAGGCGATTTAGATCAGCCCCTGACCAAAACTTATCCTCGAACTGACGCATTTCATTACGCGCGGCGGAAAGTGCTTTACTGCGTTGAAATATGAATGTCCACGATGCTATTGACACACTCAATAGCAAAAGCATAACTAATTGAACAATAAAACTTGCTTGCAAAAACAAGCCAATAAAAGTGAGATCAGATGACACGCGAAATTTCCCCTAACAAAGTACGTGGTAATCTTTTTGGCTTCATTACGGCCAAATCGACGCAGGCAACCTTGATATCTCCCGATACCAACGTAACGCCTTGTTCATTTTTAATAATTTGTTGAAACGTCATACTAGCGCCTTTCAATTCTACAACGCGAGTTTCAATACTCAACAGTTGATTGAACCGCGCGGGCGCATAGTTATGCATTTCAACGTGTTTGACGACAAAAGCGATAGATTGTTCCATTAGCGAGTCTTGCTCAAAACCCAACTCGCGAAGCCACTCTGTACGGGCTCGCTCCATGAACTTTAGGTAGTTCGCGTAGTACACAATACCGCCTGCGTCAGTATCTTCGTAATACACTCTTACCTGATGTAAATGCATAACTATTCCTTCACCTTAAAATTTAATAATCCAAAACAAGGTTAACTTAACGGATTTACGCGACAAGATGCATATTTAAAATACGCTATAAACCCTATACACGTTAAGTCTTAAACAAAATTATACCAATATTAAACACCCAGTTAACACATTAGTTTTTCTAATCTAAAATCACAATTTTACTCAATTGTGGTTTTTTCTGCTCTCCCTATAATGCACAGCATCAGTCGTACAGAGCGTGATGGTGCTAAGCACGGTCATGCAAGAGACATTCTCCTGTTAGACATGAGTTCCCTGGATTTATTTCCTTCAACACTTGTTGTTTTAGCCCGCTCTCTGAGCGGGCTTTTTTTTGCCTTTCATTCTATACACTTCATTTCACGATAAAACTCAGCGTTCTGTTTATGCAAAGTCATTAAACGTCAAATCACTTAACTTAACGCATTACGCTTGGGCAAACATCACCCTCTACTCATTTTTGAAAAACCTGAGTAGTAAATCGTTATCGCCCAGAAATACGAAAAAAGCCCAGCTTACCGCTAGGCCTTTAAGACTTTTTCTGTGGCGTTTATATAGCTCGATAAGTTATTCAGACGTTGTAAAACCAAAGTGAAGATAAGCGCGCTGAGACACAATGCGACCGCGTGGCGTGCGCTGTAAAAAACCCTGTTGAATAAGAAACGGTTCAATCACGTCCTCTATGGTTTCTTTCTCTTCACCAATGGCTGCCGCTAAATTGTCTAGGCCTACTGGCCCACCATCAAACTTTTCGATGATAGCGTTAAGCAATTTGCGGTCCATGTAATCGAACCCTTCTTTGTCTACGTCTAGCATATCAAGTGCTTTTGCCGCCATTTCTGCGCCTACCGTGCCGTCGGCTTTTATTTCTGCGTAGTCGCGCACACGACGTAATAAGCGATTCGCTATACGAGGCGTGCCCCGCGAGCGACGTGCCACTTCTTGCGCACCTTCCTCGTTCATTTCTAAATTAAGATAGCTTGCACTTCTTGACACAATGCTGGTGAGGTCTTTCACGTTGTAGAACTCAAGGCGCTGCACAATACCGAAACGGTCGCGCAATGGCGACGTTAACGACCCTGCTCGTGTGGTTGCACCCACCAAAGTAAAAGGGGGAAGATCTAATTTAATTGAACGAGCTGCAGGCCCCTCGCCTATCATAATATCAAGCTGATAGTCTTCCATGGCAGGGTAAAGAATTTCTTCAACCACCGGGCTTAATCGATGTATTTCGTCGATGAACAATACATCGTTGCGCTCAAGGTTGGTAAGCAGTGCAGCCAAGTCGCCGGCTTTCTCAAGCACAGGGCCTGACGTGGTTTTAATGTTCACGCCCATTTCATTTGCCACAATATTCGCAAGCGTGGTTTTACCAAGTCCTGGCGGACCGAAAATAAGTAGATGATCTAACGCATCGTCGCGATTACGCGCAGCTTGAATAAAAATTTCCATTTGCTCACATACGTGAGGCTGCCCCGTATAGTCTTCCAGCATTTTAGGGCGAATGGCGCGGTCAATAACCTCGTCTTCGGTGCTAGCTTCAGGCGTAATCAGTCTGTCGGCTTCAATCATGATAGTTCTACTTTAAACGGTAACGTGAAGACAGTCCGACCAAGGGTGGCTGTCCTCGTTAAGCGCCATTATATGGCTGCTTTTAATGATTCGCGAATAAGGGCTTCGCTTTCCATACCCTCATTATATACGCTGTCGACAAGCTTACTTGCCTGCGCTGGTTTATAACCTAGCGCTATAAGCGCGCTTTGCGCTTCTTCACGGGCGTCGTTCACTTCAACAATGGTATTGGTGGATAACAAGTCGCCGCTTGGGGGCGGAACAGCAATGCTTTGTGCTTTGCCAAACTTAGCCAATCGGTCTTTCAGTTCAACCACTAAACGCTCTGCGGTTTTCTTACCTATACCCGGTAGGCTGACAAGTGCAGATACATCTTCATTTTGAACGCTAGCTAAAAATTGGCCTGCCGACATGCCTGATAATATGGCTAGGCCTAATTTCGGTCCTACACCATTGGCTTTAATAAGCTCGCGAAACAGGCCTCTTTCCATTTTATCAGCAAAACCAAACAGCAACTGGGCATCTTCACGAACCACAAAGTGTGTGTAAACCACCACTTCTTCACCCACAGCAGGAAGCTGGTAGAAACTGGTCATAGGCATGTGAATTTCGTAGCCAACACCGACTACATCTACAAGAATTTCTGGTGGCTGTTTTTCAGCCAACGTACCGCGAATTCGTCCAATCATGAATTATCTCTGTAAAAGCGTGAGCTTCGAGCAGTATTAGCGCAAACGACCACGAACGGTTTTTCGGGCTTGCCCTGCCATGTTTATCAGGCTCTGTTCGGTGTGTGCATGGCACAAGGCAACGGCTAATGCATCGGCAGCATCGGCCTGGGGTGTGCCATTTAAATTCAGCAGGTGTTTAACCATGTGCTGAACTTGCGTTTTATCTGCGCCACCTTTTCCTACTACCGACTGCTTAATTTGCCTTGCGCTGTATTCAGCAACAGGAAGTTGCGCTTGCGTGGCTGCCACAATAGCGGCACCTCTAGCCTGACCAAGCTTCAGCGCTGAATCAGGGTTTTTCGCCATAAATACTTGCTCAATAGCAAACTGATCAGGTTTATATTGACGAATAATATCGCCAACCCCGGTAAAGATATTAGCAAGGCGAGAAGGCAAATCTGCCGTTCCAACGCGGATACATCCACTTGCTACATACACCAGTTTACCTTGCTTGCGTGCAATTAAACCGTAGCCTGTGACCCTAGAACCTGGATCTATACCCAGTATAACCATTAAGGCACACTCGGTACAAACAAAGATACCGCTTCTTTATTGGATGGAGACCACAAACGCGTGAGTGCTTCGTCTTTCGACACCCACTCGTACTGCAAATGTTCTGTTAAAACAATGGGTAAATCGCTGTTTATTTGAAGGGAAAATACGTGTTCTGTGTTGTGCACAGTGCCAGGAGGATAACGATGTAGCCAGCGGCTACGAATTTCATATTGGTTTTGCTTATCGTGGTTGTTAACTACAAACCCGTGTGCTTTAGCATCGATGCCAATTTCTTCGCACACTTCACGATATGCTGTTTCTAAAGGTAACTCGCCCTCTTCCAACGCGCCTGTTACCGACTGCCAAAAGGTGGGGTCGTCTTGTCGCTGTAAAAGCAGCACTCGGTAGTGTTGGTCATACAACACTACCAGTGCAGATTCAGGCTTCTTATACGCCATAAATTACGATTGCTTTTTCACCGTTGCAATAGCTAGCTCTTCAAGCTGCTGTGGATTTGCAGGGCTAGGTGCAGACGTTAACGGACAAGCCGCTGTGGTCGTTTTCGGGAATGCCATCACGTCACGAATAGACGTTGCGCCAGTCATAAGCATTACTAGGCGATCTAGACCAAACGCAAGGCCCGCATGCGGCGGCGCACCAAAGCGCAGTGCGTCAAGCAAGAAGCCAAACTTGTTCTTCGCTTCTTCATCGTCGATGCCTAGAATGTTGAATACCGTAGACTGCATGTCTTCATTGTGAATACGTACAGAACCACCGCCTAATTCAACACCATTCAATACCATATCGTAAGCGTCAGATAAGGCTTCAGCTGGGTTAGCTTTAAGTTCTTCTGGCGTTAGACCACGTGGCGCAGTGAACGGATGGTGAATAGCGTGAAGCTGACCGTCAAATTCTTCAAACATTGGGAAATCAACAACCCAAAGTGGTTTCCACTCGCCTTCAAGAAGCTCAAAGTCTTCACCAAGCTTAAGACGAAGTGCGCCCATCGCTTCGGTGACCACAGTGTAGCTGTCTGCACCGAACAATAGAATATCGCCACTTTGTGCGCCAGTGCGCTCTAGCATGGCGTTAGTGATGTCTTCAGATAGGAATTTAAGGATTGGTGACTGTAGACCTTCAAGCCCTGCTTGCGCGTCGTTAACTTTAATCCACGCTAACCCTTTCGCGCCGTAAATACCCACGAATTTGGTGTATTCATCAATTTGCTTACGCGAAAGTGACGCGCCGCCTGGTACGCGAATAGCCGCAACGCGACCTTTCGGGTCGTTTGCCGGGCCGCTGAATACTTTAAAGTCAACGTTAGCAAGTAAGTCAGCAACGTCTGTCAGCTCTAACGGGTTACGCAAGTCTGGCTTGTCGCTACCAAAACGGGTCATGGCTTCTTTATATGTCATGCGCGGGAAGTCGCCAAGGTCAACGTTTAGCATTTTGTTGAACAAGTCGCGGATCATGCGCTCGGTAATAGACATTACGCCGTCGGCGTCTAAGAACGTGGTCTCGATATCGATTTGGGTAAATTCTGGCTGGCGATCAGCACGTAAGTCTTCATCGCGGAAGCACTTAACGATTTGATAGTAACGGTCCATGCCCGACATCATCAGAAGCTGCTTGAAAAGCTGTGGCGACTGCGGAAGTGCAAAGAACTCGCCTTTGTGCGTGCGGCTTGGCACTAGGTAGTCACGTGCTCCTTCTGGCGTTGCCTTAGTAAGAATAGGTGTTTCAATATCAAGAAAACCTTCTTCTTCTAGGAAGCGGCGTACTGCACCTGTTACTTTTGCACGAAACTGAAGGCGCTGGCTCATGACAGGACGACGAAGGTCTAAGTAACGATAGCGAAGGCGCTGCTCTTCTGAGTTTTCTTGGTTCCAGTCTAGCGGAAGCACGTCAGACTTGTTGATCACTTCAAGGCCAGTACCTAGGATCTCAATTTCACCTGTACGCATGTCTTTATTAACTTGACCTTCAGGGCGCGCACGTACTTTACCCGTTAACTTTACGCAGAATTCACCTCGCAGCGTGTTAGCCACAGATAGCACGTCTGGTAAGTCAGGGTCGAACACCACTTGTACGATACCTTCGCGGTCACGTAAGTCGATGAAAATTACACCGCCTAAATCGCGACGTTTATTAACCCACCCGCAAAGGGTAACTTCTTGTCCAATGTATGATGAATCGATATTCCCACAGTAATCTGTGCGCATGGTCCTTGACCCCTGATATATTTTCTTGCTTCTCTTGCAGTGAATGGCGTTCAAAACCGCTAAACTTTTGGCTTAAGAGTTTGCCGAAAATCGCGTAAAATTGCCGGCCAATTAGCTGGCCCACCCACTACTTGCATAATGTAATGATTTAAAGGCCGCATAGTATAAACAAATGCTTGATAAAGCCCAATGACAAATATGCACAATTCCGCCATATCGCAAGGAAATCTCTACATTGGTTTGCCAATGTGGCAACACAGCCATTGGCCAGGCACGTGGTTTGCCAATTATCCCAAGTCTGATAATGGACTGTCGCTGTATGCCAAGGAGTGTAATACAGTTGAGGGGAATACCACGTTTTACTCTCTTCCCCACGAAGATGCTGTAGCGCGATGGTGCGATTCCGTACCTGAACATTTTCGATTTAGCTTTAAGTTTCACCAAAACATTACTCATGTGCATCAATTACAGCATTGTGATGAAGAGGTTGCACAGCAACTTTCGCTGTTAAGCCCGCTGAAAGAAAAGCTTGGGGTTATGATGCTGCAACTTCCCGCCTCTTTCGGGCCTGAAAAACTTCCTGTCCTCGATAGCTTTTTAACCGCGCTTCCGAAGCATTTAAATGTAGCGGTTGAAGTACGCCACTTGGCGTTTTTCGCCAAAGGAAGCGAAGAGAAGGCATTAAATCAGCTGTTAATTCGCCACAAAGCCAACCGTATCATTATGGATACGAGGGCACTGTTCACAGGCCCTTGCAACAATGTGCTTTTATCTGAAGTTAGAGACAAGAAACCAAGAGTGCCTGTGAATGTGATAGCCTCTGGCAACGCGCCCGTAGTGCGCTTTGTAGGAAATGATGAAGATAACGATAACCTTCGCTGTCTAACGCCTTGGGTTAAAAAAGTGCAGCAATGGCAAAATGAAGGAAAAGATGTGTATTTCTTTTGTCATCGCCCAGATAACAAAGACGCGCCTTGGTTGGCGCAACAGTTTATTGATTTGTATAACGATGTAAGACTAACAGAATCATCGCATACACCGCCCTCCTTGACCGCGCTGCCTGACCTAGCGATTAAAACACAGCCTGAACAAGACAGCCTGTTTTGATCAAAAACGCACATCATTTGATGTGCGTTTTATTAATTTTTCAGTAATTTAACGCTATACGAAAACTGCCATTATGGTGTGGCCGACAAGCTGAATTCAACTTATCTGAAATCAGCTGCATCCAATTCATGTTTCTTCATCAATTTGTGCATGTCGGTGCGATTTCTACCGGCAAGCTCAGCGGCTCTTGTCACATTACCATCGGTCATTTTTAGCAACTTGTGTAAATACTGCTGCTCGAAGGCATCTCGCGCTTCAGTAAGCGTAGGCCAGCTTTGTCTTGTTGCAGAAAGCGCCTGCTCAACCAAGTGGAGCGGGATAACCGGAGTTTGGGTTAACGCGACACATTGCTCAACCACGTTTACTAACTGGCGTACGTTCCCCGGCCAAGATGAGGTCACTAGCTGTTGCATAGCATCATCAGAGAACTGACTTACATTAACACCATGGCGCTGCGCACTTTGCTGTAACAGTGAACGAGCCAGAAGCGGAATATCTTCGCTTCGCGATTTCAGCGAAGGAAGTTTTAGGTTTACCACGTTAAGGCGGTAATACAAATCTTCGCGGAACGTGCCCTCTTCCATTTCCTTGTGCAAATCTTTGTGCGTCGCAGAAATAATACGTACATCAATATCTACGTGTTTGCTGCTACCCACTGGGCGAATTTGACGCTCTTGTAACGCACGCAATAGCTTCACTTGAAGCGTCATTGGCATATCGCCAATTTCATCTAAAAACAGCGTGCCGCCGTCGGCTTCTCTAAATAACCCCGGGTGTGCTGCTACCGCGCCAGTGAATGCGCCTTTTGCGTGCCCGAATAATTCTGATTCAAGCAAGTTTTCAGGCAGTGCCCCGCAGTTGATAGCAACAAAAGGCTTATCGCTGCGATTACTGGCTTTGTGGATTGCATTGGCAAGTAGCTCTTTTCCCGTACCGCTTGCTCCGCTTATCAGCACAGACACTTCGCGTTGCGCTATTCGAAATGCTTGGTCCAATACGTTAAGCATTTCAGGAGAGCGCGTAATAATGTCTTTCGCCCAGTCTCCCGGCTGCGCGGCTTGAGACTGACTTAACGCTTTTTGAAGCAGCGTGCGTAGCTCATCGTGGTCGACAGGTTTTGGTAGAAATCCGAATACGCCTCTTTGCGTGGCCGCAACTGCATCGGCAATTGTGCCATGAGCTGTCATAAGAATGACCGGAATATCCTTTCTAATTCCCATAATTTCTTCGAAAAGACTCAAGCCATCTAGGCCCGGCATACGCAAGTCGCTAAGCACAACATCGTAGTTGTCGTTTTGCAGTTTTCGTAGCGCTGACTGACCGTCTTCCACAGCGGTCACGTGATATCCTTCACCTTCTAGGCGAATAGTTAATAAGCGCAATAAGCTTTTATCATCATCAACCAACAATAAGTTAGGGTTATTATTCGCCTTCTCGCTCACTGTTGCGTACTCCTGTTTTTATCCATCAGTGTTGCTTCAATTTGCAACAATTCTTCTAGTTTTTTGCGTAAATTCACCGCTTCTTTTTCAAGCGATTTAATTCTTTCTCCACGAGATGTATTTTCTTGCTCAAGCACCACCAAGGCAGACTCTAACTGCATTAGCTGATTGTTTTGTTCCCCTGCAATTACCTTTACCACTTCTTGTGCAAGTGGAGTAAACGCACCAGCGATCTCATTAAGCGCTAGCTGAGCGCGAAGTCTATCCTGATATGGTGAGTCGGAGGGTAAAGTAAGCAGGTAAGCGTGCAACGTATCGAAGGCTGAATCTTCAAGGTCTTTTATCGTTTGCTTACGTTCAATCCAGGGTTGATTAGCCGCAGCTATCCATGCATTCAACCAATAAGCTGCATCACAATTGTGCTCGAAGCCTTGAGGAGGCTCTTCAAACAAACATAGGTCGCGCTCTATTTTAGCTACAGGTGCTGCTGTTTCAGCCCCACCAGAACTGTCGTTATTTCTGGATAAACTCTGACATCCTGTCAGTACCAGCAAGGCGACAATTAAACCACTTATTCTCATTTTTACTTTTCCTGTTGCCCAATGGTCACTCTAAAGCAAACATCGGCATAGTCTACATCTACAACACGTACATCACCATGCATTAGTCGAGCGCAATCGGCAACAATTGATAGCCCTAAACCCGTTCCAATAACGTTATCATTTCTTGGCTCGGTTCCTCGGATGAAAGGTTCAAATAACGTATGCACAGATTCTGGCGCAATACGTTTGCCACGATTGGCAACATCCAGTACAAGATTATCGTTTTCGTTATAAAGACTAATGTTTATCGGCCTTCCAATTGCACCATGGGCCACCGCATTAGACACCAAATTATCCAATATTCTTCTGAAAAGTTCTTCATCCACTCGCACTTCAGGAGTTGTGATTTTCACGTCGACTTCTCTGTCTTGAATAGCAAGTGCGTAATCTTCAAGGCAGGCAGAAACTAACTTCGACACGTCACATTTGACCATTTTGGGTTGTGCCTGTTGTAACAACAAATTGTAATCGAGCAACTTTTCAACCAATGTGTTTAATCGTTGAGTACTGGCACTTAACAGCGTTAACACTTCACGTTGACCATTGTTAAGCTCACCTACCACGTTCTCAGAAAGCAAACTGCAGCCCTCTTTGATGCTAGCCAGTGGCGTCTTCAGCTCGTGCGCAGCGTGTCTAAGCAATGCGGTTCTAATGTGCTCTAGTTGCTGTAAGCGGTCGTAAAGCCAATGTAAGTCCTTCTCAACATCAATTAACTCTCGTGGCGCTTGGCGAGACAAAGGAGGAAGTTGCCCATCGCTATGAGCCATGATCCTAATGATCTTTTTAAGGTTGTTTACAGGGTTAACAATTAACTGGCTACCAAACAGAATAAGAAGCAGCGAGACACTTACCAGCATTGCCGTAGACCATGCCTGCTTTGCTTGCATTGCAGTCAAATCTTCTTGCTGAACTTTAGCCCGTTCGTTTATCGCCGCTTCTACATCATCTCTAAGCTGATCAACGCTACTGCCAACCGACGCCAAATAGGCATTTAGTAGCAGTTGGTCTTCTATTGCCCGATATTCTGCTAATTGATTTAATTGCTCTGATAGGCGCGTACAAGTAGAGGGAACTGAAAGTGCTTGGCATAGATTATCTGCGGCTACGGCAAATTGTTCTAACGCATTATCGGAAAGAGCGGCGACTTGATCATTTCTAAGAACGGCGAATTGACGAATACTTCGCTCAACGTCAACAACCGCATTATCGAGGCGCTGCATATCGCTAACAACGTCTACCACAAATCGTGTTTCTAACGTTGTCATTTGCCCTACTTTGGCTAAGTCACTTTGACTTTGCCACAACAGAGCAATAAGAGGGATAAGGGCAAGTACAAAACTACCTAACGTTAACTGCCTTAGTGAACCAAGCTGAACCAAGCGCTCACCAAACGAAACCTTGTTTATCAGAACCTTACCCTCATCGCTTTTTATATTTTTCTATCTACTCACTTGCTGTGAGCGTTTCATTGCCAGGCGTCAGCTTGCTTTTCGCCAGTTCGGCTTCTGACAGTTTGCCATCTTCGTTGTCGTCAATCAGCCCAAAGTTACGCAGTAAACCTGTGTGCCTCACTGCCTCTTTAAGTGAAATAAGACCGTCTTTATCTGTGTCCAATTGCTGCAACAAAGAGCGCGCGGGCGATGCATACGCATCTACTATTGAAATGGCCTGCACTGCCGCAACAGCACAAAGTGCTAAGAAAACTTTTTCGAGACGTTTCATCATGAATCCTCCGCTAAATGCTTATAAAATCCTTCTCAATTTGCTTTGCTAAGCAACATAGTACATTTGGCAATGTCGCCGCTAAGCTCATGGATACTACCACTAGTCTTCAATTAACCACTATCATAATTGCATTCAATCTTCATATGCGATTTTTAGACCAACACTAAAAAACCCATTAATATCAAAAAGAAATGAAAATCTCATGGGTTGTACATCACAGGTAGTTACACACTGTGTTGCAAAAAAGAAACACTACGTTGAAAAGCTATAGTCTAATGTTTGGCGGGCGAAAAAGTAGCTTCTACGAAGCGAAGCTACTCGCATTGTAATGGTAAGGTGAAGTAACCAATTCAGATAGGGGAATGGGCTTGCTAAACATAAACCCTTGAACGTTGTCACAACCATGCTCAATGAGATAATTCCATTGCTCTAGGTTTTCTATTCCTTCTGCACATACAGACAGCGACAACCGCTTGGCCAAATCGATAATTGCGCCGGTAACTAAGCGACTTCGTTCTGAAGATTGAATTTCCATAACGAACTGTCGGTCGACCTTCAAAGTGTCTATATTTATCTGGGTGAGGTAACTTAACGAAGAATAGCCTGTGCCGAAGTCATCAAGGGCAATCGCACACCCCATATTCCCTATGCGTCTGAAAAACTTGTTGGAGAGCGCAAAATTTTCCAAGTACGCACTTTCCGTCACTTCGAACTCAATGTTTTTAGGGTTTATATCGTAAAGTTTAAACGTGTTGTAGATGTAATCAAACAACTGTGAACTTCGCAGGTCGTGGCCCGACAAATTGATAGACGCTCTAAAAGGTGAAGATGCCCACTGCTTTAATTCTGGCATATCAATACACACGCGTTTTATTACCCATTGAGTAATAGCGGTAATTTTACCACCTTGCTCTGCGATAGGGATAAACTCGTTAGGCATTACAAGGCCAAACTCAGGATGCTGCCAACGGATTAACGCTTCAACACCAATCACGTCTCCGTTATTGTTCACCTTCACTTGATAGTAGACAACAAACTCATCGTTGTTTAACCCCTGCTCAATACCATTGGCCAAGTGAAGTTTTCGTTTATGAGATTCAACCATGTCAGGGGTAAATAGCGTGTAACTTCCTCTGCCACGTGCCTTCGAGCGATACATTGCGAGATCGGCATTACTCATAAGCTCACTAAGGTCATAGCCTGCGTCAGACGCAGTTGCAATACCTACACTTAATCCCACAGTAAGGGATAAACCGCGAAGCTCAAACGGTTCATCAAAAGCCGTAATTAATCGCGTTGCCAAGCTCTGCGCTTGTTCCGTCGACACATCTCTATCTGGAAGCACTAAAAACTCATCGCCTCCTAATCTTGCGAAGAGATCACCGTCACGAAGTAAGCATTGCACGCGATCAGCTACCTCGATAAGGATGAGGTCACCGGTTTCATGCCCAAGAGAGTCATTGATTCCTTTAAAGCCGTCTAAATCGAAAAAGAGCAACAATAAGTCTTCGTCGTTTCTCTTCGCCCTGGCCAACTCAAGTCTCAGGTTATCAAGCACGAACTGCCTATTCGGCAAACCGGTTAAACTATCGAAGTTTGCAAGTCGAGACATGGTCTCTTGCTGATCCAATAAAGTTTGCTTTTGCTCAAAGTTAATTAAAAGTTCCACTTCGATAGTATCCAGCAAGCTATTAATATTGTTTGCCAGCTGACCAATTTCATTCGATGAGTTTAAAGGGCTACGCAGTGCGTAATCTTTTGACTCGAACACTTCTTGAGTAAATTGTTCAAGTGAGCTTAACGGAGAGACCAAGCGAAATAGAATAAAAACACAAAGGACTGTAGACAAAACCCACACCACTAGAATGATGGGTAGTTGCTTGAGCAACTGTTTTTTAGCACTCAGAGATTCAACGTTTTCAATATCGATGTAAATTACAACGTGCCCTAGAGGATACAGACTACTACCGACGACTTGATGGGCGGTAATGACGTCATCATACTGTGTAATGCCAAACGGAATTTCTTCAGGATTTTGGGGCACAGACTCGTCGGTTAACGTTTTCAGCTTATCAGGCGTAATCGTTGAAATGACCTGATAATCGTTGTCGTAAAGCGTTGCTGAGAGTAGGTTGTTGTGCACTTTTATGGGTTGGAAAAGCGATACAAACAACGCGTTATCGCCGGGGTTTCTTTCCATAACTGCAGATAACTGCAATGACAGAGAGTTACTCAAAGTGGCGGTGCTCTCTTCCACCACGTCAATCGCTGAAGCATTGTGCGCTAATTTATTAACTGTAACGACCGAAAGCGCCAGCATTGTCATTGTCAATGCGATGACAAGCCCAATAGGAATTTTCAACGTTCTAAACACTCAACTACCCTTACTTCAGTACTGCATGCTGTTGTAAGCAAGTGATACCATTGGCTTGTAACCAGCGCCGTCACCGCTTATCTATTATTCTTGTTTGCTGCAATAGTAAGGTACGGGTCGAGAAATTTAAATCCATTTTTTAACCAAAAGAACGTTTAATGCCAATTAATGATTATTCGCTTTTAGCCCCCTCCAATACTTCTAGCTTAGTTTTTATGTATTGGCTGTGCGGTAAATACAGTAAATCTGCAATTTGACGAATAGTACTCTCTTCCAGAGGTGCTAGCGATTCGTCGGCGTAAGCTATTGCCCACAGGCTTTTTACAATATCTTTTCGTTCTTCGGCACTGCAGTGCTTGTTGAGCACTTGCGTAAATTGCACAAGGTCTACAGCGTCATCGGCTGTCTCGTGGCCTCTTTTGAGTAAAAGCGACATCGCGTCATCATCTACACTGACATGTTTTCTAAGCTGCTTCTCATATTCAGCTCTTTCATCTTCGGTTACTTCATTATCTGCGTTTACAATTTCACTTAGTAAGGCTGCTGTTGCAAGTTCTAAAGTGTATGCAGGCTCGGTGCGCTTCTGTGTGTCTTCGAAAAGCTTTAGGAAGGATTTAAGCATGGGACCTCTATTTAATCGTAATGCCACTGTGCATCTACAGCATGTGAAAATGAATAATGCTTTAACTTCTACATGATAAAAGCGAATTCCGATTAATCAGCAAAAAAGCTCGACAGAGCCCCAAAGAATCCACCGCAGAATTAATAGACCAATAAAAAACTAAAAGAAGTGCTTAACCTATCCTAGCGGCTAGCTTTCTTGCGTGTTAAGTAAACAGGAAACTTTGCTCCCCCCATTTTCGAACCAAACGCGTTCGCACAAAGCGTGAAGGAGTGGCAGTCCTCTGCCATAACATTCTTCGTGAGCTGTCTGCCCCTTCCTGACCTGTTTCATTTTACTCCATTCGAAGCCTTTGCCACTGTCTTCAACCGCTATCAATACCTTCCCTTCTGTTGGCAGCGATTCAATTCGAACTTTTATTCTTCCGTGGCTCAGTGCCTTTAATGAAGCTTCTCGTTTTTCATAGTATTCGTGAAACCCTTTACCCTGCGCTTTTAGCTTCGAGTCTAACTGTAAAATACCGTGCTCCAATGCATTGTTGAACAGCTCAGAAAGCACGGTATACATAATGGAGCGAATACTTTGGATGCCTTCACATTGCCCGGCTATCTGCAGTACTCGTTGAAGAATATCAGTTTGCTTGAGATGCTCTGCTTCTAGCGCAACTTCATGCACAGAGGGCAACCCTGCTTCCAGCTTTTTAGCTGTGGGAACATTGATGGGCTTAGAAGTGAACACTACCAATGACACATCATCGTGAAACGTAGAAGATGCTGACCGCTCTTGAATGCGCAGAAACAGAGAATAAGCGTCTATTCTCCCGTAGTTGTGCATTTGGTTTTTAACAATATCGATAAGCCCTTCTTCTAACAGCATTTCCCCGTCGTGGTTTTCGCTCTCAATGAGGCCATCGCTGCATATAACCATTTGCTCATTGATGCCTAGCTGAATAGTGTCGCAATCGGTATTCAGTTCGTGCTCGTCTAAAATACCAAGTGCCATGTGACGGGCGGGTATTAATCGCGTTGCCATGTCTGTTCTGCCAGGAACGATGACCGCGGGCATTCCCCCTTGCCAGAAGCTAATGCGATTTCCGCCCGCATTAATCTCTCCCACAATAGCAGCCATAAACATGTCACTGGGTAAAAACTTGAGTAAAATTCTATTGAGTTCAGAAATGATTTCTGCAATAGATACACCTTGCTGGCTAAGCTCTTGAAATGCTCTAGTAACGGGCAATGCGCCAATGGCAGATGCAAGTCCGTGACCTGTAAAATCGCCCACTACAAAATAGATTCCTCCACTAGGACTAGACTCACACAAGAAAAGGTCGCCATTAAACGTTTCGGCAGGCTTTAAAAAGCAATCAAAGTGAGACATGACCTCTGGCCGGTTTACAATAGCGTTACTAAATATGTGCTCTACAATGGCATGCTCTCTTGCCACTCTCTGGTTGAAAATACGCAGTGTCTTATTTTGTTGCTCTACATGTAGGCTAAGCGTACGTATTTGTAGGTGCGCCCGAATTTTTGCGACGAGAATATGGCGATCAAAGGGCTTGGTGGCAAAATCATTACCCCCAACCTCAAGACATCGAACTAAGCTTTCTTTGTCTTCAAGTGCTGTAATGAAAAGTATGGGTAGATAGGGCCCACTGGCTAACTGACGTATTTTTGGTGCAACATCGAAGCCTGAAAGACCTGGCATCACAACATCCAGTAAAACCAGATCGGGCTTTTCTTCAGTAAACTGCTTTATAGCTTCAACGCCGTCTACCGCTTCTATACACTCATCATAACCTGCATTATGGAGCATATTAGTGAGCAATGTGCGGTTGATTGCTTCGTCATCAACTATGAGAATTTTCACAAATATCTCTTCGATAGCGCCTAAAGTTAGTTATTTAATGTCGAATTTTTTATCAAACCGAGATATCTTCAGAATCTTTGCTACCTGTGGACGAGCATTTTCAATGCTGTACGACAACTCTAAGTCTGCCAGTGCTTTTTGCATGTTCAATAACATACCCAACGCTGAGCTATCCATATACTCAGTACGAGACAAATCTATGGTGATGTGGTCAACGTTCGAATTCAGTTCGCCATAAGCATTTCTGAAATCTTCAACTTTACTAAAATCGAATTTCGTACCTACGTCGATGACCAATGCTTTCCCCTGATTTTGGTAGCTAGACGTTATTTCCATATTCGCTCCTTAAAAATGTACGTAGAAATGCTTCATCACATGCTTTTAACTTTGCTATTCTTATACTAGTTGAACTTTTACACATCGCCATCAAAGTCATTTTAAACTTTGGTATGGTCACGCTGTTTTTATCGCATTAATGATAGAAAGACGCAAATTATTGAGGTATTTATGCAAGACTGGCAAGACGCACTTTTGGTTTACAGCACCGAAAGCGGCAAAATAAAGCCTGAACCCAAAGAGCAACAGCGCTCAACGTCTTCTGACGGTATTGTCCGCATTCATCGAGAAACGAAAGGTAGAAAAGGAAAGGGTGTTTCGCTCATTAAGGGGTTAGACCTTGCAGCCGACGAACTCAAAAAGCTTGGTTCTGAACTGAAGAAAAAATGCGGCTGTGGCGGTGCGGTGAAAGACGGTGTTATAGAAGTGCAAACTGACGATAGAGAAAAGTTACGCACCCTACTTACCGACAAAGGTTTTAAAGTTAAGCTTGCAGGGGGCTAGTTATTCGTTATGCTAGCGAGCCCTCACTTTTTCATAAACATATAACAAAAAGAGTCTGAAATGGAAAAGCTGTCAATTTCTGATTTACATATTATTTTAGTTGAACCTTCTGATACTCAAAGGAAGATCATCACCACATTATTGTTAAAAGAACACGTTAAGGAAATTGACCCTGTCAGTACCCTTTCCGAAGCTCGTTCTGCGGTAAAAGCACACGGCGCTGACCTTATCGTTAGCGCTATGTATTACGAAGATGGAACGGCGTTAGAGCTGCTTAAATTTATTAAAGAAGATGATGAATTTAAAACCATTCCCTTCATGCTAGTTTCAAGCGAGAATCGCCTGAGCAAATTAGAAGAATTTAAACAGGCTGGCGTTGCCGCTATTCTGCCTAAACCCTTTGAGCCGCTGCACTTGTCTCGTGCCCTAAATGCAAGCCTCGATTTAATTAATCATGATGAACTTGAATTAGAGCTGTTTGACGTTAACGACGTTCGTGTACTTCTTGTCGATGACAGTAAATTAGCGCGTAACCACATTAGACGTGTTTTGGAAGGCATGGGGCTTCAGCGTATTAAAGAAGCTGAAAATGGCGCAATGGCGTTAACCTTTATAAAAGACGAGCCTTTCGATTTAGTCGTTACCGATTACAACATGCCTGAAATGGATGGAAGAGAGCTTTCTGAGTTTATTCGCTTTAACCCAGAAACCACGCACATTCCTATCATCATGGTTACATCTGAGGCAGCCGATAGCGCACACATGGCTAATATTCAGCAAACAGGTGTAAACGCGCTGTGCGATAAACCGTTTGAGCCAAACGAAGTAAGACAAATGCTGTCTGCTCTTTTAGGCAATTAAACGTAAACGCAACGCTTTAAGTTCTAAAATAGAGGCAGTCTATTAGCCGATGCGATTTTAAAAGCAGTGAACACCCTCTGGATGCTTTGCTACTTTTCGCTAAAGACTGCCTGTTACGACACATAAAACTCACCTTTCTCGCTTCTTCTCGACATAACACTGCGCTTCTTATTTTTCGTTAATATCATTTTTATTTCTTTTTCAAGCCCTGCTAGACAAAAAACAGCCATGCAAATTGTAAAAATGGGTTGACACACATGAGTGTACAACATACATTCAAACTCATGAAACAGAATACACAGCGCGTAGCTTCTTTCTTTTTTGCGTTTATATCCTTTTATTAGGGAGGCGCGGCTACATGCATGAAAACCTCCCACCAGGGAGGTTTTTTTTTAGCAGAATTTTTACACGATACGCACGGGAATGATATGTCAGACAACGCATTAGATACGGTAAGAGAGCGCATTACCGCTTTAGACAGTGAACTACTTACTTTACTCTCAGAACGCAGAACGCTAACAAACGAAGTTGCAGAGACGAAAATAAAACATCACATTCCTGTGAGAGATCAGAAACGCGAAGAGCAGCTTTTGGTACGCTTAATAAAAGAGGGACAAAGTATCGGTCTAGACCCTCATTATGTGACACAAGTTTTTCATGTGATTATTGAAGATTCTGTTCTTAATCAGCAGGCAATGTTAGCAGAGCGTGCTAACCCAGGTAGCGCATTGCCGCTCAATCGTGTAGCGTTTTTAGGTGATAAGGGCTCTTACTCATACCTTGCCACTCAGAAGTATTTTTCTCGTCGCCCCGGAGAACTTCTTGAGATTGGCTGTCAGAGCTTTGCCGAGATTATCCACAAGGTAGAAAATACGGAAGCCGACTATGCTGTCTTGCCAATTGAGAACACTACGTCGGGCAGCATTAACGAAGTATACGACCAGCTTCAACATACTCAGCTAAGCATTATTGGCGAGCTTACCCACCCTATTCGGCACACGCTGTTAGTGGGCACCAACACCAGCATCGACAAAATAAAAACGCTATATGCTCACCCTCAGGTTTTCACGCAATGTAGCCATTTCCTCGCAGAGCTTGGTAACATTGAAGTGAAGACTATGGACAGTACATCGTCTGCCATGCTAACAGTGAGTGAGCTTAAGCGCGACGATGTCGCGGCAATTGGAAGCGAAGCCGGCGGTAACTTATATGGATTAATGGCAATTAAAAGCAATTTAGCTAATCAGAAAGAAAACCATAGCCGTTTTATTGTTGTTGCGCGTAACTCTGTTGTTGTACCGCTGCAAGTGCCAGCTAAAACGACACTAGTTATGTCTACCATTCAAAAGCCTGGTGCGTTGGTTGAAGCGTTATTAGTACTTCGAGAAAACAGTATAAACATGACCAAATTGGAGTCTCGACCAATTCCTGGCAACCCGTGGGAAGAAATGTTCTATATAGATGTTGAAGGTAATGTGTCAGATGGCCCCGTTCAAAATGCCCTTGATGCGTTGCGCAGTATAACGCGCTATATAAAGGTACTTGGGTGCTACCCAAGTGAAGAAATAAGCCCTACCAAGGTAGCAGCAGCAAGCGCACTGGCCGACTAGGCCTTGCGCACTGCAAACACCAAGTTTAGCGATTAGTTGTGTTGAACAACCTAATTAGGCAGGCTGAAAAGTCTGCCCCACGTTCCCCAATTTATCGTTGTCTGGAACTTGAAACATTGAGACTCTGTTTCGGCCATGCTTTTTGCTGCTGTAAAGCGCTTCATCGGCGTTTGCATAAAGCAATTCAAACTGAAAATTCGATGACGAGGTACTAGAAATACCAAAACTCGCGGTAATGTTAAAAGTGTGACCACTTTCACTTGTGTCAATTTGACTGATGCTTTCTCGCATATTTTCCGCTATTTCTTTTGCTTTTTCCTCATGGCATCCAGGAAGCAAAAGCCCAAACTCTTCGCCACCTAAACGGCCGAAAACATCTTCTTTTCTGCAATGTTTTTTTACCGCGTTTACGACGGCTTTTAACACCCAATCTCCTTTAGGGTGCCCATAGCTATCGTTTACCTTTTTAAAATGGTCTAGGTCGAATATGACAAAAGATAATACGTCGTTGTTATCTGATGCCCGTTTCATCGCTTTTGATGCCAGCTCAGTAAAATAATGCCTATTGGCTACTTTAGTGAGCGAGTCTGTTTGCGCTTTTTCTCTTAATGCCGCATGCAGCTTTCGATTTATTACTGCCCACATAAGAACCAGTATTGTGATAGACGCGAGCAGAGTGATTAACAGCCTGTGGTTTTGTTTTTCTTCACGGGAAAGCGCTGCTTGCGCTTTTAACAAATTATTCTCTTTATCTAACAGCTGAATTTCGATGTTCTTTTCAAGGTTATCGAATTTCGCCTGTTGAATCGCCATTTGCTTTACGTTGTATTCATCAAGATAAGCTTTATCAGCTTCAGCAAATTGAATGTATGCGTCTAGCGCTTTCGCACTGTCGCCTTGCTCTTTCGCAGACTGGTACAAAATATAATATGCTGTTTTTCTTGGCTTTGAATATCCCATGCCTTTTGCAAGCTCTGCGCCTTTCAACGCACTCTCTTGCGCATTATGATAAAGATTATTGGCAAAGTAAGACTCTGCAAGCGCCGTGTAATATTCTGATGTTAATCTGGGGTAGTTGGTACTCTCAACATCTGCCTGAATAGCAAGCAAATAGTCGAGTGCAGCCGATACGCCATCAGCAGACTGTAACATCAGTTGAGCAAGCCAAAGTTTCGCAAGGTTAAGGGCTATGGGCTCTTTGCTTTTTTCGCAAACTTCAATGGTTTTCACCAGTGTATCTCGCTCTAAACGCCCCAAATTGTGCAACGACTCACTTCGCAAATTATGGGCTAAGCACGCGTTACGTAAAGAGAGATCTTGATTAATGACGCGGTCGCTATACTGCAAGCTCTGCTCAAATTCTTCCAATTGATTATAAAAAAGCGCAATAGTTAGTATAGCGAGATGCTTGTCTTTTCCTTGTGCAAATGAAAGTAAGGGAACAATATCGGGAATTTGCTGCAGTGCTTTGGGGAAGTCTCTTACTAACGCATAGTTATTTAGAATTGAGTTCTTAGCGCGCAGTTTTAGTGATTTGTCAGTTGCGCTTTGAAAAACACTTTCATACGTAGGTACCGCTTCAATCAACTTTCCTGAGTAAGACATGCTATATGCAGTAAGATAGTTGAAATATTGAAGTTGAGCAGGCGAGAAAGTCGCTGCCTTATTAGAAAGCGTCGATAAAGACGCACGAAAAGCTGCCACGTCTTGACTTCGCAAAGTATCTGCTTCAATCAGTTGCTGGTCTACTTCATTTGCGGCTACCGAAAAAATAAAAAAGGGGCTAACTAATGCCCCTATTATCAATCTGTACACTGTTGTTCAAGCTACATATTTTAGTGAAGAGAGACCTGGCTCTTTTCATCAGTTTCTGGCGTTTCAGAAGGGGCATCCTGACTTTCGTCTTCAGGCATTAACAAACACCACATTTTCTCTTTTTCTTGAGAAAGTTCGTCGGCGTGATCAGCTTTGAATTGGGCAATCACATCAGTGTTGCGTTGCTTAGATGCGTCTTGTGCAATAGCTAGTAGTTCTTTTAGCGCTTTCATTAGTGTGTTCTACTTATCGTTATTAGTGGCCAATAGATTAGCAATAATTTGATAGATTGTTAATCAAATATACGACCTTTTAAACATGTTATACCAGTTCACATTTACGTCAATAGCTTTGTAACCAAAAAAACCTGATCTATTAAGTTAAATGTAATCCAGCGTTTTATTGTTTGAAAGTATAAGTAACTAAATCAGGGTTGTTAGATACTATGCGCTTGTCATTTGACTGTTTGAAGTTCAATTGTGTCACTAAGCGCTTTGTCGCAAGATGGCGCTTTTTAAATTGAGCTATAATTTCGTGAAGGTTGAGATTTGCCAAGCCAAATTCGACAAGCCCACCCATGGCTTCGCGGGCCGCGCCTTTTCCGTTCATTGAGGGCGCTAAAATAATGCCAATCTCGGCAGTATTTTCAACAACGCTTTTGCATAGCATCTGAATTCCACAAAACGTTTGGGTTTGGTTGCACGTGATTGACCAGACCTTCTGTGCTGGCCAAGGCTTCTCATTTGCCCTTATAAACGTATTTGCCACTCCTTCACTCTGTAACTGAGAAAGCGGTTCGCCAATTAATCGCATTACTTTTTTGTTTTGGTACAGCTTGGCCGTTTCTTCTTTCCCTTGCTGGTTTAGTAATACGTTGGTAAAACGAGGCGTTATGAACTGCACTATTTATTGCCTTCTGCATATTCGGCATCATCGATAACGAGCTTTTCAACCGGAGGGATAACAAGCGTGGTGTGCTGATTTATTTCATAATTATGCAGTTCGCCAATAGCAATCGCCGAAGCCCTAAACTCGTCGATAGGCAAAGTAGCCGCTTCATATAAAATTGCCCTGTCCTCTGCTTGGTAGATAGATAGCAGTTTATCTGTAAGCTTTTTTCGTTGTTCAGGGCTTGAAGTAAACACAGCACTCGAGAAATCTCCTGCTACGCCAACCTGCCACAAAACTAAATACGCTGCTGTATCCACCGCTCGCTTGTACAAAAGAAATTGATTTGCTTCATAATGGTGGCAGCCTAATGCACCTGGGTCTATTCTCAAGTCGGCGTACAGGCACGACTCTGCTGAAATTCCAGGCAACATATAAGCTTCAAACCCTTTATTTTTTGCTATCTCTATCGCTTCGTGTGGCGCTTTTGCAAAAACGCCCGGGTGCCCATAAAAAGCACCAACCACTTTATCGCCTTTTTCCACGCGCTCTAACATTGCGTTAATCATTTGAGTATAGGTTTCGTGGCGATTTTTACCTTCACCATAGAGCGATTGTAGGTTTACCGTGTTCTTATTCAAAGACGTGATCCACGCTTCCATATAGTGTTCAGCTACACATACAAAAACGACGTCGGCTTGCTCAATGTGACTTTGACAAATAGGCGATAAATGCGCACCAACCATCATTCCGGTTCCTACGCATACTAAGCTGCCTTGTTGCATGTATACTTCCTTTCTCATTTTTATTAGGTTTTAGCTATTTTTCTCAAACACATGTTTAAGCGCATCTACAGTGTTACTTACCGTAACTTTGCGTGCAAATGACACAACACCATTAGCACCCTGCCCTCTATCAAAAATGGTATAGAATTGAGAAATAAGTGGTAGGCCTAGGATACTCTGATTTGGCCAGTGCTTCAGCGGAAATATTTTAAATGACGCTTGATTAAATGTAGGAGCATGCACTTGCCAGTAGGCTTCGGGGGGAAGCGAAAGCGAAACATCTTCACCGTTATCACCTTCTAAAACAAACGTTAATTCAGGCCATGTCGCCAAGTCTAGCTTATCCAAGGCTGTTCCTTGCTCTTCTAAAGAAAAAGCTGCAAACGGCGCAAGCAATGTTTTTGCATTCTCGACACTGCGGTAAATTTGCTCTATTACTTCGTTGTACAAAGATTCAGGCAGGCCAATAACCGTCGCACCTGAATCTACAATGGCATTTGAACACCACCGCGCTTTGTCCGATGGTGCCAGTGTGGGTGCCGTGATAGCGGCCGCACCTTCACACCTTATAGCTTTAAGCGTCACATTATAATACTTATCGTGCAGCACCTTCACCGACATAATAGGGGGCGCGTATAAATCCCGATGAAAAATAGGCTCACCTATTACAAATAAGCCATGATTTTTTCTATGCGCAAGCGCAGCGCGAAGGCAATTACCATCTACGTTATAGACACTTGAACGATGCAGCCAAAAAGCAAATTTATCGGCGTTAATTTGACGTTGTTCTAACTCTGAAAAATAACTAGGTAGTGTAGTCGCGACATAATCAGATGTCTTTAAATTAGCAATTGCTGTATCGCTAGGCTCGGTCAGCTCTTTATCAAAGAACGCCTGCTCGCTCATTTCGTCTGTAATTTTGTCAGTGCAACGATAGGCGTGATTTAACGGTTGATAGGCTAGCCCCATTATCCCGTCAGCCTTTTTAAAACAAGGTTCTTGTAACTTTTGTGGTTCTTTCGCTATTGCAACATAGGTTTGTGGAAGCGAAATGCTATGACCTAAAATGCCAAGACGAACCGTAGTTTTAATAACTGGACCATACCAACTCCCCTCAGCATATTTGATTGCTTGAGAGTAATAGGTGAACACTACGTCACTGTCTCGTTCAACGTGATAATGGGCGTTCCCTAACACTAGGGTTGAACTGCCCGTGTCTAAAATTAAGTGCACTGATTGCTGATGTGCCCCTACATGTGCTTTCACACTATATCCGCCATCAGCAAAGGTGTTGGTAATGGGCAAGCGTAAAGACTGGGTCATGGTGCCTACCCTATAAGGAACTTTATCATTATGTTTACTACAGTATTATTTATCTCTAAGAAGCTGACCATCATCAGCCTTTAACAGCATTTGCTTGCTATCTACCAAGCATTTCTTCGCATAATCTCCAAACCATGCGCCCACTCTCATAAACTGCTCAACAAACCCTTTTTTGTCGCCATTTTCTAAAAGAGACAATGCCAAGCCGAAGCGCTCATAAAAGCGGCGTAGCAATGCGAAATTGTCGGGGTTGTTAAAAATGATGTCAGCGTAGAGCTGTGGCGACTGAGCGAACAATCGCCCTACCATAGCTAGTTCTAGCCGATAGATGGGAGAGCTGAACATGGTTAACGACTCTAAGTGAGGATCTTCACCTTTTAAGTGTTGCCCATAAACAAAGGTGTTGAAGT
Source organism: Alteromonas gracilis (assembly GCF_043642145.1). Lineage (GTDB taxonomy): Bacteria > Pseudomonadota > Gammaproteobacteria > Enterobacterales > Alteromonadaceae > Alteromonas > Alteromonas gracilis_B. Next base: position 870,873 of record NZ_JBHZRZ010000001.1, read on the forward strand.
GGCGCATAACCTGAATATAGGCCATAGCCTGATCGTGCTCTTGTGCCGTAGAGTCGTGTACGGTGGCGCCCCATATCCTCATCTGTTCAATAAGCCAGCTGTACTTGTCGCTGTCTCGCCCATTACATACCACTACGACCTGTTTAATCATACCCGGAGCATCAGGGCCAAACATGGGGTGCAAGCCAACAACGGGGCCAACATGAACATTCAGCATCGCCTCAAGCGGTTTCGCTTTTATACTTGTTATATCTGCAAGCACGCAGTCATCGGGTAGCATGGTAAGCTTACTGATGACAGCTTCTGTTAAATTGATAGGCACAGCAACAATTACCAGCGATGCTGAACTTAACAGCGACGCAGCTCTGCCATTATCCCAGTCATCTTTTTCAACCACTGAAACATTGTAATTGCTTCGTTCAAACAGGCTTACAAAAACGCGGCCAAGCGCGCCAGCCCCACCGATAACAACCACGTTGTCAGCGTCGGGCTTTACGCAGCGATATTTATTATTCTGCGTGTGATAAGACTCTCGCATTACGCGACGCAATAAATCTTCGGTTAAATCGGGCGAAACGCCAAGAGCATCTGCTTGAGCGCGTCGAGATGCAATCAGCGCTTTTTCCCTTTCAGGCACATACACGGGCATGCCAGCTTCGGCTTTAATCTGGCCTACCTGAGTAGTGATTTGATTGCGTTTTGCGAGTAACTCGACAAGCTGAGAGTCCAGCTCGTCGATACCTTCACGCAGCGTATCTAGCTTCTTTAACTGCTGCGATAAATCGGCCATTATGTCTTGTCCTTGAATCAAATGGCACGGGTGTATTAACAGTAAAGCAATACGCTTGCTTATGCCACCGTGCGCTTATTTTGGCGTAAGGGTAGCACAGTTATTAATTTATCTCTGGTTTGAGCAATTAAGTTTTCTGTAGTTTCCCAGTCTATACAACCATCTGTAATTGAAACACCGTACTCTAGCTCTTCAGGTTTTTTACCTTCGGCTTTTTGATTTCCGGGTTTCAAATGGCTTTCTAACATTACGCCAATGATTGATTGATTACCTTCTAAAATTTGATTGACCACATTCTGCGCGACCAAAGGCTGGCGACGGTAATCTTTTGACGAGTTAGCATGGCTACAATCAACAACCAACCCCGCTGTGAGACCTGCGTCCTGAAGTTCGATTTCACATTCAGACACACACACCGAATCGTAATTAGGTTGCTTGCCGCCACGAAGAATTATGTGACCATCAGGGTTTCCACTGGTCCCGATAATACTTACTTGGCCTTGCTTATTAATTCCCATAAAACGGTGGCCCGATGCCGCAGATTTAAGGGCATTAATTGCAATATCTAGGCTTCCGTCTGTACCATTTTTAAAGCCTACTGGCATAGACAAACCACTGGCCATCTCGCGGTGCGTTTGAGATTCAGATGTACGCGCACCGATGGCAGCCCAACTGAACAGCTCTGCAAGGTACTGAGGGCTAATTGGGTCTAGCGCTTCTGTAGCTACAGGCAATTCTAATTCTGCTAACCAAATAAGTAGTTCTCTTGCTTTGCGAAGACCCGTTTCAATATCAAACGTGCCATCAATATGTGGGTCGTTAATTAGCCCTTTCCAACCAGTTGTAGTGCGCGGTTTTTCAAAATAAACACGCATCACAATAAACAGCGTATCTTTGCAAGACTCATGCAGCTCTTTAAGCTTAAGCGCATATTCTTTCGCGGCTTCAATATCGTGAATGGAGCACGGTCCACATACTACAAGTAATCTGTGATCACGACGATGAATGATATCTGAAACAGTTTTTCTAGACTCTGAAATAGCTGCTAACGCTTTGTCTGAAACAGGCAATTCAGTACCTAGCGACTCTGGGGTAATAAGTACATCTTCGGTACTTACGTGAACATTATTAACGGTGTCCTTGATCATGGGAGTTCTCTTACTCTCTTAACTACAAATAAAAAACGGAAATTAAAACGCCAAAAGAGTACGCAATATGCATGTAAACCTTATTATACAGCCAGCTTTTTCTATATTTCTTTAACGTCATTGACTTTTTAGCAACTAAAGCGTAATAGCGCAAGTAATTACGAATAATACTTTATTCTAGGGTAGATTCGAAGTGAATGGACATGACCACTTGGCAACATCAACCTTTACAAGAACATTTTTTAACCAACTGTGAGGTTTAGTACATTCATAGACGTTGTACTTTCCAAATTTTTAAGTATTCGCCATTGCCCAAGTGGCTGTTACAGACTTGTATTGATAATTGCTCAACATAAATAAGCTAAATTTTTCATTAACCGTCAAGATTTTGTATCATTCTAACAACCGAATAATAATGAGAAATCAATGCAAAATTTAGCCATTACCTACACAGGCGACGTTGCCATTTTAACCATGCAAAATGGAGAAAACCGTCACAACCCTCTTTTTGCAAAAGAAATGCTTTCTGCATTAGACACCATCAAAAATAACGAAAACTGCAAAGCGCTGGTGATCACCTCAAGTGACGAGAAATGTTTTAGCTTGGGTATCGATACCGACTGGCTAATGCCAGCCATGAAAGCAGCTCGCTCTGAAGAAATTAAGCAGTTTATGCATGACATGGATGACGTGTTTAAAGCACTGTTGCTCTACCCTCTTCCTGTTATTGCTGCTGTAAACGGTCACGCGTTTGGCAATGGAGCAATTTTAGCCTGCGCCTGTGATTTTAGATTCATGCGCTCAGATAAAGGCTTCTTTTGTTTCCCAGAAGTGGATCTGTCAATTCCATTTCTTCCAGGTATGATTGAGTTTGTGAAAAAAGCGATGCCGTACCATAGGTTCAACGAAATGAAGCTTTCTGGAAGACGAGTTTCGGGCAAAGAATTAGAGCAAGATAACGTTGTAGAAAAGGCTTACGACACCCAAGAAACCCTGATGGAAGGCGCGCTGAACTACGCAAAAACCTTTGATAAAAAGCGAGGTATTTTCGGTGAACACAAAAAACGCCTTCACAAACATATTATCCACACTATCGATGAAGAAAATAAGCCATTAATTGAGGCGCTCTCGCTTATGGCATAAGTACATTACTGAACACCATAGCGAAGCGTACTACAATTTAGTGAAGCGCACTACAATGCGTTTCACTATGAGTTGCACTTAGCCTTTAACTCGGCGTAGAACAAACTAGGTTTCATTTTTGTGCATTTTATCGGCCTTTGGCGTTCGCTTTCTAAATAAATCGATTTTCACTCCCCAATGCAATGATGCAACTCGCAATAATACGGTTACGGAAATGGAGCCTAAAATACACCAAATATAAGGAATGTCGAAAGCAAACAACGCTGCATAAGTTAGCCCCCCAGCAAAACACGCACTAGCATAAACATCACCACGCATTACATAGGGCACTTCTCTACACACGACGTCCCTCATTAAACCGCCAAAAATTCCGGTCGTCATACCCATGGTTAGCGCCACTATCATGCTAGCCCCGCTAATCAGCGCTTTTTCTATACCCATAACGTTGAAGATAGCTAACCCAACGGTGTCTATAAATATGAAGTAAAAATTTGAAGGTGATGGCAAGTAGCGAACGAATAGAACAGTAGCAAATATTGCTAAATAAGTAGCAAGTAGATATTCAGACGTTTCCACCCAGAAGATAGGTTTACCTAAAAGTAAGTCTCGTAGAGTGCCGCCACCTAAGGCAGTCATTACGCCAACAACGACAATACCGAAACCATTGATATTTTTGTCATGACCCAACAACGCACCGGATACTGCAAAAAAGGCTACGCCGATAATTCCTAGCACGATAAAGTAATCTGAACTCATTCTTCATTCTATTAAGAAACCTTAATGTTTGTATTGAGAACAGTAGTAAAAAGATCGAATTACAGGCACAAAAAAGCCCGCTTGAAGCGGGCTTTTTCGAAGTTAACAATAACGCAAGGATTAGTAATCTTAGTTAAGCTTCTCTTTGATACGTGCAGATTTACCTGAACGCTCACGTAGATAGTAAAGCTTAGCACGACGAACCGCACCGCGACGTTTAACTTCAATTGAAGAAACTGCCGGGCTGTGTGTTTGGAACACACGCTCAACGCCTTCGCCGCTAGAAATTTTACGCACGGTAAAAGACGAGTGCAGACCACGGTTACGTTTAGCGATAACAACACCTTCATAAGCCTGAAGACGCTCTTTGTCACCTTCGGTAACGCGAACTTTAACAACTACTGTGTCACCTGGACCAAACGCAGGAACATCAGTCTTTAGCTGTGCTTCTTCGATTTTTTTGATGATATCTTGACTGACTTTGCTCATCATATCCTCTCGTCCTAGTTAACTGTCATCTTGCTGCAGTTGCGCTTGGAATAATTCAAGCAAACGCTGCTGCTCCTCAGTCAGAGCTAGGTGATTTAACAATTCAGGGCGACGCTGCCAGGTTCTACCTAATGACTGCATCAATCGCCACTGCCTAATTTTTTCATGGTCCCCACTTAACAACACGTCAGGTACCTTTTGACCATCGAGTATTTCGGGCCGCGTATAGTGCGGACAATCCAAAAGACCGTCAGTGAAAGAATCTTCAACTGCTGAAGCTTTATGCCCCAACACGCCAGGAACTAATCGAGCAACCGCGTCCATAAGGACCATTGCTGGCAGTTCACCGCCGCTTAACACGTAATCACCAATAGACACTTCTTCATCTACATGGCTTTCGATTACTCGCTCGTCGATGCCTTCATATCGACCGCAAATTAAAATTGTGCGGTCAATGCTAGCAAGGCGCTGTACGCCTGCTTGGTCAAGGGGTTTCCCTTGTGGTGATAAGTAGATCACCTTACTTTTTTCACCGCCAACTTTCTTGGCAGCTTGTATTGCGTCGGTAAGCGGTTTTACCATCATCAGCATACCGGGGCCGCCTCCGTAGGGGCGATCGTCTACTGTACGATGGCGATCATGTGTAAAGTCACGGGGGTTGAAGGTATCAACCGATAACGTTCCAGACTTAACTGCTCTGCCTATTACACCCTGCTGGGTAAACGGGGCAAACATGTCTGGAAACAGGCTAACAACGCCAAACCACTTTTCCGGTGTCACTTAAAACCCCGGGTCCCAGTCAACTTTAATGACCTTCGCTTCCTTATCTACTTCTTGTACGACTTCGTCGAATACAAAAGGTAAAAGTCTTTCTTTTTGACCGAAAGCATCGCCTACATTCGCTTTAACGTGAATCACGTCGTTAGCCCCTGTATTAAATACTTCTTTCACCACACCTAAGTCGTAACCTTGCGTTGTTACTACTTTCATGCCGGTGAGCTCACGCCAATAAACCCCTTCGTCACCTAAATCAGGCAGCTGTGAAGCATTTATGTTGATATCCAAGTTTTTGATGCGCTCGGCATCGTCTCGACTATCAACGCCCACAATTTTTGCAACGAGGCCTTTACCGTGCGGTCGCCACTGGTCAATTTCGTATTCTTTTTCTTCGCCAAGAAACCATGGCGCGTACTCAAAAATACCTTCTGGCGTTTCTGTATAGCTGTTGATTTTGACCCAACCTTTAACACCGTACGGTGCGCCAATTTTGCCAACAATCACTTTGTCAGACGCTAGACTCATCTATACCACCAGTTAATAACAGCTTACGCTGCAGATTTTTTCGCTTCTTTTACCAAGCTAGAAACGCGATCTGATAAGCTCGCGCCTACGCCAACCCAGTATTCAACACGCTCTAGGTCGATGCGAAGACGTTCCGCTTGACCTTGTGCAGTTGGGTTGAAGAAACCGATGTTTTCAATGAAACGACCGTTTCTTGCACGACGGCTATCAGCCACCACTAGTTGATAAAATGGACGCTTTTTCGCGCCACCACGCTGTAAACGAATAGTAACCATAAATGCCTCAAACTCGTTGTAGCGTTACCGTTAACTTAAGCCTTCTTTCAACGTCTAAAAATTAGACGCCAATTAGAAGGCCGCCGAATTATACGGATACACCAGTCAATTGCAAGTTTTATGTGAGTTATTATCATGTTGAGCGCGTGCTAAACGTTGTAACTGTTCGCCACGCTCACCCATGAGTATTAAAAGAAGCGGAATCAGGCAGCGATATCGCTTTCTGCTCCCATTGAGACGGTAATTTTAGTGCCAACACCTACTTTCGACGATATTTCAAACTGCCCGCCCATATTTCTCATTAGGGCCTCGGCGATTGACAAACCGAGCCCTGAACCATCTAGGTTTGAGAAGCGCTGATAAGGTTGTGTACATTTGTTGATTTGCTCTGTTGTCATGCCATTACCAGTATCTTCAACCACAATAGACATACGCCCATAATCAGACAACTCGGTGCTAATTTTCACAGAGCCACCTTCAATATTGTATTTAATGGCATTTTCAATCAAGTTTATAAGCACTTGCCGTATACCTCGAGGCTCTATGTTAACGCAGATATCACTGCCCAATTCCGTATCTATTGAAACCTGTTTCTTGTCAGCTAATGGCTGTACCAGCGTGGCGATCTCCTTAATGAGTTTGTTTATCGATAGTCTTCGAAAATTACGCTCGTCTACCGTATCAACTAACGACGAGCTTTTAAGTGAATATTCGACAACATCTCGCATTAAAGAAGCCGACTGATGAAGCGAGTCCATTAATGCCTTGTTCTTAAAGTCATCGTTAACTTCAAACCGCTTACGCATAATATCAGACAGCCCCAACAACCCATGTAGCGGCGTTTTAAGTTCATGGAATAACTTTGCCATCATTTCGTTTCGAAGATTGTTCTCGGTTATTGCTTTCTCTCTTGCCGCTATTAACGAGTTTTTTATACGCGTCGCTTCAGTAATATCTATAAATTCGTAAATGACTAAGCGCATAAGGCTCTCTTTAGGGCACGCTATATCGAAGTATTCAAAAAGTAAGCCTTGCCGCACTGTTACGTCTCTAATGCCGTTGATGGCTGTGTTAATGGTTATTGGGTTATCTGCGCCCACAGATTTGTCCCAATCCAGGCCTATTGAGTTAGAGAATTCGTCAAACGAGGCGCCCAAAAAATCAGAGTGACTAATATTGAATGATTCAGCGGTAACGTTATTAATTGCCACGACAGCGTTGGACGACGTAGCTCCCTGCTCAATGCCAATAGCAATACCCGAAGTGATGCTGTCGATAACATCGGTTGCCACTGAGCGTAAATTCTCTCTCTTTTTGAGTGCTCTGCGCATACCGCTGCGTAACAAAATTGCCAACTCGGGGTTATCAACTTCTAAAAACGCTTTTACACCTTCAAATGCCTTTTCTATTGCTTCTTTGTGTTGAACACTCCATGGAGCAGAGCGTCCTTCAACGTTTTCTACCCATTTGTTGAAGCTTTGCCTTGGAGTGTAGCGCAACACTCCGTCTTCTTCCTGTGCATAATGCCTTGGATCTCCGCCCCACGTTACCGTCTGATTCAGCCCTTTCCGATATATAACGATGGCGCAAAAAGGCGCGTTACTTAGAATATAAATAGCCATTCCCGCAACATTATTCGACAATTTGAACGCGAAAGGTGACTGTTCATAAAAGTAACATCCAACTTCGAACCCGTTGGCGAGGTGATCTCTCATTTTAAGCAGTTCGTTTTGCTTAGGTATGTTTCCCAAACTGGATATCTCATTTCCTATGAACAAAGAGATGCCTTGACCACCAGACAGTTTATGCAACGCGACGTCAGACAATATAAGAGTTTGAAAAGGTTCGACTTCTTCCTCTACCTTTTGCATTAAGCGATTCACTGCATTTTGACTACGCATTGTCATTATTTTTTGTTGTTCATGAATGGCTCGCTCAAACGCCTTATTCAAGCCGCTAGCCATTTGCTGAAAATAAACGAACTCGTTTATATCTACTGTCCTTTTTTCGGCGAAATGCAGCGAAAGCAGCCCCCATAGTTTATCTTCGACAATGATGGCGCAAGACAACGTGCTGGCACTGCCCATATTCTTTAGGTACTCTATGTGAAAAGGCGAAATGCTCCTTGATAAACAAAAAGAAAGATCAATGTCTTTCGCGTCAATATTTTCAGGCTCAACAACAAGTGCCGTAGCAGGTTCAACATTAAACAGATGTCGCGTTTTCAACGCAAAATAAAGGTTCCTTGCTATTTTTGGTATATCGGTTGGAGGGTACCTAAGACCAAGAAAGCTTTCTGTGCCTTCCGCTATTCGTTCACTTATCACCTCGCCTGACCAGTCTTCATGAAACTGGTAAATCATTATGCGCTCAGCATCAATATTATCGGCGACAAATTGACATACGTGGTCTGCACATTTCCATACGTTTGCTACATCTAGGTTATCTAACTCATTTAAGTATTGTTTATCGACAATAGGATTGGCGTTCTTGTTTTCACTAAATTCTAAAAATGTATAACCGTTGTTATTATGCTTTAACCACAACCCCCCTGAAGAATCTTTAATAATTTCGTGAGGCCCATCAGCAAACTTTTCTCCTGTTAAAGGCAAAACAGCCTGCGCCCTCGCCTTAAGCTTTTCATCAACCCCTTCAGAGAAACCAACCATCTGATTCTCTTTGAATACAAGAACATGCATCCCATACTGAAATGCCCCTGTTTGCCTTAAATTTTCTTGTTCACACTGCTCAAACTCTTTGGCATAGCGCACATTACTCGTGACCATTTTTTCCTTCCTTGACTAAATTAATTGGCGTAGTTTCTTTTCAAAACACGAAAAATCTATTGGCTTTACAAAAACATCGACAAAACCAGCATCCATAAGCACGTCAATTTCGGCAGGGCGAGATTTGGCAGTGAAGGCAACAATGGGACAAGAAAAGAGCTTCTGCATCTTTGGCAGAATGGTCAGCGAATTACCATCAGGTAACATGATATCTAGCATAAGCAGATCTGCAGTGGTGCCTGGTTGAGACTGAGTAAAAGTATTTAATTCGGCGATGGTGTTGAAGCGCGTAACCTTTGTGACACCAAGCAACTCCAACATGCCCTCTGCCACTTGAAAGTTTATATCGTTATCTTCTAAGTAAAATACGTGCTTTTCCATTTCAGCCCCTTGAGTGTGCATTTTTTATACAAACATAGTGCATGAATTTCAAAAAATAAAGGCCAGGATTTACGCATATTTTTAGGCACTTACATTAAGCAATTACTATATTAGCAATTCTCACCTGTACCATTTTGTGCATGGTAAGCACGTACAGCACTGCTTTTAAATAAAGAGGCGCGAGAGAAAGCCGATTGTCACTTTAATTGCCTGCTTTTTTACTTGAATAATTGGTGAACTGTAGGAAGTGACGCTATGCTTATTATCAATTACGGAAATTAAACACTGATACTGTAGGTGGTTGAAGCTTGTGTAAGTTTACTAACGTTAAGCACACCCCGCATGCAAGGTTAAGTGTATTAGAAATGGAATATTTAAATGAAACTATCAGCACTCATAATAGCCACAGCCCTCATACCACTTTTCGCATGCACGTCAGTGGTTGACGTTGTTGAACAACAAACCGAGATCCAGCCAGATGAAGCCCGGATAGACTTCTACTCTTATCGCGGTGTGGATTTTAATAACAAACGCGAGTACGTAACCCTGATGTGTTTTAATAATCGACCAGACGGGCGATTGATTTTAAGAGATGTGGATGAAGGAGAGCACATACTGTTTGTTCGTGCGAAGGTTGTGAATGCTAACCTTCAAATGGGAAAAGTGAGGGAAGCTATTGTCCGCTTAGATGTTAACCTTGAGGGTGGTAAACGCTATTCTTTATCTCAAGCTAGAGAAAATCACGACATGAAAGTGTGGCTGAGAGAGACAGACACAGGAATACCAGTATCGGAAATTGTAAGCACTCGCGTTGAATATCCTAAGTTTGTGGGAAATCTACGCTTTAAGCAGTGTCAAGAAGGCACTATTTAAAAACTAACGTGCTCTTATAATGACATCTTTAAATGACTTAGGTAATTAAGCTAAATATGGCTTCGCTTAAGTCATCTTTATGCGCTTTAAGCATGCGTTGAAGCTTTCCTTTTTTGTATGAGTAAGATTCAAGCCAAAGAAACTAGCGCTCTAAATACTACGTACCAGATTCTACATACCAGAGCTTTTGCCCGTTTTAGGCCACTATTGGGCTTCCTATTGTACTTTCTATTGCACTCTCCTTTGTACTGGCAATCTTGCCATGTAGATGAGCAAGCTTATCTACATCCCAACGTAAATTGTACTGCTGTAATCGCATTAGCGACGTCCAATGAGCATGCTTTGCCGTATAATCTCATCAACAATACAAATACATGTAGCGAATAAGATGCTACAAAATGTAATGCGCAAAACGAGGTAATTTTGACGACACCGCTAGCTACTGTTTCAACCAAACAAGTCTTACAATGGATAGGCTCACATTTATTTCTTTATAAACCTCGTGTTGTCGGCGCTGTCATCGCACTTTTCACAGCCGCAATTGCATGGCTGCTTTTAGGCCAAGGTATTAAATACGCCATAGACAGCGGCTTTATTGAAAACGCAGCAGGTACACTAGACAAGGCAACGGTGCTTGTTTTGGCCATTACTATCGTTGCGTGTTTAGCCACGTATGCGCGTTTTTATCTTATGACATGGTTGGGTGAGCGTGTTAGCGCCGATATTAGAAATCAGGTGTATGCACATTTACTGTCTCTCCCCCCGTCATTTTTTGCTGAACTTAGAACGGGTGAAGTTATTTCGCGATTCACAAGCGACACGACAATTATTCAAACGGTAGTTGGAATGAGCTTGTCGATGACACTGCGCTCAATTGTAACGTTTGTCGGTGCTTTAGCGCTTATGACTTTTTCTAGCCCATTGTTAACATTTTGCGTAATTGTTGCTGTGCCGGCAGTTTTAGTTCCAATAAAGATATTGGCTCCTCAGGTTCGTCGCTATGCTAAAGAAAGCCAAGATAAAATAGCTGACCTTGGTGCGCGCATAGATGAAAGCTTGCACGAAATTATGACTGTACAGGCCTACACTGCTGAAAATGCCGAACGACTGCACTTCTCAAAAAAAGTTGAGCAAGCCATGGATGTCGCTAAAAAGCGTATTCATTATCGCTCGCTGCTTATTGGCTGCATAATGTGCATTAGTATGACAGCCATTATTTTCATCGCTTGGGTGGGCGCAAGACAAGTGCTTGATGGCACAATGACAGTGGGCGAACTTTCGGCATTCTTATTTTATGCAGTAATGGCAGGAGGCAGTGTCGCAACTATCAGCGAAGTGATCGGAGAAGTTCAACGGGGCGTGGGCGCAAGTGAGCGTTTATATGAACTTTTCACCACTGAGCCTTCCATTCAAAATATAAGCTCAAAAGAAAACCTCCCCTCAACCTCAGTTCACGCACCAAACACTGTTTCAAAGCAAGCGCCTAGAGTTCAGATAGAGAACGTAAGTTTTGCCTATCCAAACAGCAAGCCCTTGTTTAACCGTTTAAATATTGATATTCACGCTGGCGAGCGCCTTGCCCTTGTTGGGGCGAGCGGCGCGGGTAAAACCACGCTATTTCAATTATTAATGCGCTTTTATGACCCCAGCGAAGGGCAGATTTTGTTTAACGGCAAGCCTATACACAAAATGCCAATTGAAAGCTTACGCCAACATATTGCCGTAGTAACTCAAGAGCCCGTTGTATTTGCAGATTCAGTATTAGAGAACATTCGCTACGGCAACCCAAGTGCCAGCGATGAGCAAGTTGTAAACGCAGCAAAGCAAGCGTTCGCTCATGAGTTTATCGATCACCTCGATGAGCGCTATTACACCCAACTAGGAGAAAGAGGTGTGAAACTTTCAGGCGGTCAAAAACAACGCATTGCTATTGCACGTGCTATTTTGGCCGACCGCCCTATTTTGCTTCTTGATGAAGCCACCAGCGCGCTCGATGCCATGAGTGAACGAATGGTTCAACAAGCTATCGACAGATTGATGGTAGGCAAAACCAGTATTGTTATTGCACACCGACTTGCCACCGTTCAGCATGCCGACCGTATTTTAGTTATGGACAAAGGGCAAGTAGTAGGAAGCGGCGATCATGCATCGTTAATGAAAAGCGATACCTTGTACAGGGAATACGCCGAACTGCAATTGCTTAGCTGAACCGCCTATGGTGCTATACGGTACAAAGTAGAGGTTAGCCAATCGTTTTAATTACAGGCGCGTTGGTAAGACAAGAAGTATAAAAATACTACGGGTTTAAAATGAAAAAATTAGTCTATGGTGCATTAAAGACATGGACACGTCTTTGTGCTGTTTTTTTGGTGGTAATACCAACTGCTAACGCGCAGTTTATGGGTGACCGACAGGCAAAGCTTGTTGTAACAAAACCGATAGCGTTTATGAACGAAACACGCAATGTAGAAGCTGTCGGAAGCGCAGAAGCGGTTCGCTCTATCGTTCTATATCCAGCGGTCTCTGACGAAGTCACCGAAATTAATTTTGTCCCCGGGCAATCGGTAGAAAAAGGCAAAGTGCTAATTCGTCTTGATAATAGACGCCAACAAACAGCACTAAAGCGCGCCAAACTAACGCTCGACGATGCACAGCGCACCGTAGAACGACTGGCATCAAGCTATAAACAGGGCGCAGTACCTGTGAGTGAACTTGACTTAGCACGTACACAGCGTGATCTGGCTGAAGTCGCCTTAGAAGAAGCACAGGCTGATTTAGAAGACAGGCATATCATTGCCCCTTTTGATGGTGTGGTCGGCATTACTGACGTGGAAGTCGGTGACCGCATTAACGAACAAACAGTCATTACGACACTGGATAATAGAAGCAAGTTATTTATTAACTTCAAAGCGCCAGAAGCAGCGTTACCCGTTTTATTAAATGCACCGAACGTCACGCTTGAACCATGGAGCGACAGAGAAAAGCAAGTAAAAGCTGAAATAGCACAAGTCGATTCCCGTATAAATGAAGCCGACAGAACCCTTCGCGCCAGAGCGCTTCTTGATAATTCATCTGACCAATTTCGTCCTGGCATGAGCTTTCGCGTTAATTTAAGCCTTGAAGGAGACCGTTACGCGGCCGTACCAGAAGCAGCATTATTGTGGGGCGCAACGGGTGCTTACATATGGCTTGCGGTCGATGGAAAAGCTAACCGTGTTGATGTAAGCGTACACCAACGCTTAAGGGGTACTATCTTGGTTTCTGGTGATATCGAAGAAGGCGACACCTTGATTTCAGAGGGTGTTCAGCGCTTACGCAGCGGCCAAGAAATAACCACCGAATTGGCCGGAGGGCCTCAAGGTGAGTGATCCAAACCTATCATCTTCGGTAAGTGACCTACCTTCTTTATCAATACGACGTCCTGTCCTTATCGTTGTATTAAACTTACTTATCGCAATTGCAGGCCTTGCGGCCTTAAGCGGACTAGAGGTTCGCGAACTCCCCGATGTCGATACGCCTCGCATTACGGTAACTGCTGAATTTCCTGGCGCTTCACCTGAAACTGTGGATGCTGAAGTAACCGGGCGTTTAGAAGGTGCTGTTGCCCGTGTTAGCGGTGTTAAAGATATTTACGCACAAAGCGAAGAGAACTCCGCTCGCGTGCGTGTAGAATTTCGTCCTGGCATTAACTTAGAAGATGCCGCAAACGAAGTACGAGAATCGGTGAGTCGAATTCAAAGGCAACTTCCTGAAGATGTTGAACAGGTTTCAATAATTCGTGCAGACAGCGATGCACAAGCCGTTGTAAGCCTTGCTGTTTCAAGCGAAACTTTGGATATGGAAACACTGACAGAGCGCGTTGACACCGACATTGCACCGCTATTTTTAAGTATTCCAGGCGTTGCCGACGTAGCACTTAATGGTGAAAGAGAGCGTGTTCTTAGAGTGTCTGTAGACTCGCTTCGCCTGACCAGTTTTGGTCTGTCGATGAGTGACATCGCAAGCGCCCTTTCGCTTGCCCCATTTGATGTGCCTGCCGGCAGTATTCAATCAGCCGAACAGGCACTTATTGTGCGTGCTGATGCAACATCCGTTTCAGCCGAGGATGTAGGTAACATAGTTGTTAGCGGCGATATACGCATCAACGATGTAGCAAGTGTTTATTTCGGTCCTGCTGACACAACTAGCATGGTTCGCTTAGATGGAACACCTGTTATCGGCTTAGGGATAATTCGACAAGCAAGTTCCAACACTATCGAAATCTCGGACGAGGTGCTTGCGATGGTCAAAGACCTCGATAAACGCTTTACCGATATGAACATTGTGGTGACTTCAGATGACGCTGAATTCATTCGTGACTCAGTTAAAGAAGTAGTGGTATCGCTTAGCCTTACGGTTGCACTTGTTATCGTTACTTTATTAGTCTTTATTGGCTCTTGGCGCGCAACCATTGTGCCTGCGCTTTCAATTCCCGTCTCTCTCGCTGGCGCTTTAGCAATTATCTGGGGAATGGGTTTCTCAATTAACATCCTTACCCTGCTCGCGCTGGTGCTAGCTACCGGAATGATTGTTGATGACGCGATAGTAGTGTCAGAAAACATTCAGCGTCGCCGCAGCATGGGCTTAGGCGCTCGCGCCGCTGCCGTTGTTGGTACCAGAGAGGTTTTCTTTGCGGTTGTAGCAACAACGGCGGTTTTAGCCTCTGTTTTCATTCCCATCGCATTCCTCCCATCTACAGCAGGCCGCTTATTTAGAGAGTTTGGTGGCGTGCTTGCTGGCGCTGTAGTGATCTCTTCTTTTGTTGCGCTGTCTTTAGTGCCAGCGCTTACGGCACGCTTAAAAGTGAAAGAAAACAAACAAGGAGGCCTGTTCAGTCAAACCTTTGGGCGTTTTGGAAATGCGTGTTTACGGCTTTATCAGGCGTCGCTTTTAAAGGCGCTCAAATACGGATGGGTAGTAGGAATACTAAGCCTTGCAGCAGGCGGTGGTGCCTATATTTTGGCGCAAAATATAGATAATGAATTACTGCCAAGTGAAGATAGAGGCACCATACGGATTTTCGCTCGCGGCCCAGATGGCGCAGGCCTAAACTTTATGGACAGGCAAGCTGAGAAAATGGAAGAACTATTACTGCCCTATGTAGATAACGGCACCATTGACTCTATTTATACCGTGGTTGGCTCTTGGGACCCTAATATTGTTTTTATCACCGCGCCACTAAAACACTGGGATGATAGAGACCAGTCTCTGCAGGATGTAGCGAATGAAATACGTCCAAAATTACAGCAAATTCCTGGTGCACCAGGCAGTGCATTTGGCGGCAACAGCCTGAACCTAAGAGGTCAAAGCGGTGGCCTTGAAATAGCGATTACAGGCGACACTTACGAGAACATTTTCGAAGCATCTCAAGCATTCTCTCGTGAAATAGAAGACGCTCTGCCAGAGTTAGGCAGACCAAGAATCAGCTACGATCCTACTCAACCTCAAATGCGTGTAAACATCGACAGGCGACGCGCTGAAGAGCTTGGCGTGCCGCTGACCGACATTGCTAGCACCCTACGTGCCGCGGTTAACGGAGACGACATTGCAGATTTAAATGTGGGCGATCAGTCTATTCCTATCATGCTACAAACCGATAATCGCAGTACGTTAGACCCATCAGAGCTCACCAGCCTATACGTTAAAAGTAATGACGGAAATTTAGTACCACTTTCGAGCGTGGCGTTTATTAGCGAAGAAGGCGTTGCAGCCGAGCTAGAGCGTCAAGCTCAGCGCAGGGCAATAAAGCTTGAAATGGAGCTACCCGAAGATGTCGCATTAAGTGACGTAGTTGATAACATTCGCGCGCTGGCAGCGGAATCACTTCCCAATGGTATTGGATTGGTGTTCTTAGGTGAAGCTCAAGCATACGAGGAAACCTCTAAACAGGTAGCACTTACTTATGTGCTGGCTTTCATCATCGTTCTGCTTGTTTTAGCGGCTCAGTTTGAAAGCATCAATAGTGCCGTTGTTGTGATGCTCACGGTTCCATTTGGCATTGCAGCTGCTGTTTATGCCCTGTTTTTAACGGGAACAAGCATCAACATCTACTCGCAAATTGGCTTGGTCATGCTTATAGGTCTACTAGCGAAAAACGCGATTTTGCTTATTGAATTTGCCGACCAGCTTCGCGACAAAGGTTACGATATTTACGAAGCCATTGTCGAAGCGGGTAAAGTTCGCTTGCGCCCAATTATGATGACACTAGTTTCCACGATATTAGGTGGCTTGCCACTTATATTGTCTACTGGTGCTGGCGCAGAAGCACGAAACGCTATCGGTTGGGTTGTGTTCGGCGGCTTGGGTATTGCGGTGGTCTTTACCCTTTACCTTACGCCAGTACTTTATCTTGCGTTAGCACGCTTCACTAAGCCACGTGCAGATGAAAGTGCAAAACTAGAAAAAGAAATGGAAGATGCACAAGCGCAGCATTCATGATGACCGCAGCTAGATTCAGTTTTCTGAAGCTTGAAGCCTAAACCGCCATATAGCGTGTACTTGAATACCGTAATTCTTACAAGCTTTGTGGTTTAGGTTTTGCGGTTTAAACTTTGCGGTTTAGGGTCTAACATTGTCGTTATTTGTTTTTACAAAACGTTTTATTTTTTTTCGTTCCGGTAAAAACAAGTAACTGGTCTATCATTTCCTCAAAATAAGGGTTGTAAGTAAGCCTTGCATAAACCCTTTCTTTTTCCCCATCCAACGCGTTGTAGCCCCATGGGCCGTACCACACTTCATCGCCCGCTTTGCAGCGCGCCTCAGCGTCGCTACCCTGCCCGTTGTCGCATATACGAAATTGACTTTTAATGCCGTACAGTTCGTTTTGAGAAGAAAACAATGAACTCATGTGAGACGCTGCGCTGATGCGCTGCTCAGGTACATCCATAGTTTGCATTACAAGTGTATTTGTAGGCACATCTGGCACTTCTTCGCCCTGCCAAATTAAGCACTTTTTGGGATGAATAAAATTATCTCTAAATTGCTCAGCTACAGTTGATGTATCAACCACACTGTCTTTTTCAGCTACCACCATAAAAACAGGTAAGTTCAGCTTACTTTTTTGTTCACTCGACTGGGAAAACAAATCTTGCAGCACATTTACGCTTTCTTGATAAGCCGCGAACCCAGGCATAGCAGTTGAATTGTAGCGTGAGGGGTTATCTTCTTCTTCAACATTTGGCCAAGGAAAAAGTGAATCGATATAAGGAGCCAAGCGAGAAACAAAAAAGCGCGATTTAAATGCAGGAGAAAAATGAACAAGCCCTTTAATATCCAGTTTTTCGGCCATTGAAAAACTAGCGATTGTTGTTAGATTTGAGCCCGTTGAGAAACCACCAATGTACATATTTTCCACTTCTTGGGAGAACAAACGAATGTGATGATTGGTCTCTGCCTGCCATTGCTGATAGCTTACATTTAGCATATCTCCGGGTTTAGAGCCGTGCCCTGGCAATAGAATGGTTCTCACATGAATACCCTCTGTGCACATTGCGTTTGCAACGTCACGAAAGAAATAGGGCGAGTCGCCTAACCCATGAACTAACAATACGCCAGTACCGCTGTTTTCTGTACCGCATTCAAACGGCATATTCATGGTAATTTCTTGCGCTTTATCTTCAGAGATAAAGGTTCTGTGCTTTATAAGGTATTGTTCTACCTCATTTAAATAGGAATTAAAAGGTTGTATTCCGATTGGGAAACTTTGCACGCTGGCACTAAATTGAGAACTGTGTGAGGAATGACAGCCACTCGACATGAACAAAACTAATGAAGCGGCACACGCATGCACCGCTTTATATAGATGGTGAGGCATTATTAATCTAAATGTCCAATGCAATTAAGTGCGTTATTGCAGCGTATCTTTACCTGACACCAATGCCTTGGCGAGTAACTTGTGCGTTAATAACGATAACAACTCTGTCTCTTCTTCGCTGCGTTCGCCGTCTATGCCAGTTATTGCCATAGCCACTTCAAGTGTTTTTTCCGCATCGAACGACAAATCATTCTTTAAACTGCGTAGAAAGGTAATGGTATCGCCGGTATCGATGGCCTTTCGGGCTTGATAAATAGTGTCGTTAAGGAATGCTTCTGGACAAATTGGACTTTGCCAATCTAAAGATTCAACCATGGCATTTAAGTAGTCTTGTTCTGTAAGTGTCACCATTCCGTCAACTTGATAAAGCAACACTGAAAGCTTGATAAGCGCCTGATTAAAGTTTTGTTGTTCTGATAATTGCATAACACTCTTCCTCTTCGTACTGTACGCAGCAGTACCACAACATGCTCCGCTTCCTGCAGTAGCAATAATTTTTTTGCGTCTACACGGCTGCACATTAACCCACAAACATAAAAAGCACATCGCTATTTATTGCAGCTCTTTGCAGCCTTGAATTTCTTAAGCAGGCTCGCAAGACTTACAATATAGACCGTTGAATTGACGGTAATGTTACGCAGCGATGATACTTTAAGTTCACAATGTTAAATAAGTGTAAACAACCTCTGTATTATAGGTGTTTTTTGACAGGTTCCAAGTGTCACACATCGCAAAAGTTACTGGAAATATGAAGAAGCTTGAAAATTTACAACTCGAAAGCGAGTGTGTCTGCTCAAGAAGGTTAATTTGGAAAAGGTCTGGCCCACCCTTTGTACGCGTGGGCCAGACCCAATTTCAAAAGCGTATTAATTACGTTTGAATTTGGCTTAACGCAATCCCAAGGTAATGTCGTTAATGTAGAAATTCCCTGTATAGACTTTATCGTTATTACCGTGAGATTCTAATGCAAAAAACTGCTTATCTTGATCGTCTAACGCTTGATAGCCACCAATAACCTGATAAATCCACACTTCAGGATCAAATTCTAAAGCATGCTCTTCAAAGTAATCCAATGCTGCTTTTGGCTGACCAGAATCGATAACCTCACAGAAATACGCCTCTACTGCTTTTTGCAATGGATCTTTCTCTAGCGACACGGTTGATTGTTCGGTTACATCAATATCAACAGGCTTGGTGTCTTCGTGTTTAGACTGACGTTTATGAACGTGAGTCAAAGACGCCACAATGTGTTGATAGTCCGCTTCATGCTCAACGTTATTAACATCGGGGGCGGCGTTGGCAATAATAGAGTCTGACTGATTAAACAGTACAGGAACATTAGTTAGGTTAGCGTAGTTGCCAGGCGAAAAATCAGGCTGCTGTTCCATGTGCAGCAAAAAGCCTTTGAGTAAGCGTGTGCGACCTTGAAACTCTCTGAAGCGACCAAGCAAATCCAACAGGCGCGCTTGTACTACAGATAACTCTTGCGCGGCTTTAGAGAAGCGTTGCTGTAGCGACACTACTAACAGGTGACGCAATTCTCGGTGGGACCCTGCCAGTTCACTTAATTCATCGAAACGAAAGCACTCTAGTTGTGCCAACAAGTCTGTCACCTGACCTTGGGCTAACTCATTTTCACGAATTTTTGCTTCAACTGACGACACATAGCCGAATTCATTATTAATACGGCCAAACATAACACGTACGCTATTACTTAACGATTCAGAAAGCTGATAGACGTGTTCGGTTAAATCGCCCATGTGGGCCGCCGCTTCGTTGTATTTGTTGTAGTGGAGTGCTTCTTTGTAATGTTCAGTTAAGGTTTTAAGGCTCGCCAGCGAAGCGCCAATATTGGCGTTAATAGTGCGGTTTCGCTCGTCCTGTAAACTGCCTTCTAGAAGCGTTCTTACCGCGCTTTTTAAACGCAGTTCGCTTTGCGCTTCAGGGCGCCACAATACACCTAGCTGAACAAGCTGCTCTAAAACTTTAGGGCTGTGATCGCGCTCTTTCACTGAGCCATTAATGTACGCCTGCATGATAAGGTCGCTGTGACGACCAAGCGCATTAAGTAGCTTTACGCCTGCCTGAATTAACACCTGGCTCATATCAAGCTACCTTGCGAAATAGCGGCCTCCGCCTGCTCTGATAAACTTAGCGCTTCGGTTTCATCAATAAAGCGCAGCATCTCGTACAAGTGCTCAATTTTCCCCGTACCCAAATAAATTTGTTTATCTGGATTTGGTTTTATCAAATAGCCCATTTCGGTTAAGCGTTTGAATACCTGTTTTAACTGCCCATCTAAGTTCACACTGGTAGAGCCGAACATGCGATAGCGCGATATTTTCTCTAGCTGTTCTGCGTAAGCTGGCGTGTCTTCAATGGTAGTTTGCAGCTCGTTCAAACGAATAGCGCTTCCCATGGTAATTGGCATGTCAGATTCATTGGCTTGCTGAACCAGCAACAACCACTCTACCAGCGGCACCAAGTTCGACGCCGTATCTTGAAACTGTTGCGTAAGCACTTTTCGCTCATTCTCACCAATGGTAAGGAAGCTAGCAAAAAACACATCACCTTCAGCAGTGGTCGATAATGTACGATTCAATAGCGCCAAATGAGGTTCTAACTGAGCAGCGTTGTCTCTTGATTTCAGAAAACGCCACGCCTCTTCATCGGTCACCTGACAAATAAACGCGCCTTGAAGAAGTGCACTAAGTACACGGCCTTGTTCTGTCATCATGCTGATGTCTCCTCACCTGCTACTTCACCGTTCTTTTCTGCTTCTTTTTTCAGTTTAATGCGCGCCCCTATAGAGCTTGCTTTTGGCTGAACCACCTGCAGTTGGCGGGTTACCTTGTCTATCAAGTAGCGGTTTTCAAACAGCGTCAGTACTTCCGATTCTGGATTAGGGAACGCGCCGACTACACTGATGTTATTGTTTTGACACGCTTCAAAGATTTTCTTCACGTTATTTTGGTGAAGTGTACCTAGTTCATCGATAGGCCAATGCACGGTGGCATCGGCATCACCACGAAGAAGGCGGGTGAAAGCGAGTAAGAATTTACACAAGATAAGATAGGCCATACCGTGGCTTGATGATTCATTAAGCTGGCGGTCGGTACGAATAACAAGGTCACTGTTACCTTCACGTAGGTGAAGTTCGATATCAAGTAGCTTGCTAATGCCGCCCGTAAGCGCAGCACGGCCAAGAATATCAAGAACCCGGCGCATACTTTGCCCGTATTCTTCTTCTGGTAGCTCGTTAGCTCCCTCTTCCATCCAGTGCTCGTATAGCTTTCTAAATTGCTCTAGCTCGGGCCAGAATTCAAGTTCACTTATACGTGAGCGAATTTTAACCGCAGAGTCTGATACACCATCAAGCGATAGGTCGCCGTCTACTTCTTGGGTAATTCGGCGGCTTTGCGACACAATGCGTTTGTCGATATCAGCAAGTACGAAGAAGTACTGCGATAGGTCTGCACCAAAAATACGGCCTTGCTCACGTAAACCCTGCAGTTTCTGCGGAACAATCACGTTTAGAAGCTGTGCTAAATGCGACACCATACGGCGGTGATCAAAACTTTTCACGCCGTGGGCGTTCAGCGTTGCGCACTCTTCGCGAGCGCGCTCCCACGTATCAGATAGCCCCGTTCCCGCTTGCGCGGCAATTAGCTGGTCGAACCTTTCTACATAGGCGCGAATATCGCTTAGTAAGTTTTCGCGCTCTTGAAGCTGGCTTTGCACTTCTGATATACGCTGACCAATACTTACGTCATCGTGCTTAATTTCAGCCGTTTCGTCACCTGCTTGAAGGGTAAGCTTGGCAAGAGATTTACTTAAGGTTTTAACCTGCTCCAGGTGCTCACTGGCAGTTTTGAGCGTAGTTTCAAGCTGCCCGTGCTGCTCTTGAAGCTGTTCGCGGTTAGCTTTATAGGTTGCCTGTTTACTGGCTAAATTACGCTCAGATTCACCCAAAAGCTTACGAGACTTCGACAAGCCTTCTTGCCACACTACTTTTTGTTTGGTGAACACGTTTGTGTACCAACGTTCGTAATCGGCCACTTTGTGACGGTGGGTTTCAGTGCGTGTAATATCTTCTTTAAGCTTATTAATTTGCTTCTTAAGCTGACCTATTTCATCAACATCCACACCGCGATTGCTTAATTCGCTCTCCAGCCAATCCTGCATATCTTTACGGTCTTGTGCAGCGTTGTCTTTGGCCTTACGTATATCGCTATCGGCTTTAGAAATTCGTGCTTCACTATCGGCAATAAGTTGCTGCCAATGGAATTTGTGCTCGGTTTGTGCTTCACGCTGCTGATCTTTTATTTCGTCGCGGCTAAGTTCAAACTGCGCTTTGGCTTGCTTTTGCGACTGCTGGTTGGCTTCAAGCTTAGTCTTAGCTTTTTGCTTACGTGCAGAAAGGGCCTGCTGGTATTCGCTAAGTACTGTGTCACGATCTTGCTGTGCGCGTTTACGGCTGGCTTCTGCACTTTTGACTGCATTGTCTTTTTGCGTAACCACTAGCTCGGCGTTGCGCACGTCTTCGTTCGCTTTCGCCAATCGCTGTTCACATTCGTTTTGCACGGCAAGGGCAGCGGCTTGACGAATTTCAGCTTCTTGCAGTTGCTGCTTAAGCGCTTGCTCGGTAAAGGCATAGTCTGGGGTTTCAAGTTCAGTAAGCGCTAACTTAACGCCCATAAAAGCGTCGCTGGCGCTTTGCGCATCCTTTACCATAACGGGCGCTAAATCAGTACGCTCCAATAGTTCAGGGCGAATAACTTTACCTAAGGACAATTCCCAGTCATCAACATTGGCGCGCAAAAACTCAAGTAGCGAGCCTTCACCGGGGTAAAGTAGCGCGTTTATTTTGTTAACCGCTTTTTCATCTTGTTGAAAGGCGTTACGGGCTTTATCTAAAGCATGTGAGCACTCTTTACGAAACTCTACCGACTTACCATGCGCCTGTTGAGCCTGTCGTAGTTCACCACGTGCCGCATCTTCATTAATAGATGCTTCTTTAATGGCCGCATCCAGAATATCTAACTGAGATTGCTCAAACTCGTTGTAGCCTGCGTTACTGAGTGAAGCTTTAAGTTCAGCTTCAGCAACTTTTAGCTCGTTTAAACTATTTTGGTAGTCGTTCTGAAGCGCACTCAGCTGACTGTTGTAGTCGTCTTGAATACGACTTAATGCTTCACGCTCGCTCTGCTGTTGCTGGGCTTTATTTTCTGCTGCTTCTTGGCGAGCCGCTGACATTTCTTCCAATGTAATAGACAGTTTTTCACCTAGCTCAGCTAAACGTTTATTGTAAGCCGATTCAATGTCTTGGTGCTTTTCAGTCAGCAGCACATAGCGACTGTCAGCCATGGCTTTTTCATTTTGCCACTGTGCTAAATTTGCTACGTCTTCTTTAAGCTGCTCAATATTTTCGTCTTGCCACTTGTCGAACTCGCGCTCAACCGTATCAAGCTCGCTGGTGAACTTCTCTACATCGGCTCGGGCAGATGAAATTACTTGGTTCAAGTGGTCGCGGGTATCTCCCCACTCGCTGTCAGTCTGCTTGCGCTGAAAACTGTTTTCATCCAGTTCGTTCTTGGTGGTCTCAACGCGCGCGGCCAAATAAGTTTTATCAAGTTCAAAGCTATGCTTAAGGTTAGCAAGCACTTGCTCTGTACTTGTTAGCGCCATGTCCGCTTGCTCAAGCTTAGAAAACTCGGGGCGAATCTTGTCGAACTGTTTAATTAAGTGACATTCCTTAATCCAGTCATCGACGCGATGACGGCTAAGGCCTGAAGTAGGCGGAGTAACGCCATCCTCTTCTAGTATGGCGGCAATCATAGCCTTGATGGTTTCCATCTTGCCTTCTTTCGAGTGAACCGCTTTAGCCAGTTTCTCGATGTGGCGCATGTGTTTTGACGGTTCGCATAGGCTAAAAATTTTGGCATAACCTAGAAGCTCACGCGCATTATTGCTTTGGTTAAGTACACCATGGTCGTTTTGAATAATTGCGCGGAAATCTTTGGTATTAAGTAAACTTGTTACCAGTACGTTATTGCGCTTCATTGCACGTGCTAGCTCGGCACTACTTACACTGGCATGTTTGCCATTCTTTTGCTCTATTAGGTAGTCGCTAATTTCAAAAGGCTTACCAATTAGACGGTAGTTTACGCCGGTTCCGTTTGAGCTTAAAACCGCTTGGCACAAGTCACCCTCGGCACGGGTGTATTCATAAATAATAAAACTGGATAGACGAGGTAAATACCAACGTTCAAAACTATCCCGAGTAGCGGGAACTACACGACTAGGATATTCACCGTAAAACACGGGAATAAGTCGTTGTAGCGTGGTTTTACCCGATGCATTGGTACCACAGATGTTGGTGTGCCCATCAAGCTTTAGCTCGACAACGCCCGGTAAATGCGTGTCGATTAGAATAATACGTTTTAAGCCTGCCATAGTGTTCCTGTATCAATAACCCTGCTGAGTGAAAACTCACACAGCACCAAACTGTACTCGCCCGCTTATGTAGATTGTGCGATTTGAGCAATTAACGCACACTTTCACGAAAGCGAGTGTACGCGCACGATGTAGCCCGCCAGTGTATTATGAATTGGTTTATTTGGACAGATGCGCAGTGTCTTGTTGGTTATAAAGCGCACTATTAAAACAGAATAATTTTGCTACCTATTGTTACTCGTGGACTTTTTCTCAACGGCGATTAAAGGGTTTCCTAAGAATTAAAATTAAACCTGAAATTTATTCTGGCTATAAAGGTCATTTATAAAAACTGTCAGCACCAAATCAAAAAAAGCCCTTCACTGCTGAAGGGCTTTTATCTTTATTAGTTTAGCTACTCGCGAAAGGCTAAGGTTACTGAACAGTTAGCGAGGTGGAAAACCGCCGCCACCGCCGAAGCCACCTGGTCCGCCAAATCCACCTGGACCGCCAGGGCCTCCAAAACCACCACCCGGAGGCATCATGCCTTTCATCTGGCGCATCATCTTCTTCATGCCGCCGCCAGACATTTTCTTCATCATTTTCTGCATTTGCGTAAACTGCTTAAGTAAGCGGTTCACGTCTTGAATTTGCGTACCTGAGCCTGCTGCAATACGACGCTTGCGCGAACCTTTGATCATATCTGGACGTGCGCGCTCAGCTGGCGTCATAGAATTAATGATGGCTTCCATTTGATTAAACTGCTTGTCGTTTGCCTGATCTTTAATTTTGTCAGACATACCGCCCATGCCAGGCAGCTTATCAAGCATACCCATCATGCCGCCCATGTTCTTCATTTGCTCAAGCTGATCTTTAAAATCTTGAAGGTCGAAGCCTTTACCTTTCTGTACCTTCTTGGCCAATTTCTCGGCCTTAGACTTATCAACCTTACGCTCAACCTCTTCAATAAGGCTAAGTACGTCGCCCATACCCAAGATACGAGAAGCTATACGCTCTGGGTGGAAAGGCTCTAGCGCATCGACCTTTTCGCCCATACCAATAAACTTGATGGGTTTACCTGTAATGTGACGAACCGACAGTGCAGCACCGCCTCGTGCGTCACCGTCCGCTTTGGTAAGAATCACACCGGTTAGCGGAAGCGCGTCGTTAAAGGCCTTAGCAGTATTTGCAGCGTCCTGACCTGTCATGGCATCAACCACAAACAGGGTTTCGATAGGCTTGACCGCAGCATGTAGCTCTTTGATTTCGTCCATCATGTCGTTGTCGACATGCAAACGACCCGCCGTATCTACAAGCAGCACGTCGAAGAAGTTTTTCTTCGCTTCGCTTATTGCATCGTTAACGATATCAATGGGCTGCTGTAAAATGGTCGATGGATGAAAAGCAACATTCACTTCACCAGCAAGAGTTTCAAGCTGCTTGATAGCGGCTGGACGATATACGTCGGCACTCACTACCATGACTTTCTTTTTCTCACGCTCGGTTAAGTACTTGGCAAGTTTACCTACCGAGGTAGTTTTACCCGCACCTTGTAAGCCCGCCATAAGCACGACAGCTGGAGGCTGAGTAGCGAGGTTGAGTTTCTCGTTCGCCTCCCCCATCACCGACTCTAGTTCAGACTGAACAATCTTGATGAATACTTGGCCAGGTTTAAGGCTCTTAGTTACTTCAGTGCCAACAGCACGCTCTTTAACTTGCGCAACAAACGCTTTTACTACGGGCAGCGCTACATCGGCTTCAAGTAGAGCCATTCGCACTTCGCGTAGCGTTTCTTTTATATTGTCTTCAGTAAGACGCCCTTTGCCACTGACATTTCGTAATGTCTGGCCTAAGCGTTCTGATAAATTCTCAAACATAGTATGAAACTTCTTTTTATTTCAGACGTAATGCCCACATTGTAACGTAAAAGCGAACCGTAACGTACCCACAATTACGGTTAAATTTTGAAACTTTTGCGCTAAGGCCTACTGTTTTTTCATGATTAGATTTAGGCACTGACATAGCACAATGATTATCAGTCTATAAAGTAACAGGCGCTAAATACCCACACTAAAAGTGGGTGTGAAACAAACAAAATCAAGGAGATGGTTGAATTTACTTGCAAGTTGCAGTATCAATACCGACTCAGTTGGTGAACACATCACCCACGTATTACAGGACGCACCATGAACACCCTTTTCGCCATCTCTGCTGCCTTACTTTACGCTCTTGCCGCCGCAGTGCTTATTGGCAAATTTGTACATCAAGACGGCCCCAACAAAAAACTTGGGCTGTCATTAGCGAGTGTCGGGGCAATCGCGCATATCGCTTTTCTTATCAATGTTATTATTGTTGCTCCCGGTCAGGACATGAGCGTAACCAATGTGCTGTCTTTAGTATCGTGGATAATTACTGTCTCTATGCTAGTTTTTGCCCGTGCGATACCAAATCTTATATTGCTTCCCGTTGTCTTTGGGTTCGCGAGCCTTACCGTTTTAGCTTCTCAGTTTATTCCTGTTTCTTACATCATGCAGATTGAACTTCAGCCAGGCCTTGTTATTCATATAAGTTTGTCTCTGTTCGCTTATTGCACATTAGTTATCGCTTTTTTATACGCCCTTCAAATGTCGTACATTACGTTTAGGCTAAAACAAAAAGGTGCTGCCTTGCTTCATTCATCTCTCCCACCGTTAATGCTTGTTGAAAATATTCTTTTCAAGCTTTTACTGGCAGGAACCTCTCTTTTAACGGTTTCTCTTATAAGCGGATTTGTGTTCTTAGAAGACATGTTCAACAAAACCTATGCGCACAAAACGGTTCTTTCAGCAGCGGCTCTTGTTGTTTTCCTTATTCTTTTAATAGGCCAGAAGTTAAGAGGATGGCGAGGCCGTCAAGTTATTGTGATGACGGTGCTGGGCGTTACTCTGCTTTCACTTGCCTATTTTGGCAGTAAATTGGTACGAGAATTTCTATTGTAAGCCTTGTTAAGTGCTCTGTTTTGTGACGTTGTTACATGCCTCAACACTCACCAATATAACTTGTTGTTTTCTAGTCAATTAGATGGATATCAGTAATTTTTCCTTGAAACCCAGACCTCAAATCAATACATTTGAAGACTAGTTATAGACAGGAACCCATTAATTGGACGACATATCAACGAGTACGCTGTTTATCGCGCTCGGCGTACTCATACTACTATCTGCGTATTTCTCTAGTTCAGAAACCGGCATGATGTCGATAAACCGTTATCGACTGAAGCATTTACAGGGAGAAGGCAACCGCTCAGCTATCCGCGTTGCTAAGCTTCTAGAAAGACCCGATCGCCTTATAGGTCTTATTCTTATCGGTAACAACCTTGTAAACATTGCAGCGTCATCGCTTGCAACCATTCTTTGTATTCGGCTGTTTGGTGACTATTGGGGGCTTTTTGCCGCTACATTTGGCTTAACGTTAGTGCTACTTATTTTTGCTGAAGTTACCCCTAAAACGCTGGCAGCACTTTACCCAGAGAAAGTCGCATTCCCGAGTTCTTTTATACTACTTCCATTACTGACGCTTCTTTACCCCTTTGTTGCTGCGATTAATGGCATTACCAATGGAATTTTGGCGCTACTAAGAATAAGCCCAGCAAACGGCAGTGATGATGCATTAAGTCGAGAGGAATTAAGAACCGTAGTGTTTGAAGCGGGCGCAATGATTCCAAAACGACACCAAGATATGCTTGTTAGCATTTTGGATTTGGAAAGCGTAACTGCTGAAGACATTATGGTGCCTCGCAGCGAAATTTTTGCTATTGATATCAATGAAGATTGGAAAAAGATTCAAAAAGCATTAACGCATGCCCAGCATACGCGAGTTTTGTTATACCGAGACCGTATCGATGATGCCGTTGGCTTTGTGCATGTCCGCGATGCGTTGCGTCTTCTGTCAAAAGATCAGTTCACAAAATCAAGCCTTCTTCGCGCAGTACGTGAAATCTACTACACGCCAGAATCTACGCCGCTTCATACACTTATGTATAAGTTCCAAGCAGAAAAAGAGCGAATTGCGCTCGTGGTTGATGAGTACGGCGATATTATGGGTCTTGTTACGCTTGAAGATATTCTGGAAGAAATCATTGGTGACTTTACTACGAGTATGGTGCCTGACCACAGCAAAGAAGCCCACGTTCAGCAAGACGGATCCGTGCTGGTTGATGGTAGTGCTAACGTTCGAGAATTAAATAGAGAAATGGACTGGAATTTACCAACTGAAGGCCCTAAAACCCTGAATGGTCTGTTGCTTGAATATCTGGAAGATATACCTGAAAACAAAGTCAGCGTGCGATTAGCTGGTTACCCTTTAGAAATTGTAGACATTTCAGAAAGCATGATAAAAACCGTCAGAATAATGCCGGAATATTATGTGCCCCCTAAAGAGTCGAATAGCGACCACTAGAAACCTTAGGTCGTAACGACTACCCTTTTGCTTCGTCAGTTAGACGCTGCGCTCGAATTGCCAGCGCTCTAGCTTTCGCAGCAGCGACCTTATCTGATAGTTCAGATAACTTGGCAATAATATCCTGCGTCTCCTCATCTTCACGTAAATCCGCCTCCGCCATATGCGACTGCAATGAACGCTTAAGGAGCTCAGGAATAGATTTGCTATCCATTTCCCAACCCTTCAATAGAATAAACTTTGACACTCTCAAAGATACTATCGACCAGATGGGAATATACTTAACAAATAATTCCTCAATATTTCGAATTAAATGCTAGGCGAAGTAGGGAATAAATTAGAGGCCTTGATAATGTGTGACCAAAGTGCCTTTATGCTCACTTAATGAATATTTTATGACAGCAATTGAAGCGGTGGAAAATAAACTGGTTGTGTAAGATTGGCACAGTTCATCTACTAAATAGCTAACCAATGGCATATGGCTTACCACAAGGAGCTTTTTGATGGGCTTTTTAGAATTAATCGCTGCGTGCAGCAGACCATCAATATAATCGCTTACCAATCTAGGTGAGCCTTCAGGGACGATATCTTCATTACTTTCAACTTTGTCCGCTAAGATATCTAGCGAGACCATATCGTGTGTTTGTTTGGCCCTGCGGTAAGGGCTAACAAGCGCTAAGTCGACCACACCTTTACTGCAATATTGCTTTTTTAACCATAGTGCTGCGGTTTTGGCTTGCTCTCTCCCCAAAGGAGTAAGTTGTCTGCTTTTATCATCGAGTCTAGGCGCTTCTGCTTCACCGTGACGCATAATGAAAAGATAAATGTCGTCGTTGCTACTTTGACCTGACATAACATTGCGCATAGTATTAATGAAATTGTGCTAACGATATCAGAGAGCTGATACTACGCCTAGCGGTAAACCGCGAATAGTGAGAATTTTTGTACATTATTTAAGGTTTATTTACGATTCTCTTTAAAGATGCTCCAGCTGTAAGGTGCCCATGACCAAAAACGAGACAATGTGAACAACACCATCAACTTAGAAAACGCGCACCACGTTACGTTGCCCAATGGATTGGGTGCTATGTTATGTCACACACCAGACACAAGTGAATCATTCGTTTCTCTGGCAGTCAGGGCCGGACACTTTTACGACCCAGCTGATTGTCAAGGGTTAGCCCACCTTCTTGAACACATGCTATTTATGGGTAGTCGACATTTGCCCAAGCCAAACGCAATAAACGGCTTTATTGAGCAACATGGCGGCACAATAAACGCGTGGACAGGGACCGAGTATGCAAATTACCATTTCAGCTGCAGTGGCGATGCCATAGCACAAACATTGCCAGCGTTTGCAGACATGATTCGGCAACCTTTGTTTGAAGAAGACGCACTAAACAATGAAATAAATAGTATTCATGCAGAGTTCGAATTTAAGAAAAAAGATGATCTTCGCCGCCTTTATCAAATTCATAAAGAAACCTGCAACCCTCAGCATCCGTTTGCCAAATTTTCTGTTGGCAACAGCGATACGTTTTCTCAACATGAGTGCACTGAACTAAAACAACGGTTAAAAGCGTTACATCAGACTTATTATTGTGCGGAAAACATGAAACTTTGCATTGCCAGCCCAATGCCTACTCAACAACTAGAGGCGTTGGTATTTCAATGTTTTGGCACACTCCCATCTGGCGAATTGGCTCCAGATGATTGGCCGGAACTCTACACTGAAAATGAGCTTGGCATTCAGATAAACATTCATCCACTTCAAAGTGCGAAGCGAATGATTGTTACTTTCGTACTGCCAGCTCTGCAAAATGACTATGAAACTAAACCGCTAAACTATATTAGTCATTTAATTGGCGATGAAGGTGAAGGAAGTTTACTAGCATATTTGAAAGACAAAGACTGGGCGCTAAATCTTATTGCAGGTTCGGGTATTGAAGGAGATAAATTCAAAGACTTCAACGTTAGCTTTCAGCTCACACAGAAAGGCCTAATGAACAAAAACTCGGTGTTAGAAGCGCTGTTTAGCTATATAGAACTAATTAGAGACGCCTCAAAAGAAGAGTGGCGCTTTCACGAAAAGTCTAAATTAAATGCGTTAGCTCTTGAGTATGAAGAAAATGTCAAACCTCTGGGGCTTGTGACCGAGTATGCGCAGCACCAGTTTATATTTGAAGCGCACGAATTAAATAAGCTGCGCTCTACCATTGGTAGCTATGATAAAGACATCATCGAAAATGCGCTGTCTTTCTTTGTGCCCAGTAATATTCGCCTGAAAGTTATCTCGAAAGACGTGAAAACCACTCAGGTTTGTGCTTTTTATGAAGCCGAATATAGCGTTGAGAACATCGATGAAGCGTTGCTTCAATCACTTGCATCACCAAAGAGAATATCAGCGCTTAACCTCCCCCCGCCTAACCCTTATTTAGCGAATGAATACACACTTATTTTACCAGAGCCTGGCTTTAGCACTCCCAACAAGCTTGAAGACAACAAAGGCTATCGCTTTTGGTTTGCTCAAGATCAGCAATTTCACAGCCCGAAAGGTGACATCTATATATCGTTTGACGCAGCTACATTCTCAGACTCTTTAACATCTGTTGCCGCAAAACGAATTTGGCTAGGCGCTTTGAACGATCACCTTCAGGCAAAATACTATCGTGCAGAAATAGCTGGTCTACATTACCGTATTTATGGACACCAAGCGGGCTTCACACTGCATACCAGAGGCTTTACTAATCAACAAACTTTATTGGCAATTCAACTTCTGGATGCAGTTTTAAAATTCACGCCCGATCAAAGAGCATTCGAACACCACAAAGCACTTCAAACTCAAAGCCTTCACAATGCTTTGTTGAATAAGCCTACGAACCGTCTTTTCTCTCGCTTAAGTGTACTGATTCAGCGAAACACACAAGCCCCTGTTGAGCTGTTGGATATAATAGAAAACATTTCTTATGAAGAAATGCTGAACTGCAGAAATACCGCTTTTGAGCATTACTTCGTAGAAGCATTTATGCATGGCAACTGGGAGAGCGAAGAGGCAAAATCATTTTCGACGACGCTTCGCAATCATTGTATTAACGCAAAAGGTGCTCCGCTTTCTCGTGCGGTATCTAAATTACCAGTGGGCGGGCCGCTTTATCACGAAGTATTGTGTAATCACGATGATTCCGCTGTTGTGCTTTATTTGCAAGCCCCCTCACCTAGCCTCACAGACACAGCGCTTTGCATGGTATTAGAACAAATGTTGGCTGCACCATTTTTTAACTCATTAAGAACAGAGCAGCAGCTAGGTTACATTGTGGGTACAGGTTATGTACCGCACAATCAGCATCCAGGAATGGCGTTTTACGTTCAAAGCCCCCAGCGCAGCCCTAAGCACTTGCTCGACGCTATGACTGGCTTCCTATTCCAACAACTAAACGAAATAGAATTTTATCGTTTCTATTGGCCCACCATTCAGCAAAACCTGATAAAGCAGCTAGAAGAAAGAGACCTAACATTATCAATGAAATCACAGCGGCTATGGGTAAGTTTAGGCACTCAAGACTTAGGATTTAACCGAAATACCATGCTTGCAGAACGCATTAAAGCAATAAGTTTTGAAGAGATTCAAGATTACGCACAGCAGCTTGCTAAACGAGAGCGTTGTGGCGAGCTTGTGCTCTTCTCGCGAGGCAAGTTTGAAACTTTACCCACTCCAGAGAAACGCACAATTAACTGCATTTCCCAATTTAAAAAGGAAATTCCTTACTACTAGGGCTTGCTAACAAGGCAAGCCCTAATTCAGCCAACTACAATGTCGTTATTGTTATGGTGGTAAACCTCCACAGGCAAACTCGCACGCTACTTCACATGTTCTAGATTGACACACAAAACGCTTTGCTTGAAACGAGTGAAATTAACCTACTTCTATAGACTGCGTTAAGATTTTAATCAATCAGCCGATAAGAAATCGTATTCGTAAGCATGGTTGGTTAATAAGTAAACCATCATTCTTGTTATTTCTAAAAAGTCCTTGTAGAGGCTTAGTTAATTCGGCATATTTATTATTCTGGTCGTTAGGGATGCTGCCAGTAAAATAAAAAATAATAAATGGCGTATGCCAAAGGTGTGTAGGTGCGCTCAACCCTAATTTATTCAATATGTCTTCTTGTGTTGGTTTTGTCTGAAGTTTTTGTTTCTTCAGCAAAGGCGATAGAGGTTTCTGATCTTCATTTTACAGAGTTAAATAAGCAGCATGGGCTCTCTGACACTGCCGTATTGGATATCGTTGAAGACAATAAAGGATATATTTGGATAGCAACCTCCAATGGTTTAAATCGCTATTCCGGTTATGAGGTGAAGCAATACCACCCTTCAGATGTTGACCACAACTCACTTCCGTCCGGTTATACTCAAAATCTCTTCTTAGATTCTCATGGTGATTTATGGGTAGGAACACAAGCAGGTCTTGCCAAGTATCAACCTGAAAGCGACAACTTCAAAGTTTTCAATAGAGAAAATAGTGTAATTAAAGTTGATTTTATTACTGGCATCGGAGAGTCATATAATGGTGACATTCTATTCGCTGATCTGAAGTTTCTTTACAAGTTATCTAAAGAGAGCCATCAAATTGAGGTTGTAAAACAGATACATAGAGACCAGAGTTTTATTAAGGTCATTCATGATGAAGCGAACCGCACCTGGTTAGGTTCAAATGAATTTGGGCTTTCGCTTATAGACAAGACTGACGAATCACTTTATTCCGCAACAAAAGTAAATCCATGGGGAATAAACTTGGATGTTCGTTCTCTTCACGACATCAAGGTAATCAACGGTAATTATTGGCTTGCAACTAATGAGGGCATCTATGTCATAGCTGCTTCGGGTAAAATACTTCAGCATTTCAAAAACACATTCACTTCAAAGTCTGATGAAGCACTCAACATCCTGACAATATATGAGAAAGATGAAGACATTTGGATAGGCACTCAAGCAGGCCTATTCATTTTCAGTGATGCAGCAACGTCAGAGATAAATGGCGGCTTCCAGCCAAGGGTCATCTTCCTTGATCACGATAATCAAGAACTGACAGGCTTGCCTACAGCAACAATCATGAACCTAGTAACAGACAGAGTCGGTGGTATCTGGGTTACAACAATAAAGAGCGGTGCATTTAGGTATCACCCAGACTACGCTACGACTAGATATAAATCTGTTTTTAATTCTTCAAACTTATCCGAGGATGACTACTCCTCAATATGGGGCTTTGCAGAAGATTCCGCCAACGACATATATGTTGTTTCTCAACAGAGAGGACTTGGTGTAATTAATAGATCTAGCGGAGAAGTAAAGTTCTCGGAAGCTTTCTCTGCTCTTGCGAACTCAATAACTTACTGGGATGTTGAAATAGATACCAAAGGCACATTCTGGGTTGCATCCTCTAATGGCATCTATGTTTTGAGGCAAGTAGAAGGAAAGCTTCAATTAATAGATCACGTGTTCGAAGGGTTATTTATCGATTTTCTCTACACCAAAGGGGACGAAGTTTGGATCTGGGAGGATACAAAAGGACCGGTAAAATTATCTCTTGGTTATGATTCGTTTAAAGCATCCGTTGAGCCAATAAAAATAGCGATAAACTCATCTCGTCTAGTTCCAATTTATAAAGATAATGATAATCGACTTTGGCTGAGAAGCGAGTCAGGTGTGAGTATATACTCGTTGAAGGACAGAGAGTTAATCAAAAGCCTAGATCAGAACAATGGTTTCGATTCACTCGTTTACGGCGTTTACGAAACATCAAATTCATACTGGTTAACGACTCGTTCGAAAGGAATTTTGGAAGTCGACAAACACTCTCTTGAATTTGTCAAAAGGCAAGTTCGTACAGAAAACTCTGGGCTAATAATATCATCCGTAGGTATCGATAACAGCATTTGGTATGCAGATACTACGGGAGTTCACCAGATCAAACTTCCCGAACTTGAGGAAGTAAGTTCAGTTCCAAATTCAGAGCTCAACTACAACTCTCTAGGCGAGAGTTCAGCTTTCGCATCCTCAGAAAAAACTATCTATTTTGGTGGAATGACTGGTTACAACATAATAACTAGTAAGAAAATTAGCTCAAATGATGATTCGACGAAAACACTTATCCCTGAGGTTTCTGAATTAAAAGTTTTTGGCGTATCTAACAATAGGTCAAACGTAATTCAGAGGGAAAACAGTGGTGAAACAAGTTATTTTTCATCTGCACAAAATATAGGAAGTAAAAAGTCGATTGCTCTAGATTACAATGAGTCTAGATTCAGCATATCTTTCAATTTACTCAACTCTGTTTACCCGCAACACGTTGTTTACCGATATCGGTTACTTGGTTTTGACGACAACTGGATTGATAACGCAGACGACAGAGTTGCTCAATTTAATAATATAAGCTTTGGGAATTACGTTTTCGAGGTACAGGCTAAAGCACCAGGTAAGGCGTGGTCTGATAGTAAAAAACTATCTTTACACATTGCAAGACCACCTTGGCTTCATACCGTTGCTATCGTTTTTTACTGTATTGTCGCATTCGCTATTTTTGCATTCATCGTTCGCCAATATCAGATTAGAAAGGTAAACCAGCTCGCCATCAAAGAGTCGGAAGAACGCCTTAAACTGACTTTATGGAGTTCCGGAGATGAGCTATGGGACTGGGACGTTTATCGCGGGCAAGTATATCGCGCTAATACCTGGGGTACGTTGGACTTCCCTCAGGATGATATACGCACAACAGGCGCGTATGACGCCAATATTCACCCTAACGATATAAACAGAGTTAAAACCGCGCTACGAGAGCACCTGGAAGGTAATAGCGACTTCTACGAATTGGCTTATCGTGCGAAGACTTTTAAAAATCAATGGATTTGGATACTCGATCGCGGCAAGGTGGTAGAAAGAGATCACAACCAACAACCTGTTCGTATGACAGGAACGCTCAAAAACATCCATCACTTGAAAGAAGCAGAAGAGCAGCTCAACTTATTTAAGCGCTCAATTGAAAACATTTCTGAAGGTGTATTCATAACAAATACACAGTTCAAGTTTATTAGCGTAAACAATGCATACTGCGGGTACACCGGTGAGACCCGAGATCAGGCTTTGGCAACGTACATGCATTTCCATCTGTACCCTGATGCTTTCACTGAAGAAATTAAGAAAACGCTTAAATCTAAGGACAACTGGTCGGGTGAAGTAGAAAGCGTGCGCGTTAATGGTGAACGCTATGAAATGGAACTAAATATTGATGCGGTGCACGACGAAGATGGAAAAATTAGCCATTATGTTGGGGTATTCAGCGACATCACATCAAGAAAGAGCACCGAAAAAGAACTGCTAAAACTGGCTAATACAGACCCGTTAACAGAGCTTCCTAATCGTTCATTCTTCCAAGCAAGCCATCAGAATTTGGTAAGGAAAGGTGCTCAGCATACCCTGCTTTGCCTGGACATGGACAACTTTAAGAAAATTAATGACTCGTTAGGCCACCAAACTGGCGACATATTAATAAAACAAATCGCGAAGCGACTTCAACGTATTACAGGTAAAAGCGCGACATGTTACCGATTAGGTGGTGACGAGTTTAGCGTATTAATGGAAGATAACGCAGATATTCACACCGTTACACACTACGCACAAAATTTGCTAGATACTCTATCTCGCCCGTTTATTATCAATAAGCAAGAATTTGTGCTAGGCGCGAGTATAGGTATCGCGTTCTTCCCTGATGATGGCGCCTCGCCTCAGGAAATGCTGAAAAACGCTGATACCGCTATGTACTTTGCCAAAAATAACGGCGGCAATAGTTATCAGTTCTTCAGCGGCGAGATGAATCAAAATGCCGTACGACAACTACAAATCGAAAACCTGATTCGTCAAGGCATTAAAGACGATTTATTCACTGTTTACTACCAGCCAAAAGTTGATATTGCTTCTGGTAAGTTAGTCAGCATGGAAGCCCTTGTACGCTTTGAACACCCTCAAAAAGGCATTGTGAGCCCCGGTCAGTTTATTCCACTTGCTGAGCAAACGGGCCAAATTATTGAAATTGGCGAACAGGTTTTAAGAAAAGCCTGTGCAGATACAAAGCGCTGGGTAAACCAAGGGCTGTTTAGCGGCCGTGTTGCCGTTAACATCTCTGCCAAACAATTCGAACTACCAGACTTAGATGATCGGATTAACAAAATACTAAGTGATATTGGGCTTTCTCCGCTGCACCTAGAGTGTGAGATAACTGAGGGTACGTTAATGGAAAGTCCAGAAAATGGACTTCAAATGATGACGCGCCTACGAGAGAGAGGCATCCATTTAGCATTGGATGATTTCGGTACAGGCTATTCTTCTTTGGCCTATCTAAAACGGTTCCCTCTGAACACGCTTAAAATTGATAAAGCCTTCATCGACGACATTGCAAAGAGTAATGTAGACCGCCACATGGCCGCAGCGATTATAAGCATTGCACATAACCTTGGCCTTAAAGTTGTAGCTGAGGGTGTGGAAGAAGAAGAGCAGCTGGATATTCTGCGTCGTTATGATTGTGAAATGTTACAAGGCTTCCTATATAGCCGCCCGCTTAACGCAGAGCGCTTTGAAAAGCTACTTACTGAAAACCAAAAGCTTCACACCCTGCTTGGCCACTCGAGCTTCTAGTCGCCCTTTCCAAATATAATATCAAAGGGCGCCTTTCTTCCCTTTATTAAAGATACTTCTTTTCAAAGAGACAGCGCCATGCCTCTTGGGCCTTTGTTTATCTAACTTAAGTGCCATTAAAATGACGTCCCCTTCTATTCTAATCTTTCCTGCTGTATCCAGTCCATACAAAAACAACATAAATTATTGATAAATAACATCTTTTAAAAATATATTAAATTTTGGCACGCATCTCGCAAAACCAATATACCGATAAAAAATAAAAACAATCGGTTTTGTTTGTTCGTTCAAAATTATCAGAGGAAATCAACATGTTAAAAGAGTACGCAGTTGCACTAGTACTTTCTACCGCTACCCCTGTGGCAGCCGATAAGCAAGAAGGCGCAAAACAAGCTCCTGAGTCACAAAAGGAGACCGTAACTCAACCACAAACAGTTCGCCCAAAGACGGGTGGTGGTGGCTACGGTATTGGTCTTTAAGAGATACCTTAGAATTCCCAAAAAGAGAGAGCTATGCTCTCTTTTTTTATATCTTCAGTTTGTCTTCCTACACTCAATCATAAAAAGCGCTAAAATCACTCTACGCAGCAATATACAAATTATTGAACCCTACCGCATTGCGCCAGTGTATGTGACGAGATATAGAGAACATAGGAAGTAATACAGGGCCAAAAACGAAACCTGCAAGCGCCCACTTTTTAGCATTCATTCCCCATTTAAATGCTTCTACATAAAAATAAAGAGAGAAGATAACGCTTACTACAAAAAGTGAAATCACACTGCCTCCGTCTTTTTTAATTGCGTGTTTTAATTAGCTTACCCATGTTAACTGTCAAGATGCGCAACTGATAATTGACGCCAACAATTTGACACGTTCATTTTTTTTAACGCGCAGATTTTACCCAAAACAGAACAATAAACCAGCAAAAATAAGCGTTAGACATAAAAAAACCGGGCCAAGCCCGGTTTTTTAACATTTTATAAACTTAGCTATAAAAAGTTTGATCTTCTTCTGCCATTTTCACTAGCACATCAGCAGGTGCGAATTTATCACCAACTGCGGTTGCGTAATGGT
Source organism: Alteromonas gracilis (assembly GCF_043642145.1). Lineage (GTDB taxonomy): Bacteria > Pseudomonadota > Gammaproteobacteria > Enterobacterales > Alteromonadaceae > Alteromonas > Alteromonas gracilis_B. The sequence goes on from NZ_JBHZRZ010000001.1 coordinate 909,299, forward strand.
TCAAACGCGCAACAACATGCTTAATACCCAGCGTGTCCATATAGCGGAATGGGCCGCCTAAGAATGGAGGGAAACCGATACCGAAAATAGCGCCAATATCACCGTCACGGGCATTGCGGATTACACCTTCATCTAAACAACGTGCCGCTTCGTTAAGCATCATTAATACACAACGCTCAGCCACTTCTTTTTCGCTCAGCTTGGCAGACGGCGACAAACCAAGTAATTCGTAGATTGATTCATCCACTTCCTTACCAGGCTTTTTACCCTCGTAAGAGTAAAAACCTTTTTGGTTTTTCTTACCCTTTCTGCCATCTGCAAGCACTTTGTCAAAAGCACTTGGCGCAGTGAAACGCTCACCAAACGCGTCTACAAGGAATGGGATGATCTTAGTACCAACATCAATGCCCACTTCGTCTAGTAGCTTCACAGGCCCTACTGGGAAGCCAAACTTAACCAGCGACTTGTCGATGTGCTCAATAGGCTCACCGTCAAGAATAAGGTTAGCCGCTTCATTCATGTAAGGTGCTAAAATACGGTTTACGTAGAAACCCGCACCGTCCTTAACAACAACCGGCGTTTTACCTTGCTTCTTAGCAAACTCTACCGTAGATGAAATGACTTGGTCCGACGTTTTATCGTGGGCAATAACTTCGGCCAACGGCATTTTGTCTACTGGCGAGAAATAATGTAGACCAATCACGTTTTCAGGACGTGCTGCTTTAGCTGCAATTTGTGTAATTGGAATAGACGACGTATTAGACGCGAATATGGTGCTTTCTTTGCAATTCTCTTCAATATCCGCCACCATCTTCTGTTTAAGGTCTAGGTCTTCGAAAACCGCTTCAACAACGATATCCGCATCTTGATAACCACTGTAGTCCAATGTACCAGTAAGAAGTGCTAACTGCTTCTGCATTTCGCTATTACGCATGAAACGCTTCTTCACCTTTTTATTTAAGATGTCGTAGCTGTATTTCATTGCGTTAGCAATGCCTTCGGCGCGCACATCTTTAATACGCACAGGCACACCAGCTTTAGTAGAGGTTACATAGGCGATACCACCGCCCATTAGGCCACCACCAAGCACACCAACTTTCTTCATTTTTTCAGGTTTAACACCTTCAACGCCATTTTCTTTCTTCATCTCTGTTGTTGCGAAGAAAATTTGACGAAGCTGGAAAGACTCAGGCGTCATTACTAGTTTTCCAAAGGCGTCGGCTTCAGCTCTAAGCCCTGCCTTCATGCCTTCGTTCATACCCGTTTCAATAACATCAATGATGTAACCTGGCGCTGGGTAGTTACCTTTGGTTTTCGCAAATGTCGCTTCACGTGCTTTTTTGAAAACCATGTTACGGCCTGGACCAGTTTTCTCTAAAACCTTGTCCATCACGCTCTTTTGCGGCGCTTCGCGCTCTGGCTTGCGTTTAAGCGCAAATTGCTCCGCCACTTTAAGCAGAACACTTTGTGGCACTACATCATCAACAATGCCGTACTTTTTAGCTTGCTTGGCACGTGCTGGTGCGCCAGTAAGCATCATTTTCATTGCTTGCTGAATACCAATTAAGCGCGGAAGACGCTGAGTACCACCACTACCTGGTAACAAGCCAAGCTGCACTTCAGGCAGACCTACCTGAGTGCTAGGTGAATCAGTACATACACGGTAGTGACACGCCAGTGCAAGCTCTAAGCCACCTCCTAACGCAGGGCCGTGAATTGCCGCAACGAAAGTCGCCTTCATGTTTTCAATTCTATCGAAAATAGCTTGGCCACCTGCGGCAATGGTCGTCGCATCTTCAGCCGTTTTACACGCCGCTAGCATGGTAATATCAGCACCTGCTACGAATGAGCTCGGCTTGCCACTCGTTAACACAACACCTTTAATGCTGCTGTCACGCTCAATGTCATCAAGCATGGCTGAGATTTCATCGCCAAACTCAGCTTTAAGCGTATTCATGCTCTCGCCAGGTACGTCCATGCTAAGAATCGCAACACCATTATCTTGCTTAGTTAGCGTAAATGCGCCTGATGTTGGCTGAACTTCATTTGTCATTTCTTGTTCCTGACTCATATTATTCTGTCTCCACAATCATTGCGGCACCAAGACCACCCGCAGCACATGCTGTTAGTAGACCTGTACCACCGCCACGGCGATTTAGTTCGTTAAGCATTTGCGTGATCATACGTGTGCCGGTTGCAGCAAACGGGTGACCGTAGGCAATTGAACTACCCATTACATTGAACTTGTCCATGTCAATTTCGCCGGTCGCTTTGTCGCGGCCTAGTTTCTCTTTGGCGAACTTGTCACTTGCGAACATTTTAACGTTTGCTAGGGTCTGGGCTGCGAACGCTTCGTGCATTTCAATTAGCGTTAAGTCATTTAGCGTCATGCCCGCACGGTCTAGCGCGATAGGTGTCGCGTACGACGGCCCCATTAGCATGTCTTCCCACACATCAATTGCCGAGAACGCGTAGCTCTTTATATAACCCAGCGGCGTGTAGCCTAGCTCTTTCGCTCGGCTCTCTGTCATCATAAGCACTGCAGAAGCACCGTCAGTAAGCGGTGTAGCGTTTGCCGCAGTTACCGAGCCGTACTTTTTATCGAATACCGGGCGAAGTTTCGCATAGCCTTCAAGCTTAGAATCGAAACGTACGTTGTTATCGCGCTCAAGAGCACCTTTATACGGTTCTGCGTAAGCGGTCATTACTTCACTAGACAGCTTGCCTGCTTCCCAGCTTTCAGCGGCTAGGCTGTGCGAGCGATGCGCAAGCTTGTCTTGCTCTTCACGAGAAATTTGGTGTGTTTTCGCCATTTGCTCTGCAGTTTGCCCCATCGACAAACCGGTAGAGTACTCTGCTACCGCAGGAGGAACAGGCGCTAGGTCTTTTAAGCTTAAGCGCTTAAAGATATTTAGCTTTTGACCAAGGGTTTTGGTTTTCTGTAAATCAACCAGCGCACGTGCAAGGTTCTTAGATACGCCAATAGGTGACACTGACGTTGAATCTGCACCACCAGCAATACCTACCTGAACCGTACCAGCCATCATGCTTTCAGCGATGTTAACTGTAGACTGGAAACTTGTTGCACACGCGCGAGATACGCTGTAAGCGTCGGTGTGAATATTCATGCCCGTGCCTAGCACGATTTCGCGTGCGATGTTTGGCGCTTCAGGCATTTGCACTACCTGACCATAAACAACCTGATCAACCCACTCTTTTTGAACACCATGGCGAACGAGAAGTTCGTTTACGACCATTTTACCTAAATCTACAGCCGGTACGCCGTGGAAATATGTAGCCATTTTCGCAAACGGAGTACGCAACCCCGCGACAATGGCGATGCGATCACCCTCTCGGGTAGTAACTGATTGTTTTGTTGCCATAATGCACCTAAATTGATGACCAGCTTCTGTGGTAGCTCATCGCCCCGAAAGTGGTCTGACCTGTAATAAACCTGATTTTTACAAACAATGAACAAAATAGCAAATAATGCAGGGTTAAGGACAACATAAATGAAACTAAAGTTTTCATAAATGTTTAAATTTTCCTGCAATGAAAAGAATTAGGCTGAATGACTTACCAGGTATCGCATTTATATTGCTGTTTAACGACTTGAAGAAAGTTAGAATGAACCTTATATGGAAATGAAAGTCTGTTTTGTGTCATTGTGACGAGACGTTGGGTTGGATATTCCATTTTTATTACTCAAACGACCACGATATAAGATTTTAAATGACGATATCGTCCAAATGACACTTCCTGATAACGAGAACTCAAACGGAAATTTTGCATTATGGCAGCAGCGCAATTTCAACAGTTACACGCTTATTTAGACCAACAAATTATTGGTCAGCACGCGTTAACCAAAAGCCTTCTTATCGCTCTTTTGGCCGATGGTCACCTTCTAGTAGAAGGCCCTCCGGGGCTCGCAAAGACACGTGCAATCAATGCACTCGCTAACGGCATTGACGGTGACTTTCATCGCGTTCAGTTCACCCCAGACCTTTTACCTGCCGATTTAACGGGTACTGATATTTACCGCCCTGAGACCGGTGAATTCGTTTTCCAAAAAGGCCCTCTTTTTCACAACTTGGTGTTAGCTGACGAAATCAACCGTGCACCAGCAAAAGTGCAGTCAGCTCTGCTTGAAGCCATGGCAGAGCGCCAAATTACGGTGGGCAGTAAAACCTACCCCCTTCCCCCGCTATTTTTGGTAATGGCTACGCAAAACCCGCTAGAACAGGAAGGCACTTATCCGCTACCTGAAGCGCAGCTAGACCGATTCTTAATGCACGTGGACATCGACTATCCAGGCGCCCAAACCGAACTTGAGATATTGCGCTTAACCCGAGGTGAAGCCCTCTCAGAGCCACCCGTTACGCCCCCAACGCTAACGCAAGACGATATTTTTACGTCGCGTAAAGAAGCCCTGTCCCTTTATATGGCGCCAGAGTTAGAGCAGTATTTAGTTCAACTGATTATGGCCACCCGTCAGCCTGCAAACTTTGACGCAGACTTGGGACAATGGATTGCAATGGGAACAAGCCCTCGAGCAACCATCAGCCTAGATCGCTGTGCACGCGCTCACGCATGGCTTAGCGGCAGAGATTTTGTTGGCCCTGACGATATACAAGCTGTGGTTCACAACGTGCTTCGCCATCGTATTATTCTGTCTTACCAAGCCGAGGCTGAAGGCGTAACCATTAACGACGTACTTGATAAGATTGTTGCAACTGTCGCAGTTCCTTAAGCTATGGTGAATGTACAAGCGCAGCTAAACAAACTGCAAAGCAACGGTGTCTCATTGTCTACCGCGGAGTTACTTCGCTACCAGCAGTTAGCTAAGCTTTTTAGCTTGGCACCCAAACGTATGCCACAAGCCAAACTTGCTGGGAGTTACCTCACTAAGCATAAAGGCCGAGGCATGGAGTTTGACGAGGCACGTCATTATCAACCTGGTGATGATATTCGCGCTATCGATTGGCGCGTGACTGCGCGCACGGGTAAAACTCACACCAAAGTATATCGGGAAGAGCGAGAGCGCCCAGTTTTTCTTTTCTGTGACTACTTACCTTCAATGGCATTTGGCACGCAACTGCTTACCAAAGCAGTGCAGGCCGCACACGTGTCATCGCTTATTAGCTGGTCTGCTGCCGCTCGCGGCGATAAAGTTGGCGCACTGGTATTTAACCAGCAACAACATAAAGAAATTAAACCACTTACTCGAAAAAAAGCCGTGTTGCACGTTTGCCATGAACTCATGGCGCTGCATGAACAAAGCGCGCAGTCTATCGCTGACAACGTCAAAGACGAACAAGCGTTTGCCGATGCGTGCGCACGGGCAAGACGTTTAGCAAGACCGGGGAGCTTGGTTTATCTGGTATCAGACTTTCAGCATTTAAGTGCCCAAGCTATTCAGCACTTAAGTCACTTAACACGACACTGTGAAGTACGGGCTATCGTGATTAACGACCCAATAGAACACGCCTTGCCACAAACACGTTCATTGCAAACCGTCAGCGTTTCTGATGGTCAAAACCAACAGCGCTGGGTGTTAGGCGACAATACCGAACAACAGCAGTATCAAAAATGGCGAAGCCAGCACAACACCGCAATTTATAATACCTTGCGAAAAAACAATATCGCTCGATTCAGTGTTTCAGCGGGTCTTCCCCTAGACGAACAGCTTCAGAGTATGCAACAAGAACAACGGTTGGAGCTTAATTAATGCAGAGTAGTATTCTTTCAACCCATTTTTTATCAAGCTTACTATCCCGTATTGCGCAATCGATGCCGCCGGCAAGTCAAATGCCAGCGCCCACCCAACAGCAAGACCCTCTTGCTCAGCTGCGCGATATACACGTACCTGCGGAGGTCAACATTTGGCCATTAGATTGGGGTTGGTGGGTACTTCTCGCAGTTTTTTTGCTAGCGCTTTTTGGGCTATTTAAGGCCATTACTGCTCACATACGTCACAACAAGGCTCGTAAAGAAGCTTTAGTATTACTTGAAATGATTTCAGCACAACAAAGCAATTGGCCCGTTGCACTAAATTCTATTTTAAAACGCACGGCTATGAGCTATTACCCAACCCAGAAGGTAGCTGGGTTATACGGCAAACAGTGGCAAGCATTCTTAACGTCTGCGCTAAAAAGTAGCGACAACAAACTTGAGAGCGATTTAGCGTTATTAGTAAGTAGTGTTTATCAAGCCACCCCAAGCCCAAGTGATTTTGAAACCTGTAAAGGGGCAGTAAAAAACTGGCTTTTAAAAGCGAAACTACCAAAAAACAAATATGCGCACGACGGGCTCAATGATGAGAAAGTAAAGGAGCCGCATCATGCTTAATTTTGCTTGGTGGTGGGTCTTTTTTGCACTCCCCTTACCTATTATCGTACGCCTGCTTTCTAAAAAAGCACAAGACATGCCCATGGCTGCGCTGCGGGTTCCTAGCTTAAGACCTGGCGATGTGTCAGAGCAAACCCAGTTAAAGCAAACCAAAGTACCGCTACTAGTAAGTAGCTTGATATGGCTGTTGCTGGTAACTGCCGCCGCACGCCCTCAATGGTTGGGAGAGCCTGTTAGCATACCAAACGAAGGCCGAGAAATGATGTTGGCAGTAGACTTATCGGGCAGTATGAAGATAGATGACATGCAGCTAAATGGCCGACAAGTAAACCGCCTAACCATGACTAAATCTGTAGTTTATGATTTTATTCAGCGTCGCGTGGGCGACAGAATTGGCCTTATCTTATTTGCCGATACCGCTTACGTTCAAGCGCCGCTCACCTATGACAGAGATACCGTTTCTACACTTCTCAGCGAAGCTGTCATTGGACTGGTTGGCGAGCAAACGGCCATAGGTGACGCAATAGGTTTAGCGGTGAAACGTTTTGACGAAAGAGAAGAGTCTAATAACGTATTAATTCTTCTTACCGATGGGCAAAATACTGCAGGAAATATTACCCCCGAGCAGGCGAAAGAGTTGGCAATTAGTAAGGGTGTGAAGGTTTACACTATTGGTGTGGGTGCAGATAAAATGCTGATCCAAAGCTTTTTCGGCAGTCGACAAATAAACCCCTCGCAAGAGCTGGATGAAGGTATGTTAACCGACATTGCTAATGCCACGGGGGGGCAATATTTTAGGGCCCGAAATGCACAAGAGCTTCAAGCTATTTATCAACAACTTGATGCGCTTGAGCCTATTGAAGGTGAAACTCGCAAGATGCGCCCGCTGAGCGCCCTTTTTTACTATCCATTAGCGGCCGCCATATTACTGTCTGCCCTTTGGGTGTTTTCTGCGATTTCTCTGTCTTTTTACCGCTGGATAACACAAAGACGAACTCAGTTTTCTGCACAAAGCGCAGATGCAGCTAAGGAGACGAAGTGATGGAATTCGACTTCTTAAACCAATTTCACTTTTTACGCCCTGAATGGTTTACCGCGCTCATTCCCCTGATGTTGCTTGTGGTTTTAATTAGAAAAACCACGGCTAAACAATCAGGCTGGCAATCTGTTATTCCTTCACACCTTTATCAACACATGGTTATTGGAAAAACCGAAATGGGCGTAAAACCTCCAATGTGGATGCTCGCTTTTGTGTGGATTGTAAGTGTGGTAGCACTCGCTGGCCCAACGTGGGAACGCCTGCCGCAGCCAGTCTATCAGCTAAAAATGGGGCATGTAATAGTGATCGACATGTCGCTATCGATGCGCGCTACCGATATGACGCCAGACAGGCTCACTCGCGCCAAATATAAAGCGATAGACCTCGTGAACGCTATTGGTGAAGGCGAAATGGGCTTGGTTGCTTACGCTGGCGATGCGTTTGTCATTAGCCCATTAACGGAAGACGCAGGAAATATCACCGCCCTTATCCCAAGTCTTTCACCGGAAATTATGCCCGTACCAGGCAGCGACCCACTATTAGGCATAGAGAGTGCGTCCGAGCTTCTTACGAATGCAGGATATAACTCAGGCATGATCTACTGGATTACTGACGGTGTAGAGTTAGAACAACAACAAGAACTTCAAGAGTATGTGGCCTCTATTCCTTTTACAGTAAATGCACTTACCGTTGGAACATCTGAAGGCGCGCCTATTCGTCAGCAAAGCGGAGAGCTCTTGAAAGATTTCACCGGAAGTATCGTTATACCCAAGTTAAATGAAGGTGCGGTGAAAGGAGTGGTAAAAACAAGCGGCGGACGCTTTGAGCCCTTTACATCCAACGACGATGATATCAATGCTCTCGCAACAGTATCACTACTTGATAAAAGCGACAGCGAAGAGGACGAAGAAGAGAGCAATGTACAAGGAGACCAGTGGAAAGAAGTCGGCCCTTACTTGTTGCTTGTACTTCTTCCGTTCGCAGCCTTTGCATTTAAACGCGGCTTAGTATTCATTGTGTTTGTTGGCATATTCAGCCCTTCTATGGTTCAAAACGCACATGCCCTGCAAAGCATAGGTGCCTCTCAAGGCGCTCAGGCTTCGCAGAGCAATCGGTTGGCGACAGAGCAGCCATTGATAACAGAACAGCCAGGTAAACCTGACTCACTTTCATGGTGGCAAACGCCATTTATGAATGACAACCAGGAAGCATTGAACAGTTACCAACGGGGTAAATATGAAGACGCCGTAAATCAGTTTAGTGACGACGCGTGGAAAGCATCATCACTTTATAAATCAGGTGACTATGAAAGCGCGTTAGATGCCTTCAAAAATATTCCAGGCCCTGAAAGCTTTTACAATCAAGGGAATGCGTTGGCAAAGCTGGGCAAGCTTGAAGAAGCCATTGAAAAATATGAGCAGGCCTTAAACGAAGTTCCTGATTTTGAAGACGCGAAAGTCAATAAGAAGATTGTTGAGGACTTGCTAAAGCAACAGCAAGAGCAGAATCAAGAGCCAAATCAGGACGAGAATGGTGATGATAGCGATCAAAGTAACTCCCAAGAAAATGCTGAAAATAACCAGCAACAGTCTGGTGAACAGCGCAATCAAGATGGCTCAAATGAGCAAGATAGTCAGCAAAACGATAATGAAGGTCAACAATCAGATCAAAGCCCCAACGACGATCAACAAAATGGTGGTGATAACTCGCAACAATCTGATGACTCACAAATGAGCGACACCAACGAACCATCAGACTCGCAGCAACAAAATACAGAACAAGAACAGTCTGAACAGAGTGATAGTGCTCAACAAAACGGAATACAAAAACAGGAAGACGAACAACAAGAGCAGCAGGAAGCTCAGGCAGTGCAAGGTCAGGAAGCGGAGCTTACTGATGCAGAAAAAGAAGAGTTACAGCGAATGGAAAGTTTAATGCGTCGCGTGCCTGACGACCCAGCATTCTTACTAAAACGAAAAATGCAATTAGAAGCCCAAAAACGTCAGCGTCAACGTATGCCTTCAAACCGGAGTGATTGGTAGATGAGAGCCTTAATACAGTCTACACATATAGTTTTTTTATTAACCCTACTCTTAAGTGCGGCGGCATACGCCGATGTGAATTCACTGGAAGCCACAATTGACAGAAACCCTGTTATGCTGGATGAAGCCATTCGCTTAACGGTTACTGCAGATGGCAGCGCCGACAGAGACGCCTTCGACAGCTCTCCCCTGCTTAAAGACTTTGTCGTTGGCAGAACATCAGTAAGTAGCCAGACGTCAATTGTTAATTTTGACACGAAACGCACTACAGTATGGACCACCACTTTATTCCCACGTAAGGAAGGCACGTTTACCATACCTTCTCTAACTATCGAGGGGAAATCGACCAAGCCTATTCAAGTTGAAGTGATCCCAGTTCAAGAACAAAGCAATGTGGCCCGTGACTATTTCGTCACCACAGAAATAGATTTGAAAGAAGCCTATTTAAATCAACAGCTGCTTTACACGGTTAGGCTTTTTCTTTCTAGCAATATTGAGCGCGGCAGCCTTCAAGCGCCAGAAATGCAAAATGCGGAAATTACACAGTTAGGCGAAGATAAGCAGTACACCGATATTGTAAATGGCAGACGCTATCAAATTATTGAGCGTCAATTTGCCGTTGTGCCTCAAGCGTCTGGCGAGTTCACGCTAAGAGGCCCGATTTTTACTGGCGAAGTGATGGCCGCAAACACTAACCAGCGCTTTGGCTTCTTTAACCGCACCCAGCAAATTAATCGTGTTGGGCCTGACATTACGGTAAACATAAAACCCATTCCTCAAGGAATCGACTACCCTTGGTTGCCCTCTGAAATGGTGCGGGTTGATGAAGAGTGGCCTCAAGGCGATAGTTTTATCGCAGGTGAACCTGTTACGCGTATTGTTACGTTGACCGCTCTTGGTGTAGTAGAAGAACAGCTTCCTGATATTCCTGAGTTTTACCCACCAAACTTTAAGCTATATCCAGACCAATCAAACACAACGACTGTCGAAAAAGACCAAAACTTAATCTCACAGCGCCAAACGTCATTGGCTATAATTCCAACTGAAGCGGGTAATTTTGTGTTGCCTGAAATTACGATTCCTTGGTTCAACACGCTCACCCAGCAAACTGAGTATGCCACTATTCCAGCTCGTTCAATTACGGTAGCTACAGCAAAAGGCGAAACGGAAGCGAAACAAGGGCTTGATCAGTTAACTGTGACAGGCGGCCTACAAGAAGAAGCTCAAAACCAAGCACAGTCGGTGGGTGAACTTGAACAAGAGACAGAGCAGACAGCATTAACACCTGCCGCATTCTCTAGCAACGAACCCACTGCGCTTTACTGGCTTGTAACAAGCATTGTGTGTTTATTGCTTGCCATTACTTCGTTGGGCTGGCTGCTTACATTACGGAAGCTCAAGAACGCAGACATGAATGTAAATGCTCACAGCATCTCGCAACGTACAAGTACTAACAATAATTTAGGTGAAAAGGCTCAATTCCAACACGTTATGACACTTATAAAAGCGAGCGACACACGATCGCTTGCACCTGCGCTTAAACAGTGGATAAACGAACTCACTATGGGTACTGCCCAACTCTCACATTTTGAACAGGTAAACCGCCTAGTAAATGAGCTATATGCGCTGCGCTTTTCATCGAATAAACTTGAAAGCAGCGCTAAAACCAAACAAATGAAGACATTGCTAGATAAACTGTCGATTGAAGTGAAGCAACTTAGAAGTCAGTGGAAAAAAAAGAGCGTAAATGATGGCAACACGCTATCTGACTTGTATCCCGCTCCATAAGTCACATTTATATTGAAATCCATTTAAAAATGCGTGATCAATGCCTTCATGCTGAAAGCAGCAGAGGCGCTGACAAGGAATCGTTGTTTTTTAAAAAAGATGCATATGGTGGCACCTTATTGTAACCGAGGTATTGCATAGCTCTTTGTACTTTTAGTCTATAAAAATAATTAGTTAAAACGCGACGGGGAATTAAATGAAAAAGATTGTATCCATGCTAACGCCAGTTGCGTTAGCTGTAACTGCACTAACCGCTTGCTCTCCGGCAAGCGAAACGACTAAAACTGTTGCAGAACCAATAAAAACCGAACAGCCTGCTGGCCAATCTGAGTCAGAACGTTTGAATGCTTTTTTTGAACGTACGTTTGAAGAAGATTTAAAACGCTCTCCCCTATTTCAAAGTTATCTTGGGATAAAGTGGGATTACGACAAGTGGGACGATATCAGTAATGAAGAAGCAGACGCTCGTGTTGCTATTGCTAAAAATCGCCTAGAGAAACTAGAAAGTTTCGATACCAGCAAATTAAACGAACAAGAAAAATTAAGTTTGCGCTTATACAAACTCGGTATTCAACGCGACTTAGCGAATGATAAATTTAGACATCACCGATACATCGTTCATCAATTTCGTGCCGCCCATACTCAAGTTCCAAGTTTTCTTATCAATATACATAGCGTAAAAAGTATAGAAGACGCTCAGGCTTACATTAGTCGTTTAGATAATGTTCGCACTTATTTCGATCAAGTTATTGCGCAAATGAAAATAAGAGAAGAAGCCGGTGTTTTCCCGCCCGCATGGGCTTATGACCAAATGATTGATGCGTCTAAAAATGTCATTACTGGCGCGCCTTTCGACTCTAGCGATACGCCATCAACCATTTGGGAAGACTTTCAAAACAAGGTGAACAACCTTGATGTAACAGAAGCGGAAAAAAACACATTACTAGGCGAAGCAAAAGCGGCCTTAGTTACGTCGGTGATGCCGTCTTATGAAACGTTTATTGAAGAACTTGCCCATCAGCGCGAAGTAACGCCAGAAGGCGACGGTGTGTGGCGTTTACCAAATGGCGGCAAGTGGTATCAGAACCGCCTTAACTGGTTTACAACTACAGACCTTACCGCTGATGAAGTGCATCAAATTGGTTTGGATAATGTTGAACGCATACACAATGCAATGCGTGACATCATGGAGCAAGTGGACTTCGACGGTACGCTTCAAGAGTTTTTCGTTTTCATGCGTGAAGATGAGCAATTCTATCTACCTTCAACAAATGAAGGCAGACAGCAATATCTTGATATGGCGAAAACAGCGATAGACGAGATGCAAGAGGCTATTGACGAATATTTCGGCATTCTTCCAGAAGCCCCCATGATTGTAAAACGCGTTGAAGCGTTTCGCGAGCAATCTGCTGGCAAAGCGTTCTACCAGAGCCCAGCGCAAGACGGCAGCCGTCCTGGGATTTATTACGCTAACCTATATGATATGAAGGCCATGCCGACTTATCAGTTAGAAGCACTCGCTTATCACGAAGGTATTCCAGGCCACCACATGCAGCGTGCGATTGCACAAGAGCTTGAAGGTGTTCCTCAATTCCAGAAATTTCTAAGCTTCACGGCATATACTGAAGGTTGGGGTTTGTATACCGAAGAACTGGCAAAGGATATGGGCTTTTACGAAGACCCGTATTCTGATTTTGGCCGACTAGCAATGGAACTATGGCGGGCATGTCGACTTGTCGTCGATACCGGAATTCACACGAAAAAATGGTCGCGCGAAGAGGCCGTTGATTATTTGGTACAGAATACCCCGAATCCAGAATACGACGCGCAAAAAGCCATTGAACGATATATTGCCATGCCTGGGCAAGCCACAGCCTATATGATTGGTAAACTCAAAATTATGGAGCTTAGGGAGCACGCGAAGACCGAACTTGGCGACAAGTTTGACTGGAAGGGTTTCCATGATGAAGTGCTGAAATACGGTCCAGTACCACTTTCAATTCTAGAAGAAAATATTAATGCATGGATCGCTGCTCGAAAGGGTGCGTAGCAAGCTTTACTGAGTGCTCTGATCACTAGCATTAAATTTAAAACGCGTCTTTCGGCTAACGAAATGACGCGTTTTTTATGTCATAGTGAAAAAAGTTTAAGTTTTTGGATTTTTTTATGTTTGGGCGAAATAAATCCGATGGCGAGCAGGTCTTATCGGGTATGAAAGCAAAACACCAAAGATATGAAGCGCTTGTAAAAGCCTTTCACGCCGATATTTATCGCTATGCTTATTGGTTAATTAAAGACCAAAGTATCGCTGAAGATGTTGTGCAAGAAACTTTTTTACGCGCTTGGCGATCGTTAGACGCCCTAAATGATGAGAAAGCGGCGAAGTCTTGGTTAATTACCATACTTCGTCGCGAGAATGCCCGTCGATTTGAGAGAAAGCAATTTGATACCGTGGATATCGACGATGTGCATATTCAGGACGATACCCAACATGCTGACGGGGACCTCAAAGATAGAGAGCTGCAGCGATTATTGGGCGGGTTAAGTGTTGAATATCGCGAGCCGCTTATTCTTCAATTGATATTTGGATTCAGTGGAGAAGAGATTGCTAACCAGTTGGGGCTAAACAAAAACACGGTGATGACTCGGCTATTCAGAGCAAGAAACCAGTTGAAAGAGGCATTAGAGAAGCAAAATGAAAAGAGAGGTCGTGTAAATGGATGAATTAGAATTTAGGCGCAGAATTTACGCCGATCCAGAAACGACTGACAGAGATGTTGTAGAAGCAGCCAAGGCAGACGAAGGTAAGCGTAATTTCTGGAACGAACAGAAGCAGCTTGATAAGCAGTTCAAACAAGCTTTAAAAGTAGATGTTCCTGAAGATCTGGCGAGCAAACTAATTTGGCAACAATCTGCTGACGAATTCACGCGTTACAAACGCAGAAGTCGCTGGTACTTGGCAATGGCTGCCTCGGTCGCATTCGCCGTCGGCATCGGGTTAACAATGTGGTATCACCAACCACTTAGCATAGGTGGCCAGGCGCTTGCTCATATGCAATACGCGGAAATGGAGCATGCACATTCGCTTCTACCAGTTGACCTTAATATGGTTAATGCAAAATTAGCGAGTTTTGGCGGTAGCTTCAACAAAATGTTAGACGGCGTTGAAGTAGCGAATTATTGTCACTTAAGTACAGTTAGAAGCCTTCACTTAATTGTTGATACCCCACAAGGGAAAATGTCAGTATTTGTTGTTCCTGAACGAGGCGATATTAGCGTTCCCAGCGAATTTGAAGATAGCCAGTATCGTGGCGAAAGTATTAAAATGCAGCGTGCAAATGTGATGATAGTTGGTGACAAAGGTGCTGATCTGAGTGAGATGAAAAAAGCGGTTTCAGAAAGGATTCAATTTTCAGCCTAACAATTATTGATTTACGTTTTAAATAAGTAATGACCTTTATGTTCTTCCTTTGATCGGCCTATTGTGGCCGATTTTTTTATCCAAAATTAAGGTGAATCTGTGACCAATAAATTTTATAATCTCGACCTGCAATAAAAACACTCGTTTTTTCTCATCTATTTTTCAGCTAATTCGCAGTACAGAGGTGGCAATCACAATGCGCGCTTGGAGTAGTTTTACAAGGGTAACGATTTGCCTGCTATTACTTACAAACTTTTGCTTCTTTACAAGTGCAGAAGGTCAAGATACTACTGAAGCATCGAGACTTGTGAAACTTAGCAATTATAGCCAGCTAGCAGCAGTAACAATTTACAACTGGAATACGTCCAGTGAAGTTACTAACTCAGAAATCATTAACATGCTTGAAAGATTAGGCTTGCAGAATGATCCATTAAGCGAGGGAGTAATTTTTAGGCACCTTCTCGCTACTTACTCCGCGAACGACGCAGATTCACCACGTATTCCACTTTTCGTAAAAGAGCCTTTGTTAGAAAGACATTGGAGAGATCTGAAAGAACTCGATCCGGAACTTTTCGCAGCAGCTAAGGCCTATTACATCTACGCTAGAGCAGTAAACAACTTCGAAGGCTCAGATACTCGGGTAATTTACTCTATACCAGAGCTACGCCGTTTGAAGCTAGAAACTTTAGAAACTGGAAGCCCTGAAGCTACAGCTATTGCGAGTATGTGGCTCGCTATGGAGCTTACCCTAGCAAACCCTATCCAAGCGATTAATGAAATTGAGTACTCTCTTCCGTATCTTCCTCTGTATACGACTGACAAAAACTTACAAAATATACTTTCTGACGTTATCGCACATGATTGGCTTAGAGGGGCTTACTCAGAGCTTTTTATTCCCAGCAGAGCTTTTTTTCACTCGAAGCAAATAATAGAAAAGGAAAGCCAAAATAAAAATAGCATGGTTAGAACATGGGCGTATTTTTCGGCAATAGATGCTTTACTGATCCAGAATAGATATGACGATGCTTTAGCTCTTTCAGACGATGCCATTGAGCACATTTCAGAAGTAGAGTCTGTCCACGAAAAACTATTAACGCTTGTCCAAAGACTTAGAATTATTGTATTTAGTAAAGGGGATGGATATGGAGAGTCTGCCAATCTTCTAATCGAGCAAATTCGTCAACTGGATACAACAAAAGTTAAAATAAAGACTCAAGAATTAACTTCTTACGCAGAAGCCCTCTATGCTGCGATAACACATGATAAAACAAGCTTTGACTCCTATGTAAAACGATATAAAGAAATAGTTATTTCCACGATACCTGGTTCCGGTTTTAAAGAAAAAATCAAACTTAGGTTAGAGCTAGAACTATCGAGATTATACGATGCTAACGGTGACTATCAGCAGTCCTATGCCCACACCAAAGCTTATAACCAGTTATTAGTTGAGAAGAACACAGAACAGTTTAAGTTTTCATCTTCTTCGTTTAATGATGGCATTGCCAAAGACATTGAGTTAGCAAGATACCGACAAAAAGAACTAAGTATGCTTCGAGACGAAAAAGATGGTCTTTCATCTGACAAAGAAGCAATGAAAACCACCATTATCGCCCTTACGGTCACTATCATCATTATTCTTGCGTTTTGGCTATGGCTTACAAAGCGCCAAGGCGACTTGATTATAGAAAAAGACTCGCTTACTGGTGCGTTAACACGTCGCGCAATGATAAATAGTTTGAAAAATTCACTGAAGAACGAAAAAAGGTCCTGTGTTGCACTGCTCGACATTGATAATTTCAAAAAAATTAACGACAAATACGGACACATTACCGGCGATGAGGTCCTCACAGTTTTCACTCAAATAATTAAAAATAGAATAAGAAAATCAGACAAACTGTGTCGATACGGGAATGAGGAATTTCTCATTTGTTTTTCAGACTCCGACCGCAGATCTGCCGAGCGAATCCTTAACGAGCTGAATATGGCGTTATCTGGACAGAAGTTTTGGCGAGCCGCGGACGAGAAGTTTTCTGTTAGCTTTTCTTACGGCCTTATCAACGTTAATGGCGAAACAAACTTCGATAACATCATTAAGGCATGCAACGAGCTTCTCAACAAAGCGAAAAGAGAGGGTAACGCTGGCGCTGCCCCACTCCCACTCTAATTTTACGCCAAACTTTATTTACAATTTGCCGTATAGAAAACATGCAAGGTCGCAGGCTGACATAGAGACTCTATGTCATAGGTGGTAGCATGAAAGAAAAAACATAGGGAATTTATATGGCTACTGGCACAATAATCTCGTTGGGATTGTATTTTGTTGTAATGTTGGGGATAGGTCTTTTTGCCTATCGGCAGACAGATACCAACGTAGAAGGCTATATGCTTGGCGGTCGCCAGCTTGGCCCAGCCGTTACAGCACTATCAGCGGGCGCATCTGATATGAGCGGATGGATGCTCATGGGCTTGCCCGGTGCAATGTACGTTTCAGGCTTATCTGCAGGCTGGATTGCAGTCGGTTTAACATTGGGTGCTTTAGCAAATTATATGTTAGTCGCACCGCGTCTTCGTGTTTACACGGAAGTAGCTAATAACTCCATCACCCTCCCCGATTATTTTGAAAACAGATTTGCCGATAATTCGCGTTTATTACGTGTGATTGCGTCGGTAGTAATTGTTATTTTCTTCACTTTGTATACTTCGTCGGGTGTGGTTGCTGGCGGTAAACTCTTTGAGACTTCATTTGGTTTATCTTATGAAACTGGCCTCTATGTTACTGCAGGGGTGGTCGTTGCCTACACACTAGTGGGCGGTTTTATGGCCGTTAGCATGACCGACTTCGTACAAGGCTGTATTATGTTTGTTTCATTGGTGATGGTTCCTGTTGTTGTCATCAGCGAACTTGGAGGAATTGGCGCTTCAATTGATGCCCTTGAGAATATCAACCCCGCTTTGTTCGATGCATTTATGGATGCGTCCACCAATGAAGCATTAAGTGTGATAGGCATCGTTTCACTGATGTCTTGGGGCTTAGGCTATTTCGGACAGCCGCACATTATCGTTCGCTTTATGGCTATCCGTTCCGTTAAAGATATCCCTACAGCACGTAATATCGGCATGAGCTGGATGATTGTGTCTATCATCGGTGCATTAATGACGGGGCTGTTTGGCCTTGCTTACGTCACAGGAAATGGTAACGAAATCGATCCGGAAACCGTTTTTATCTACTTGTCTCAAATTCTTTTCCACCCGCTTATTGGTGGCTTCCTCCTTGCTGCCATTTTAGCTGCGATCATGAGTACTATCTCGTCTCAGCTGCTAGTAACCTCTAGCTCACTCACTAGCGATTTTTATCAGGCGTTTCTTCGCCGAGACGCATCAGATGGCGAGCTTGTGATTGCGGGCCGTGTCAGCGTAGTGGTTGTCGCACTTGTGGCTATTTACCTCGCTTACGACAGAGACAGCACTATCTTAACCTTGGTAAGTAACGCATGGGCGGGCTTTGGCGCTGCGTTCGGCCCGTTGGTATTATTCAGTTTGTTTAAGCGCGAAATGACGCGCCGCGCCGCTTTAGGCGGAATGGTAGTTGGCGCAGTAACCGTATTGTTGTGGATTTATCTCCCCATCGAGATTGGTGGTCAAAAGCTTGGCGAGTGGATGTACGAAATTGTCCCAGGGTTTATTTTGTCTAGTTTAACTATCATGATTCTTAGTAAATCAGGTTCTCCACGAGAAGGTGTGGTAGATACGTTTGATGCTTTTCAAACGAAGCTAGGTGAAAAATAACGGCATAAACTAAATAAAAAATAAGGCCCCGCTCAGATTTCTAAGCGGGGCCTTTTTGTTTTCTAGTCTTGAAAAAACAGGCCTTATGCTTCAATTGCATGACAGTTTTATTTAAAGGAATAAGATAGCTATTTTAAATAGCAAAATCGCATACTACTTTTCAAAATAAATATGCTATCGTTCTATGCAGAAATATAACCCGCTTATAACTTTTTTATATATAACATAAAATTCGGACTTCAAAATGACTGCTAGTATCCCGTCTGTAACGCATTTGAAACAACTCGAAGCCGAGAGTATCCAAATTTTCCGTGAAGTTGCTGCTGAGTTTGAAAACCCAGTAATGCTTTATTCTGTCGGAAAAGACTCTTCTGTGTTGCTTCACCTTGCCCGTAAAGCATTTGCGCCAGGTAAGATTCCTTTTCCATTGCTTCACGTAGACACCACGTGGAAATTTGGTGAAATGATCAAGTTCCGTGACGAGCAAGCTAAGAAGCACGGTTTTGATCTGCTGGTTCACATCAACGAAGAAGGTGTGAAAGCGGGTGTAGGTCCGTTTACGCATGGTTCAGCAAAACACACTGATATCATGAAAACGCAATCACTTAAGCAGGCTTTGAATAAATATAAGTTCGACGCTGCGTTTGGTGGCGCACGTCGCGACGAAGAAAAGTCTCGAGCTAAAGAGCGTGTTTATTCATTCCGCGACAGCAATCACCGCTGGGACCCAAAAAATCAGCGTCCAGAGCTTTGGAATATTTATAACTCGCAAGTTAACAAAGGCGAGAGCATTCGTGTATTCCCAATGTCTAACTGGACTGAGCTAGATATCTGGCAATATATCTATCTCGAAAACATTGATATTCCACAACTTTACCTTTCTAAGCCTCGCCCTGTGGTTGAGCGTGATGGCGTGTTAATTATGGTCGATGACGACCGTATGCCACTTGAAGAAGGTGAAGTACCAGAGATGCGCTCTGTACGCTTTCGTACTCTTGGTTGCTACCCTCTTACGGGTGCTGTTGAGTCAAAAGCAGCGACATTGCCTGAGGTTATTCAAGAGATGCTTCTTACCAAAACGTCTGAACGTCAAGGTCGCGTTATCGACCATGACAGCGCAGGCTCTATGGAGAAGAAGAAAATGGAAGGGTACTTCTAATGGCCACCGACAACGTTGTTTGGCATAAACACGAAGTGAATAAAACCACCCGCTCAGAGAAACTACGCCAACAACCTCGCGTTTTTTGGCTAACAGGCTTGAGCGGTTCAGGTAAATCGACACTGGCTAACTTGCTAGAGAAAAAGCTTCACGAGCAAAACAAGCACACCTATCTGCTAGACGGCGACAACGTGCGTCACGGTTTGTGTGGCGACTTGGGCTTTAGCGATAAAGACCGAGTTGAAAATATTCGCCGCATCAGTGAAGTGGCCAAGCTATTTGTTGATTCAGGCACCATAGTGCTTACGGCGTTTATCTCTCCTTTTAAAGCGGATCGAGACTACTGCCGAAACTTGTTGGAAGACGGTGAGTTCGTTGAGGTGTTTGTGGATACCCCGCTTGAAGTATGTGAGAAGCGCGACCCTAAAGGATTGTACAAAAAAGCACGCAGCGGTGAGATTAAAGACTTCACAGGCATTGATTCCGCTTATGAGGCCCCTGAAGCGCCAGAAGTTCACTTAACGTATCAGGATGAACCAGCAGAGCAAACCGCTGAGCGTTTGTATGCTTTGCTTCAAAATAAAGGATTGGTGTAATGACACAGCCTATCAACGCACTTGCACAAAAAGTGTTAGCTATCGCTAAAGAAGCGGGCGATAAAATAATGGCGATTTACGAAAAAGATTTCGCCATTTACGAAAAGCAGGATACGAGCCCCCTAACTGAGGCTGACCTTGCAGCGCATAACGTTATTGTAAAAGCCCTTGAAGCGGAATCTGACTTACCAATTCTTTCAGAAGAATCAGCAGATATTGCATGGGATGAGCGTAAAACTTGGTCATCATACTGGCTGGTTGACCCGCTGGACGGCACCAAAGAATTTATTAAGAAAAACGGCGAGTTTACGGTAAACATTGCACTTATCGAAAATGGTAAGCCAACCATGGGTGTGGTTTACGCGCCAGCACTAAACAAAAGCTATGTAGGCATTGTCGGTAACGGTGCGTGGACCGAAGTGAATGGCGAATTTACCGCTATTTCTGCGCGTAAGCACAACGGTGCAGAAGTGTGGAAAGTCGTTGGTAGCCGTTCTCACCAAAGCCCTGAGATTCAAAATTTATTGGCACAGCTTAATGGTGAAACCGAGCTTGTAGCAATGGGCAGTTCACTGAAGCTTTGCTTGGTGGCCGAGGGCGAAGCGCACCTTTACCCTCGTTTAGGCCCAACATCAGAATGGGATACAGGTGCAGCACACGCTGTAGCATTGGCGGCTGGCGCAAACGTCACCGTACTTGACCCTGAGAACCCATTAGATGACAACGCTGACGCTCTTACCTACAACCAAAAAGAGTCTGTGTTAAACCCCTTTTTCCTTGTGAGCGCATAACATGAACAATGAAAACGAATTATTAAGACAGGACATTCTGTCCTACCTTGAGCAACACGAACAGAAAGACATGCTACGTTTCCTTACTTGCGGAAGCGTGGATGATGGTAAAAGCACCCTTATTGGTCGCTTACTTCACGATTCGAAAATGATTTATGAAGACCAACTTGCTGCGATTACCAAAGACAGTAAAAAAGTGGGGACTACTGGTGAGAAAGTTGACCTTGCGCTTCTTGTAGATGGCCTTCAGTCTGAACGTGAACAAGGCATTACGATTGACGTAGCATACCGCTACTTCTCTACTGACAAGCGTAAGTTCATTATTGCTGACACCCCAGGACACGAGCAGTATACGCGTAACATGGTAACGGGCGCGTCTACCTGCGACCTAGCCATCATTTTGGTTGATGCCCGTGGCGGCGTTAAAGTGCAAACGAAACGTCACTCCTTCCTAGTGTCGCTTCTTGGCATTAAGCACGTTATTGTTGCTATCAACAAAATGGATTTGATGGACTATTCAGAAGAGGTGTACAACCAAATTCAGGAAGACTATTTGAAGTTTGCAGAGCAGCTTGATATTCCTGATATCCAATTTGTGCCTATTTCAGCCCTAGAAGGCGACAACGTTGTAGGCAAAAGTGAAAAGACGCCTTGGTTTGACGGCACACCATTAATGGAAATGTTGGAAAACATTGAAATTGGTGAAGATGACAACCTTGAAGATTTCCGCTTCCCGGTGCAATACGTTAACCGCCCTAACCTAGATTTTCGCGGGTTTGCAGGTACGGTAGTTTCTGGCCAAGTTGCGCCAGGTGACGAAATCACTGCGCTGCCTTCAGGTAAAAAGTCTAAAGTTAAGCAAGTGGTTACATTCGAAGGTGACCAAGAGCGAGCCTACGTGCCACAAGCGGTTACTTTAACGTTAGAAGACGAAATCGACATATCTCGTGGCGACATGATTGTTAAGTCTGATAACTTGCCATTGCTTAACACTCAGTTCAAAACGCACCTTGTGTGGATGAGTGAAGAGCCGCTAATGCCAAACAAGCAGTACTTGTTTAAGTTCGCGACTAAATCGACACCTGGGGTTGTTGCTCACATCGATAATCAAATTGATGTGAACACGCTTGAAGAAACGGATGCTATGCATCTTAATCTTAACGAGATTGGTGTGGTTGATGTTAAGTTTACACAACCTGTTGCCTGTGACCCATATAAACGCAACCGCCCAACGGGATCATTCATCGTTATCGATCGTTTAACTAACGGCACGGTAGGTGCAGGTATGATCATCGACGAAATTGCAGGTGATGCTCAACACATATCGCCAAACTTCTCTGAGTTCGAGCTTGAATTCAATGCCCTAGTACGTAAGCACTTCCCGCATTGGAACTCTGTGGATATCAGTAAACTATAAGCAGGACTGGAGCAATATGGATGTGACCCAGTTCATTGTACTGGCAGTTTTTGTTGGTACGATATGCGCGCTGATCTTTACCAATCAGCGCCCTTCCACTGTGTTTTCAGGTGCAGTGTTAGTTTTACTGGTTACTCAGCAGTTATCGTTGGATGACATCTTGCTAAACCTAACAAACAAGGGTCTTATCACCCTTGTTTTGTTGCTTTTAGTAAGTAGTGCAATAGACAAAACGGCGTTAATTAAACGGCTTGGAAGAAAGCTAGTGAGTGCCAATTTCACTCAGTCATACTGGCGACTTTTTTCCTTAACCTTTGTTTCATCGGCGCTTTTAAACAATACGGCTATTGTGGCAAGCTTAATTGGCCCTATTAAACAAAACCAATATCACCCCGCCTCTCGACTGTTAATTCCGCTTTCTTATGCCGCTATTTTAGGCGGTACAGTAACGTTAATTGGCACATCGACCAACCTTATCGTAGACAGTTTTTTACAGGAAAATGGGCATCCTGGCTTCAACTTTTTCGATTTCACCCTATACGGAACGGTAGCCGGACTTAGCTGTGGCTTATTGATGTTTTTGATGCTGCCTTTTTTGCCGCACATCGGCAATAAAATTAACAATTATCAAGAGTATATGGTTGAAGCTAAAGTTGAGCCCGGCTCTGAACTAATAGGTAAAACCGTAGAAAAAAACCACTTGCGTAACTTACCTGAGCTTTTCTTAGTTGAAGTAGTTCGCAAAGGTAATCTAATTTCACCGGTAGGCCCAGACTTGGTGATTTTGGAAAACGACAAGCTCATCTTTTCAGGTAACGTGCAAAAGCTAGATAACTTAAGCCATATTAAAGGGCTTAGCATGTTTGCAGAAACCGACGGTGTACTTCGTGAAAGCTTAACCGAAGTTGTCGTGGCCAATCGGGCGCAGATTATTGGTCAAACCATTAAAAAACTAGGATTTAGAGCCTTGTTTGACGCAGCCGTTGTAGCCATTCGTCGCGACGGTGAACAGCTATCAGGGAAGCTTGGAGAAATAAAGCTGCAAGCTGGGGATTTCCTTTTATTGGCAACTGGACCGGATTTTGCGACGCGTCAAAATTTGAATAAAAACTTTTTTATTTTGTCAGAGCAAAAAATTTCGCGGCCACTTACCAATAAGCAAGAGTGGATCACTCTCGGCGGCTTCCTAACCACCGTTTTATTGGCAGCTGCAGACGTGATCTCATTGGCTATCGGCTTGTTGTTTCTAGCTGCGGTCCTTGTTGGTGTTAAGGTAACAAACAATGGCGAAATGAAGCGCAACCTCCCACTGAACTTGATTATGGTGATTGTTGGCGCATTAAGCTTGGCTACGGCATTAGAAAACTCAGGTGTAATAAGCACGACAACATCTGCACTTATGCCCGTGTTATCTGATACAGACTGGTTTATTGCGCTTGTGGTTATCTATTTACTTACACTCGTTTTAACCGAGTTTGTAACCAATAATGCAGCAGCGGCGTTAGTATTTCCGTTTGCCTATGGGTTGGTGCAAATTATTGGTGCGCCACTTATGCCATTTGCATTAGCAGTAGCATTTGCGGCAAGCGCTAGTTTCATTTCGCCTTTTGGTTATCAAACTAATCTGTTGGTGTATAACGCGGCGAATTATAAGTTTTCCCATTTTATAAAGATGGGGCTGCCTATTTCAGTACTTTACAGTTCTATTGTTCTTACCTTGCTGAAGGTTACATATCTATAAAAAATAGGAGCCTCGGGGAGTTTCCCCCCGCGGCTCCTTTTTCGGTTACGTATTAGAGCCAAAAGCAAACCAACTGACCTATGGGCGGTAAGCAAGTCGTGTAACGTGATAAACAGGTTGTTATAGAGGGATGCGATAGCTTCGCTTTTTTACTCAGCAAAAGTCGCCTTACTTAATAACGCCATTCATTTTCCCTTACAAATATCAACATGTTGTGCTGTACATCACTTATAGCCACAAGTACCCTGAACTTTAATGGTTCATCTGCTTGAGAATAGGCCAAAGTGAGTTTCTGGCAGTTGATCATGGCAATGTTCGCGTAACAACTTATAACGAAAAAGGAGTGTAGGATGCACAACGTATCTAACCCTTTCCAAGCGTGTAACGATATTTTCTTTAAACCAAACGGCGTTTTTAAAGCGGTTGGAGAGAACAACAATTGGAGCTGGATGCCATTTCTATTGATAATGGCTATGTCGTTGGTTTCTCAATATCTCTACGTGAATTTTGTAGATATTGAATGGTTTGCAGAAATGAACGTTGCCGCGCAAGGCGACATGAGCCCTGCAGAAGAAGACCATATAAAAGCATTCTTCACAAGAGAAACGCTGCTTTGGTCATCATTGATTGGCGCCTTTTTTGTTCCCATTATTGCTAGTGCTGCTTATGCAGTATATGTGAACCTTATGACGCGCTCAGACGATAGCCATGTTTATGGGTTCACCGACTGGTATGGCTTTGCATGGTGGATATCTATGCCCTATGTATTGACAGGCTTGGTTGGTTTAGCGCTGCTTTTACTCTCAAGCGATCACCAGGTAACACCAACCATTTTGTCACCAGCTTCTTTAAGCTTTGTTGCAGATATTTCTATGGACTCACCGTGGTACGAGCTAGGGCAAGGGGTTAGACTAGAGCTATTTTGGGGTATTTACCTTGCCACGGTAGGCATTACGCAGTGGACTTCATTTTCACTGAAGAAAGCGGCAATCATTGCTAGCGCGCCGTATATCGTCATTTACGGCATATGGCTTACCGCGTTAGCCATTATCTAGTTTATTTCTTACAGCATGCGCTGTTTCTTTCGAATTGAAAAACAGCGCCGTTGCATCCCTTTCAAACCACACTACGCGAGGCTATCACGCTGGCTATACTACTTAAGCAAGACGACACTATTCCCACAAAGGAAGCTGTTTGGTAGGTTTGCTTCCTAGCCTTAGCGGTCTAAAGTAATCTGTATTTTTGTAAAATGCTTCGTTTTGTTCGTTGTGCCACAAGGGCACACCCAGCAACGGCAAGGGCTTTAAAAGCGGTGTAGACTGAAAAGAGTCTAGTGACTTTACACGTTGCATCATGGCTTCATCTAGCACAGCGCGCTGCCGCCACTTGGTAAGCTTACCAAAACCATGTGGCACAGACACAGCCAACCACTTACCCGTCAAACCGATAAACGGGTTCAACATCATTTCTAAATTAGCATGTCCAAAAACGAACGGTGTAATTTCATTGTGCCAACGTGCTTTATTTGCAACGAAAGCTTGCTCCCACTCGTGAGAGGCGAGCTGTAGTAGAAAAGTTTCAAGCATCTGGCGAGCAGATTTTTGCTGGTCTAAATCATGGTCTAGACAAGGCGCTTCTACAGCAAGGACTACACCACACTCATCGAAATGAGTAATGCGATTTCTACGTGCGGTTCTAGGGTTCACACCATATTGATTAATGTCTGTAATGTGCAACTCGTTTAGCAATGACTTTGTTTTGGGGAATTGTAGCCAAATCAGCGCATTAAATAAGTCGTGCCAGCTTTGCTCACGTGTCGGCACAACGCCATCTTCGCTAATAATCGTTTCGTAGTAACGCTTTTCTTCTTCAGGGAACAGGCTTTGCCCCTTAAATATTGGCCCCTGCCATTGACGGTAATAGTGTGATGCTTTTTCATTAAGTAACTCAGGGCTTGGAAAGTGGCTACAGTTCAGTAACCCTAGTTCACTTAGGAGTTCATTGACTGGGGCACTCGCGTGGTTTAGCAGGTAGTCTTTACAGAAAGGGATTGAGTCTGATTGCATATGAACTATTGGTTCGCCAAGGGGTTTTCTCTATACTTGGCGGGTATTGTAGAGCAAACAGAGACCAACAATGAAAAAAATGTTTTTGCCATTGCTTGTACCTACCCTTCTTGGCGTAAGTGCATGCTCCCCATCAAGCGACAGCGCATCACAAAACCAGTCAGCTAGCAAAGAAATGCCAGCAGCATCAAATTTCGACAGCGTATATAACAGCATTTCAGACAGTGATATCCGCGAGCCGCTCAAAATACTTTCATCAGACGAATTCGAAGGCCGCTTGCCTACTACAGAAGGTGAGAAAAAAACCATCGACTATCTTGTAAGCGAGTTTAAAAAAGCGGGTCTTCAGCCTGGTAATGGCGACAGCTTTTTACAAAAAGTTGCGTTGATGGAGATCACCGCAGACCCAGACATGACGATGGTCATTGGCGATAACAACTTCGTGTATAAAGAAGACATGGTGGCATCGTCAAAACGTGAGCAAAGCTCTGTTGCGCTGGAAAACTCTGAACTTGTTTTCGTGGGTTATGGCGTTAATGCACCAGAGTATGATTGGAACGATTACGAAGGGTTAGATGTTAAAGGCAAAACGGTTGTAATGCTTATTAATGACCCAGGTTTTGAAAACCCTGAAAGTGGTAAGTTTCAAGGCACCACTATGACCTACTACGGTCGTTGGAGCTACAAGTACGAAGAAGCGAGCCGTCAAGGTGCTGCAGGCGCCATTATTGTTCATGAGACAGCGCCAGCCTCTTACGGCTGGTCGGTTGTCGCAAACAGCTGGAGTGGCCCGCAGTACGGTTTAGTGAGTGCTGACAAAGGCGCAAGCCGTGTGGCAGTTGAAGGCTGGCTAACGCTTGATGCAGCGAAAAAAGTATTTGCAGATGCGGGCCTTGATTTTGATAAAGAGAAAGCCAATGCAATGCAAGGGCCTTACAACAAGGCTATGGATATTAAAGCGTCTGTAACCGTTAAAAATACTTTCGAAAAATCTGAGAGTAACAACGTGATTGCAACGCTACCCGGCGCCGAGCTGCCTAACGAACACGTGATTTACACCGCGCACTGGGATCATTTAGGCAAAGACGAGAGCAAAGAAGGCGACCAAATTTACAATGGTGCGCATGACAATGCGACTGGTACAGCGGCTGTATTAGCCATGGCAAACGCTTTCTCAGCGCTAACCCCTGCGCCAAAGCGCTCTATTTCATTTTTAGTGGTTACAGCAGAAGAGCAAGGCTTGTTGGGAAGTAAGTTCTACGCTAGCAACCCTGTTATTCCTATTGAGAACACCGTGGCAAACATCAATATGGATGCCATGA
Organism: Alteromonas gracilis; assembly: GCF_043642145.1. Classification (GTDB taxonomy): domain Bacteria; phylum Pseudomonadota; class Gammaproteobacteria; order Enterobacterales; family Alteromonadaceae; genus Alteromonas; species Alteromonas gracilis_B. The sequence goes on from NZ_JBHZRZ010000001.1 coordinate 936,815, forward strand.
ATGTGCTAGGTAAAACCAAAAATGTTGCTGTTGTAGGCATGGGTAAGTCGGAAATGGAAGATTACCTTGAGAGCGCTGCAGCGAAGCAAGGTCGCGTGCTCACTCAAGAGGACAGACCGGAAGCAGGATACTACTACCGCTCAGACCATTTCAGCTTTGCCAAACAAGGCGTACCAGCACTTTACGCAGAAGGTGGTAACGAGCCCGCCGATGCAGAAACCGCAAAGTACAGAAAACGCATGAACGTTATTGTTACGGGTTGCTATCACCAAGTGTGTGATCAGTATCGTGACGACTGGGACTTAAGCGGGATTGTTCAAGACACACAGATGCTTTTTGATGTGGGTGTGGGTGTGGCAAATGCCGACGCATGGCCTAAGTGGGATGAAGCCAGCGAGTTTCAACGCAAAAACTAAAGTGATCAGAAAGCCGCTTAACAGTAGTGGCTTTTAAAGTAATATTAAGATAGGCCTCATATTGAGGCCTTTTTTGTTTTTTTAACGATTCGAGTACGTCAAATAGTGTAAATGAAGGTTCACCGTACAAACAGACTGCCAAATGTCACTTGCGCTTTTTGTTATAAATACCCGTGTATTCAATTTTCAATTAGGATGAAAATGTTAATAAACGGCTATTTTGGGATAAATAGAATAATAATTTCCATTTTCTCATCATAATGTACTTGCAATTTCCAGCCAGACTGGCACATTCAAAGGCACGCGAATAAGAACAACAACAAGTCTTCGCCCACTCGAACGCGAGTACCGACAGAAAAAACTTCAATTTTTTTTCAACAAGTGAACAGAGAGAATCCGTTATATGTGTGGTATTTTCGGTATCCTTGATATCAAAACCGATGTGTCTGAACTCAGAACCCAAGCCCTCGATTTATCTAAACTTTTGCGCCACCGCGGCCCTGATTGGTCAGGTATCTGGAATAATGACAATACCATTCTTTGCCACGAGAGATTGGCGATTGTCGACGTAGATACTGGGGCACAACCTCTAATCAGCCAGAATGATAAGCAAATTCTTGCTGTTAATGGTGAGATTTATAACCACAAGCAGCTTGCTGCTTCTTTAAACGAGCCATACCCATTTAAAACTCGCTCAGATTGTGAAGTCATTCTTCCACTTTTTCAGCAAAAAGGTATCGACTTCATTGATGAGCTAGAAGGTATGTTCGCGTTTATTCTTTATGATGAAGAACAAGACGCTTACCTCATTGCCCGTGACCACATTGGAATTATTCCCCTTTATACGGGTTACGATGAACACGGAAACTTCTACGTATCATCTGAAATGAAAGCGCTCGCCGGCGTATGTAAAACTATCAGTGAATTTCCTCCGGGCCACTACTTGTGGAGCAAAGAAGGAAAGATCACCAAGTACTACAAGCGCGACTGGATGGAATACGACAACGTCAAAGACAACACCAGCGACTTAGAAGAACTTCGTGTCGCTTTTGAGAAAGCAGTGAAATCTCACATGATGTCTGACGTTCCTTACGCGGTGCTATTATCAGGAGGCTTAGACTCTTCGTTAGTATCGGCTGTTGCCGCCCAATATGTGGCAAAGCGCGTGGAAGACGAAGATAAAACCGACGCATGGTGGCCTCGTCTACACAGCTTTGCTGTTGGTCTTGAAGGTGCGCCAGATTTAAAAGCGGCGAAAAAAGTGGCCGACATGATTGGTACCGTACATCATGAAATTCACTTTACGATTCAAGAAGGCTTAGATGCCATCCGTGATGTTATCTACCATTTAGAAACGTATGACACCACAACCATTCGTGCCGCGACGCCAATGTATTTAATGACCCGTAAAATTAAAGCAATGGGCATTAAAATGGTGCTATCGGGTGAAGGTTCTGATGAAATCTTTGGTGGTTATCTTTATTTCCACAAAGCACCAAATGCGAAAGAATTCCACGAAGAAACTGTGCGCAAACTAGACCGCTTGCATATGTTTGACTGTGCTCGCGCTAACAAAGCCACGTCGGCGTGGGGTGTTGAGGCCCGCGTGCCGTTCCTAGACAAAAACTTCATTGACGTGGCAATGCGTTTAAACCCACAAGACAAAATGTGTCTTGATGGCAAGATGGAAAAGTGGATCTTGCGCAAGGCATTTGATAATGGCGAAACCCTTCCGGCAGAAGTACTGTGGCGCCAAAAAGAACAGTTTGGTGACGGAGTTGGTTACTCATGGATTGACTCCATCCGCGATTTCGTAGATAGCGAAGTAACTGACCAACAGCTCGCAACTGCGGAATTCCGCTTCCCGGTAAACACGCCGGATACGAAAGAAGGTTATTACTATCGCACTATTTTTGAAAGCTACTTCCCTCAAGAAAGTGCAGCGCGTTGTGTACCTGGCGGAAAGTCGATTGCGTGTAGCACAGCAGAAGCCCTGGAGTGGGATGAGAGCTTTAAGAACAACGCCGACCCTTCAGGTCGCTCGATGAAAGGCGTGCATGCTGGAGAGTCTTAATTTCCGCAGGTGTTAACTACATAAAAACTAAAAACGCGACTTACGTCGCGTTTTTTATGAAGGTTACTCTTGTGAACTTTCGTTTTGGGGCTTATACCACAGCGCTGAATTGCTTAGTGGTGTCTCTGCTGGTAGTAGTGGATTTTCTAGCGTAAAAATTTTGCGGTCATTTACGCCCAAAGATTCTAAGATAGGAGCGTAAGTTGATTCAAACAGTGCATCAAATGACCCATCTTCTATCGCTCTGTTAAGACCCGTTTCGATAAGATGTGCCAACGTTTTGTTACTTGAACTAACAAAGTAATACATAGCCGTTGGGTAATATAATGCCATAGAAGGCTCAAGAAAAAGGTTATTGCGACGACCTTCTACATCGAGTTCAGCATCTACTTCCATAACAGAACGAGGGAAGAAATCACCTTTTCCCTGCCCAATCATGTCATACGCTTCGCGAAACTCTGGAACGGTAAATACGTTAAACCCATTGGCTTGGAGTATTTTGGTATCTGGCCACTCTTCGCCCTGAACAGGAATAAGCTTACGCATGTCTGTCAACGATAGAACATCATCAAACTTATTTTTTTTAACCGGGTTTAACACAAAAACACGAAGGCCAATTAGCCCTTTTGCAATGGGAACACGAATTGGTTTCAGCTCTTTCTCTCGCTGCGTGTCTGTCATACTCCAAACAACATTCACTTCCCTATTCTCTTTAAGCTGCCGCATAGCCTTTCCGGTAAGCAGTATGCGGTCAGAAGGGCGAAGCTCGTAGTTCACACCGGTTTTATCCAGCGCTAGTTTTAGAAGAGCAATAGGATATTGAGCCCTAGCGTCAGAGTCATCTATAGGTCGCGGATAGGTAATAGTCCATAGCGCCCCCTTTGCAGTTGACGCGATAAGGAAAGAACATAAAGCAATCCCGGCTATAATGGCTTTAAGTAGCAGTTTGAAGCTAAGCATTTTCTTAATGTCCTATCTTAATTCTAGCATGCGGACTGTAATCGCATGTTTTGCAGTTTTGATAACCGCACTGGTAGCAACTATTCAATGCCGATATATTTATGCGTTTGTAAAGATAGCCGCCAGTTACGCTCAATACAAGTGCGAACAGCAAGTTCTGTAGCTCGCTTTTGTTGGCTAATTGGTTGTAAACAAACTTGTTTTCCTTCTAAGTTTGATACGTTTTCAAGTAATGCATCAAGCTCATCAATATGCTTTTGCATAGCAATCGGGTGCTTGATTTCATTGGCTCTTTCCAACGCACTAACCAAAACGTCATACCCGCCTTTCATGTTTATTTTTGGAGAGACGGTGACATATGTACGCTCATCACAGAGCACTTCAAAGGTGCCGCTGGTCTCAATTTGCGTGGTGTATCCGTTGTCGTGTAGCAAGGTCGTTAATGGGCGCAAGTCATACATACACGGCTCACCACCGGTGATAACCACGTGCTTTGCCACATATCCTTGCTGGTTAAACTCAGTCAGCAACGCGTCTTCGCTAGAGATAAAATAGGTTTCCGACTCCTCGCCTTTAGTAATGACGGCTTGCGGCGAAACACTTAAGTCGGGCTTAATTTCCCAAGTATGTTTAGTATCACACCAAGGACAGCCTACAGGGCAACCTTGTAGACGAACAAAGATAGACGGAATACCAGTGTGAGCACCTTCACCCTGGATGGTTTCAAACATCTCATTGATGTTTAATGTGGACATTTCAGACAATTTGACACCCTTTAACGATTGTATGTTGGGATTTTACCAAGGATCACATAAAATTCGGTCATAATTTCTTAAATCTTCTAAAACTATGTCAGAAAACGTTGTTGTTATCTATTCAGGAGGCATGGACTCCTTCACCGTGTTACACAAAGCACTCAAAGCTGGTAAAAAAGTGCATGCACTGAGCTTTAACTACGGACAGCGCCACAAGAAAGAACTCGATTACGCGGCAAACGTGTGTAAATCACTCGGTGTCCCACATAAAATTGTTGATATTAGCGCTATTAACACGCTAATAGGTGGTTCAGCGCTTACCTCGGACATAGAAGTGCCTGAAGGACACTATGAAGAGCCAAGCATGAAACAAACCGTGGTACCTAATCGGAACATGATTTTATTGTCCTTAGCGGTAGGTTATGCGGTTAGTTTAGAGGCTAACGAAGTTTATTACGGCGCTCACTCTGGTGATCATGCAATTTATCCCGACTGTCGTCCTGAATTTGTGCACAAAATGAATGACGTATGCGGTATTGCTAATTATACGCCTGTAACCATTATGACGCCTTACATTGATGACAGCAAAACCGCAATTTTAACCGACGGTCTATCGATGGGGTTAGACTATGGGCAAACCTGGACGTGCTATAACGGCAGAGAAAAAGCGTGCGGAAAATGCGGTGCCTGTGAAGAGCGTCTAGAAGCGTTCAAGGAAAACAACGCTATTGACCCATTAGAGTACGAGTAACCTAGATTCTATAAAGTGCGTAATGATAAACACCTCTTACTTTACATTGTTCGCTTTACGAAAAGCGGACTCAAAGTTTGAGGTGTTTTGCTTCTCTGCAGTTTATGCTACGTCTGACACTACTTTTGGCTTTCAGAAATGAAATAGCTCAATTCTTTAATGCAATGACGCAGTACAGGGTTCAACCGCGTATTTTTTCCATTCATCACAAATAGTTCATGGTTAAAGTTAAATAAGCTTCCCTTTGCGATTGGAACAAGCCCAAGGGCGGCACCTTGTTCTTTTGCCATATAATCTGGCAGTAACCCAACGTACTCTCCTGTCATTATCGCTGACATTGCGGCGTCGTATGAATCAGAGAAAGTTTGAATAGATAATCGAGTTTCATCTTCGATATAGTTAGCCGATGACAAACCCGAAATTCCGATGGCAGGGTAATCGCCAATGTTGACCCCTTCAGGAAGTTCTGTATCACGATATTTTGCTAACGGGTGGGTTGGAGCACAATATAGTCGCCCTTGCGTTTTAATGCCTATTGGGTGAAAAGTCACTGACTCAGGCTTCACCATATCATAGGTTGAAACAACAAGATGGCATTCACCAGAAAGTGCGACGTGCTCCACTTCATTATAAAGACGCGTTTGAATATTTACGTGGATGTCATCAAACTTTTTCATCGTACTTTTAACCGCTTTACTTACGGCTAAATGCATCGACAATGGGAGACCGGCCATTAGCACCAGTGTGATATGACCCGAGTAATCATCGTGGAGCGACTTTAAATTGAAAACAAAGTTGTCAAAGGCATTGAAGATGCGTTTTGTTTCTTGAAAAACAACCTCACCTTCTTTTGTCATTTGAAAGCCACCACGACCGCGATGGCACAACACCAGATCTAATCGTTCTTCCAGCTTCTTTATAGCGGCGCTGATATTTGGTCGTTGCATACGCAACACGGGTTCTGCCGCAGTAAATCCGTTGCAGCTTGCTACCGCGTAGAATACACGCAGTAACTTTATATCTGACTCCTGAAGACGGTTAAGCATATTAGCACCTGTTTATAGGTATAGTTATCGATACTCAAACCTGAACTATATGCAACTAATTGTGCTATTACAACGATATTTTACGGCTTTTCATCTCATTTTTTATTAATTATCTAACTTATGTGCTAACAGAGTCTTAACTTCCGTTGGTAACTTCAGTCAGAATAAAGGCGGGTTTATTGAGTAAGGCACATGAAAAAACGATGTGGGTTATCCGAATTCATACGGAAAACCCACGTAAAACTGAATACACGTCAATTTGAGCTTATTTTTAAGACAAGGTTACAACTTGTTTTCGCAACGCTTCAATATCATCACGTAGCGATGCAGCTTTTTCAAATTCAAGCTCACGCGCATATTCGAACATTTGCTTTTCAAGCTCGGTAATTTGATCCATTAATTCGGTAGCACTTGCTGCTTTTTGTTGCTTTTTCTTCTCTTCAACTTTGCGCAGCCTTACCTTACCTGATGCTGGGTGTGCACTTTCACCTAAATCCATGATGTCGGTAATCGGTTTATTTAGTCGCATCGGAGTAATACCATTCGCTTCGTTATGAGCCATTTGTTTTTCGCGACGACGATTTGTTTCGTCCATGGCTTTTTTCATGGATTTAGTAATGCTATCTGCATACAAAATAGCTTTACCATTTACATGTCGTGCAGCTCGACCGATTGTCTGAATCAGCGAGCGCTCTGCGCGTAAAAAGCCCTCTTTATCCGCATCTAAAATGGCAACTAATGACACTTCAGGCATATCCAAGCCCTCACGCAACAGGTTAATACCAACCAACACGTCGAATTTGCCTAAACGAAGGTCGCGGATAATTTCTATACGCTCAACAGTGTCGATATCTGAGTGTAAATAGCGAACTTTAACGCCATGCTCATTCAAGTATTCGCTTAAGTCTTCAGCCATGCGTTTCGTTAGTGTGGTGATAAGCACCCTCTCATCAAGCTCTACACGCTTTTGAATCTCAGAGAGAACATCATCGACCTGAGTCGCAACAGGGCGAACTTCAATTACTGGGTCTAGCAGGCCTGTAGGCCTAACCACCTGCTCTACTATTTCACCGTCTGTTTTCTTCAGCTCATAGTCGCCAGGCGTTGCAGAAACATAAATAGTCTGAGGACAGATTTGCTCGAACTCTTCGAACTTCAACGGGCGGTTGTCTAACGCCGACGGAAGTCTAAACCCGAATTCAACGAGCGTCTCTTTTCTCGACCTATCACCGCGATACATGGCACCTACTTGGGAGACTGTAACGTGCGATTCATCGATGAACATCAAACCGTCTGCGGGGAAGTAATCTAATAAGGTTGGCGGCGGCTCGCCCGGTGCACGGCCCGATAGGTAGCGTGAGTAATTTTCAATACCAGAACAATACCCAAGTTCCATCATCATCTCGATGTCAAATTGAGTCCGTTGAGAAATTCGCTGTTCTTCAATAAGCTTGTTTGCCTCTTGAAGCTGACTCTTACGTTCGCCTAATTCATCCTTTATGTGCTCAATTGCGTTAAGAATTTTCTCGCGAGGCGTCACGTAGTGAGTTTTCGGGAAAACCGTTGCACGGATAACTGACTTATCAACCGCACCCGTAAGCGGGTCAAACAAGCTGATTTTGTCTATTTCATCGTCGAACAGCTCAACCCTTACCGCTTGCTTTTCAGAGTCGGCTGGGAAAATATCAATAACGTCACCACGAACGCGAAACGTACCACGCTCAAATGCTAAGTCATTGCGCTTATATTGTAATTCGGCAAGACGGCGCAGAATATCTCGCTGATCCATGGTGTCGCCCTGACGCAAATGCAACAGCATTTTCATGTAGGATTCAGGGTCACCCAAACCATAAATAGCAGACACACTTGCTACAATGACTACGTCGCGGCGCTCCATTAGCGCCTTAGTTGCCGATAGTCTCATCTGTTCGATATGATCATTTATAGACGCATCTTTTTCAATAAAAGTATCGGTACTGGGGACATATGCTTCTGGCTGATAATAATCGTAATATGAAACAAAATACTCAACCGCATTGTTAGGGAAGAACTCTTTCATTTCCCCGTACAGCTGAGCGGCCAGCGTTTTGTTGTGAGCAAGAATTAGCGTAGGTCGCTGCACTTCCTTAATGACATTCGCCATCGTAAAGGTTTTACCAGACCCAGTCACACCTAGAAGCGTTTGGCCTGCCAAGCCACTCTCTAGACCATCTACTAAGGCTTCAATTGCCTTTGGTTGGTCGCCTGCTGGCTCATACTTAGAATGAAGCTCAAACCCTCTACTCATTTACCTTACCTTTATTCACCTTAATTCTTGTTTACCTAATTACCCGTTCTTATGCTCTGTGCATGAGAGAAATACGAAGCATAAACAAGAAGTATTAATTTTGCTGAGAATGCAGTGTGTCTGTCTCAAACTGAGCAATTGCTCGTTTGAAAACGATAAAAGAAACACTAGCCATCGCAATATTGGCGATGACGGTTCCCGCAAATAAACCTTTAAGTTCAAATAGAAAACTGCCTGCAACGCTGATAGGTACGAAGAAAACAAATAAGCGGATGACACTTAACACTAATGCCGTCATAGGGCGATGCATGGCATTTAACGACGAGTTAGTCAGAATAATGATGCCCTGCATGCCGTAACCAAGAGGAACTATCATCAAAAACAGCTGTATTAAAACGCTTACTTTAACTTCATTTGCAAAGACGACAGCAATCCAGCTTGAAAGCCCCCACATTACGAGAAAAATAATAAATTGCCATACGAGAACAAACTTCAAAGTAAGCGAGTAGGCCTTCTTTACTCTTTCTACCTGTCCAGCCCCTACGTTTTGGCTAATAAAGGGCGGCAACGTCATTGATAGTGCTAGCACGACGATACTTGCAATTGACTCCATGCGATTACCGACTCCCCATGCAGCAACTGCTTCCGCCCCGTAACCAGCCACAACCGCTGTCATTACGCCTCCAGCTACTGGGGTTAACATATTGGCGCCAGCAGCTGGTAAGCCAATCTTCAATATTTCTCGACTGCTATCGCGCAGCTCTTCAAGTGTTAATAGTCGTGGCAGCATCAACTTGCGGCGAACTGCTAGAATGTAAAGTATCCAAAGCGCCCCTACTATCCAAGCTATAAAGGTAGCCAAAGCCGCACCTTGAATTCCCATTGCGGGTATAGGGCCAAGACCGAAGATAAAGATAGGATCGAGCAAGGCATTAAGGCCGCCGCCTGCTGCCATGACAATACTGGGCGTACGGGTATCACCACAGGCCCGCAACACGCTATTGCCCACCATGGGCATGGCCAGAAATATGCTCGACAAATACCACAATCCCATATAATCGGAGATATACGGCATGAGGTTTTCAGTTGCATTGAGTAATTTGAATATGGGCTCAATGGTAAATAAGCCAATTATTGCCAATGCGCCAACCAGTAACACTGACAACATCAATGAACCCGTTGCATACTGCTGAGATTTGGTTATCTCTTTACTTCCCTGCAATTTACCAATAATTGCTGATGTACCTATGCCTAAACCAATATTAAGGCTTATTACGGTGAAGGTAACCGGGAATGTAAAACTAATTGCGGCTAGCGGGTCAGTTCCTAACAAACTTACGAAGAAGGTATCGATAAGTCCGAAACTCATCATCATTACCATACCTAGAATCATAGGAATGGTCATACGCTTTAACGTTATACCTATATCCCCTTCCAACAAGTCGGAAGTACGTTGTTTAGCGTTATTTTTTATCACTTGAGCTCCGATTACCTTAAAACTCTTTATTTACTGCGCGTTAGTGTAAAAGAGTGAACCCTAATTAGCTACGCGTTATCGATAAACAAAACACTGCATGAGAGAGTTTCAAATAAAATCTCTTTTTTTGAAAAAATAAACGAGATTTATGAATTTGCCCGCAACTCTGCAAAATTGATATTTTTCTATGTAAATAGATATCAAGCCGCTAAATTTGGATCATGACGTTTCTGTTTCTTTAGAGTTTCTTTAGAGTTTCATTTTAAATACCAATATTGTGGATGCGCGTTCGCACTTTAAAGGCGAGCGAGGCGAATAACACGCAACCATAAATGTTAACAAAATGTAAGGCATTGAGAAGTAAGACGGATTCCGTTGAATAGCTTTTGAACATTCGTTGATTTAACACACAAGCTACTTTTTGTTCAAGCGATCTCTTTTGATCGAGATTTTGGATCTTCAAAAACAGCGTAAATCTTTGTATTTAAAGAACTACATCAAAAAAAACACCATTCAACCCTGAGATCAATACACAGCCGATCTAAGGGAAGCATATCTGAAAACTAAGCTATCAACATAGTTATCCACAGATTTAGTGGATAACTACCGCCAGACCATATTCGACGGGATTCTGTGCTCGATTAATTTCTCAGCAGGTAAGTAGTGACTAACCTTTTAATCCTCAGGTACAGGTTACAGATTTATTAAACACTGTATATAGTAACAGTATGGAAGGAATTTTTTATTCTATTTAGTTATACAAATTAACTTTAAGGAAATATAAAGGTTCTTTTAAAAATAATTACCCTTTTATCTAAATTGGGTCTACTTTGTGAGCAAAGGTGCAATAATGCATAGTTATTAACCATCACTTTCATCACATTGACGACAAAATGAGCATAAAACCCGTAAAAAGCTATTTTTTGCGCAGTCAGCACAAATATTTCATTTATATTGTTGACAGTTCCTAAGTACGTCTTTAATATTCGCCTCCGTTGAAGCACAGGTCCCCCTTAGCTCAGTTGGTTAGAGCGACGGACTGTTAATCCGCAGGTCCCCCGTTCGAGTCGGGGAGGGGGAGCCAACTTCAGCAAACAACTTAGGTGTCGATTCCCCCTTAGCTCAGTTGGTTAGAGCGACGGACTGTTAATCCGCAGGTCCCCCGTTCGAGTCGGGGAGGGGGAGCCACTTAGTTGGCTCTTAAATCGCCTCATCCACCTCACTCTATTTTAATTCCTAAAACAACGCGTTTAGACATTAAATAACCCTAATTCAATCAAGTTGTTAAACCCTTTCTAAAAAGGGATAATAGACGCAATCTGTTTTTCTTTTTAATTCGCGGGCATTGTCCGTCAAGATTCCTCGAAGGAATTGCGTTATTCATGACTGAATTTTTACTGCTTTTGATTGGTACAGTACTGGTTAACAACTTTGTGTTGGTTAAGTTTCTTGGCTTATGTCCGTTCATGGGTGTGTCTGGAAAACTAGAAACCGCCATGGGCATGTCTATGGCCACTACATTTGTACTCACCCTTGCCTCTGCGTCAAGTTACTTAGTTGAAACTTATTTGCTTGCTCCTTTGGGTATTGGCTACTTAAGAACCCTTGCTTTTATTCTTGTTATCGCAGTGGTTGTTCAGTTTACAGAAATGGTTGTGCATAAAACTAGCCCTACCTTATATAGGTTGTTAGGTATATTCCTTCCTCTTATCACAACCAACTGTGCAGTACTCGGTGTTGCGCTTTTAAACCTTACCGAGCAGCATAATTTCATGCAGAGCCTTATTTATGGCTTCGGTGCTGCTGTTGGCTTTTCATTAGTTTTGGTTTTGTTTGCTGCCATGCGTGAGCGCCTTGCCGCTGCCGATGTCCCCGTTGCTTTTAAAGGTGCCTCAATAGCCATGATTACTGCGGGTCTAATGTCGCTTGCCTTTATGGGCTTTAGTGGATTGGTGAAAGTATAATGACGATATCATCTGCAATCATATTTGCCGTTATTGCTATTGGTGCCCTTGCGCTTATTTTTGGCCTTGTTCTGGGTTATGCGAGCATTCGCTTTAAAGTAGAGGGCGATCCGCTAGTAGAACAAATTGACGCAGTGCTACCACAAACTCAATGTGGGCAATGTGGCTACCCGGGATGCAAGCCCTACGCAGAGGCTATCGCTGATGGTGATGACATTAATAAATGCCCACCGGGCGGGGAAGCTACTATTAAAAAGCTCGCAGACTTAATGGGGGTTGAGCCTAAGCCTCTTGATGCTGCACACGGCGAAGAAGACGTAAAAAAAGTGGCTTTCATTCGCGAAGATGAATGCATTGGCTGCACTAAGTGCATTCAAGCCTGCCCTGTGGATGCTATTTTAGGTGCAGCAAAGCATATGCACACTGTGATTACTGACGAGTGCACAGGGTGCGACTTATGTGTTGACCCCTGCCCTGTCGACTGCATCGACATGGTGCCAATTGCTCAAACAACTTCTACATGGAAGTGGGATTTTGAATCATCGCCTAAAGGTGATATCCCCATCAAAATGGTGTCGTAACTGTGATGTACCCAAGTTTTGATTCAATTATAGAAACCCTAAATGCGGGAAAGATGTACTCATTTCCAGGTGGCGTGCATCCAGACGATAAAAAAACGCTCTCAAATACGTCGGTAATAAAGAAACCTTCGTTACCCGAACTATTGATTGTTCCATTGAGGCAGCACATCGGTTCAGACGGCATATGCAGTGTAGACGTTGGCGATACTGTGTTGAAAGGGCAAATTCTTTCGCAGAGCTCTTCACCTTTTTCTGTTCCAGTTCATGCACCGACATCTGGCGAAGTCGTAGCCATTGCTCCTCACGTAGTCGCTCATCCAAGCGGTTTAACGGAAATGTGTATATCTATACGTCCTGATGGAAAAGACACGTGGTGCGACTTGTCACCAATAGCGAACTACAGTGAAGTTGATAGCAACAAGCTTATCGAAGCTATTTGCCAAGCGGGTATATCGGGAATGGGTGGCGCAGGCTTCCCGACTCACATTAAAACATCAACCTCAAAACCCATTGAGTTTCTTGTGTTAAATGGTATTGAGTGCGAGCCCTATATTACGTCTGATGACCGCCTTATGCGTGAGCATGCGTGGCAAATACGCCAAGGTCTAGATATTCTCATTCACCTTATTGGGCCCAAAGCGATTATCATCGCGGTGGAAGACAACAAACCCGAAGCCTTTGAAGCATTAAACATCGCGTGCCAAGATAAAAAAGACTACCGCGTGGTAAATGTTGAAACAAAATATCCAGCTGGTGGCGAAAAGCAGTTAATACAAGTTCTCACTGGCCGTGAAGTACCAAGAAATGGCCTGCCTGCTGATGTGGGCGTAATGATGTTCAACGTGGGAACCTGTTACGCTATTGCTGATGCAATATTACACGGCAAGCCGTTAATTGAACGCATTGTTACCGTTACGGGTGAAGCGGTTGAGTCGCCTAGTAACTTCAGAGCGTTGTTGGGTACGCCTGTTTCCCACCTGTTAGAAGAAGCAAATTACAACCCGAAAAAGCAGAAAGCGCCTAAGGTAATTATGGGTGGGCCAATGATGGGCTTCACCCTTTCTGACGCGACAATACCTGTTATTAAAACCACAAACTGCTTATTAGTTCCGTCTAAAAAGGAGTTAGTAGATGACAATGCCGAACGCCCATGCATTCGCTGTAGTGCCTGCGCTGATGCTTGCCCTGCAACTTTACTTCCTCAACAAATGTTCTGGCATGCTAAAGCCAAAGAATACGATAAAGCCGAAGAATACGACCTATTCGACTGCATAGAGTGCGGCGCCTGTGCATACGTTTGCCCCAGTGAAATTCCACTGGTGCACTATTACCGCCAAGCAAAATCTGAAATTCGCTTACAGCGCGATGAAAAGAACAAAGCTGAAAAAGCCAAGCAGCGTTTTGAAGCTCGAAAAGAACGATTAGAGCGCGAAAAGCGCGAGCGTGAAGAGAAACACCGTAAGGCGAAAGAAGCTCGCTTAGCAGCAAATAAGGCTAAAGAACAAAGTGCTGTTGCGGCAGACACCGCAAGTACTGCTAGCAACACCAGCAACAATGGAGCCGCAGAAGCAAAAGACAAAGTCGCCGCTGCGCTTGCACGCGCGAAAGCAAAAAAAGCAGCGTTACAGGCTAAAGCAAGTGGCGAAGGTGTAACCTCAGCGCCTTTACCACAGGATAGCGAGCGTGCCACTCAAGGTGAGCAAGCACCCGCGGCAGATGATAAAAAAGCGCAAGTAGCGGCTGCAATTGCCAGAGCTAAAGCGAAGAAAGCAGCGCAAGCCGCTCAATCGGCACCGACACCTACGGAAAACACTGACGAGCAGTCTGAAGCCTCTCCTTCGTCGCCAGAGGAAGACAAAAAGGCAAAAGTGGCGGCCGCTATCGCTAGAGCCAAAGCGAAAAAGGCAGCGCAAGTAACTCAATCAGAGCAAGTATCAGATGAACAGATAGAGAAAGCGCAACCAGAGCATTCGTCTTCACCTTCATCAGATGAAGATAAGAAAGCCAAAATTGCCGCGGCAATGGCCAGAGCTAAGGCTAAAAAAGCAGCACAAACGACGCAAGCTAAAACTGATGAAGCCCAAAAGCTGGTTAAGATAGAAGCCGAATCTGAATCGAAAGCCGATACACCTGTATCAGAAGAAGATCAGAAAAAAGCGCGAATTGCAGCGGCGGTTGCCAAAGCCAAGGCCAAAAAAGCGGCGCAAGCGCCTTCAGTTAAGCAAAAAGAAGCAAGCTCGCATGACGGCGCTGGCAATACAAATAACGTTGTTAATGAAGCCGTAAACGAGGCAAGTGAAGCTGATAAGAAAAAAGCGCGAATAGCTGCGGCAGTAGCAAAAGCTAAAGCTAAAAAAGCGGCTCAACAAACTGGCGATACTGCAGACAACGGCGATGCGCCATTACCCAATGCCGATGAAAACAACGCGAAAGTAAGCGCTGTTGAGACATCTAACGAAACGCAAGAGGCGCCTGCAAACAGCGAAGCAGACGAGAAGAAAGCGCGAATTGCAGCAGCCATTGCTAAAGCCAAGGCAAAAAAAGCGGCCGCTGAACAAGAGAAAGAGTCATAATGAAGTTAAGTTTATCGAGTTCACCACATCAACGGGTTAAACGCGATACTGGCCAAGTGATGCGTATGGTTATTTACGCCATGATCCCCGGTATGATTGCACAGTCGTTCTTTTTTGGTTGGGGAATGCTTATTCAAGCCGTCATCGCTGTTGTGAGTGCGCTGGTGATTGAAGGCGTGATTTTGTTTTTAAGAAAGCGACCTATTGAACGTACGCTAACCGATTACAGCGCAATATTAACCGGGCTCCTCATTGCTATTAGTATCCCTCCTACGCTGCCTTGGTGGATGACCGTAACCGGTGTTTTCTTCGCAATTGCGGTAGCTAAGCAAGTATATGGCGGACTTGGTTTCAATATTTTCAACCCCGCTATGATAGCTTACGTGGTTCTTCTTATGTCCTTTCCTGCGGCTATGAGCCAATGGCTACCGCCAGCCACTCTTGCTGGCATCTCGCCCAGTTTTCTTGATTCAGTGTCGCTAATTTTCACTGGTTTTACTACCAGCGGTTACGACGTCACTCAGCTTAAGACGATTGCCGACGGCGTAACAATGGCAACACCACTAGACACACTTAAAACCGATTTAACCCAAGGTGTAACCTACTCAGAATCACTCGCTAACCCCATTTTTAACGGGGGCTTTTTCGACGCTGCGGGTACAGGATGGGGCTTTGTTAGTCTTGCGTATTTGCTTGGCGGGCTTTACTTATGGAAAACCCGCGTGATCAGTTGGCACATACCTGGCGGTATGCTTTTAAGCGTGTTTGTGTGTGCGTTACTGCTTCATTTGACCAATGCCGATTACTATGCTTCGCCACTCTTTCACCTGTTTAATGGTGCGGTAATGGTGGGCGCATTTTTTATTGCAACCGACCCTGTTTCAGCGTCGACAACTCCAAAAGGACGTATTATCTTCGGTGCAGCAATTGGTTTCTGGGTAGTGATTATTCGCACGTTTGGCGGCTACCCTGATGCTGTTGCATTTGCTGTTATTATCATGAATACGGCGGTACCGCTTATCGATTATTACACGCGCCCTCGCGTGTATGGCAAGAATGTTGGTCGGGGTAAGCAGTAATGATGAAAGAAAGTTTAGCCAAAAACGGCCTTATGTTAGGCGCTTTCGCTGTTGTAACCACAGCCTTGATAGCGCTAACCTTCTTTGGCACCCAAGACAAAATTGAACAACAAAAACAGCAAAAGCTATTAAGCGTGCTAAATGAAGTGGTGCCCAGTCAATTCCATGATAATGCCCTTTATGCAAACTGCACTGAAGTAGACGCCCTAGAACTTGGTAACAAAAAAAGCCACAAGGTCTATCGGGCTACACTCAACGGGCAGCCTAGTGCATTGGTGTTAGAATCAACGGCCCCAGACGGCTACAGCGGCGACATTGACATTGTGATTGGTGTACAGGTTAGTGACGAGGCAAAAGTAGGTGCGAACGCTAATTTGGCTGACAGCGAAAATCTCAATGATACTGCGTTAACACTCACAGATATGACAGCGCTTGATGAGAGAGCTATCGGCACGAACAACCTGAAAGTCCTTGGTGTGCGCGTTATCGAGCACAAAGAAACCCCTGGGCTTGGTGATAAAATAGAGCTTGCCGTCAGCAATTGGATTACATTATTCAGCGGCAAATCATTTTCAACGGATAATCTTGCGCCATGGCAAGTAAAAAAAGACGGCGGTGAATTCGACCAATTTACAGGCGCCACCATCACGCCAAGAGCGGTAGTAGGTGCGGTGCGTGAGGCTTTGATTTACGCTCAGGCAAATCAATCTGCGCTATTCAGCGCACCTAATACGTGTGCGAATACAGAGGTGGTTGAAACAATCGATGCCGTTAACGTAGATGACGCTCAACCTCATAGTGTAGAGGAGCTATAACGTGACTGACTTTCGCGATCTTTCCTTACAAGGGCTCTGGAAAAACAACCCTGCTTTGGTCCAACTGCTGGGCCTGTGTCCGCTTCTAGCCGTTACCGCTACTTTTATCAATGGTTTGGGGTTAGGGCTTGCCACTATGTTGGTATTAATTGGCAGTAACGTTACCGTTTCACTTGTTAGAAATGTTGTAAGAAACGAAATCCGCATTCCTGTCTTCGTAATGATCATTGCCGCATTTGTGACCATTGTTCAGCTTTTAATGAACGCCTACACTTATGACCTTTATTTAGCGTTAGGTATTTTTATCCCCCTTATTGTAACTAACTGCGCCATTATAGGTCGCGCCGAGGCCTTTGCGTCGAAAAATGGCCCGCTTGCATCTGCTTACGATGGTCTAATGATGGGGTTAGGCTTTACGGCAGTGTTAGTTATTTTAGGCGGTATGCGCGAAGTATTAGGTGCAGGTACGTTGTTAGCAGGAGCAGACAGACTGTTTGGCCCAATGGCAGCAAACTGGACCATAACGCTGTTTAACACTGAAAATCCGTTTTTACTTGCAATATTACCTCCAGGCGCATTTTTAGGCATGGGGCTTCTTATTGCTATTAAAAATAGCATAGATGCGAAGTTAGCCGCGCAGCAAAAAGCGCCTGCGGTTAAGGCAGAGCGTGTGCGCGTCACCGCTGAAAGCTAGGCTCTACCACACTAGGTAGAGCATACAGGTCCCCTATGTGCGCTCTAATGCGCATGGACCTGAACGTTCTAAAACACGCACAGTTAGAAAAGTATATAGAAATGAATGACGTAGCTAAGCCCGTTAAGGCGCTTACCAAGCAGGAAAAAGTACAAGAAATAATGCGAATTTTGGATGACCTCTATCCAGAAATTCCAATTTTTTTGGACCACAAAGACCCATACACGCTACTTATCGCCGTATTACTATCAGCGCAGTGTACTGACGAACGTGTTAACCAAATTACGCCAAAGCTATTTGCTCGCGCAGACAACCCTTACGATATGGTGTTGATGAGTATTGAAGAAATTCAAGATATTATCCGCCCTTGCGGTTTGTCTCCCATGAAGTCTAAGGGCATTTGGCATTTATCCGACATGATTATAAAGCTGCACAATGGTGTTGTGCCAGCAAACTTCGAAGCACTGGAGGCCATGCCAGCAGTAGGCCACAAAACTGCGGCGGTTGTGATGTCTCAGGGCTTTGGCATTCCTGCTTTTCCCGTAGACACTCACATACATCGTTTAATGTTCCGATGGGGGCTGTCAAACGGGAAAAGTGTCGAGCAAACAGAGCGTGACGCAAAACGTCTGTTCCCCAAAGAGAGGTGGAACGATCTGCATCTACAAATTATCCTGTATGGAAGAGAGTACTGCCCTGCCCGCGGGTTCGATTTAAATAAATGCGTCATCACGCGAGAATTCGGCAGAAAAAGTTTTATAAATGAAGTGCTAAAAGAGCAAGAGAAAAAACAAAAATTAGCGCTTAAGAAAAAGCGCAAATAGACATGTAGCGTTCAAAAAACTGCTATTTAAAAAAGGAGTCGAATGACTAATGCCAGTCAGTTAAGCTGACTGGCATTTTTCTTTTTAGCTGGGTACCTACTCGGTTTAAATTTAACACACCGTGGATATAATCTGTCCTCTCGCCGTGGCGGTAACTCGTAGTAAGTGAGTTGGTTAATAAGATTTTCGTACAATACGGGCAGCTTCCCGGGGCTTGTAAGCCCTATAGTCAGAAGGAATGCAACCACTGCGCTTGAACATCCGCTGAAGCTTAGCTGATTAGGCCAGATGCCTTTGCGTAGTGCAGCTTCGGTCATTGCCACTCGTATCAGGTTATAAGCCAGCAGTAATCCCCATAATTCCTGCTCAACCATGTCAGGCCGCTTACTCCGAAGCGTATATTCACTATTCAGTAGCGTCTGCTTCATCTCTCGGTACCCTAATTCAATTTCCCAGCGATGGCTGTATAAGTCTACAATCTCGTCACTGGGATA